>NZ_JBXWML010000009.1:0-172122 GCF_059609845.1 Ruegeria sp. YTSC002
CCTTCACCTTCGCCGCCGCCTTCACCTTCGCCGCCGCCTTCACCTTCGCCGCCGCCTTCACCTTCGCCGCCGCCTTCGCCGCCGCCTTCGCTTTCACCGCCGCCTTCGTTTTCACCACCAGTGCTGCCACCTTCACCGCCAGTGCCACCGCCTCCAGCGCCAGTGGTGCCAGTTCCACCGCCTGAACCACCGCCGCCACCGAAAGCCGGGCTGCTGTCGACAGTCTCATCAGACGGACCATCTCCGGACCGTTGATCACTTGCGCCGATCGATGCCGTGGGAAAATCAGAAAGCAAATCTGCAAGTGGTGTGCATTCAGCTCCGACTCGCGCCAGAATTTGATCGAAATCGTGCCGGCGTTGAATGTACCGGATCATACCCGATGTCACCGCGTCGCACTCACATAACACCTGTGCGGAAGCTGCGGATTGTCTGGCTGTTTGAACGGTACATGTCCCGGCTGCGAAAGCTTCGCCCGCAGGCGAAAACAAAAACGTCGTAGCAACAAAAAACAGCGGGATATTGCGGGACCGGATACCCATTTGGAACTCCTAGAAACTCGATACTTTACTACGTGTTCATATGAACCACCGAAGCGAGGGTGTTTATGAACGACGTCACACAACTGGCATATTTTCACCTTAAACGGGTCTCAATCACAATATGTGGGCCGGGGGAGTGGTGAAGAATTAATGCAACCAGAAGCAGAAAGCCGCCTGTTATCAAAAGAAAACCGGGCGCAGTGCCCGGTTGTCCATTTTTCATCTTTTGTCCGTTTGGACGCAAAATTGCCACACTTGGGCAATTGTTTCTGATCGCGACGGTGGTCTGCCCGGAAAATCAGGCCGACTTGGCCATCCGCTTGCGTTCGTGCGGATCAAGATAACGCTTGCGCAAGCGCACCGCATTCGGTGTGACTTCGACCAGTTCATCGTCGTCAATATAGGCAATTGCCTCTTCCAGCGAGAATTGAACATGCGGTGTCAGGCGAACCGCATCGTCCGAGCCACTGGCGCGTACGTTTGTCAGTTTCTTGCCCTTCAGCGGGTTCACTTCCAGATCATTGTCACGAGAATGCTCGCCAATCACCATGCCTTGATAGACATCCGTTTGAGGGCCGACAAACATCCGGCCACGCTCCTCCAGGTTCCACAGGGCGTAAGCGACGGCCTGACCGTTCTCCATCGAGATCAGAACGCCGGCCCGGCGACCCGGGATCGGGCCTTTGTGCGGCGCCCAGCCATGGAACACGCGGTTCAGAACGCCTGTGCCGCGGGTGTCAGTCAGGAATTCGCCGTGATAGCCGATCAGACCACGGGACGGTACATGCGCGATGATGCGGGTCTTGCCGGCCCCAGCGGGGCGCATCTCGACCAACTCACCTTTGCGCGCCCCTGTGATCTTTTCGATCACCGAGCCCGAGTATTCATCATCCACGTCGATGGTGACTTCTTCGATGGGTTCCAGACGCTGTCCGTTTTCTTCGCGGAACAGAACCTGGGGGCGCGAAATGCTGAGCTCGAACCCTTCGCGACGCATGTTCTCGATCAGAACACCCATCTGCAATTCGCCGCGGCCGGCGACCTCGAAAGCCTCGCCGCCGGGTGTGTCGGTGACGCGGATCGCGACATTCGATTCGGCTTCTTTCATCAGGCGATCACGGATGACGCGCGACTGAACCTTCTTGCCATCCCGACCGGCCAACGGAGAATCATTGATGCCAAAAGTTACGGTGATCGTCGGCGGGTCGATGGGCTGTGCAGGCAGGGCTTCTTCGACCTGCGGAGCAACCAGAGAATCCGCCACGGTGGCTTTGCTCATGCCGGCGATGGTGACGATGTCACCGGCTTCGGCCACATCGATAGGTTGCTGTGCCAGCCCACGGAATGCCAATATTTTTGAGGCGCGAAAGTTTTCGATCAACGATCCATCGCGGCTCAGGGCTTTCAGGCTGTCGCCAGCCTTCAATGTGCCGCTTTCCACACGACCGGTCAGAATGCGGCCGATGAAGGGATCGCTGCCCAAAGTGGTGGCCAGCATCCGGAACGGTTCACCCTTGTGCGCGATCTGTTTCGGGGCAGGAACGTGATCGACGATCAGATCAAACAGGGCGCTCAGGTCCTTGCGGGGGCCGTCCAGCTCCATATCCGCCCAGCCGGAGCGGCCCGAGGCATACATGGCCGGGAAATCCAATTGATCATCATCGGCACCGAGGTTTGCAAACAGATCAAAGCATTCATCCAGTGCGCGATCAGGCTCCGCATCCGGCTTGTCGACCTTGTTCAGAACCACGATCGGGCGCAGGCCCAGCGCCAGGGCTTTCGACGTCACGAATTTGGTCTGCGGCATCGGGCCTTCGGCGGCGTCAACCAGCAGGACAACGCCATCGACCATGCTGAGGATACGCTCGACCTCACCACCGAAATCGGCGTGGCCCGGCGTGTCGACGATGTTGATGCGGGTGTCTTTCCATTCGACCGAAGTTGCCTTGGCCAGAATGGTGATGCCACGCTCGCGTTCCAGGTCGTTGCTGTCCATGGCGCGTTCCGCCACGGCCTGGTTTTCCCGGAACGCGCCGGATTGTTTGAGCAGCTCATCCACCAGGGTCGTCTTGCCGTGGTCCACGTGAGCGATGATTGCGATATTGCGCAGGTCCATGAGAGGTCAGCCTTTGAACGGGAAGTTGCCGCGCGCATAGCGCGGCGCGACAAAATATACCAGCCCTAACCGTGGATCAGTGGCCGGCAGTCTTGGAAAAGAGGTGAATGATCAGGATTCCGGACAAGATCAACGTCAACCCCAGGATCGCAGGCCAATCCAGCCTTTGGCCGAACACGATGAATCCGATCACGGCGATCAGAAAGATGCCCAGACCTGACCAGATTGCATAGACAATGCCGACAGGCATGTATTTCAGCGTCAGCGCCATGAGGTAAAATGCGACTCCGTACCCCATGACCACAAGGACGGATGGCCAGAACCGCGTGAATTGTTGACTGGCCTGCAAGGCCGTGGTGCCAATGGTTTCCGCAACAACAGCCAGCATCAGATACAGATAGGCTTGGGGCATTTTGATCCTCGAAACAGGAAAGATACCCCGCGTTGAGCATGAAACCGAAGGGGTGGACAAGGCAATTTTGGGTCTGAAGATGGAAGAAAACCACTTGAGGTCAGGTATACCTGACTATTCAGAGAATCGAATTAGTGTAATGTTCTCAGCGTATTTTAGGATTTGTTATTGAGTATTGAGTTATGACGACATTTTCGAAATCCGTGATATTTGCTGCGGGTCTGATAGTGGCGATTGGGTGGCTTGCTGACGGGGGGTCCGTCGAAGTTGAAGCAGCCAACATGGTTGAACAGTTTGATGGTAGTAGTGTTTTTTAAGCGCCACGTAGAGCTTAGCAGGGAAAAAGGAGCCGTCGGGCTCCTTTTTTCTTTTCCGTCTAATGATGTACAGCCTCGACGCTTTGGAAATGTGCTGCCAGTTGCGGTTGCAGCCAATCCCACAGCCGAGGAGAACCTGCTGCAATCGCAGGCTGAACGCGTGCCTCAAGCTGGGCATATGTAACCTTGTAATCGACCCACGACCCGCCACCGGTTTCCAGATTGGCGACAGGTGTCTGAAAACGATCAACGGCTTTGGCGAACCTGGCGTCCGGGCTGTCTGCCGCTTCAAACTCGTGCCACAGTGTCGTGAAGGTGCTGCATTGCGTGTCGGGCAGCAGCCCGAACAAACGCTTGGCCGCCGCTTGTTCCTTGGCTGCTTGCGCTGCGTGGTCGACCTGCCCGTGGATCGGATTGTCGCCCGCGTCGATTTCGACGATATCGTGCAGCAGCAGCATTTGAAGGACCCGATCAACACTGATCTCTGGGGGCGCATTTTCAGCCAGAACCCAGGCGTAGAGCATGATGTGCCACGAGTGTTCTGCCGAGTTTTCGAAACGATCTCCCGCCATCAACCGCGAGGCGCGGAGAACGGATTTCAACTGATCGGCTTCGGTCAGAAACGCCAGCCGTGTCGTAAACGCGTTGGCCTTCGTATCTGCACCAGCCAGCAGGTTTGCGGCGTGCTCGTAGGCCAGTGGAAAAACCTGTGCCAGATAGGCGGCGCGACCGCCTTCGAGATTTGAGCGCGCTATGTCCACGTGGTCCGGATCGGGGTTCGGGGCACATAGAACCTGAAACAGCGGCTGACACCGATCCAGAACTTTTGCAAACCGGGCGTCGGCGGTCTGATCCTCCTCGAATTCACGCCGCAAAGCGTGGAGGGCATCAGCCTGATCCCCTGGCAACAGCCCAAACAGATCTTTGGCTGCGGCTTGCTCAGCCTCGGCAACCGAGTTCCAATCGGTTTCAAGATGAATGGGGTGGTCGCCGACGATGATCTCAACCAGGTCATGCAGCAACAGCATACGGATGACCCGATCAATCGAGACATCCGACCCTGCCAACGGGGCCATGACCAGGGCCCACAAGGCCAGATGCCAGCTGTGCTCCGCGGAATTCTCGGGTCTGGACTGGTCAAGCAGGACATTTGCCCGCTCGACCATTTTCAGTTCGTCGGCCCGTTTCAGAAATGCGATTTGCGCCGACAAACGGTCGGTCATTGTTTTTCGATCGCTTTCTGCTTCGCACGATGCGCAGACAAGCGTTTGATCACGAACTGCCTGGCTTTCCGTTCCGCCAACCGAACACGAATTTCCGTCAGAAACGCCTCTTCCAGAGACTGAGACGCAGCCCCGAGCACTTCTCCAACTTCGACGAAGAACCTGTCTTCGCCTGTCTCATCCATAACCTTCATCGTATCTTCGGCCAGTTTGGCGGCAAGAGATGTGATGGTGTCGGACATCAGCGGGTGTTCTCGGTCAGGCGGCGTTTCACATAGTCGCTGACATTGGTGATCAGCGTGTCCATGTGACGATCCTGAAAGAAGTGGTCCGCACCTTCCACTTCGGTGTGCGTGATGGTGATTCCCTTTTGCTCGTGCAGCTTGTTCACCAGCGAGGTCGTGTCAGCCGGAGGCGCCACCCTGTCAGCCGTGCCGTTGATGATCAGGCCGGAAGACGGGCAGGGGGCAAGGAACGAAAAGTCGTACATGTTTGCAGGGGGCGATACACTGATGAATCCCGTGATTTCAGGGCGGCGCATCAGCAGTTGCATACCGATCCACGCACCGAACGAGAAACCTGCGACCCAGCAGTGTTTCGAATTGTTGTTCATCGATTGCAGGTAGTCCAGCGCCGACGCCGCATCGCTCAGCTCGCCCACGCCTTGATCGTATTCGCCCTGGCTGCGACCGACGCCGCGAAAGTTGAAGCGCAACACGGTGAAGCCCATGTTGTAGAAGGCATAGTGCAGGTTGTAGACCACCTTGTTGTTCATGGTCCCGCCGAACTGAGGGTGCGGGTGAAGCACGATGGCGATCGGTGCGTCTTTTTCCTTTTGCGGGTGGTAGCGGCCTTCCAGGCGGCCTTCGGGTCCGGGAAAAATCACCTCGGGCATGTGTGCTTTGGTCCTGTCTTTTTCGTACAGATGCCCGGATATACTTGACGATAATCGTCGGGCACCTTAGAACGGTTCTAATTGCATTGCATGGCGCTTTTCTGCGCTGTCAGTCGGAGATACGCACTGGCAACGTCGGCGTCAATGATTTCGCGCAAATCCTGCTGAAAGGGGACATGGAATGAAGCTGTCGACCAAAGGGCGTTACGCAATGGTCGCTCTGGCGGATATTGCGCTTCAGCCGACGGAACGACTGGTAACGCTCGGGGAAATCTCCGAGCGGCAGGACATCTCGTTGCCATATCTCGAGCAGCTCTTCGTCAAACTGCGCCGGGCGAGCTTGGTGTCCTCCGTGCGTGGGCCCGGCGGCGGGTATCGACTGGCGCGCCCGGCATCCGAAATTCGCGTTGTCGAGATTCTGGCGGCCGTGGACGAAACCGTTGATGCGCTGCAAAAAGGGGCAGGAGCGTCCGGGGCTTCGTCCGGCAGCCGCGCACAATCGTTGACCAATCGGCTTTGGGAAAGTCTCAGCGCGCATGTCTATGTGTTCCTGCATCAAACCCGGTTGTCGGATGTGATCAAGAACGACCTCGCCCCATGCCCGGCCGTGCCGAGCCTGTTCTCTGTCGTAGATGAATGATCTGAACGGGCGAGGTAAGAAATGAAGTCTGTCGGCAAAAAGATGTATCCATGAAACGTGTTTATCTGGATCACAATGCAACAACGCCGCTGCGCCCCGAAGCAAGGGACGCGATGATTGCGGCGATGGATGTCTGCGGCAACCCCTCGTCGGTTCATGCGGAAGGTCGGGCCGCCAAGGCTCTGATCGAGCGTGCTAGGGCTCAGGTTGCATCGGCCTTTGGGGCGGATGGAGCGGATATCGTCTTTACATCTGGTTCAACCGAAGGCGCGGCGCTGACATTGTCGGGGCGCAAATTGCACGGCGCAGCGATTGAGCATGACGCGGTAAGAGCCTGGATCAAAGAGGATCTTTCGGTTTCCGAGGCCGGAGACGTGCAGGTGGCCGCACCTGAAACGTCGACGTTGCAACTGGCAAACTCTGAGACGGGGATTGTTCAAACACTGCCGCCCGGTCTGGCCGTGACAGACGCCACACAGGCTTTTGGCAAGCTGCCCGTCGCGTTCAACTGGATGAATGCGCAGATGGCCTTGATTTCCGCCCATAAGCTGGGCGGCCCAAAGGGTGTCGGTGCTGTTGTGATGCATCGCGGAACCGATCTGGCGGCGCAGATCAAGGGGGGCGGTCAGGAAATGGGCCGCAGGTCAGGAACCGAAAATGTCATTGGTATCGCGGGGTTCGGCGCCGCAGCTGAAGCTGCTGCACGGGATCTGGCCAATGGCGTTTGGGAGCAGATCGAAGAATTTAGAAATATTCTAGAAAACGCTCTTGAGGCTGCTGTAAAATCACCTATTTTTGTCGGGAAAGGGCGGCAACGCCTGCCGAACACTCTGTGTTTTGCTGTGCCCGGTTGGAAGGGGGAAACCCAGGTCATGCAGATGGACCTGTCGGGTTTTGCCGTCAGTGCGGGCTCTGCCTGTTCCAGCGGCAAGGTTCGTGCCAGCGCGGTGCTTACCGCAATGGGATTTGACGAGGAAACTGCCAGCAGCGCAATCCGCGTGTCGCTGGGACCTCGGACAACGGAAGAAGATGTGCTGCGTTTCGCCGAGACGTGGCTTGAGAAAGAGAAAAAGCATCGCGCGCGGGCCGCGTGATCTGACGGAGGGCAAGTCATGGCCGCTTTGGACCAGACCCAGGTTAAAGAAGGTGTCGATCAGGAAACCGTGGATGCGGTGCGCGAGGCCGGAACCTACAAATACGGCTGGGAAACTGACATTGAGATGGAGTACGCGCCGAAAGGTGTGAACCCTGACATCGTCCGACTGATCTCGGAAAAGAATGAAGAACCGGAATGGATGACCGAATGGCGTCTGGCCGCGTTTGAACGCTGGACCAAGATGGAAGAACCGAAATGGGCCATGGTCACCTATCCCGAGATCGATTTTCAGAACCAGTATTACTATGCCCGTCCGAAATCGATGGAAGAGAAGCCAAAGTCCTTGGATGAGGTCGATCCCAAGCTGTTGGCCACATACGAAAAACTGGGTATCCCACTGAAAGAACAGATGATTTTGGCTGGCGTCGAAGGTGCTGAAGACGCACCGGCCGAGGGCCGCAAGGTTGCTGTCGACGCGGTTTTTGACTCGGTTTCGGTTGGCACGACTTTTCAGGCCGAACTGAAGAAAGCCGGCGTGATCTTCTGTTCGATTTCAGAAGCGATCAAGGAACATCCTGAACTGGTCAAGAAGTATCTGGGCACTGTGGTTCCGGTGTCGGACAACTTTTATGCGACACTGAATTCGGCCGTGTTTTCGGATGGGTCATTCGTCTACATTCCGCCCGGTGTCCGCTGCCCGATGGAGCTGAGCACCTATTTCCGCATCAACGCCGAAAACACCGGCCAGTTCGAACGAACACTGATCATCGCGGACAAAGGCTCGTACGTGTCCTATCTGGAAGGCTGCACCGCGCCCCAGCGCGACACCGCGCAGTTGCACGCAGCCGTGGTCGAGATCATCGTCGAGGAAGACGCCGAGGTGAAATACTCGACCGTCCAGAACTGGTTCCCCGGGGATGAGAACGGCAAGGGCGGCATCTACAACTTCGTGACCAAACGTGCCGACTGCCGGGGCGACAGGTCCAAGGTGATGTGGACGCAGGTCGAAACCGGCTCGGCCGTGACGTGGAAATACCCGTCCTGCATTCTGCGCGGCAACGAAAGCCAGGGTGAGTTCTATTCGATCGCGATTGCCAACAACTATCAGCAGGCCGATACCGGCACCAAGATGGTCCATCTGGGCAAGAACACCAAGTCGCGCATCGTGTCCAAGGGCATCAGCGCAGGCAAGGCGCAGAACACCTATCGCGGTCTGGTTTCGATGCATCCGAAGGCGAAGGACAGCCGCAACTATACCCAATGCGACAGCTTGCTGATCGGCGACAAATGCGGCGCGCATACGGTTCCGTATATCGAGGTCAAGAACAACTCGTCCCGGGTTGAGCATGAGGCGACGACGTCCAAGGTGGATGACGATCAGCTGTTCTACTGCCGTCAGCGCGGCATGGACGAAGAAGAGGCCGTGGCCTTGGTGGTCAACGGGTTCTGCAAGGACGTTCTGCAAGCACTGCCGATGGAGTTCGCCATGGAAGCGCAGCAATTGGTGGCAATCTCGCTGGAAGGGTCGGTTGGCTGATGACGCGGGCGTCACGAAACGGCATCCGGAAAGAGGACGTGCTGACCTGGCTGGGGTACGCGTTGCCGGTTCTGGGCGGTCTGCTGGGTATGGCTTACGTCAACATCAACCACATGGAATTCATCAACCCGGTTTGGGCGGTTGGCGGAGGGGCGATCCTGGGTTGGATCGTCGCGCGGCTGATCCGCAAGTTTCTGGGATAGGAAGGTTTCGGGGCCACGGTGCCCCTTGCGATACGCAAAAGGATAAAAAATGCTGGAAATCAAGAATCTGCACGTGAAGCTTGAAGAAGAAGACAAGCAGATCCTCAAGGGTGTGGACCTGACGGTTGAGGCTGGCAAGGTACACGCGATCATGGGGCCGAACGGGTCAGGCAAGTCAACACTCAGCTATGTGCTGTCGGGCCGCGACGGGTACGAAGTGACTGAGGGTTCTGCCACGCTGGATGGCGAGGACCTGCTGGAGATGGAACCGGAAGAGCGCGCCGCTGCTGGCGTATTTCTGGCGTTCCAGTACCCCGTGGAAATTCCGGGCGTGGGCAACATGACTTTCCTGCGCACCGCCGTGAATGCCCAGCGCAAGGCGCGTGGTGACGACGAGCTGTCCGCGGCGGATTTCCTCAAGGAAGTGCGTGCCAAAGCCAAGACGTTGAAGATCGACGCGGACATGCTCAAGCGTCCAGTCAATGTGGGCTTCTCGGGCGGCGAGAAAAAGCGCAATGAAATCCTGCAAATGGCCATGCTGGAACCCAAGATGTGCATCATGGACGAAACCGACTCGGGTCTGGATGTGGACGCGATGAAGCTGGTCGCCGAAGGTGTGAATGCCCTGCGCGATGAAGGTCGTGGGTTCCTGGTCATCACCCATTACCAGCGCCTGCTGGATCACATCAAACCCGACGTCGTGCACATCATGGCCGATGGCCGTATTGTCAAGACCGGAGGCCCCGAACTGGCGCTTGAGGTTGAAAACAACGGTTATGCCGACATTCTTGCCGAGGTGAACTGATGGCCTTGCCCGAAGTCAAACAATCCGCAACCGAGGCCCGGCTGTCTGCCTTGACCATGCCCGATGCGGGCTGCACCCGCGCCGCGCGCGAAGACGCGCTGGCCCGTGTTCTGGAAACCGGTCTGCCCGGACGGCGTGACGAATATTGGAAATACACTCAACCGGATACGCTTGTCTCGCCAGACGCGCCTCCGGCGGCGGTGTTTGCCGATGATGAGCCGTTGATGTTCAGCGAGCTCGACCGGCTGAACATCGTCTTCGTGGACGGTGAATTCAGTGCCGAAGAGTCGGACGACCTGTCGCTGGAAGGCGTGACCATCGACCGGCTCGAGGATATCTGCTGCAAGGACATTCATTGGGCGAAAGACCTGTATGGCGTACTTGAAGCGCGCGGTCAGTCCCCGGTCCAGCGCCCGTTGGCGGCGTTGAACACGGCCTTTGCGTCGGATGGTGTGGCGATTCACGTTACTGGCAAACCGTCCAAACCGATCAACCTGATCTATCGTCATGCGTCGCCGACCTCGGATGCGATCCTGCATCATGTCGTTCGTGTGGAAAGCGGGGCCGAGGCCACCATTCTGGAAACCGGCCCGGCTGCGTCACGCTTCAACAAGTGCATGGAGATCGACATTGCCGACAAGGGCACGCTGCATCATGTGCGCGCGCAGGGCAGGGACCATGAACGCCGGGCCGCGACGCATATGTTCACCCGTCTGGGCACGGAATCGGTCTACAAGTCCTTCACACTGACTGTGAATGGCGTGCTGACCCGCAATGAGCAGGTCGTCGAGCTGACCGGCGATGACGCGGTCGCCCATGTGGCCGGGGCCTGTGTTGGCGATGGCGACTTCCATCATGACGACACGGTCTTCATCACCCATGACGCGGTAAACTGCGAAAGCCGGCAGGTGTTCAAGAAAGTGCTGCGCAACGGGGCGACCGGCGTGTTCCAGGGCAAGATCCTGGTCAAGGAAGGCGCCCAGAAGACTGACGGTTACCAGATCAGCCAATCGCTGCTTCTGGACGGTGACAGCCAGTTCCTCGCCAAGCCCGAGCTTGAGATCTATGCCGATGACGTGGCGTGTTCGCATGGTTCGACCTCGGGTGCGATAGACGAAACCGCGCTGTTCTATCTGCGGTCCCGTGGCGTGCCGGTCAAGGACGCGACCAACATGCTGACTTTGGCCTTTCTTGCCGAAGCGGTGGATGAGATCGAAGACAGCGCCTTGACGGACGAGATCGTAAGCCGTCTGGAAGGGTGGCTGGCGCGTCGTGGCTGATGGCTGTCTCGTCTGACATACTGGCCACATACCGGGGGCCGGGGCGCGTGGTGCACCGGCTTCTAGAAATGGGTCAGCGGGAAGACAGGGCGCTGGTGTTTGTCATGGCCTTTTGCGTGGTGGCCTTTGTTGCGCAAATGCCCAGCCTTGCCCGCAAAGCGCATATTGAAGGTGTCGAGCTGAACATGCTTCTGGGCGGCGCCTTGCTGGGGTCGGTGTTCATATTGCCGTTGTTTTTCTATACGCTGGCGCTGGTTTCCTATTGGGCGGCGCGGATGGCGGGCGGGCAGGGCACAGCCTATGGCGCACGACTGGCCCTGTTCTGGGCGTTGTTGGCATCCGCCCCCCTGGTCTTGTTGAATGGTCTGGTTGCCGGGTTCATCGGGCCCGGGCCCGCTTTGACAATTGTGGGTGTCGCCTGGGTTGCTGTTTTTGTCTGGTTCTGGTTATCCGGTCTGAGACAAGTACAAAGGTCCGCTGCATGACGATCAATTCCCTTGGCGCTCTGGCGGTTCTGACGATCAGAAGCCCCGACCAAGCCGCCCGCCAGCTGTTGTCCCTGAAGCCGGGGCGGGAAGGTTTGTGGTTGGCCTTTGCGCTGGCAGTGGTTCTGAACTGTCTCGTGCAGTTGGGCATCGATTTGTCGGTCCCCGTGCCGCAGGGTCAAATCGCACCGCCACCCGAAAGTATCCCCGTTGTTTTGCTGCGGTCCGCCGGAGCAATGCTGCTGAGCATCCTCGCGTTCTTCGTCGTCGGAAAAGCGATAGGCGGCAAAGCAAGCTTTGACGATCTGATGGTCCTGACAGTGTGGTTGCAGTTCCTGCAAATCGTTGCCCTGGTCATGACCCTTGTTCTAAGCCTGACGATGCCGTTTCTGATGATGATGATGCTGTTCGCGACGGCGATCCTGAGCCTTTACATCACGCTTCATTTCCTGAACGAAGCGCATCAATTCGGATCCCTTTGGAAATCCTTCGCCGTAATTCTGTTGTCAGCCCTGATTGCGGTTCCCTTCGTCCTGTATTTAACACCGGCCGCGCCTGTCTAGGAAAACCGTATCATGTATGATGTGCAGAAAATTCGCTCTGACTTTCCGATCCTGTCACGTCAGGTGAATGGCAAGCCGCTGACCTATCTGGACAACGGTGCGTCGGCTCAGAAGCCTCAGGTCGTCATCGATGCGGTGACCCGTGCCTATTCCGAAGAGTATTCGAATGTTCACCGTGGATTGCACTATCTGTCCAATCTGTCGACCGAGAAATACGAAGCCGTTCGCGGCATCATCGCCCGTTTCCTGGGGGCATTGAACGAGGATGAGATCGTTCTGAATTCCGGAACGACCGAAGGAATAAATCTTGTTGCCTATGGCTGGGCCATGCCGCGCCTCGAAGCCGGGGATGAGATCGTCCTGAGCGTCATGGAGCATCACGCCAACATCGTGCCCTGGCATTTCCTGCGGGAACGGCAGGGCGTCGTTCTGAAGTGGGTGGATGTGGACGCTGACGGAGGGCTGGATCCCCAGGCGGTGATCGATGCGATCAGCCCGAAAACCAAACTTGTGGCCGTGACGCAATGTTCCAATGTTCTGGGTACCGTCGTGGATGTCAAAGCCATCACCGAAGGTGCACATGCCAGGGGCGTTCCGGTGCTGGTTGATGGCAGTCAGGGCGCGGTGCATATGCCGGTGAACGTTCAGGACATCGGTTGCGACTTTTACGCCATCACCGGCCACAAGCTGTATGGCCCGTCGGGGTCGGGTGCGATCTACATCAAGTCCGAACGCATGGCCGAGATGCGCCCCTTTATCGGTGGCGGTGACATGATCAAAGAGGTCAGCAAGGATCAGGTGATCTACAACGATCCGCCTATGAAGTTCGAGGCCGGAACACCCGGCATTGTCCAAACCATCGGCCTGGGCGTTGCGCTGGAATACATGATGGATTTGGGGATGGACAACATTGCCGCCCATGAATCCGGCTTGCGGGACTATGCGATGCAGCGCCTGAACGGTCTCAACTGGCTTCAGGTTCAGGGCACGCGGCCAGACAAGGCAGCCATCTTCAGCTTTACGCTGGACGGGGCCGGCCATGCGCATGATGTATCCACCATTCTGGACAAAAAAGGCGTTGCCGTCCGCGCCGGGCATCACTGCGCAGGCCCGCTTATGGATCACCTGGGCGTCACGGCGACCTGTCGTGCCAGCTTTGGTCTGTATAACACGACGGATGAGGTCGACACGCTGATCGAAGCGCTTGAATTGGCGCATGATCTTTTCGCCTGATTTTGGTTTCAAAGAGGGTGCAACAATCACGATTTTCAGTTGCACCCGGATTGGAACAAGGTTAGCTAACGGCCAAGGCACCTGTAGCTCAGCTGGATAGAGCGCTGCCCTCCGAAGGCAGAGGCCAGAGGTTCGAATCCTCTCAGGTGCGCCACCATCGCCATATTTCTAAGGTTCGTTGGGAAAAACAGCCGCTTCTGTACCACATTTGCAGGAGTTTAAGTACCACATGGCTATCGTGATGAAGATCAAATATCTCGACAAACTCAAGGAAGGCTTCAGGTTCAAACGAAGGTTCCCTAAGGACGTTGCTCAGATCACCGGACTGGAATTCTTTCAGGCTCGTTTCGCTGTGAAGGAAGAGGGGCCTGCTCTGCTCCGAGAACATGCCGCCTTGCCGAGTATGAAAAACGCGATGAGCAGCGCCTTGCGCTTTGGAAGAACAGAAACTCGGGTCAATAAAGCATCCTTTTTGATTCAGGCAGCACCCTTGAGGCCCTAGGTCAGTGTTTGGAGGATCGTGTTCAGGGGTGCGTGCGGTGTTCCGGGCTGCAATCCTTTTCGCAAGCCACGAACAAGATCGAGACAGGGTTGCCGCGATTGTTCCATGAATATGCGTCTGGGAGATGTAAGATTGATTGAGTTCGGCGACTGCATCTCGAGACACGACCTCTCGCATTGATCATGTCAGCGCCTTTCAGTCTCATCGCTGCGCAGGCGGCCTTTTCAAAATTGCCAGCGCCGCCATGCTGATCGCAGTTGACGATCGCTTTCGAGGCTTGACCTCTCTGTCAGTGGTTTCTTGATGTACACTTTCCGAACAAGGCTGGCTTGCGTCAGCTATAACGGAGGAAAGAACGTGAAAGTCATCTCTTCAAAAAAAATGTTGATAGCCGTCGTGATTGTGGCCCTGTTGGTGTTGGGCGGCACAATTATGGGCCTTTCACTCTTAAACCTGTTGGGTTGGATCGTGGTCGCCGTAATTCTGGCCTTCATCCTTGCCAAGCTGACCGACAACGAAGAACCCGACAGCGACGAGGATTCAGAAGGCGACAATGCTTCCAGCTCCAATGCTGCCTCTGATACCGGGGATGAAAAGTCCCGTGAGACCAGCGCCACCACGGAAACGGCTTCCAGCAATGATAGCGGTGGCGGGGATGTCGGCGGCGGAGGTGGAGACGCAGGGATGTAGCCGGCCCTCCCGGCAAGCCCCTGTCAGACCGGCCGAGATTGCGAAGGCGCCGTCTTAGCCGCGCCAGGTGCGCACGACGCCGCAGTCCATATGCACGAAATTGGACCCGTAGTATTGGCCGACACCACCGGCCCGGCATGACATAGCTGCTTTGGCCATCTGCGAGACAGAGCGGGACGCCAGGCGCAAGTCTGCGGCTTGTCCCTGCATATGAAGCGATTTCCGGGCGACGCCACGAGAGCGGGCGCGGAGCATGGCGTTGGTCTGTGGAGAGCGATAGCCCGACAGCAACATATAAGGTTCATTGACATCCAGAAGGTTGTGTGATGCCGCCATGATATCAATCGTACGTAAATCGATGGATTTTACCTGATCCGTGCGCCAATCCCGCATGAAATGGTTCACTTCTTTGACAGCGTCCTTGATATACTTACCATCGACCCAATAAATCATGTCCAACCGTTCGCCTGTGCGACCGGAATACATGCGAATGCGACGGATATCGCCGCCGCCGCGCAAAAAGCCTGCTGCATTGGAGTAGGTGGGTGCGGCTGCGACTGCGGTTGCTGCAAACGCCCCCAAAAGGGCACGCCGGGTCAAGCCCGAGGAACTGCTCTTGGTCATTTTGGTTCGTCCCGTACTGTTCCTGCCTGCGCACGATGTTACGCGCGCTGTCTTAATTTTTTCCCATCCCAGATGCGGAATTTATGACACAATCGGATTCGGCGGCCAAGAAGTGATTCACAGTCATCTTTTCAAGGGGGAATTTTCGGCAGTTTTTTGCGCAAATGTCACAGGCGGGCGCAGAATATTGGCAGGTGTCGGCTGCGCGCCACCGGGTCGATGCAAACGCGCATCAGACGACAACAGAAGCAATTTGGTAAGGAATTTGTGAATAGACAAGTCTGCGCAGTGGAATTCATAGTTGTTCGGCGCATGTATCACCAACCAAGTCATTGATTCCAAGGCCATCCAATGCTTTCTGTTTTCCGAGCCAGTACCAGTATCCTGTTTGCCGCCTGTTTTGCGGCCACGGCCAGTGTGGCGAATACCACCTCTGAACCCACGCACAACACGGCGTTTCAGATGGCCGTCGCAGAACATACTCCACGGGACTCCCAGATCGCAGAGTTTTATCGGACAAACGGGTTTTCGCCGATTTGGGTGGGTGAATCCGATGAGCATATGCAACGCCGGGCGGCATTGATCCAGGCACTGTCACATGCGCATCTGCACGGTCTGCCGCAGGCCGATGTGACAGTTTCATCCTTGATGCAGAAAATGCAGGATGCACGCTCGACACGTGACCTTGGCGCCGTCGAAGCGGAGCTGACCCGGGTTTTCGTGGAATTTGCCGACGCATTGTACTCGGGTGTTCTGCGACCGGGAAGCATCGACGACGGACTTGTTCGGTCGGTGGATCGTCGCAGCGCGGCCGAGCATCTGAACGGCCTGAACATACATGGCGCCGGGTATTTTGCGCAGTTGGCTCCTCAAAGCCGTCAGTACCGGGCTTTGATGAAACAGAAGCTGGCGCTTCAGGCCTTGATAGATCAAGGCGGTTGGGGGGCAACTGTCCCGGAAACCAAGCTGGAATACGGTGATACCGGGCCCAATGTCGTGAAGCTTCGCAATCGGCTGGTGTTGATGGGCTACATGAAGCCATCGGCCAGCCCCTCCTTCGACGCCGCGCTGCTGGAAGGGGTCAGGGCCTTTCAAATCGCGCATGGATTGGAACCTGATGGCGTTGCAGGCAAGGGCACGATTGCCGAGTTGAATCGCCCGGCCGTGGACCGGCTCAAGGCTGTATATGTCGCTCTGGAACGGGAACGCTGGCTGCCTCGGGATCGCGGCGCACGTCATATTCTTGTCAACCAGACAGATTTTTCGGCAAAGATCGTGGATGACGGTCAAGTCACTTTTGAAACCCGTGCGGTGATCGGCAAGAACACGCATGATCGCCGCAGCCCGGAGTTCTCGGATGTGATGGAGCATATGGTGATAAACCCGAGCTGGTATGTTCCACGCTCGATCATCACCAAGGAATACCTGCCGAAGCTGAAAGCGAACCCAAACGCGGTCGGTCATATCCAGATCACTGACAGCAGGGGGCGGCAGGTCAATCGCGGGGCGGTTGATTTCAATCAGTTCACCGCCCGGAGCTTTCCATTTGCGATGCGCCAGCCGCCCAGCAAAAGCAATGCTTTGGGGCTGGTCAAGTTCATGTTCCCCAACAAGTACAATATCTATCTGCATGATACGCCTCAGAAAAGCCTGTTCGCGCGTGAGGTGCGGGCGTTCTCGCACGGCTGCATCCGGCTGGCGCAGCCTTTCGAGTTTGCCTATGCATTGCTGGCCAAACAGGAAGAGGATCCCAAGGCCTTCTTTCATCGTGTTCTGAGCACGGGAAAGGAAACCAAGGTCGATTTGGAGCAAAAAGTTCCGGTCCACCTGATCTATCGAACAGCCTATGTCGGACCAAAGGGCGACGTGCAGTATCGCCGTGATGTCTATGGCCGGGACCGCAAGATTTGGGAGGCCCTGCAAAAGGCAGGGGTGGCCCTGCCGGACGTTCAGGGTTAAGCACAGGGCAAATCCTGCCAAAAGGAAGCCCGTGATGCAGTTTACCATTCAGCAAATCGCCGACGCTTTGGGGGCCGAGTGCCAAGGTGATGGCGGCCTGACGATCGTGCGGGCGGCCGAACCGGGCGATGCCGGCCCAACCGATCTGGCCATGGCCATGTCTCCGAAATACGCCGAAGCGCTTTCGAAAGGGGACGCGCGCGCCGCCGTTCTATGGGAAGGCGCGGATTGGCAGGCCATGGGCTTGCGGGCGGCCGTTTTCGTGAAACGTCCGCGCATGGCGATGGCGGGGATCACTGCAATGCTGGATCGCGGGCAAGGGATTGAACCGGGCATTCACCCTTCCGCGGTAATCGATCCAACGGCTGAAATCGGATCTGACGTGGCCATAGGACCGCTGACCGTTGTTGGTGCGCGGGCGCGAATTGGTTCGGGCTCGGTCATCGGAGCACACTGCGTGGTGGGTATCGACGCCGTTCTAGGCGAACAGGCCCTGCTGCGGGAAATGGTCAGCATTGGCGCGCGGGCCCAAATCGGGGATCGGTTCATCGCGCAGCCCGGCGCAAGGATTGGCGGTGACGGATTCAGTTTCGTAACGCCCGAGGTCTCTGGCGCCGAGAACGCCCGAAAAACGTTGGGCGACCAGGGCGACGCCAAGGCCCAAAGCTGGCTTCGCATCCATTCTTTGGGCGCAGTTGAGATCGGGGACGATGTCGAGGTTGGCGCCAATTGCACCGTCGACAATGGAACCATCCGCAACACGCGGATCGGTGACGGCACCAAGCTGGATAATCTGGTCCATGTCGGGCACAACACCCGCGTCGGGCAGGATTGTCTGCTGTGCGGTCAGACGGGTGTGTCCGGCTCGGTCGAGATCGGCAACAACGTTGTTCTGGGTGGTCAGACCGGAGTGGTCGACAATATTTTCATAGGGGACGGCGTCATTTCGGGCGGGGGCACGAAGATTCTGTCAAATGTGCCCGCCGGGCGCGTCATCATGGGGTATCCGGGCATCAAAATGGAGACCCATACCGATGTCTACAAGGCGCAGCGGCGACTGCCCCGCATGGCACGCGACGTTGAGGCATTGAAAAAGGCTGTTTTCAAACAGACCCCAAGCGATTAAATCATCGTCAAACTGAAAATCAGGGGATCGACATGCGCATCAGCGACCGCGTCATCGCAATCATTGCAGAGCAGGCCGTGCTGGAGCCATCGGACGTGACGCCCGAAAGCACGCTGGAAGATCTGGGAATCGACAGCCTTGGTCTGGTCGAAAGCATATTCGCCATCGAGGAAGAGTTCGACATTTCAATTCCGTTCAACGCCAATGAACCCGAGGCCAACGATTTTGATATCTCGAATGTTGCTGCGATCATTGCCGGGATCGAAAAGCTCGTGTCGGAAAAGGTCTGACAAACGCTCATGAAACGTGTTGTCATTACCGGCGCAGGTACGATCAATTCACTGGGCCATTCGGTTCCTGACACGCTGGAAGCCATGCGAGAAGGTCGCTGTGGGATCTCGGAACTGAAGTTCCGGGACGTTGACCGGTTGGCCATCAAGATCGGCGGGCAGGTTCGTGACTTTGAGGCCGAAGGGCGGTTCAACCGTCAACAGATGTCGCTGTATGACCGGTTCACCCAGTTCACTCTGACCGCCGCCAAAGAGGCCATTGATCAGTCGGGCATCGAGTTTCACGGAGAGCTTGCTGCAAAGTCAGGTGTTGTCCTGGGGACCGCCGGGGGTGGCGTATCGACCTGGGATGACAATTATCGCTCGGTTTATGAGGACGGAAAGAACCGGGTACACCCGTTTGTTGTTCCAAAACTCATGAACAACGCGGCGGCCAGCCATGTTTCCATGGAGCACAACCTCAAGGGCCCCAGCTTCACCGTGTCGACCGCCTGTGCGTCGTCGAACCATGCCATGGCACAGGCCTTTCAGATGGTCCGCAGCGGTATTGCACCGGTCATGGTCACAGGCGGGTCCGAATCCATGTTGTGTTTCGGTGGCGTCAAAGCCTGGGAAGGGCTGCGCGTGATGTCGAAGGACGCATGCCGACCGTTCAGTGCCAACCGCAACGGAATGGTACAGGGGGAAGGGGCCGGTATCTTTGTTTTCGAAGAATACGAACACGCCCGTGCCCGGGGCGCCGAGATAATGTGCGAAGTCGTCGGTTTCGCTATGTCGTCAGACGCGGCCGATATCGTGATGCCCAGCAAACAAGGGGCTTCGCGGGCCATGTCAGGTGCTTTGGCCGATGCCAGGTTGAATGCCAGCGATGTGGGCTACATCAACGCGCACGGCACCGGAACGGCCGCGAATGACAAAACCGAATGTGCCGCAGTGGCGGATGTATTTGGACCCCATGCCGACGATCTGATGATATCGTCGACCAAATCCATGCATGGTCACTTGATTGGTGGAACCGGTGCGGTGGAACTGTTGGCATGTATCATGGCGCTGCGGGACGGAGTGATTGCACCCACCATAGGATACGAGGAACCCGATCCGGAATGCGCGCTTGATGTTGTGCCGAACGAAGCTCGGGAAGCCAAAGTCGACGTCGCGCTCAGCAATGCCTTTGCCTTTGGCGGGCTGAACGCGGTTTTGGCGCTGAAGCGAGTTTAAAGAACAACGCTCAAAACAAGGCCGCCGCATTCAGAGCGGCCTTTGTCTGCGATGTGTCAGTTTTGCAGGACTTCCAACTGGTCGTAACCACTGGTGAATCCATCCAGCGACATTTCGATTTGCAAAAGTTGGCTGGGGGCCAGAATGGACACCAGCGAAATCGTTGCCTTACTGCCTGCTTTCATGGCGTCTATATCGCCTTGCGTAAAGCCCAATTGGGCGACGCAGCCTACCGGGTTGCAGTGATGATAGTTGTATCTTTTGCCCGGTGCGCCGTCTATGGACACAGCAATTTGCGCTTGCAGCATGGTCTCCAGCGGCACAGTCAACCTAGCTCCGGCAACGGCCTCTGTACCTTCGGGAAGCTTGTTTATCGAGATTTCCGCAATCGGCTGGCCTTCGGCACCGGAAAGAACTTGACGCAGCAGGCAAGGATCATCGCCTTCTTCGGTCCGTAGACAGGTTATGCTCCAAGCACCACTTGTTTCTTTGACGTATTGTTCGCCTATACGTGGGCCGGTTTCTCCCAGATCCAGTTCCTGTGCAGCTTCGGTTTGGGCCGACTCGTCCTGCTGCTGGCTTTCGTCGTTGGCCTCCTGGGCGTAGACTGCGCTGCCTAGAAAGGCGACGGCCATTGCATTTGCGGTTAGAAGTTGCTTGATCATGAGTGCCTCGATTTGATGCTTGAGCTTTTTGCTTCGTTTAACACTCTTCTGAACTGGTGTCAGGCACTAACAGAACGGCAGGTCTGAACGTGAACGGATTCTTGCCAGAACACCAGAAACGACCTGCACTGAGACAGAAAAAGAGAGCTGTATAAGCCAGCTCTCTTCTCCAAAAGGTTCTCCCCGTCGGACTGGCCGACTTATTTATGCGCAAACCCTACGAAAGGGTCGCAGACGGGTCAACAGCTATCCTCAAATTTTAATACTGCGGTCAGAGCTTTGAAACCATTTTTGAACCTGCAAAAAAGCCGTGCCCGAAGGCACGGCCAGTCGACAGGGAGGAAGTCTGCCCCACGTGAGGGAAACAAACGCGGGGCAAATTGACTATCGCAGTCAAAGGTTAACTTTGTATGCTGGTCACGGATCGGTGAAACATAAGGCAATGTTAATGGGCAAGAATGTATTTTTGGGTGGCGGAGGCGAAGGCTATGGCCAACCGCAGCAACTGGCGCTGAAATATGCGAACCGCCACGGGCTGATTGCCGGCGCCACCGGGACCGGTAAGACCGTAACGTTGCAAATCCTCGCGGAAGGCTTTTCCCAAGCCGGGGTTCCGGTGTTTTTGTCCGATGTCAAAGGTGATCTGTCGGGCCTGGCTTTGCCCGGAAGCGACGCGCACAAACTGCATCAGGCATTTATGGATCGTGCCAAACGCATTGGGTTCGACGATTTTTCCTATTCTGCCTGTCCGGTTGCGTTCTGGGATCTTTTTGGCGAACAGGGCCATCCGGTGCGGACGACGGTCACTGAAATGGGCCCTTTGCTGCTGTCCCGGTTGATGGAATTGAGCGAAGCGCAGGAAGGTATTTTGAACATCGCGTTCCGCGTGGCCGATGAAGAGGGAATGCCACTTCTGGATCTCAAGGATCTTCAGGCGCTGCTGGTCTGGATCGGCGAGAACCGGGCCCAGCTTTCATTGCGATATGGCAATGTATCGACATCTTCGGTCGGTGCGATCCAGCGGCGTTTGCTGGTGTTGGAAAACCAGGGTGGAACAAAGCTGTTTGGCGAACCCGCGCTGGATCTGTCCGATCTGATGCGCACCGATGAAAACGGGCAGGGGATGGTGAACATCCTTGCCTCGGACAAACTGATGGCCGCGCCACGGCTTTATGCGACGTTCCTGCTGTGGCTGCTGAGCGAATTGTTTGAAGAGCTTCCCGAAGTCGGTGATCCTGACAAACCCAAGCTGGTGTTCTTCTTTGACGAGGCGCATCTGCTGTTTGACGGCGCTCCGAAAGTGCTGGTGGACAAGGTCGAACAGGTTGCCCGCCTGATCCGGTCCAAAGGGGTGGGGGTCTATTTCATCACCCAGAATCCCGCCGATATACCCGAGGATATTCTGGGACAGTTGGGCAATCGCGTTCAGCACGCTTTGCGGGCGTTCACGGCGCGTGACCGAAAGAATCTGCGTCTGGCGGCGGAAACCTATCGCGAAAACCCCGCCTTCGACACCGAAGCCGCAATCCGCGAGGTGGGCGTCGGTGAGGCTGTCACGTCGATGCTTCAGAAAAAAGGCGTTCCAGGAATCGTCGAGCGCACATTGATTCGTCCGCCGGGGTCCCAGTTGGGGCCTATTTCCGATGCCCAGCGGCGGGCCATTCTCGATGCCTCTCCGATGGCGTCGAAATATGACAATGGTATTGATCGACAGTCGGCCTTTGAAATCCTTCAGGCCCGGGCTGAGGCTGCCGCCAAGGCCGCTGAACAGGCAGAGGCCGATGAAGTGCTGGAGGCACAATCACCGATGGAGCGAGAATATTCTTCGGCTCGCAGATATTCGGGAAGCCGGGTCGGCAGATCCTCGTCCCGGGTGCAGCGCCGGAAAGACACGTTTGCATCGGCGATGACCGACGCGGTGATCAAGGAATTGAAGGGAACGACCGGACGCCGGATCGTTCGTGGTATTCTTGGCGGTCTGTTCCGCAACAGATGACGGAACGGCGCCCATCACGGGCGCCGCAATGTTCACTTCAGACGGCGCTGGCCTTCCTGACGGCAATAGGCGTCAGCCTCTGACACGGACATTTTCGTAGCTGGCAGGTCAATCGCCCGGTCCCAGGTCACCCGATCGTGACGATACAGCTGACAGGTTACGACACCCTTGGGCGTCTGGACCTTGACGGGGGTCGTCTCAAGGTCTTCCGGAGACGGAATACAGGCGGATGTTACGATGGCAACAACCGGAAACAGAAGCAGTGTCTTGAACCGTGGTGCTTTCATTTTTGACTCTTTTCAAAACGTGTGAGTGATCGTTACAGATCGGTGTAGACGGGTGTGAGTGCCGGCAACATACCGCAAAAAGAAAACACTGCGGTGGGTCCGTTTATTCAGAAAATCGTTAAGAATCAAGAAACCGTGCCGAAGTAAAGGCACGGTTTCGCTTATTGAAGGGGGAAGTGGCCTATTTCTCCGGGATCAGCCCTCTTGGGCTGAATCTGAGAACAATCAACAAGATCAGACCCATCGTGAACAGACGCATATGTGCAGCACTGTCCAACAGGTGGGCTTTCAGTGCGCTTCCGTCCGGCATGCCCGCGGTAACGACATTCATCAGCCACAACCCGATCGGTTCAACCTGAACCCACAGGAACCAGATCAGGAATGCACCCAGAACGGCCCCGAAGTTGTTGCCCGAACCACCCACGATCACCATCACCCAGACCAGAAAGGTAAAGCGCAGCGGTTGGTAGGCGCTTGGCGTCAGCTGGCCGTCCAGCGTTGTCATCATTGCCCCAGCGATACCGCAAACGGCCGAACCAAGTACGAAGATTTGCAGATGACGACGGGTGACATCCTTGCCCATGGCCTCGGCCGCGACTTCATTGTCACGGATTGCGCGCATCATCCGGCCCCACGGGCTTTTCAGCGCCATCTGAGCCATCCAGAGCAGCACCAGAAGCACGATCATGAACAGCAGCGAATAACCGAGTTTGACCGAAAGGGTGGACGCGGTGACGGGATCCAATCCCAACCATTCAGCCCGCGCAAGAAAGGCCGGGTCGTTCTGCAAATCCACTTCGTAGCCAACAACAGGGGACGGGCGTGGGATGCCGTAGACGTTCTTGACGCCCCGGGCCAGCCAGTCTTCGTTTTTCATGACTGCAATGATGATTTCGGCGATCCCCAATGTGGCAATCGCCAGATAATCCGAACGCAGGCCCAGCGCCGTTTTACCGATCAGCCACGCAGCGCCCGCCGCCAGCAAACCGCCCGCCGGCCAGGCCAGCAGAACGGGTAGGTTAAGACCTCCGATATTGCCGGAAATCGCCGGGTCGATTGCCTCGACCGCTGAAATGCTGGGGTCGAAAACTGCGCGATAGACGAAAAAGCCTACGACAAGAACGGCGATGATCGTCAGGGTTTGCACTCGACCTTTCGGTATTCTCGTTGCTACCAGAACAGCCGCCACCACTGTCGCGGCGCCCAGCAGCAAAGCCAGAACGATACCATAGCCGCCCGCAGCCCACGCACCGGGCGTAGGCGGTGTTGAAACCAGCACGACGGCCAGACCGCCCAGGGCGACAAAGCCCATGACGCCCACATTGAACAGACCGGCAAAACCCCATTGCAGGTTTACACCGATTGCCATGATGGCGGAAATCAGCCCCATATTCAGGATCAGGATCGCGGTGTTCCAGCTTTGCGTGAAACCGGTCAACAGGATCAGGCCGCCGACAATTGCGAAGAGCAGCGAATTTTTGACAGCGTCGGTCATACTGCTTTCCCCTTGAAAAGGCCCGTGGGCTTGAACAGAAGCACGATCAGCAGGATGACAAAGCTGACGGCGAATTTGTAATCGGTCGAGAGGAGTTGCACCAATCCTGACGGCTCAAGGTTTTCCGGCGCAAGATAGGTCAGCACCTTCTTCCAGGCGTATGTTATCGTCACTTCGGAAAACGCGATGATAAACCCGCCTGCGATGGCGCCCAGAGGATTGCCCAAACCACCCACGATGGCCGAGGCAAAGATTGGAAGCAGAAGCTGGAAATAGACGAAGGGTTTGAAGCTTTTGTCCAGCCCGTAAAGAACGCCGGCAGTTGTGGCCAGCGCCGCAACGATAATCCATGTGATCATCACCACACGTTCCGGGTTGATGCCTGACAACAGCGCCAGATCCTCGTTGTCCGAATAGGCCCGCATCGACTTGCCGGTGCGCGTTTTGTTGAGAAACCAGAACAGCAGCGCCACGGCAACAACGGCCACGATCACCGTGATACCTTGCGACGTCTTGATGGCCAGCCCCTCGCGCAGACCGGTCATCGCCTTGAAATCGCGTGCCGAAACAATGAACCGGGCACCGTCCGAAAACCTTTGGTCGTCCGGCCCGATGATAAACCGGACAAGGCCGTTCATGATGAACATCACGCCCATTGAAACGATCACCAAAATGACGGGCTTCGCCTTCTGTTCACGGTAGAATTTGTAGACCAGCCTGTCGGTGATCAGCACCAGCACGATACAGCCCAGGATGGCAAAGGGCAGGGCGAGCAGGGCGGTTGGCAATGGTCCAAAGCTGATCCCGGCGGCCTGCAACGCCCATGTGACAAGCACGGCGATCATCGCGCCAAAGGCCATGGTGTCGCCATGGGCAAAGTTCGAAAACCGCAGAATGCCGTAGATCAGGGTCACGCCAAGCGCGCCCAACGCCAGTTGACTGCCATAAGCGACCGCAGGCACCAACACAAAATTCGCAAGCGCAACAAGCGCGTTGAGTAGATCCATTATTTCTTCTCACTGTCCGGGTGCGGTCTTATGGCATGACGGTCCGCGCAGGCACAATGTTTCCTGCGCTGTTTTGCGTCATATTTTTCTGCTGGTTGTGAAAAAAATCCACGAGAAAACCGGAAGCAGGCAAGACTATTTAGTTTTGGCCTGGCTCAGTCACGCACCGGCCAATTCCGGTGGGTGACTGAGATGGTAAGAAGCGGGATCAGGCGTCCGTCTCGGTACAGGTGCCATGATCGGTTCCCGCGTGAGGACCCTTGACCGAGAGGTCAAAGGACATGTCGTCATAATGCACGACAAAGGTCATGACATCTTCGCCTTCAATATGGACAAACGTCATGTTGCCAACGCCTTTGAACACCATCGCGTCGCCTGAAACATTCGCAGTTTCGATATTGCCCTTGTCTCCTTCCGGTGCCCGGTTGAGGCGCACTTCGCTGCCGTCACGATCCGACACACAGACAAAGTGACGTTCTTCCGCAGTTGCGGCGGTCGCGCACAAGGTGGCAATGGCCACACACATCCATTTTTTCATTTTTGGGTCCTGAACAGAGTTTTTATTCAGAAGGTTCGCTTGATTTCACGGAGCTAACTTTGGTTGACCGGGAAACCGTTTCCTTCACAAAGCCCGGCGCTAAACGCACAATGTGACCGGATTGCAGCTGAGGCGTGGAAATCTTGGGATGGCGGAATAATTTGAGCGTGGGGAGAATACGTGCCCAGTCTCAGCCCGTTGGCTCAAACAACAACGGGAATAGTGAGGAGGCCATTAGTTGGCCACCTGACAAGCGCCACGAAAAGAAGCTACGGACGGTACGCCGCTCGTGAGTTTCACGTGAACACTAATTCGTCCGTTATCTGACAACATGACGTCCCAATTCTCAAAATCATCCAAAGGCGGCTGACCTTTCAACAGTACCAAAACTTCATTCTGTTGGTTTTCCAGAGCAATCTTTGCGCCTGATAAAACGAACTTTTCATGGCCAGCAAGAGCGAACATGCCATACTGTTTTTGATCGTTAGTATCTTCCGCCTTAAGAGGCTGAAAAGCGAAGCTCAGGGAATCTTTGCAATACCCCTTGCGCGGTTTGCAGTCCTTGAAATCATCTCCACCGCAATCAAGAGGCGGGTTGCAATCGTGTTTTGCGGTGCAGTGCATCTCAGCACCGTTCGCCTTCAAACGCAGAATTTCTGCGAACCCGTTTCCGGGCATAAGAAAGAAAGTGGAAACCGCGACGAATTTAGCAAAGTGTTTCATCCTAACCCCCCAAGAAACTCTTCCGAACCTCTGGATCGGCCAGTAGTTCCTTGCCCGTTCCGCTATAGGCATTCCGCCCTTGAACCAGAACGTACCCCTTGTCGGCAATCTCCAGAGCCTGGCGGGCGTTCTGTTCGACCATCAGGATCGGCAGGCCGGTGCGGGACACTTCGATGATCCGGTCGAACAGTTCATCCATCACGATCGGCGAAACGCCTGCCGTGGGTTCGTCGAGCATCAGCACCTTGGGCTGGGTCATCAGCGCGCGGCCAACTGCGACCTGTTGGCGTTGTCCGCCCGACAACTCTCCGGCGGCCTGATTGCGCTTGTCGCGGAGAATCGGGAAGAGGTCATAGACCTGCTCCATCGTCTGGCTGATGTCGTCGCGGCGGATGAAGGCACCCATTTCCAGGTTCTCTTCCACCGTCATCGAGGTAAAGATGTTCTGTGTCTGTGGCACGAAACCCATGCCACGCATGACCCGGTCTTGCGGACTGAGATTGGTGATATCCTCGCCATCCAGACGCACGGACCCTGAACGGACATCCAGCATCCCGAACACAGCTTTCATCGCCGTCGACTTGCCCGCACCGTTGGGGCCGACGATGACTGCGATTTCACCCTTGTCCACGGCGATGGTGCAATCATGCAGAATGTCCGGCCCTTTGCCGTAACCACCCGTCATGGTGTCGCCGATCAGAAACGGGCCGCCTTCGACCTTATGCGTCGCACCACTTTTGCGATGGGCCGGGGTCATGGTGCCGACACCGTGCGGATTGGTGATCGAGGCATCCTTGTTGCCCTTGTCGTCCTGGTAGGGGGTGTCGCTCATGCCAGCGGTCATGTTTGGGCCTCCAGCTTGTCTTTGTTCTTCAGGCCGGTGCCCAGATAGGCTTCGATCACGTGCTCATTGGCCTTGATCTCATCCAGCGTTCCCTCGGCCAGCACCTTGCCCTCGGCCATACAGATGACCGGATCGCAGATCTTGCCGATGAAATCCATATCGTGCTCGATGACGACGAAGGTGTATCCACGTTCCTTGTTCAGACGCAGGATCGTGTCGGCAATGGTCATCAGAAGGGTGCGGTTCACACCTGCGCCGACCTCGTCCAGAAACACGATCTTGGCGTCGACCATCATGGTGCGGCCAAGCTCCAGCAACTTTTTCTGACCACCCGAGACCTGACCCGCCTTGTGATCGGCCAGATGTTCAATCGTCAGAAACTCCAGCACCTCATCGGCCTTGGCCTTCAGTGCGCGTTCTTCGTCAGCGATGCGTTTGCGGCCGAACCACGTGTTCCACAGCGACTCGCCTGATTGCGCGCCAGGCACCATCATCAGGTTTTCACGGCAGGTCATCGACGGGAATTCATGTGCAATCTGAAACGTGCGCAACAGCCCCTTGTGGAACAGCTCATGAGGGGGCAGGCCGGTGATATCCTCGCCGTCCATCACCACCTTGCCGCTGGTCGGCGGCAAAACACCCGCGATCACATTGAACAGAGTGGTTTTTCCTGCCCCGTTGGGCCCGATCAGGCCGGTGATCGACCCTTTCTGGATTTCCAGCGATGCCCCATCCACCGCATGAAATCCGCCGAAATGCTTGTGCACGTCCTCGACGACGATCATCTTTTCCCCTTGCCGCCTGTCCGGCGCTGTTGTCTCGACCCCGTTGATCGGGTGCGGTCTTTTTTCATTGAAACAGCCCGGACACAAGGCCCGGGCTGCTTTCATTCATAGCCTTTGAAGATCAATCAACGGAAGTTGACGGTCTTGTTTTCACCGTCGGTCACTTCGATCTCACGATAGGAACCAGCGCTTTCGCCGGGGCCGATCAGTTCGACACCGGACGCACCGACATAGTCGATGTCCTGACCGTTTGCCAGCAATTCCAGACCCTTGGCCAGTTCGCCGGGATAGATCTTTTCACCCGGAGCGTTGGCAACGTCCATGATCTTGCCGCCATAGTCGGCCGGATTGGTCGATCCGGCAGCCTGCATGGCCAGCATGAACAAAGCCGCAGCGTCATAGGATTCGGGCGAATAGGGCGACGAACCGTCGAAGCCTGCGGCTTCGGCCATGGCGAAATACTTCTCGGCGCCTTCACCACCCGAACCGGCGATCTGACCGAACGAGCCGTTCAGGTCGGGGCCGACATTGGCCGGCAGCGAGTCACCGATCATGCCGCCCGGCAGGCCAAAGGTGTCAAACGCACCGCTGTCCAGCGCCGACTGGATGATGCCCAGGCCGCCCTGATCCAGATAGCCCGCAACAACCAGAATGTCGCCACCGGCCGAGGCCAGAGCACCAACTTCGGCCGAGTAGTCGGCTTTGCCGTCCTCGTGCGCTGCAACGATGGTCACTTCACCACCTGCTGCCTCGAAAGAGGTTTGGATCGCGTCCGCCAGACCCTTGCCGTAGTCATTGTTCGTGTAGGTCAGAGCAATCGAGTTGATGCCGCGATCTTTGAGGATATCCGCCATCACCTGGCCTTCGCGCGCATCTGACGGCGCGGTGCGGAAGAACAGGCCGTTGTCTTCCATGGTCGACAAGCCCGGCGAGGTCGCCGAGGGCGAGATCATGACCATGCCATTCGGAATCGCGACATTCTGAAGGATCGCACCGGTCACGCCCGAGCAATCGCCGCCGATGATGCCGGCAACACCGTCCGCAATCATGCGTTCGCCGTTCGAAGTGGCCAGACCGTTATCAATGCAGCCGGTGTCGGCGCGCGATGCGGTCACTTTGGATCCATCCAGCAGTTTTCCGGATTCGGTGACTTCCGCCATCGCCAGTTCAGCGCCCGAACCCATTGCAGGTGCCAGCGATTCAATTGGGCCGGTGAATCCGAACAAAACACCAAGCGTGATGTCTTCGGCCAACGCAGGTCCGGCCAGCAAAGCGGATGCTGCAGTTGCTGTAAGCAGCTTTTTCATATGGTTACTCCCTATTGTGAACGTGTTCGTTCTGGCCACGAACCTAGGCAAGCTGCCCGGAAAAGAAAAGTCCTAACGCAATCGTGTTTTTATCGATCGGAAATCTATCTGTTTTGTTAGGGTTTGCCTTGGATTGTCCGGAGAAGGATCAACATGCTCAGAGCTGCCGCGATTCTGTTCGTCACTTTTTGCACCGAAAGTGCCTTGGCACAGGTGTTGTCGACCTCGGTCGGGAATGCTGAAATCACCGAAATGGCAGGCGGGCTGGATACGCCCTGGGCCGTCGGCATCCTGCCAGACGGCAGTTTTCTTGTCACCGAACGGGACGGAAACCTGCTGTATGTTCAGGACGGAGAGGCGAATGCCGTATCCGGGGCCCCCAAGGTCGCAGCTTCGGGGCAGGGCGGATTGCTGGACGTCACGATCCCGCGCGATTTCAATCAAAGCCGCGAGGTTTTTCTGACCTTTTCAAAACCGCAAAAGGGTGGTGCAGGCACGGCTGTCGCAGTCGCACGCCTGTCCGAGAACGGCACGCGCCTGACGAATCTGCGGGTCATTTTCGAGGCTTCTCCCGGCGGATCAGGCGGGCGGCATTTCGGCTCTCGCGTAGTAGAAGCCAATGACGGCACGCTTTTTGTAACCATCGGAGATCGAGGGGATGGGCCGCAGGCGCAGGATCGCTCGAACGCCACAGGGTCCGTGATCCGTATCAACCGCGACGGCTCTGTGCCGTCAGACAATCCTTTCATCGGACAGGCAGAGATCCGACCTGAAATCTGGTCCTATGGGCACCGCAACCCACAGGGGGCCGATCTGGATAGGCGCGGCCGATTGTGGGTGTCGGAACACGGTGCGCGCGGCGGTGACGAGGTGAACCTTGTCAAACCCGGCGCCAATTACGGCTGGCCGGTCATCTCGTACGGCACGCATTATTCCGGAGAGAAGATCGGCGAAGGCACCAGCAAGCCCGGCATGGAACAACCGCGCCTGTATTGGGACCCGTCGATCGCGCCGTCGGGGTTGATGGTCTATTCCGGCGACATGTTTCCTGAATGGCGGGGCGACATTTTCGTGGGCTCGCTGAAATTCGACTATATCGCGCGGCTGTCCGGAGACCCGCTGCGCGAGGTCGAACAGATCAAGGGCCTCGAGACCGAACGGGTCCGTGACATCGTGCAGGCCCCGGATGGGGCGATCTGGTTTATCTCGGTCGGGCAGGGCGCGGTTTACAGGATGTCTGTGAAACAGTGACATACGAGGCATGCCAGCAGATTCTCCAATTCCATTTGCGCGTTTCCATCGTCGCAGTCACTCTGTCCAACAGGTTACACGGTTTAGGGGATATTCATGAGTGATTTCGACATTGAATTGTGCACAAGTATCCCGCCAAGAACCGAGCTGAATAAGATTTTGATGCAATATTATGCTCTTATCGCTCAAAGAATGCAGGATATGGGGTTTGAATTGGATCCTTCCGCACCGCAAAGCGCACTTGCGGAATTCTGGGCAAATACGGATGACTACATGCCTCCGAACGGATGCCTGATCGTCGCAAGAAACCGCGGTGGCAAAATCGTGGGGTGTGGAATGATGAAACGGTTTGATCAGTATACCGGCGAGTTGAAACGTGTATTTGTAACCGAAGACGCTCGGGGCACCGGAGTGGGGCGCGCATTGATTCAAGCACGAGAACAAGCCGCCAGAGCCATGGGGCTGAAGCGGTTAATCGCAGATACACTCACCCCAAATGTGGAAATGCGATCTTTGTATCCCAAGCTTGGGTTTGTTGAACTGGACTCTCCGATCAAGACAACAACCTACAAAGATCAGCCCATGCTCCGACCGTACTTGCACTATTTCGTCAAAGAGCTTTGACGCTGGGCTTTAGACCGACAGCCGTCCGCTCTGCGCACCACGCTCGCGATAGGGCGTGGTGTTGTAATGCGCCCGATAGCATTTCGAGAAATGGCTGGGCGAGGCGAACCCACAGGCCAGCGCCACGTTGATGACGCTCATATCGGTCTGCATCAACAGGTTCCGGGCCTTGTGCAGGCGCAGCTCCATGTAATAGCGCTTGGGGGAACGGCTGAGGTACCGGCGGAAAAGACGCTCCAACTGGCGGGTCGACATACCGACGTCCTTGGCCAGAATCGAGGGCGAGATCGGCTCTTCGATGTTCTTTTCCATCATCAGGATAACCTGACTCAACTTCGGATGCCGCACACCGATTCGGGTCGGAGTTGACAGGCGCTGCGTGTCCTGGTCGGTTCGGATCGAGGAATAGATCATCTGATCCGCCACCGCGTTGGCCAGATCCTCGCCATAGTCATCCGCAATCAGCTTGAGCATCAGGTCGATCGACGAGGTGCCGCCCGCGGTCGTCATGCGGCTGCCATCAATCTGAAAGACGGCTTTGGTCAGTTCGACCTCATCGAATTCCTCGATGAAACTGTCAGAGTTCTCCCAGTGGATTGTCGCCTTCTTGTTGTCCAGCAAGCCGGCCTTTGCCAGAGTATAGGCCGCCGTGCAGAGGCCCCCGATCCGCAAGCCCCTTCGGGCTTCGCGCCGCAGCCAGTTCAGCACGCGCTTGGTGGTGGCCGCCTGAACGTCCACACCACCGCAAATCAGAACAACGTCGTCGCGCTGTAGCTCTACCAGATCACTGTCCAGCTTGAACTCGGTCCCGGCCGAGCAGGTTACCGTTTCCCCGCCTTCTCCCATCAGCTTCCAGGTATAAAGCTGTCTGTTCGCCATGCGGTTGGCGATGCGCAGACTGTCAAGCGCCGAAGCAAAGGACAGCAGCGAGAATTTGTCCAAAAGGACAAAAACGAAATTCCGGGGTGGGGCCGCAGTGTCTTCCACCGTGACAACTTGGCGTTGCTCTTGCATGGCGAGATGTCCTTGCTTCGCTGCGGGACAGTTGATCTTTCAGCAGCAGATTTGGCAGCCACCATGATCAAAGCTTGTTTACGCAGTCAAGAGGCGCAAATGGGATATGGTCACTCTTCATTGCATTTTGTATAGAGACCACCTGAAAACTTCAGCGGAGACCAAAGCTATGACCGAATGGCAAAAATCGAACTGGCGCAACAAGCCCCGGGTTCAGATGCCAGATTATACCGACGCGGCCGCGCTGGCCAAGGTCGAGGCTCAGCTTTCAAAGTATCCCCCGCTGGTCTTTGCCGGCGAGGCGCGGCGTCTCAAACAGCATCTGGGTGCCGCCGGGCGCGGCGAGGCCTTCCTTCTGCAAGGCGGGGATTGCGCTGAAAGCTTTGAACAATTCAGCGCTGATGCGATCCGGGACACGTTCAAGGTGATGCTGCAAATGGCGATGGTTCTGACTTATGGCGCCAAGGTTCCAGTGGTCAAAGTCGGTCGTATGGCCGGACAATTTGCCAAGCCACGCAGTGCCCCGACCGAAATCGTGGATGGTGTGGAACTGCCCAGCTACCGCGGCGACATCATCAACGAATTGGCTTTCACACCCGAAGCCAGGATTCCGAATCCCAACAAGATGTTGCAGGCCTATACGCAAGCGGCGGCGACACTTAACTTGCTGCGCGCTTTCTCAACCGGTGGATTCGCGGATATGAGCCGCGTGCATGCCTGGACTCTGGGTTTTGCGGATGAACAGGACGTTCAGAAATACTCCGAGGTAGCGGACCGTATTCAGGACACCATCGACTTCATGGAAGCCGCTGGCATCACTGCGGAAACAACCCATGAATTCTCGACCGTTGAATTCTACACCAGCCACGAAGGGCTGTTGCTGGAATATGAAGAGGCACTGACGCGTCTGGATTCGACCTCGGGCAACTGGCTGGCCGGCTCTGGTCACATGATCTGGATCGGCGACCGAACCCGTCAGCCCGACGGCGCGCATGTCGAGTTCTGCCGCGGGGTTCTGAACCCGATCGGTCTGAAATGCGGCCCGACCACCACGGCCGAAGACCTGAAGGTTCTGATGTCCAAGCTGAACCCCGACAACGAAGAGGGGCGTCTGACCCTGATCGCGCGCTTCGGTGCGGGCAAGGCGGGCGAGCATCTGCCGCGTCTGATCAAGGCGGTCAAGGAAGAGGGCGCCAAGGTGACCTGGGTCTGCGACCCGATGCACGGCAACACGATCAAATCGGCCACGGGTTACAAAACCCGCCCGTTTGATTCAGTTCTGCGCGAGGTGCGTGACTTCTTTGGTGTGCATCAGGCCGAGGGCACCATCCCCGGCGGCGTGCATTTCGAAATGACCGGCCTGGATGTGACCGAATGCACCGGTGGTGTACGCGCCGTGACCGAAGAGGATCTGTCGGATCGCTACCACACCGCCTGCGATCCGCGCTTGAACGCGTCGCAATCGCTGGAACTTGCGTTCCTGGTGGCGGAAGAGCTGACCAACCTGCGCCGCAACGGCTCCAAACGCGCGGTAAGCTAAGCGCAATTGTAACACTGACAACAGCGGGCTATCGGTCCGCTGTTTTTTGTTCACGGCTATCTTACGTGTTTCAATCGTCGCGAGACACCACCAGATGAAGATGGCCGGCAGAGCGTTTGAATTCGCGTTGTTCCTCGGCAAAACCTTCCACAGGACGGCGCAGATTGGGCGCGGGTACCTGAATTTCAGAAACCGGTTTGATCCGCGTATCAGACAGTGAAAACCGGCGCGGTGTCTTGCCGATTGCGCCATCGGCGATCATGACCCCCAAAACACGACTGACATCCCCAAGGTCGCTTTTCAGTGGCAAAAGGATCATCCGGGCCTGCATCCGGGTACGTCCCAACACCCCGCCCGAGGTCAGACTCAATTCGGCAACAGCGGGGGATGCAAATACCTGTTCCAGAACATCCTTGGTCTGCGCACGGGCATCCGGTTGAAAGAACGCGGTCAACGGCATCCCTCGCACTTCCATCCCTGCTAGTGCGTTCAGATGGCTGCCTGCCAGACGAAATCGGGCCAGGCCGGGTGCGATGCGTTCCAGGATGAAAGTATATTCAAGAACATTCTCAAGACCGCGCGGGTCGATTTGAGACCGCATTGGTACGCTGTCACCGCTCAACAACGCGATCCAATACGCCTCGGCCTGGCGGATCGGCGATAGGCTGCGCCCACTGTCAAAGCGATCCATTGCGACGATCTTTCCAAATTCTGACCCGGAACCTATCCCGAAAAAGGTTTTCATTTTCATCACCCTAACGTCAATTGGCCGCCTTTTTCATAAAATGCAACACATTGGAAGCATCCACGGCCCGCAAACCATTGCTATGGGCAGTTTGACTCGGGTTAATTCAATTTTGGAGCAATTCTTTAACGAATGGTTAACTTGCGCCAAACAAATGCGTCTTCAGCAAACTCTTGCTCTGCACCAGTCAATAGCATTAGGTGCGGCACATGCTCGAAACAGCAAGGGAACAGGAAAGGGCCATCATGATCAGATCCATGACCGGATTTGCCTCGGGGAAGGGAACTTTCGGACCGCACAGCTGGTCGTGGGAACTTCGCAGCGTAAACGGCAAGGGGCTGGACATGCGACTGCGCGTGCCCGACTGGTTGACCGGTCTCGAAGTCGCGTTGCGGGCGTCGCTGTCCAAATCCCTGAGCCGGGGAAACGTGACCCTGTCGATGCGCTTGAACCGCGAGGATTCTGCCCCGGACCTGGCCTTGAACGAAACCGCGATGGCTGCGGCCCTGACCGCTCTTGAACGAACGGAAGCGCTGGCAGCTGCGCGCGGCATCACGCTTGCGCCGTCGCGTGCGTCAGATCTTTTGGCGCTCAAGGGGATGATGGATGCAGGAACCGAGGCCGACGATCCGGCACCGCTTGTTGCTCATCTGACGTCCGAATTCAAAGATCTTCTGGCCGCGTTCATAGATATGCGCAAAACCGAAGGGGCAGCTTTGGCGGTGGTCTTGAACACGCAACTGGATCGGGTCGCGGAACTGACGACGCAAGCCGCGGCCATTGCCGAGCAACGCAAGGACGAGATGACCGAGGGGCTGCGTGAGAATCTCGCGCGGGTGCTGGAGAACACGCAAGGCGCGGATCCTGATCGTGTCGCGCAAGAGCTGGCGATGATCGCGGTCAAGGCGGATATCACCGAAGAAATCGACCGCCTGACCGCGCATGTAGGGGCCGCGCGTGAGTTGTTGGCACAGGACGGGGCCGTGGGCCGCAAGCTGGATTTCCTGATGCAAGAGTTCAATCGCGAGGCCAACACGCTGTGTTCCAAGGCGCAAAGCTCGGACCTGACATCGGTCGGGCTGGAACTGAAAGCGGTGATCGATCAGATGCGCGAGCAAGTGCAGAACGTGGAATAAGAATGGGAACGACTGACATGGCGGACCGCCGAGGCCTACTAATCATCCTGTCTTCTCCGTCCGGAGCGGGCAAATCGACCCTGGCCAGACGGCTGATGGCCTGGGATACGGATCTGGAATTCTCGATCTCGGCGACGACCCGGGCTCCGCGCCCCGGCGAAGAGCATGGGCGCGAGTATTTCTTCCTGTCCGAGGACGAATTCAAACAGCAGGTCGCTGATGGGCAGATGCTGGAACATGCCCATGTATTCGGAAACTTCTATGGCTCGCCTGCCGAGCCGGTCAAAAATTCGATCAATGCCGGCAAGGACGTATTGTTCGACGTCGACTGGCAGGGTGAAGTGCAGATCCGAAATTCGGATCTGGGCAAGCACGCGTTGTCGATCTTCATTCTGCCGCCGTCCATCCCCGAGCTGCGCCGCCGGCTGGAAACGCGCGGGCAAGACAGTGATGACGTTATCGGCCGCCGTATGCTCAAAAGCTGGGATGAAATCAGCCACTGGGGCTATTACGATTACGTCCTGATCAACGATGACCTAGAGGCAACCGAAGAAAAGCTGAAAACAATCGTCAGCGCTGAGCGGATGCGCCGCATTCAGCAACCCAGGTTGCAACAGCACGTCCGCAAGTTGCAGAGAGAATTCGAGGGACTGTCATGACCATTTACGCTTTGGGCGAGCACGCTCCGCACATTCACGAGGACACCTGGGTCGCGCCCGATGCCAATCTGATTGGCAAGGTTGTGCTCGAGAAGGGGGCCTCGGTTTGGTTCGGCTGCACGATTCGCGCGGATCACGAAGAAATCCGGGTCGGCGAAGGCAGCAACGTTCAGGAAAACTGCGTGATGCATATCGACGCCGGCTTTCCCCTGACGATTGGTCGAAATTGCACCATCGGGCACAAGGTGATGCTGCATGGCTGCGCCATAGGCGAAAACACGTTGGTCGGAATGGGCGCAATCGTTCTGAACGGGGCGAAGATCGGCCGGAACTGTCTGATCGGAGCAGGGGCCCTGATCACCGAGGGCAAGGAAATTCCCGACAATTCGCTTGTCATGGGATCGCCGGGCAAGGTCGTGCGCCAACTGGATGAGGCCGCGGCCCAAAAAATCACGTTCAGTGCGCTGCACTATCAGGAAAACATGCGCAAATTCCGTGAAACCCTGAAACCTGCGCTTTGACGCGGCGGAATGAGTGGGTTTTGAACCATGACCGAAGACGTTCTTGAGGACATTGTTCTTGCGATCCCGTTGCCGGCGCTGATGGTGGATCAGACTGAACGGATCATTGCCGCGAACACGGATGCAACGTCTCTTCTGGGCCAGAACATTGTTGGACGTCATTTTGCGACCATATTGCGACAGCCGCAGGTTCTGGACGCGATCGAGCAAAGCCTGACAAGCAAAAGCGCAAAGAAAGCACGTCATCTGTCCAATGACGGCGCGCAGGACACAACATACACAGTCGAATGCAGATACATGAACGGTGTCGCTTCCGAAGGGGCCGTCATGGTCACGTTTCAGGATACCACCCATCTGGAACACGCCAGCCAGATGCGACGGGATTTCGTAGCCAATGTCAGCCATGAATTGCGCACGCCGTTGACCGCCTTGATGGGTTTCATTGAAACCTTGCGTGGTCCGGCACGCGAAGACCCCGAGGCACGGGATCGGTTCCTCAAGATCATGGCCGATGAAGCCAACAGGATGAACCGTCTGGTCGGGGATCTGTTGTCGTTGAACCGGGTCGAAAGCGAAGAACGTGTTCGACCCAGGCAACAGCTGGAGCTTACCGGTCTTCTTCAATCCACGATAAACTCTTTGCGGCCCCTTGCGGAAGACGCTGGCGTGGTTCTGTCGCTGGACGTGAAAAACGGTCCGCTTTCAGTCACCGGCGACGGTGATCAATTGCGACAGGTTTTCACCAATCTCATCGAGAACGGGATCAAATATGGCGCTAGTGGCGGCAGCGTCACCGTACGTGTCTTGCCTGTGGACAGGGATCCGGCGATGCGCGGCCCGGCTGTCCGAATCCAGTTCATAGACAAGGGGCCCGGCATAGATGCCGTTCACCTGCCGCGCCTGACTGAGCGATTCTATCGCGCCGACAGCCACAGGTCGCGGCAACTGGGCGGAACGGGGCTTGGTCTTGCGATTGTGAAGCACATCGTCAATCGCCATCGTGGAAGACTTCGCGTCGAAAGCGAATTGGGAAAAGGCTCTGTTTTTACAGTTGTTTTACCTCGTTGAAACAACTTGGAATGCAAGTCTGCTTTTATTCTGACCCTTTGGGGCATTGGCGTTTCTTTGAATAAAACGCAAAAAATCGCCTCCTGTCATAAAACCGTTACGCATGTGTCACAAAAGGCTTACGCACGAGCCATAGGGGTCCCCGCAGGATCATCATGGTGGTGATCAAGCATACCTTTTCAGGGAGACTGAAATGTCCTTTGTAAAACTGTCGGCATCTGCGCTGGCTATCGCTGCCGTCTCGGCGACCACTGCTGCGGCGCGTGACAACGTTCAGATCGCCGGTTCGTCGACCGTTCTGCCTTATGCCTCGATCGTGGCCGAACTGTTCGGTGAAAACACAGACTTTCCAACTCCGGTTGTTGAATCCGGCGGGTCGTCGGCTGGTCTGAAGCGTTTCTGCGAAGGCGTTGGCGAAAACACCATCGACGTTGCAAACGCGTCGCGCGCGATCCGTGAAAAAGAGATCAAAGCCTGCGCCGAAAACGGTGTGACCGACATCATGGAAGTCCGCATCGGTTATGACGGCATCGTATTCGCAAGCCAGCAGACCGGGCCTGACTTCACCGCGTTCGAGCCGTCCGACATTTTCAACGCACTGGGCGCAAAAGTTCTGAAAGACGGTCAGATCGTTGACAACCCGTACAACACTTGGGCCGAGTTCAACCCGGACCTGCCCGATGTTGAAATCGCAGGCTTCATCCCGGGCACCAAGCACGGCACCCGCGAAGTGTTCGAAGAAAAGGTTCTGCTGATCGGTTGTGAAGAAACCGGCGCCATGGAAGCCATGATTGCTGGCGGCATGAGCGAAGACGATGCTGAAGATGCCTGTCTGGCGGTTCGCACCGATGGCAAATCGGTCGATATCGACGGTGACTATACCGAAACCCTGGCGCGTATCGACACCAACCCCAACGGTATCGGCGTGTTTGGTCTGGCGTTTTACGAGAACAACACCGACAAGTTGAAGGTTGCCACCATGTCGGGTGTCGCACCGTCGACCGAAACCATCTCGACCGGCGAGTATCCGGTTTCCCGCCCGCTGTTCTTCTACGTGAAGAAAGCTCATATCGGCGTGATCCCCGGTTTGAAGGAATACGCGCAGTTCTTCACCCATGACGAAATCGCCGGTCCGTCGGGCCCGCTTGCCAACTATGGCCTGGTCGCCGATCCTGAACTGGCAAAAACTCAGGACGCAATCGCCAACGAAGTCACCATGGGTTCGGGCAGCTGAGCCTGACGTCAGTGTAACGCAAATGGGGGCGACGGATCAGTCGCCCCTTCACTGTCTTTTTACTACTCGCAATCGAAGGCAATGGGGGTGTCATGCCGATACTTTGGCTCTTTCTGATCGTTTCGGCGATCGCGGCTGTCGGCTATCTGTTGGGACGTACGCGCGCACTGCAAAACGCAGGGGGTGACAGTCGGAACCTGCATTCCCTGCCATCTTTTTACGGTGCAAACGTTGCACTGAAGACACTTGTGCCGGCCTTCGGTCTCTTGATCGTGTGGCTGTTGGCGCAGCCTTTCTTCCTCAATGCGCAGGTGTCGGACATGATACCGGACTCCGTGATAAAGGAAGGTTCCTCCCGCAGCCTGGTGATGGCCGAAGTACGCCGCACCGCTGCCGGGCTGGACAACGCGGTTGCGCAAGGCACTCTGACCCAGAACGCCGCCAGTGATGCCGATGCAAATGTCGCCGAGATCACCCAGCTTTTGAAGGACGCGGGGCAGGTTGTGACTTCGGACATCACCCAACCGGTACTGCGCGCTGCGCAGAGCTACCGCGCCATGAGCTCGACCGGGTACGCAATCATGTCCGTTGCCGTTGTCGCGTTTGCCTTGATCGGTGCCGTAGCGGGCTGGTTGCAAACCAACGCCGAATACCGTGCGCGCAACGTTGTGGAACAGGGGGTCCGTGTCCTGCTTCTGGCGGCCGCGTCGGTTGCAATCCTCACAACGGTGGGCATTGTCCTGTCTCTTGTGTTCAACACCTGGGAATTCTTCAAACTGTACCCGGCGTCAGATTTCTTTTTCGGCATGACCTGGGCACCCAGCTTTTCGGGCCGCGGCGGGTTGTCCGAACTCGGTATCTTGCCGCTGCTGTGGGGGACGCTCTACATCTCCGTCGTGGCGCTGCTGGTTGCAGTGCCGATCGGATTGTTCGCCGCGATCTATCTCAGCGAATACGCTTCGTCCCGCTTGCGCTCTGTCGCCAAGCCGCTGCTTGAGGTGCTGGCCGGGATTCCGACCATCGTTTACGGTCTCTTCGCCTTGTTGACCGTCGGCCCGCTGCTGTTGGACGTATTTGGTGAAAGTGGCCTGGGTTGGATGAAAGCCGGCACTGCCGTCATGACTGCGGGTCTGGTGATGGGGATCATGTTGATCCCGTTCGTCTCATCACTGTCTGACGACATTATCAACGCGGTGCCGCAGGCAATGCGCGACGGTTCTTATGGCCTTGGCGCCACGCAATCCGAAACCATCCGTCAGGTCGTTTTGCCCGCCGCGTTGCCCGGCATCGTCGGCGCGATCCTTCTGGCGGCATCGCGCGCCATCGGCGAAACCATGATCGTGGTTCTCGGGGCAGGGGCCGCGGCCCGCCTCAGCCTGAACCCGTTCGAAGCCATGACAACTGTGACAGCCAAGATCGTCAGCCAGTTGACGGGGGACGCCGACTTTGCCTCACCCGAGGCGCTGGTCGCCTTCGCACTTGGCATGACCCTTTTCATTCTAACCTTGGGGCTTAACGTGTGTGCCCTTTATATCGTGCGCAAGTACCGGGAGCAGTACGAATGACCGACACCAGTATGCAAAGCCCCCAATCCGGTCGCCATACGATCTCGCTTACGGCTTCGGATGAACGCACGAAGAAACGCGCCAAGGCCGAGAAACGGTTCCGTGCTTATGGCATCGCCGCAATCGCAACCGGTCTGTTCTTTCTGGTTGTTCTGTTTGCTTCGATCCTGTCGCAGGGGATTCCGGCCTTCCAACGCACGGTCGTCAGCATTGATTTCACACTGACCGAACCGCAGCGGGACGAGGCCGAAGGGGCCCTGTTCAAGACAAAAGTCTATTCCAACCTGTTCGTCGCCCAGTTGAACAGTGAACTTGCCGAACGCGGAATCAGCGTTGATTTTGATGAGGCCGCGATCGAGCGTCTTTTGGGAAAAGTCGGCGGGACGATCCGGACCTTCTATACCGAAAATCCAGACAAGCTGGGTGAGGCGGTCAGTTTCGATCTGGCGGCATCCAGCCGGGTGGACGGGTATTTCAAAGGCCGCGTATCCCGCGACACGATACAGGACAGCCGGTTTCTGCAAAAAAGCGATCTGGATCTGGTCGATGCGCTGGAACAGGCAGGCATCATCAGGCAGGCATTCAACTGGCCCTTCATCACCGGCGCGGACGCAGGCGTGGACAACCCCGGCGGCGCAGGTATCGGTGTCTCGGTTGTGGGTTCATTCTTCATGATGCTGGTCGTTCTGTGTCTGTCGCTTCCGATTGGCGTTGCAGCTTCGATCTACCTCGAAGAATTTGCGCCGCAGAACAAGCTGACTGACCTGATCGAAGTGAACATTTCGAACCTGGCTGCGGTTCCGTCCATCGTCTTCGGCATTCTGGGCCTGGCCGTTTTCATTCAGTTCATGCACCTGCCGCAATCGGCACCGCTGGTCGGCGGTCTGGTTCTAACCCTGATGACGCTTCCGACGATCATCATCTCGACCCGTGCGTCTTTGAAGGCCGTGCCTCCGTCGATCCGCGATGCGGCGTTGGGGGTAGGGGCGTCGAAAATGCAGGCGGTGTTTCACCACGTGCTGCCACTGGCTGCGCCGGGCATTCTGACAGGTACCATCATCGGTCTGGCGCAAGCCTTGGGAGAAACCGCGCCCCTCCTGCTGATCGGCATGGTTGGATTTGTCGCGCGCGGATATCCCGACGGCTTTCTTGCAGGCTTTACCGAGCCGAACTCGGCCATGCCCGCCCAGATCTATACATGGGCCGCACGCGCTGACGCAGGCTTTTACGAGAAGGCGTGGGGTGGGATCATCATACTTTTGATGTTCCTGCTGACCATGAATATCATCGCAATCATCTTGCGCCGCCGCTTTGAACGCCGCTGGTAAATGGGGGCTGGAATGAACGACATGACACGAGTGGAGAGAACCGTGGACTCCAAAGACATCAAGATCAACGCCAAGAACGTACAGGTTTTCTACGGTGATACCCATGCCATCAAGGACGTGAGCGTTGAGATCGAAGACAAGACCGTGACGGCCTTCATCGGGCCATCTGGTTGTGGCAAGTCCACCTTCCTGCGCTGCCTGAACCGAATGAATGACACCATCGATATCTGCCGCGTCGAAGGCGACATCCTGCTGGATGGTGAAGACATCTATGACAAGCGTGTCGATCCGGTCCAGTTGCGCGCCAAGGTCGGAATGGTGTTCCAAAAACCCAACCCGTTCCCGAAATCGATCTATGACAACGTGGCCTATGGCCCGCGCATTCACGGCATGGCCCGCAACAAGGCGGAACTGGATGAAATCGTGGAAAAATCCCTGCGCCGCGGCGCGATCTGGGATGAGGTCAAGGATCGTCTGGATGCACCGGGCACCGGCCTTTCCGGCGGCCAGCAGCAGCGTTTGTGCATCGCCCGGGCCGTCGCCACCGAACCCGAAGTTCTGTTGATGGACGAGCCGTGTTCGGCCCTTGATCCGATTGCGACAGCACAGGTCGAAGAGTTGATCGATGAACTGAGGTCGCGGTTTTCTGTTGTGATCGTCACCCACTCGATGCAGCAGGCGGCACGGGTCAGTCAGAAAACGGCCTTCTTCCACTTGGGTAATCTGGTTGAATTCGGTGAAACCGGCCAGATCTTTACCAATCCGATAGATCCGCGCACGGAAAGCTACATTACAGGCCGTATCGGCTAAGCACAGGTATCTGACAATGAGCGAACAACATATTGCCACTGCTTTTGATCGCGACCTCGAGGCGATCCAAGCGCATATCATGAAGATGGGCGGGCTGGTCGAGGCCGCCATCATAGGCGCGGCCCGCTCGCTGGAAACCCGCGATGAAGAGTTGGCGCAAGAGGTGCGAAAAGGCGACAAAGCCATCGACGCGCTTGAAGAACTGATCAATGAAGAAACCGCCAGGTTGATTGCGCTGCGTGCACCCACGGCCGGTGACTTGCGGCTGATCCTGTCGGTTCTGAAGGTATCCGGCAACCTTGAGCGCATTGGCGACTATGCCAAGAATATCGCCAAACGAACCACGGTTCTGGTCAATGCCAGCGAGATCTCCGGAAGCGCTGCGGCCTTGCGCCGGATGGCACGCGAGGTCGAACGGATGCTGCGTGATGCGCTGGATGCCTATATTCAGCGCGATGCGGAACTGGCCACAGACGTCATCAACCGCGATGAAGAAGTTGACCAGATGTATAACGGCCTTTTCCGGGAATTTCTGACCTTCATGGCCGAAGACCCACGCAATATCTCGGCCTGTATGCACCTGCATTTCATCGCCAAGAATATCGAACGCATGGGCGATCACGTAACCTCGATCGCCGAACAGGTTGTGTACCTGGTCACCGGCGACCGCCCGACCGAGGCTCGGCCCAAAGCCGACAACACGTCGCAAACCGTGTAGGAGGCGAGCGAGATGTCCGCAGATCAACCTACCGTTCTGGTTGTAGAGGATGAAATGGCTCAGCGCGAAGTTCTGGCCTACAATCTTGAAGCAGAAGGATTTCGGGTTTCAAAGGCTGCCAACGGTGAAGAAGCCATGTTGTTGGTGGATGAAGACAGTCCGGACATCATCGTCCTGGACTGGATGATGCCCAATCTGAGCGGTATCGAGGTCTGTCGTCGTCTGAAAAGCCGCCCGGACACGCGTTCAATCCCGATAATCATGCTGTCGGCCCGGTCCGAGGAGGTGGACAAGGTTCGCGGTCTTGAAACCGGGGCGGATGACTACGTGGTCAAGCCATACTCCGTGGTCGAGCTGATGGCGCGCGTGCGCACGCAATTGCGCCGCGTCCGTCCTTCGACAGTTGGTTTGCGCCTGGAATTCGATGACATTATTCTTGACTCCGAGACGCATAAAGTCAGCCGGGACAACAAACCACTCAAGCTCGGGCCGACCGAGTTCCGGCTTCTCAGCACGTTCATGGAAAAGCCGGGCAGGGTCTGGAGCCGCGAGCAATTGCTGGACCGGGTTTGGGGCCGCGACATCTATGTCGATACCCGAACGGTCGATGTGCATATCGGGCGTCTGCGCAAAGCTCTGACGCAATATGGCGGAACCGATCCAGTGCGAACCGTCCGCGGCGCAGGATACGCATTGGGGTAGCTATTTGGCGTGGGCTTGTAGCGTGCAAACCGTTTGAATTTTAACAGGGGTCGCACTTCGTTTGTGAATTCACCATGCTCACCTAATGGTCGCATAATTGGTATTATGGTGAATATTGTCCGCTTGTAACTTGACCGCAAAGTGAACACGTTGACCAGGACACACAAGATTTGTTTTGGGGTGCGCTATGGAGCTCAGAGATAGAACTGTCATCGTGACCGGCGCCGCAGATGGCATTGGCCGGGGTTTGGCGGAACGCTTTGCTCAGGAAGGTGCGCGCGTCATCTGTTCGGATATTGACGCAGCCGGAGCCCGTGACATCGCAACCCAAACTGGCGGCGTTGCCTTCACATGTGACGTCTCGGATGAGGATCAGATCAAGGCGTTGATTGATTACACCGAAAACACTGTCGGCCCAATTGATCTGTTCTGCGCAAATGCCGGCATCCTGACGCTTGGCGGTCTGGATGTTCCGGACGATCAATGGGAAAAAATTTGGAAAATCAACGTGATGTCACACGTGTGGACAGCGCGACATCTGGTGCCTCGCATGATCGGTCGTGGCGGCGGTTATATTTTGACGACGGCCTCTGCGGCGGGTTTGCTGAACCAACCAGGTGCGGCGCCATACGGCGTCACGAAACACGCGGCGGTCGGATTTGCCGAGTGGCTGTCGCTGACATATGGCACCAAAGGTCTGCGGGTCTCGGTTCTTTGTCCTCAGGCGGTTCGGTCGCAGATGACTGAAGGGCACGAGGTTTCAGTGGCATCGATCGACGGAATGCTGGAGCCCGAAGACGTCGCTGAAGCCTGCGTACAAGCCATCCGGGAAGAACGGTTTCTGGTTCTTCCACATCCGCAGGTTCTGGATTATCTGCAACTCAAAGCGGCCGATTATGATCGCTGGCTGGGCGGAATGCGCAAGTTGAATCAACGCTTTACGCCAGATATTTAACGTTTTCCCTGCGCCTTCCGCATAAGACCTTCCTGAGCCACCGACGCGACAAGGGTTCCGTCTTCTGAATAGATCGAACCACGATTGAAGCTGCGTCCCTGCCCCGTCCACGGAGAATCCATCACATACAGATGCCAGTTCTGAAATTTAACGGGTGCATGAAACCACAGAGCATGGTCCAGGCTGGCGCCGTTGAACTCTCCGGAAAACCAGCTCAGCCCGTGAGGTCGCAAGCCCGACGACATGAGGTTCATATCCGACGCATAGGCCAACAGAAGATGTTGAGTTTTCGCATCCGCAGACGCGGCGGCCGCCATTCGAAACCATGTCTGGTTGCGGTCGTCTGACACTTCGGGGTTGAACGGATCCAGATGATCCACCTCGCGGACTTCGATCGGGCGTTCACGCAGAAGTTCACCGCGAAAACCTTCGGGCACGCGATCTACATATGCTTGTCGAAGCTCGGAGCGGGATGGGTATGTCTGCGGAGGATTCACGGTTGGCATCGGATGCTGATGATCCCAACCTTCATCCTGAACGTGAAAGGATGCCGACATGTTCAGGATCTGTTTGCCATTCTGAATGGCAACGACGCGGCGGGTAGTGAACGACCCCCCGTCCCGCGCCCTATCAACTTGATAAATAACGGGTTTATCTGGGTCTCCAGGGCGAATGAAATAAGCGTGCAGGGAATGGCACAACCGGTCTTCCACGGTTCTGTACGCCGCGGCCAAGGCCTGCGCAATGACCTGACCGCCGAAAATCCGGGTTGGTGTTTCTCCACCTGATCCTGTGCCGCGGAAAAGATCGACCTCAAGCCGTTCGATATCCAGAAGATCCAGTAAGATGCGTTCCGCTTCGGTCATTGTTTGCTCTCAGGCTGATTATTCGAGACCCGGGTATCAGCCTGAGCAAGATCATTCAATCATGGCGGCGTGCACCAATGCCTTGAGTTCAGCCCGGGATGGATAGGAACTGGACGGCGACAGTTGCGTTAAGAACACAGCCGTCAGGTCGTTCTGCCAGTCGATCCAGAAATAGGTCGAGGCCATGCCCCCCCAGCTGAAATCACCAACGGAACCGGGCACACGCACCCGACCCGGATTCAGAACAATCGATCCGGCAAGGCCAAACCCCATGCCTTCCATCGGCTGTTCTGCAAAGCTCTTTGGTCCCATCGAAGCGATATCACCCGGCAAGTGGTTGCGCATCATGAAGTCCACCGTTTTCGGGCCAAGCAGTTGATGGCCATTTCCGGCCCCTCGATTACGTAGCATCTCGACGAATTTGGCATAGTCGTCGATTGTGGACACCAGCCCGCCGCCGCCTGAAAAGGTCGTCGCGTTCTCGAATGGCGAGCCCTCGTAAGAATCGATCAATCGTAGTGGATCACTTCCTTGGTCAAGCGAGTTCAACGCCATCGCATCGCCGGCCAGCGGCGTGTAAAGGGATGCGAACCGGTCCCCTGCCCCGGCTGGTACTGAAAACCCGGTTTCGCGCATCTCGAGGGGCGCCAAGATTTCCTGCCGGAAAAATTGTTCCAGGGTCTGTCCCGAGACGACCTCGACAACGCGTCCAAGCACGTCGGTTCCGACAGAGTATTCCCACCGTGTTCCGGGTTGGAATGCCAAAGGTAACTCTGCCAGGTCACGTACGCGATCTTTAAGAGGCCCTTGATCCGGTTTGAAGATAAGACCCTTTTCATCCATCGCGTCCGGTAGAATCCCGGGATTGAACGGATAGCTGAGACCACTGGTGTGGGTGAGTAACTGATGTAGAGTTGGGGGGGCTGCGTCTTCGGTTTGATCCAGCCTTTCCGCGCCGGGTACCAGAGCCTGCATCTGATTGAATTCGGGTAGGAAATCGGACAGAGGCGCGTCAAGGTGAAACAGCCCACGTTCCGCCAATATCATCAAGGCAACAGAGGTGACGGGTTTGGTCATCGAGTAGATGCGCACCAGCGTGTCGCGTTGGAACGGTAGAGCCTCTTCCAGGTTTCGAAGACCGCTGGAGTGAAAAAAGAACTCATCCCCTTTGTGCTTCAGCAAAAAGGACGAGCCCGCGTATTTACGCTGATCAACATAGCGGTCCATCCAGATACGAATCCGGTTCAGACGCGTTTCATCGAACATGGCTTGTTTTCGAAGCATTTTTTGAGTTCCACCAGAAGTTGATTAATATCGTGCATGAGTGGGGCCTGAAACAACAGCAGAACCCGGGCTGAAATGAATGGTTATACAAGCAGAGCCAAGAGGCACGCCTTTCATCCAGGTGATACAATGAAACCGATACAGATTCGCTTGTAAATTGTTGGATGGGGTCATGTCGGACCGGCCTGGAGGAACATCATGACGCAAAACATAGATTTCGTTTACGATTTTTGCAGCCCGAATGCCTTTCTGGCTCACAAGATGCTGCCAGAGCTCGCCGCGCGGCATAATGCCAGGATCACGTATTCCCCTGTCCTTCTGCCTGTTGTTTTCAAGGCAACACACAACCAGAGCCCGTTTCAGGCGTTTTCCGAGAACCGTCAGAAAACTGCCTATCTTACCCATGACTTGCATCGGTTCGCGCGACGTCGCGGGCTGAGCTTTCACATGAGCCCGCATTTTCCGATCAATACGAAATTTGCGATGCGTGGCGCCCACTTTGCCAGAGGCAAATCATGGGAAAATCGATATATAAGCGCCGTTTTTGATGCGATTTGGGTGCATGGACAAAAAGCTGACGAGTTGGCTGTTCTCGTCGATATTCTGCAAGAAAACGAACTGCCGGTTCGCAAGCTGCGCGAGGCCATGACAAGCCCTGAAATCAAACAGGATCTGAAGGATCAGACCAAATCGTTCGTGCGACGCGGCGTTTTCGGCGTTCCCAGCCTGTTTTACGGGTCTGAAATGTTCTTTGGCAAGAACAGCTTGCCGAACCTGGAAATTGAGCTGTCGAAACACAAGAAACGGCACAAATCCAACACGTTGTGACCGGGTTCAGCTCTGACCGCAGCGTGGCTTAGAAGGCTTCGGCAAAGATATTGCCCGACGTAACTACGTTGATCCCACCGGAAACCGGGATAATCGAACCGGTTACGTAACTGCCGCCGCGTCCGCACAGAAACAGCACACATCCCGCTATATCTTCATCACAGCCGACGCGCCCAAGCGGCACTGACTTGCCGACCTTTTCACGCTTGACCTCATCCGCCGTAGCAAAGGCTGTCATCCGCGATACGAACGGCCCCGGAGCCAGCGCGTTGACCGTCACGTGGTAAGGCGACAGTTCCTTGGCCATGATTTTCGTCAGATGCAGAACCGCAGCCTTCGAGGCTGAATAGCTGTAGGCGCCATCCCCCATGGGGACCTCTCCCATCACGGACCCGACATTCACGACCCTGGCCGGATCGTCTGCGGTTCCGGATTGCATCAACATCGGCAGCAGCCTCTGGGTAAGCTCGAAAACCCCGGCCACGTTGACCGACATCACCTTGTCCCACGCGTCATACGGAAACTGCCCCAAGGGTGCACCCCAGGTCACGCCAGAGTTATTCATAAGAATATCAAGCCTTTCCGTTCGGTCCTGAATGTCTGAAACCAGTTTGGCGATACTTGCCTCGCTGCCGATGTCTCCGGCAAACCCCTCGGCACTTCCCGGTGCCTCCAGCGCATTCAACTCGGCGGCGGCCGCGACACACGCGTCCCCGTTTCGGGAGGCAATCAAAACACGCGCACCGGCTCTGACCAGCGCTTCAGCGGCCATTCGACCGATACCCGTGGCGCCGCCTGTTACCAATGCGGTTTTGCCGGGCAGCGAGAAAAGGGTATCCGGGGTCATTGTCGTGTTCCTCTGCCAAATCTGATTTCGTTTGCATTCCGACCCGGTTCAAAGCCTTATCGTCTTTGCGGCAATCAGCCGCCCGCTGCGTTGACACGAACCCGGGTTGCACCAAAACTTCACACGACAATCTACAATCGCATCAGAGACGGTTTGCAAGTATTACTCAGCGTCGCAAGGGGCCGACCGAAAACCCCGGACAGTTCCTGTTTTCAGATCGTGAACTCGACGGCAATGCGCCTGAAATCCTGTTTTCCCAAAAACGAAAAACGGACGTAAATATACGGCCCAATTCCAAACGGACGTGCGGTATCGTCATGCCGAATGACTGAAGATGGTTTTCTCTTCCATCACAAGTTCTGTTTTCCTGGCACCTGTCTGTATTCAATCCGTTAATGTCAGGTAGACAACCCGGCCTTTTCGCGTCTATGAACCATAGTATGGGGATCGTGAAAACATGCATAACGTCTTGGTATTGAATGGCCCTAACCTCAATCTGCTTGGTACACGGCAGCCCGAGGTTTACGGCGACACAACATTGCACATGATCGAGGACCGCTGCGTTCAGCATGGGGCGTCCATAGGGCTGGATGTAACGCATCTGCAATCCAATCACGAAGGTGTGCTGCTTGACGCCATTCATGCGGCCCGTGGTGTGCAAAGCGGGCTGGTACTGAACGCAGGGGCGTTCACGCATACGTCGATTGCCCTCATGGATGCCATTGCATCAGTAGAGTTACCGGTTGTCGAAGTGCATCTTTCCAACATTCATGCCCGAGAAGCCTTCCGGCACAGGTCCTACGTAGCCCCTGTCGCATTGGGTCAGATCTGTGGCTTCGGTGCCCAAAGCTATATCCTCGCGCTGGACGCGCTCGCGGCTCATCTGAAAGCGGGCAACACGACATGAAGCTCAAGGAATATCTTCGGTTTGTCAGCTACACCAAAACCCTGGAAGACCTTTGGGATGCTCATTGCCGCAAAATGGCCGAGTTCGGATTTACCCGCCTGATCTATGGGTACACGCAATACCGGACAGAGACGTCTCTGGGTGATCCGGAAGATTTCGTAATCCTGACGAACCACAAACGGGCTTATGTGGACGGATTCCTCAAGGATGGTCTGTATTTTCACGCTCCGATGTTGAAGTGGGCATTGGACAACGAAGGCGCCGCCAGCTGGAAAATGTTGCAGGAGATGAACTCGGGCGGAACGATGACCGCCAAGGAGCGCGAAGTTTTCGAGTTCAACAAATCCATGGGCGTGGTTTCCGGCTATACCGTCAGCTTCAACTCGGTTTCCATGCGCTCGAAAGGGGCGATTTCTCTGTCGGCCGCCAATGGGCTCAGCCAGGAAGATGTGGATGCGGTCTGGGAAGAGCACGGCGACGACATTTTGCTCATGAACAATGTCGTCCACCTGAAAATCCTGACATTGCCGTTCCATCCGCCGAACCGGGCACTGACCAAACGTCAACGCGAAGCTCTGCAATGGGTTGGTGACGGGAAAACCACTCAGGATATCGCGCTGTTGATGGGACTGACATCGGCAACGGTAGAAAAGCACCTGCGACTCGCGCGCGAAGCTCTTTCGGTCGAAACGACGGCGCAAGCGGTTCTCAAGGCGTCACTGCACAACCAGATGTTCATTATGGAAGCATAACCGCAATATTTTGACGCTATCCCGCGTCAGTTTACCTTAGGTAAGGAAATCACTACTTTTCAAACCAATCCTAAAAGTTGCAAAGTGAGAGTGTTCCGTGAGTGGTGGCTTTAGCCAGGGAACATTGGATTGGATCTTTGCAATAACAAAGCTCTCCGATCAATCTGACAAGGGGGCGCCTATTTGTCCGCGTGCCGGTGTCGGAATTTTGGGGGGCCTCGACCATCCCCATCATGCGGGGCCCTCCAATTCTTCTCTACAGTGCTTTCAAGTCCGCCGGTGGCAGAAAAAAAGGGTTACGCGGCGCGCAACCCTTCAATTTTGTTGGGAAAGGCCGTTGCCGGCACTTTCCCTGTGCCCTTTTAGCCTTGCGCGGCTTTGGCGACTTCGGCGGCGAAATCTTCTTTTTCAACCACGATGCCTTCGCCAACTTCCAGACGGATGAAACCGGTGATGGTCGCGCCCGCTTCCTTGGCCGCTGCTTCGACGGTCAGGTCCGGGTTCACGACAAACTGCTGGTTCAGCAGAGTCGATTCCGCGACGAATTTCTTCATGCGGCCTTCGATCATCTTTTCGATCACCTGCTCCGGCTTGCCGGATTCGCGGGCGATGTCCATCTGGACCTGCTTTTCTTTCTCGACAACGGCCGGGTCCATGTCTGCTTCGGACAGGGCCGCCGGGTTCACGGCCGCGATGTGCATTGCAACCTGCTTGCCGATTGCCTCGTCGCCACCGGTCAAAGCAACCAGAACGCCGATTTTGCCCATGCCGTTGGTGGCCGCATTGTGGACGTAGGACACGACGGTGTCGCCCGACAGTTTCGCCATGCGACGCACCGACATGTTTTCACCAATCGTGGCGATCTTGTCGGTCAGGGTGTCGGCGACGGATTTGCCGCCCAGATCAGCTGCCAGCAGCTCTTCTACGTTGTCTACGCCTTCAGCCGCGTAAGCAATCTTGCCGACCATTTCCTGGAACTCGGCGTTTTTCGCGACGAAATCGGTTTCCGAGTTCACTTCAACAGCTACACCGTTGCCGCCATCGACGTGGACTGCAACCAGACCTTCTGCTGCGGTACGGCCCGATTTCTTGGCCGCCTTGGCCAGACCTTTGGTGCGCAGCCAGTCGACGGCCTCGTCCATGTTGCCGCCGGTTTCGGTCAGCGCTTTTTTTGCGTCCATCATGCCTGCGCCGGTCGAGTCGCGCAGTTCTTTAACCATTGCTGCTGTGATTGCCATCTTTTGGCTCTCCTCAATTCAAGCGGAATTGGGGCAGGTCTACCCTGCCCCATATGTCATTTACGTGACGGGCAGCTTACGCTTCGGCTTTGGCTTCCGGCGCGGCTTCTTCTGCAGGTGCTTCTTCAGCAACGGCTTCTTCAACCGGAGCTTCTTCGAACGCACCCAGATCAACACCAGCGGCACCCATCTGAGCGGTCATGCCGTCCAGAGCGGCACGTGCGGCCAGATCACAATACAGAGCAATGGCGCGGGCTGCGTCGTCGTTGCCGGGGATGATGTAGTCAACGCCATCGGGCGAGCAGTTGGTGTCGACAACAGCCACGACCGGGATACCCAGCTTGTTGGCTTCTGCGATGGCCAGTGCTTCTTTCTTGACGTCGATGACGAACAGCAGATCCGGAACGCCGCCCATCTCGCGGATACCGCCCAGCGAAGCTTGCAGCTTGGCCTGGTCACGCTCCATGCCCAGACGCTCTTTCTTGGTCAGGCCTTCGGCGCCCGATTCCATCGCTTCGTCGATCTGGTTCAGACGGTTGATCGACTGGGAAACGGTTTTCCAGTTGGTCAGGGTGCCGCCCAGCCAGCGGTGGTTCATGTAGTACTGAGCCGATTTTTCAGCCGCTTCTGCGATCGGGCCGGCAGCCTGACGCTTGGTGCCGACGAACAGAACGCGGCCACCTTTTGCGACGGTGTCACGAACGGCTTGCAGCGCCTGGTCCAGCATCGGAACAGTCTGGGTCAGGTCCATGATGTGGATGCCATTGCGCGAGCCGTAGATGAACGGGCCCATGCGGGGATTCCAACGCTGTGTCTGGTGACCGAAGTGCACGCCAGCTTCCAGCAGCTGACGCATGGTGAACTCGGGAAGAGCCATGCTGTGTTTTCCTTTTCCGGTTTACGCCTCGGCGGGGGTGAAAGAAGCGGATGCTCCAACCGGCGGGCCGGATAGGGATGTCTCCCCTACAAGGCCCAAACCCCACCTGCGGGTTTGAATGGCGCGCGTATACGGCAGGTTTGGACGCAGTGCAAGGGTCAATGCCCTTATTTTTCAAGCCGCGCCAATGCATGCGCGTGGCGCACCGCCGCTTCGCAATGGGCCGCCAGTTCCTTGCGATTGGCGAAGTCCCTGACCCGGGCCGGCGAATGATAGATCAGTTCAACGGATCCTTGTCTGCGCGCCCCCAAAGTCTTGAGCAGGTGCGGCGCGAAATCCATATCGCCCCACCAGCCATAGAACCGGTCGGGCTGACCTTTCGGCGCGTGGAAAATCACCGAGACCGGTTGCACATACATGAAATCCCGCAATTCATCCGCGAAGAAAGCGGCAAAGAGCGTTGTTTTGAATGGCAAAACACGCAATCCGTCGGTCGAGGTGCCCTCGGGGAAAAACAACAGTTTATGTCCGGCCTTCAGACGTTCTTCGAAGATCGCCGTCTGCTCGCGCGCCTTTTTGCGATCCCGCTCGATGAATACGGTTCCGGTGGCCCGTGCCAACCATCCGATACCCGGCCAGTTTGCGACTTCTGCCTTGGACACGAAGTAGACCCTTTTGCGGGCGTTCAGGGCAAAGATATCCAGCCAGGATGTGTGGTTGGCAACAACTGCGCCGTGTTCCTTCATCAACGCGCCCGAGCAGCGGAATCCGATTCCCAGGATTCGGAACGCGTTTCGGCACACGAACTGGCTGATGAACGGTGTGACAGGGCGTCGAACGCCACAAAGCGGCAGCTCGATCAGTCGAATGGCCAACAGAACAAGCAGCCCACCGAACACAAGGATGGCCAGGGGCAAGCCCCTCAGGATCACAAGAATCCAGCCGACAAAACCCAGTTCGATCGGATCCGGCACATCCTCACTGTTCCAAAGCGGATCATTCACCGGATCAAGCCCCGCCATAGATGCGCTTCTGCCGCTCGTTCATACGGGTCGTATCCAGGATCAGGCACACATCGGTGGTATTGAAGGTATGATCGATGAACGCCCCTTCACCCACAAAACCGCCAAGCCTCAGATAGGCTTTGATCAGGGCCGGAACCTGCACCATGGCGCGGCGGCGATCCAGCCCGTCCGGTGCGACAAGATCCATGGTCTGAAACACGCTCGGCTGAGCCCTCACCCGCAGGTCTGGCGGTGCCAGATGATTGTGATGCAGCATGGACAATGGCTGGGCCAGTTCCTGCACATCCGTGCCATGAAAACTGGCGACGCCGAACAGAACTTCGATCTGACGTTCGGCCACATACCGAGAGAGACCATTCCAGAGATGATACATGGCCGTACCGCCCCGGTAGTCCCTGTGCAGGCAGGACCGGCCCAGCTCCAGCAACTTGCGGCCACTTTGCTTGAGAACGCTCAGATCGTATTCGTCCTCGGAATAAAACTGCCCCAAGTCAGCGGCGCGATCCCCCGGTAACAGCCTGTAAACGCCGACAACTTCTCCGGTCGCGTCATCGATGGCCAGCATGTGATCGAAATAGGGATCAAACCGGTCCCGTTCCAGCCCGGTCACATGATCGATCAGCTCACCCCCGCCGCCGAGTTCACGCACAAACACGTCATAGCGCAACCGCTGCGCGGCGCGCAGTTCGTCCTGGGTTTCTGCCAATTTGATCGTGAACGAGGGGCCAGCGTCCGGCATGTCAGACTTATCGATCCTGTTTTATCAACGCGGCTGATACCCCAGTTCCTCAGGGGAAGGCAACAAGTGGGCATCTGGCCTTTTCTGTTAACTCTTCTTAAACCAGTTTCACGGATCAAAGACCGGCATCAGGGCGATGCGCGTTCCGTCGATTACCACTTTCCCCTGCTCGCGAAAGTTCACGGTGATCTTGCCTGCGATGTTGGACTGAACCTGTCCGACGCCCCATTCGGGGAAATCCGGGTGGCGAACAAACATGCCCGGTGCAAGAATAGCATTCATGTCTGTCATTTGGGGCTTCCGGTTCCTGCGGCAGATACCGCAGGAGGTACGCATGGGCAACACGAACGTCAACCTGGCTGAATTGATCGGCTCACGGATCTGCCACGATCTGATCAGCCCGATCGGTGCCATCACCAACGGGCTGGAGCTGTTGGACATGGTTGGTGCTGTCCAGGGCCCCGAGATGGAGTTGATCTCGGGCAGTGTCGGCAGTGCGGGCGCGCGTATCCGGTTTTTCCGGGTTGCCTTCGGATCAGCAGGAGAACAGCCGCTGGGCCGTGCCGAAGTGGCCGAACTGCTCAAGGACATCGAACGCACCGGACGGGTGCGGGTTATCTGGAATCTGAAGGAACCCGTGCCCCGGAATCAGGTCAAACTGGCCTTTTTGGCAATCATGTGTTTCGAAAGCGCCATGCCACTGGGCGGCACAGTCGAAATCACGACCCAGGATGGAAAATGGTCGGTCATCGGGACAGCGGACAAGCTGAACGTGGACACTGAACTGTGGAAACACGTTGCAACCGGCCGGTTTCCCAACAAGATTACACCCGCGCAGGTCCAGTTCGCTCTGCTGCCCGAAACGGCAAATGCGATGGGTCGGCGCGTTGCGGTGGAAACCGCCGCAACCCGCATAGCGCTGCGTTTTTAATCCCGAATCGTTCCGTTTCCGCGCACCAGATATTTGAAACTGGTCAACTGGGCGGCCCCCACCGGGCCGCGGGCATGCATTTTGCCCGTGGCGATACCGATCTCGGCGCCCATCCCGAACTCGCCACCATCGGCGAACTGAGTCGAAGCGTTGTGCATCAGGATCGCGCTATCGAGGCGCTCAAAGAAACGGGCTACGGCCGTGTCATCCTCGGTCATGATACAATCGGTATGGTTTGATCCGTATCGCTGGATATGCGCAATGGCAGCGTCGATATCAGCGACGGGCTTGGCCGCGATCACGCTGTCCAGAAACTCTTTTCCCCAATCCTCCGCCGTCGCGGAAACTGTGCCCTCGACCGCAAGTGTGCCTTCGGCGTGAACTTCGACCCCTGCTTTCAGCAGTGCGGCGATCACGTCACGCCCCAGCGTTTCGGCGATGTCCTGATGGATCAGCAGACATTCGGCAGCGCCGCAGATGCCGGTACGGCGCGTCTTGGCGTTCAGCACCACGTCCAGTGTTTTCTGCGGATCAGCACCCTTGTCGACATAGATGTGCACGATGCCTTCAAGATGCGCAAAGACAGGCACACGGGCCTCACGCTGGACCAGCCCGACCAACCCCTTGCCGCCGCGCGGAACGATGACGTCGACATAGTCGGTCAGGGTCAGCAATTCCTGAACCGCCGCGCGGTCACGTGTCGGCACCAGTTGAATCGCATCTTCCGGCAGATTGGCGGCCTTCAGCCCTTCAACCAGGCAGGCATGAATCGCGGTCGAAGAATGAAAACTCTCGGACCCTCCGCGCAGGATAACGGCATTTCCGGATTTCAGACACAGCGCGCCTGCGTCAGCGGTGACATTCGGGCGGCTTTCATAGATCACGCCGATCACACCCAGCGGGGTGCGTACGCGCTGAATATTCAATCCAGTCGGACGGTCCCATTCGGCCAGCACTTCGCCCACCGGATCGGTCTGATCAGCCACCGCCCGCAAACCATCGACCATGCCCTGAACACGCGCCTCATCCAGCATAAGGCGGTCCATCATCGCCGGGCTAAGGCCCTTCTCGCGGCCGAACTCCAGATCCTTCCGGTTGGCTTCGATGATCTGCGCCCGATTGGCCCAAACCGCGTCGGCTGCCGCAATCAGGGCGGCATGTTTGCGTTCAGAGCTTGCAAAAGCCAGATCGCGCGATGCCGCTTTGGCACGTTTTCCAAGATCAGCCATCAGAGCCGGAATGCTGTCGAAATCTTTCATGTCGCGTGCCTTTCAGGTCGTCTTTTTCAGTATCTACAGGGCCAGATCATCCCGGTGGATCAAGGCCGCACGGCCGGGATATCCAAGGGTCGCCTCGATCTCGGACGACTTGCGCCCCTTGATCGCGTCAGCCTCCTGCGCGGTGTAACGGCTGATTCCCTGCGCCAGCCGGCGAGCTTTGGGGTCAAGGATCGCGACGGGGTCGCCGCGCCCGAAATCGCCGGTCACTTCGACAATACCTGCGGGCAACAGGCTTTTGCCATTTGCCAGCGCGTTGGCAGCCCCTTCATCGATGGTGATTTCGCCACGCGGTTTCATTGCTGAAATCCAGCGTTTGCGCGCAGCATGCGGGTCCAGCGTTGCGGTAAACCACGTCGAATTCGCGCCATTTTCCAGCGTTTTCAGAGGGTTCAGAACCGATCCTTCCGTGATCGCCATCGCACAACCGCCCGCGGTGGCCATCTTGGCGGCCAGCAGCTTTGTCTTCATTCCGCCCTTAGACAGGCCAGAGCCCGCATCGCCCGCCATGGCTTCGATCTCGGGCGTGATCATGTCGATCGTTTCGAAACGCGTGGCCGAGGCGTCCTCGTTGGGGTTGCCCGAATAGAAGCCATCGACATCTGACAGCAGGATCAACTGATCCGCCCCGACCGTTACCGCGATTTGCGCGGCCAGACGATCGTTGTCGCCATACCGGATCTCATCCGTTGCCACGGTGTCGTTTTCGTTGACGATCGGTACGACACCCAAGCCCAGCAAAGTTTCCAGGGTCGCCCGTGAATTCAGATAGCGGCGACGATCCTCGCTGTCTTCCAATGTCACCAAAACCTGAGCCGTGGTAATCCCATGAGGCGTCAATGCCTCTTCATATGCACGCGCCAGACGAATTTGCCCGACGGCAGCGGCAGCTTGCGACTTTTCCAATGGCAATGTCGCCATGGACAGCCCCAAAACGCCGCGTCCCAGTGCAATAGATCCGGACGAGACAAGGATTACATCTGTCCCCTGCCCCTTGAGCCACGCGACATCCTGCGCCAACGAAAACAACCATTCATTGCGCAACTGGCCGGTTTCGCGATCAACCAGCAAAGCTGACCCGATTTTGACAACCAATCGGCGCGCAGAAGTCAGGGTTGCCAAGGCTGCGCCTCCTCAGCGGGTTTCTGACGAACACGATTGTCATCGATCTGGCCGCGCAACGCGCGCAGAACCTCGGTTACACCTTGATGAGCAACGCCGGACATCGTCATCACGGGGCCGCCAACGGCCTCTTCCAGTTCGGCTTTGGCCAGATCACGTTCTTCATCATCCAACGCATCAACCTTGTTCAGAACGGTGATCCGGGGTTTCTGGGCCAGTTCGCCGCCATAGGCCTCAAGCTCGTGAATAATCGTGCGGTAGTCATCGGCAACCGTTTCCGAGGTACCATCGACAAGATGCAGCAGCACGGCGCAGCGCTCGACATGACCAAGGAAGCGATCTCCGATCCCGCGCCCTTCATGGGCGCCTTCGATCAGGCCGGGGATGTCGGCCACCACGAATTCCACGTTGTCGACCCCCACGACACCCAGATTGGGGTGCAGCGTGGTAAACGGATAATCCGCGATCTTGGGCCGCGCGTTTGACGTGGCTGCAAGAAAGGTCGATTTGCCTGCATTCGGCATGCCCAGCAGTCCTACATCGGCAATCAGTTTCAGACGCAGCCAGATCGTACGGTCAATGCCTGCCTGCCCCGGATTTGCACGCCGGGGGGCCTGGTTGGTGGCCGATTTGAAGTGCAGGTTGCCGAAACCGCCATTGCCGCCCTTGGCCAGCAGAACACGCTGGCCCACTTCGGTCAGATCGCAGATGACGGTTTCCTCGTCTTCGTCCAGAATCTCGGTGCCGACGGGCACGCGCAGGACAATGTCATCACCGTCCTTGCCGGTACGTTGCTGCCCCCTGCCCGGCTGGCCGTTCTTGGCGAAGAAATGCTGTTGATAGCGGAAGTCGATCAGGGTGTTCAGCCCGTCCACGACCTCGACCCAGACGGAACCGCCCTTACCGCCGTCCCCGCCATCAGGGCCGCCGTATTCGATGTACTTTTCGCGTCGGAAGCTGACGCAGCCGCTACCGCCGGCCCCGGACCGGATGTAGACCTTTGCAAGATCGAGAAATTTCATGGTCTGTCCCCTACTGCAAAGGCCCCATCGGCCACAAGTCAGAGTTTTTTGCTGTACGTCCAGGTGGGCACATTCGCATCACGCGCCACCGAATAGCTTTCTGCATCGCCAAGATACTGGAACCCGCAATGAGTCAGGACCCGGGCCGAGGCCGGATTGTCCTGAAACACACTGGCAAACATCGTCGCGTTTTTCAGCGGGTTGGCATTTACCAGTGCTTCGACAGCCATAGAGGCAATGCCGGTATTCCAATAGATCGGCGCAACCCAATAGCCGACTTCGGACTGATTCCGATCCAGCCGTTTCAGCGTGATCAGACCAATCAGTTCCGGACCGCCGTCCTTGGTGGCATCCATGACCCAGACGTCCTCGTCCCGGTCCTCGGCCATCGAGCGCGTCACAAAGGCCTCGGTCGAGCCGGGGGCCAAAGGATGTGCGATACTGGTTGTCATACGTGCCACACGCTCATCACCGGCATAGTGCTCGATCAGCCCCATATCCGACCGACGCAGAGGACGCAGATCGAACCGCTCGGTTTCTATGACCGGCTGATTTATTATTGTTTCAAGTTTCATGGGTGTGTTCCTCCTCCGAACAACACGAAAAGTACGGACGCAACCGTAAGGCCTGCCAATGTCCACATCAGATATTTTTCAACGGGTCGTCCTTCAACCGCGTGGGCAATTCTATCGCCCGCAAAAGTCCAGATCGGATGAAGGATCACCTGGCAAAACAACAAACACAGAGCAATCGTAACCGTCGCTTCGAAACTGGGGGTGCCCGCAGCCACGAACCCGGTGAACCCGGCAATGATCATGGCCCAGGCCTTGGGGTTGAGCGGATGAACAATCAGCCCGGCCAGAAAGCCGGGCGCGTTCCCCTCAGCCTGCTGTCGCGACAACCGCGTGTTGGCAATCTTCCACGCCAGCCAAAAAATATAGGCCGCTGACGCGTATTTAAGCACCGTAAACACCGCGGGTGCCTGATCCGCGAGATGCAGCAACCCAAAACCGACCGGCCAAATGATCAGCTGCTTCCCAAGGATAACACCCCCGACAAAAGGCAACGCGGCGCGAAAGCCAAAACGCGCACCAGTACCCAGCAGGACCATGTTGGCCGGTCCCGGCGTGCCGACCTGGCTGGCGGCAAAAATCAGGAAACTGGTGGTTGCGACTGTCATCGGTTTGGTTGATCACGACTGCGTTAAAACGAAAAAGGGACCGGCACTTTGTGCCGGTCCCCCATGAATTTTTCTTAAACCTTCTGGGTTTCGGCTTACTCTGCGGCCTCCGCCACTGGCAGGACCGAAATGAAGGTGCGGTTCTTCAGTCCCTTGTGGAACTTCACGGCGCCATCGGTGGTTGCAAAGATGGTGTGATCCTTGCCCATACCGACGCCTTCGCCCGGCCAGAACTTGGTGCCGCGCTGACGCACGATGATGTTGCCTGCGATGGCGGCCTGACCACCATACAGTTTCACGCCAAGGCGACGACCCGCTGAGTCGCGGCCGTTACGGGAGGAACCGCCAGCTTTTTTATGTGCCATTCTCTCTCTCCTTAGCCTTTGGCCAGCTCTTTGGCCTGCTCAACCCATTCGGGTTTCACTTTGACCGTTTCGATAGCAGCAATCTGCTCGTCCGACAAGGCGGCCAGAGCGGCAAAGCTCTCGATTCCGGCTTCGGCAAGCTTCTTGGCAGCGGCAGGGCCGACGCCGTTCAGCTTGGTCAGATCGTTCGCAGCAGCAGCGGCAGGTGCCTCTGCCTTGGCTTCGGCTTTCTTGGCGGGCTTTGCAGCAGGTGCCGCTTCGCCAGCCGGAGCCGAACCGGTTGCAGCCTTGATGCCCGACTTGTCAGCGCCCGACGACAGGATGTCGGTGATCTTGACCAGTGTCAGCTTCTGACGGTGGCCAACGGTACGCTTCGAGCTGTGCTTACGACGACGCTTGACGAACTTGATGACCTTGTCACCTTTGATCTGTTCGATCACTTCGGCCTGAACGCCTGCGCCTTCGATGAACGGTGCGCCAACGACCGGAGCGTCGCCACCCAGCATCAGAACATCGTTGAATTGAACTTTTTCACCTGCGTCGGCAGCCAGCTTTTCAACGCGGAGGATATCACCCGCCTGAACCTTGTACTGCTTGCCGCCAGTCTTGAGGACCGCAAACATGCGTCTTTCCTTTGTCTAACCGCGTTCTGTGGTCCCCTTACGGGAGTTTCCGGCTCCAAGACACTTGAAAGCCACCTCGAACAGCGCGCCCTTTTCGGGCTGTGTGAATGACCATCAGGACATCCCAAGGGTCAAATAATAACGATACCCGGCGCGGAATACCGGCCGGGATGCGCGCTTATCCATGGATCGCCGGGAAAAGTCAACACCAAAGCGTCGTCAGAGATCAGACGCCCTGAGTGTCTGTGCGATCGCCCGCCCCAAACGGAAAGATATATCGTTGAACATGCGGTCAAAGCCGTCGAACAGCGCCTCATTCAGGGCGCGCCCGGTTTCGGTTCTGGAAAACGCGATATTCTCGCGCATCTGGGTCTCGTCCAGAGGCCGATAGGCCATCAGAAGAAAAGAATAAAGCCACGCCTCGGTTTCAGCTGCGCGGCTCTCTTTCTGTGACAGAAGTTCGGCCAGCAATTCATGATCGTCGCCTTGCGCGTCGATATCAAGACCCTGAAAGAAGCTGTAATCTGAACTCAGCGACCCCTGAACGTTCTTTTCGACAAGGTCATTGGCCTGGATGTACTCATCGACCAACTCGAACCGAGTCGAGTCGCGTTCAACGGACTCATAGGATTCACGGGCCATGTCCTCGATGGCCTGGTCCGACATCGCCTGCCGGGCCGAGTTTTCCAGCGACACGATCGTCTGACCAAGATCGCTTTCGAAAAACAGGATCGCCTGATCAAGCTGCGCAACTGAAAGACCTGCCTCAAAGGCATCCGTCAGGAATTGCTGCATCCAGACCGGGTCGTAGATATCTTTGACCTGCGCTTCAAAATACGCGCCGCCGGTATTGTCCAACAGCGTTTCGTCAAGTTCCTCGCGGTGCCCCTGCCCTTCCTGTACGAGAATTTCCATCACATGCGAAAGGTGCATGGCCTGCGCCAGCCGGTCGACCCTTTGATCGGCCAGCAATTGTGCGCCCCACAGAACAAACGCAATCGTCAGAAAAACGCGGTGCATCAAATATCCTGTGCGGGATGCAGCTCGGCCATTCGGGCCGCAAGAACTTCGAACCGCATGGCCATGATCTCGTATTGGATCGCGTTCAGCAATTCATACACTTCCTGCATCAGGGGTTGCTCCAGCGCCTCGACATACGAGTCGACATCCGCATCGGAAAAGTCCTGATAGGTATAAGCTGCGCCCGCAAGGCTGGACAGTTGCAGCGACTGGCGCATACCGGCTTCGTTCCGCTTCATCAGCGCACGCAATTCATCGGCATCCAGTTGCAGTTCGATGACACCTGATGCGCTGGCTGCCAGAAGAAAACGCACCTGAATTTCTTGCAGGGCCCGCACCGCGGTACCGGTCGAATCGATCGCGTTGTTCATGCGCTTGAAACTTTCGACCCGTTGCGATCCGTCCTTGATCAGGTCTGAAATGATTTTTTGACCTTCCAACTGCTTGGCTTCATCGTCCTCAAGCATATGCGAGGCGTTTTCGGCCTCGACCAGGCGCTGACCCAGGTCGGATGCATAAAAGTCTACCGCGTGCGTCAGCGCCTCATCACTCAGGGTTTGTTCCAGGATGGAAACCGCAGTCTCGTGCATGGCGCCAACATCAAAAACTTCGTCCGCCAGGCGGGCCCAGTCCGAGCCAAATCCCTCAGGGTCGATCCCCAGCATCTGAGGGGCGGACCTCGAGCTCAGCGCGATGCTTTCCAGGGCGACGTCAAACCCGGTTGTGGTCAGAAAGGCCTCTATCCGATCGCGGCTGGCGGCGGAAAGTTCCAAAGGGATCAGAACAAGCGCAAAGAGCGGGGCCAGAAACCAAAAGGCAGAGCGGCGTAGAAACTGTGTCATACCTATCAGACTAGGAGTTTTGCGCTGGCAGGCAACGGAAAAACCCCGGTTTCGCAAAATCCCGAATTTTCTGCTTGCACCCCTGCCCGTTCCTCACTAAATCCCCCCCTCACAGACCCCCGCGGAGAGGTGCCGGAGTGGTCGAACGGGGCGGTCTCGAAAACCGTTGTGGGTGCAAGCCCACCCAGGGTTCGAATCCCTGTCTCTCCGCCACTATCCCAATGCTGGCTCAATGCTGCCTTTTGGGTTCACGATAAACGCCTGAAAATTGGTTGCGCCTGCGGTCCTTTCCCGGCGGATCGCTGCCAAAACAGGGCGCGTCACCTTTGTGCAGGCGTGTTCTTGCCGCGTTTCCAGGGGCAATGAGCATAGCCCGGCTTATACTCTATTCTGCTGAGAATTATTGGGAATTCCCCTTTGTACCTGAGTTATTTTTGGCGCATCCCGGCGACACATTTTCCAAAGGAGACACACATGTCGCGTACTCTCATTCTTGCCATCGTCATCGCCGCAATTGGCGCTGGCGGGTATTTCTATCTGAATCAACCCGAACCCACACCCGCTGAGCGTTTGGAAACGGCGGCAGAAGACGCCGCCGAAGCGGTGACAGACGCGGCTTCATCCGCACAGGACGCTGCCTCTGACGCTGTTGATGCCGCGACCGAACAAGCCGCCGAAGCAGCTTCGTCGTTGGCGGATCAGGCAAGCGAAGCGGCGTCATCGGTTGCGGATCAGGCCGCTGACACCGCCCAGGAGGCCAGCGATCAGGTGGCCGCGCTGGCCGGTCAGGGGCAGGAGTTGCTGAACTCATGGATTCAGGAAGGCAAGCTGGACCCGACCAACTTCGACTATGATGGGATTATGGCATCCCTTCAGGACAGCACTCTGGCCACCGATCTGAAGGATCAGGCGATCAAGATTGTGAATGATATCAAGGACTCGCCTGAAACGATTGTTCAGAAAATTCAGGAACTGACCAACCTGCTGACCCAACAGTAGAGTTTTGAAGGCCGATCCACGGGTCGGCCTTTCCCAAGGGCGCATCTGCGCTGCCCCTACGTTAGGGCGTCGTTGAATTGACCTCCTTCGCGGCTTTTGATTGGCTGTGCCTGACAAACAGCCCGCACCTTGCCCGTACTATCGGGGGCTTTCCAGATATGGTGCGCGCTGTGCTTTAGCCATTTCAAGGATGACCCGATGACCGACCTGCCCCAGACAATGTTCGCCGCAATCCTGAAACATGACGGATATTCCGGCACGGCCACCGGACCGGCCATTGAAAACGCCGCCGACTGGTTGGAAGAAGCCGAGGTTCCCACGCCGGAACCCGGCCCGGGTCAGGTGCTGATCCGGTTGCGCGCGGCTTCGGTCAATCCGTCAGATCTGCATTTCATCAAGGGTGAATACGGGGAGCCGAGGGTCAAGGGATCCCCCGCCGGCTTTGAAGGATGCGGAGACGTCGTGGCCGCCGGCAAGGGCGCCGAAGCCCTGCAAGGGCAACGCGTCGCGTTTGTTGCTGCCGGATCGGGGGCCTGGGCGGAATATGTCGTTACGCAGATGCAGATGTGCATCCCGCTGCGCCCTGATATCTCGGACGATGATGGGGCTGCTCAAATCGTCAATCCAATGACGGCGATGGCCATGGTGGATATGGCCAAGGCCGACGGCGATGCCTTTGTCGTATCAGCCGCGACCAGCCAATTGGGCAAGCTGATGTGCAGCCTTGGCCGCGACCTGGGGTTGAAGCCGATCGCCTTGGTGCGCCGGGCCGAGACGACAGGGATGTTGAAAGACCTTGGCGCGGCCGAAGTGCTGGTGACAACCGATGAAGACGTTGTCGCCAAGTTTGCGGATCTGAGCGCGCAGCTGAAACCGCGCGTGTTTCTGGATGCCGTGACGGACCAGTTGTCTGAACAACTGTTCTGCGCCATGCCCAACCGGGCGCGCTGGATCAGTTATGGCAAGCTGTCTACCGAGGCGCCGACGCTGACGCAGACCGGTCAACTGATCTTCATGAGCAAGCGGATCGAAGGCTTCTGGCTGACAAACTGGATGATGTCGACCCCGCCCGCTGATCAGATGCGCGTCGTGGCCGAGGTTCAGGCCCGGTTTGCCGACGGGCGCTGGAAAACGGATGTTTCGGAACATCTTAGGCTGAAAAATCTTGTGCCAAATCTGGCGGATGCGCTGAAAAAGAGTGACGGCAAGGTGATTATCACGCCATAGTAGAACAAACCCGCGTCACCGCAGTATACGCGCGGGCAGAACGCGACACCGGCAAACCGGTCGAGGGAGGACAGTTTGGATAACGCACAGCTGCTGATCAGCGGACTGGCAAACGGGTGTGTCTATGGCCTGATCGCGCTTGGCTTTGTTCTGATCTACAAGGCGACCGAAGCGGTAAATTTCGCGCAGGGCGATTTCATGATGCTGGGGGCCTTTGTCACCATCGGCCTGACCAATACCGAGTACATGGGTCTGCCGTTCTGGCTGGCCCTGCCGATATCACTGGGGATCATGGGGGCATTGGGATATCTTCTGGATCGCCTGATCATCCGTCGCCTGTTTGGCGAAAGTCAGACAGCCGTTGTTATCCTGACCATCGCCCTGGGCTTTGTGATCCGTTTCGTGGCCGGATTGATCTGGGGGCACGAACCGCAAACACTGCAAAACCCGCTGGCGGGGAAAGATCTGCGCTTTGGCGGCCTTGTGCTGGGGCTGGAGGATGTCGCCGTGATCGTCGTGACCATCCTGCTGACATGGGGCCTTTACGTCTTTTTCAAACGCTCCAAACTTGGGCTGGCGATGCAGGGGGCGTCGCAGAACCAGCTGGCAGCGTATTACATGGGCGTACCTGTCAAGCGGGTTCAGGGGTTCATCTGGGCGCTGGCCGGTGTCGTTGCGGGGATTGCGGGCATTCTGTTCGCCGCCAAGGGCGCGGTGGATCCGACAACCGGATTGCTGGGCATCAAGGCATTTGCCGCCGCCGTTATCGGAGGTTTCGGAAGCCTGCCCGGTGCGTTGGCCGGTGGACTTATCGTCGGCGTGATCGAACCTTTTGCCAGCCGCTATATCGCGGCGGGTTACAGCCAGATCGCGCCATACGCCCTGCTGCTTGCCGTGCTGATCTTTCGCCCCAACGGGTTGTTCAGTCAGGTTCGGGTCAAAAAGGTCTGAGCCATGCGGATCGTCTTCAAAACCGACTACATGCAGGATATCCGCCCGTGGAAAGACCGCTATCAGCTTGTCCTGTATCTGATCCTTCTGACGGTTGTTGCCGTAGCCCCCTGGTGGCTTGACGAGTTCTATCTGGGTGAACTGACCAACGTCCTGATCTGGGCCATTGCCGGGTTGGGCCTGATGATCCTGACCGGGCATACAGGGCAAGTCAGTCTGGGCCACGCGGCCTTTCTGGCCTTTGGCTGCTATGCCAACGTCGCCCTGATAGAAGCCGGGGTGCCCTTTCTGGTTGCTTTCCCGCTGGCGGGCATTCTGACCGGGATAGCGGGCGTGACGGTCGCGATCCCTGCCCTGCGCCTGCATGGCATCTATCTGGCCATCTTCACCATGGCGCTTTCGATCCTGATGGACGACATCATCGTTCTGTCCGAACCCATCACCGGCGGTGTTGCGGGCAAGTATGTCGGCGGGGTCGAAATCTTCGGCCATCTGGTAGACCGCTGGGGAACGCCCGATCAGTTCTTCTGGCTGGTCCTGACCGTCGCCGTTCTGGTCACACTGGGATATATTAACCTGCTGCGCGCGCCTTTGGGCCGCAGCTTCATCGCTGTGCGCGACTCTGAGGTTTCGGCCCAGGCGATGGGAATCGATATCGCGCGGACAAAGATGATCTCTTTCGCCTTGTCCTGCGCGGTGACGGGATGGGCCGGGGCACTGATGGGGTTGTTCGCCGGAGCGTTCAACAACGAAACCTTCAGTGTTCTGATCTCGATCCAATTGTTGATGATGATCGTGATCGGTGGGCTTGGGTCGATCCACGGCGCGTTTCTGGGCGCGATCGTGATCGGGTTCCTGCCGCAGTTTCTGTCTATCTCAAAAGAATATGCCGGCGCTCTGTTCGGTGGCAGTACGGTGGCCATTCCGGGATTGGAGTTCGGCATCTTCGGCATGATCCTGATTGCCTTCATCCTGTTCGAACCCATGGGCATCTATGGCCGCTGGCTGAAAATCCGCACCTGGTTCGAGCTGTTCCCCTTCTATCGAAAGGACATGTTTAAACGGCAGAAGTCTTATCTCAAGACGGAGCGTCTGAGATGAGCTTGCTGGAGTTCGAAAATGTCACCCTCAAGTTCGGCGGCCTGACGGCGGTGGATGACCTGTCATTCGATGTTCGGGAAGGTGAGGTTTTCGCCATCGTCGGTCCAAACGGTGCGGGCAAGTCCACTGTTTTCAACCTGATTTCCCGGTTCTACGATCCCGTTGACGGGGCGATCCGGTTTGACGGGCATGATCTGCTTCAGGTCAAATCGTCCGGCGTCGCCGCCTATGGCGTGGCGCGGACCTTTCAGAATATCGAACTGTTCGAACACGCCACCGTTCTGCAAAACCTGCTGGTCGGGCGGCACCGCCACCGCAGGACAAACCTGATTTCCGAGATTCTGTTCACCCCGTCCGCAAAGCAACAGGAACTGGAAAACCGCGAGAAAGTGGAACGGATCATCGATTTTCTCGACCTGCAAGCCTATCGCGACAAGATGATATCCGGGCTGCCCTACGGCGTACGCAAAGTGGTTGAAGTTGCTCGCGCTTTGGCAACCGACCCCAAATTGCTGCTACTGGATGAGCCGGCCTCGGGGTTGTCCGTCGAAGAGACAACGGACATGCGTTGGTGGATCGATGATATCCGACGGCAGATGGGCATCACCGTTTTGATGGTAGAACATGACATGGGCCTGGTCTCGGGCGTGTCAGACCGGGTTCTGGCCATGGCAGATGGTGCCAAACTGGCGCTTGGAACCCCGGCCGAAGTTCAATCGCACCCGGCGGTGATTGAAGCTTATCTGGGGAAAGCCTCATGAGCGCGCCAATCCTGAAAATCCGAAATGTCGAAAGCTTCTACGGCCCGATAATGGCCATTCGTGGCGTTTCTCTGGATGTTCACGAAGGTGCGATTGTCTCGATTCTTGGCGCAAACGGTGCCGGCAAGACGACGTTGATGAAAACCGTCTCGGGTGTGATGGACCCGGAAAAAGGCACGATCACCTTTGATGGAGACGACATTCAGGGGGCCGAGCCGCATACCGTCGTCCAGCGCGGGATCGTGCATGTACCCGAAGGGCGCGAGGTGTTTCCCCTGCTCACCGTCGATGAAAACCTGAGCCTCGGCGCGTATACGCGATCGGACAAGGCGCTGATCGACCAGGATCGCGAGCTGGTTTTCAGTTACTTTCCCGTTCTGAAAGATCGCCGCACGCAAGAGGCCGGCACCCTGTCAGGTGGGCAGCAACAGATGCTGGCAATCGGACGTGGGCTGATGGCCCGCCCCCGCATCATGCTGCTGGATGAACCGTCATTGGGTCTGTCACCGCTTTTGGTGCAGGAAATATTCGCCATTCTGAAACGTCTGAACGAAGAACAGCATATGACAATGCTGCTGGTCGAACAGAACGCCAATGCTGCATTGGAACTGGCGCATCATGGTTACGTGATGGAGGTTGGGCGCATCGTCATGGACGGCGCTGCGGATGAGTTGCTGAAGTCCGAGGACATCCAGAACTTCTATCTAGGCGTGCGGGAAGAAGGCGCGCGCGAAAACCGCCGTTGGAAGCGCAAGAAGACGTGGAGGTAAGCAAGATGGATGCGACGCCCCTCGCCCCGCAGATCAGGATCAACGGCATTGAGCTTAATGCAACCCCCGGACAACGCCCGTTGCGCGTGGATGGGTGCACCACCATCAGTGCGCTGTTTCAAAGCCGTTGTGCGGAAATGGGGGATCGAACGGCCCATCGTGAAAAGGACTTGGGCATCTGGAAGTCATATTCCTGGGCCGACTACTGGCAGCACGCCAAGTGGATCGGGCTTGCCCTGCGAAAGCTGGGTTTGAAGCGCGGAGACGTTGTTTCGATCCTGTCCGAGGACCGCAAGGAATGGATGTGGTTCGACATGGGCATTCAGTGCGTCGGGGGCATTTCTTCTGGCGTCTACACCACGGATTCCGCCAATCAGTTGCAATATCTGGTCAACGACAGTGGCAGCAAGTTCCTGATCGTCGAGGACGAAGAACATCTGGACAAGTTTCTGGACGTCGAAAGCGAGGTTCCGGATCTGGTCAAGGTGATCATTCTGGAGGGCGAGGGCTTGCATGACCTGACCCATCCACGCTGCATGATGATCGGCGACCTTTACGCTTTGGGCCAGCGGGCCGAACAGGAAGATCCGGGGCGGTTCGAAGCCGAAATCGCACAGGCCAAACCTCAGGACACAGCTTTGCTCGTTTACACATCCGGCACCACCGGCCAACCCAAGGGTGCGATGTTGAGCCATGAAAACATCCTGGCCGGCATTGAGGCCGGTGCCTGGTCATTGCCAACACAGGCCAGTGACGAACAGCTGTGTTTTCTACCGCTCTGCCATATTCTGGAACGCGACGTGTCTGTCTATTACCCTCTGGCCGCCCGCTGCACCGTGAATTTCGCGGAAAGCCCCGAGACGGTGTTTGCAAATCTGCAAGAGGTCTCGCCTTCGACCTTCACGGCTGTGCCGAGAGTTTGGGAAAAGATCCATGCGCAGGTGCAAATCCTGGCGCAGGATGCAACGGCGCTGGGTCGAATGGCATACGGTCTTGCCCTGAAGGCCGGCGCGCGCCGGGCCGATTACGTGAGTTCGGGAAAACCCGTTCCCGCCGCCATCGCGGCCCGGTTCTGGTTCTGGGATCAGTTGGTTCTGAAGAATTTGCGCCGGATGCTGGGTTTGGACAAGCTGCGCCGGGGTGGCACGGGTGCCGCGCCTATCTCGGCGGATTTGTTGAAATGGTACTGGGCCATCGGAGTGCCGATCGTCGAGGGCTTCGGCATGACCGAAACGTCCGGCCTTGCCACACTCAACACCGTGGAAAGCAACAAGATAGGAACCATCGGCAAGGTCGTCCCGGGGTGCGATATCCGTATCTCGGACGAAGGTGAAATTCAGCTCAAGGGCATGAACATCTTTCAGGGCTATTGGCGCAACAACGCCAAGACGGCGGAAAGCTTTACCGCCGACGGCTGGCTGCGCACCGGCGATATGGGGCATATCGACGAGGACGGTTTTGTCACCATCACCGGCAGGTTGAAAGACATCATCATCACCGCCGGCGGCAAGAACATCACCCCGGCCGAAATCGAAAGCCGGCTGAAGTTCAGCCATTACATCTCGGACGCGGTGATCATCGGTGATCGGCGCAAATACCTCACGGCGCTGATCATGATCGATCAGGAAAATGTCGAGAAATATGCGCAGGACCAGAAAATCCCATTCTCGAACTTTGCTTCGCTCTGCGCCGCGGCCGAGGTGCGCGAACTGATCGGTGCCGAAGTGGCCGCGGTGAACAAGGAATTCGCACGGGTCGAACAGATCAAGGATTTTCGCCTGATCGACGTTCTGCTGACCGCCGAGGATGACGAGCTTACCGCCACGATGAAGCTGAAACGCGGCCTGGTCGAAAAGAAACACGGACATCTGATTGAAGACATGTACACTTAGCCAAAGAATTTTCGGGAGGAGAAAGATGAAGAAGTCACTCAAATGGCTGGCCGCAGCCACGGCGTTGACCGCCTCGGCAAGCATCGGTTCGGCTCAGACACAGGGCGTTACGGACGAAGAGATAGTCATTGGGTCCGTCAACGACCTGAGCGGCATCTTTGCCGCAGTGGGTGTTCCGGCAACCAAAGGTGCCAACGTGGTATTCGACCGCGTGAACGAAGCCGGTGGCATACACGGGCGCAAAATCCGCTATGTGGTCGAGGACAACGGCTATCAGATGCCGCGTGCGATGCAGGGCTACAACAAGCTGCTGAACCGCGACAAGGTGTTCGCCATGCTGCAATCGCTTGGCACGCCGATGAACATGGCCGGGTTCAAGCTGTTGGATCCCAAGGGTATTCCCAACGTTGCACCTCTGACCGCCGCGCGTCAGATGTTGCAGGAGCCGATGCGGAACAAGTTCACGTCTTTCTCGACCTACTATGATCAGGCGCGTATCGGTGTGAAATATCTGGCCGGCGAATTTGGATCAAAGACGGTCTGCACCATGTATCTGCCAACAGATTTCGGTGAAGAAATTCTTGAAGGCAGCAAGGCCGGCGCCGAAGAGGCCGGGATCGGTTTTGGATCTGAAACGACCCACAAGCCGGATGAGACGGATTTTGTCGGATCGCTCAGCAAGCTCAAGGAAGAAGGCTGCGATATCGTCACCATGGCGCTTGGGGTGCGTCAGGCGATCACCGTAGTTGGCACCGCCAAGAAGATGGGCCTGACGGACATGAAGTTCCTCGGCACTTCGGCCAGTTTCCTGACTGTCGTGGCACAGGTTCCGGGTGGGGTGACTGACGGGTTCTATGCGGCAGCCTCGTGGCAGGATCTGTGGGCGCGTGCAGATCAACCTGCCCCGGCGGCGTTTATCGAAGAATACAAGGCCGCCACGGGCGAAGACCCGGTTGGATTCGCCATGTTGGGCTATTCCGCCGCCGAAATGATGGTTAAAGCGCTTGAGGCCGCGGGCCCTGACCTGACGCATGACAGCTTTATCGAGGCGATGGAGTCACTGGACTATCAGGATGATCTGGTCGGCAACCATATTTCCTATGGCCCGGACGATCACCAGGGGGCGGATACGGTTTTCGTCAACGTCGTTGAAAACGGCGCGTGGAAGCTGGTTTACGAAGAATAAGATTTCCCGCAAAAACAATGCAAAAGGGCTCGCAATTGCGAGCCCTTTCTTTGTTGGGTTTTCCCGGCGAATTAACGCTTCGAGAACTGGAACGAACGGCGGGCTTTGCGCTTACCGAATTTCTTACGTTCCACAACGCGGCTGTCGCGGGTCAGGAAGCCAGCGGCTTTCAGGGCGCCGCGCAGGTTGGGATCGTACAGTTGCAGCGCTTTCGAGATGCCGTGCTTGACCGCACCGGCCTGACCGGTCAGGCCACCACCTTTGACGGTGGCGACAACGTCGAACTCGCCTTCGACACCAGCAACCTGGAACGGCTGGCGCAGGATCAGTTGCAGAACGGGACGTGCGAAATAGACGTCCTGATCCTTGCCGTTCACGGTGACCTTGCCGGAACCCGGCTTGATCCAGACGCGGGCAACAGCGTCTTTACGCTTGCCGGTGGCGTAGGAACGGCCCAGCTCGTCACGTACGGGTTCACGCACGATGACTTCTTCGGCCACGGTTTCAACGCCTGCGACGGCGCTCAGCTCTTCGAGAGTATTGATCTGATCAGCCATCGGTCATTAGCTCCGGGTGTTTTTCTTGTTCATGGACTTGACGTCCAGAACTTCGGGCGCTTGCGCCTCGTGGGGGTGCTCGGCACCGGCATAAACGCGCAGGTTGGTCATCTGCTTGCGCGACAGGCGGTTGCCCGGCAGCATGCGCTTGACCGCTTGGGTCACGACGCGTTCGGGATGTGCACCTTCCAGGATCTGCTGTTTGGTGCGCGACTTGATGCCGCCCGGGTGGCCAGTGTGCCAGTAGAAGTTCTCTTCGCGCTTCTTGCCGGTCATCTGGATCTTGTCAGCGTTGATCACGATGACGTTGTCGCCCATGTCCATGTTCGGGGTGAACGACGCTTTGTGCTTGCCACGCAGACGCATGGCGACGATCGAGGCAAGACGGCCCAGAACAACGCCCTCGGCGTCGATCAGGATCCATTTCTTGTCGATGTCTGCAGGTGTTGCAGAAAAGGTTTTCATGGCAGGATAGTCCTGTTTGATGTGAAAGACCGCCCCAAGCGAGGCGGCCCGAATTCGATGGATGCGTATCTAGACACCCACGATTGCCACGTCAAGCGACCTAATGCTAATTAAATACTCTTAAAACAATAACTTACAAAATAGGTATTATTTTACCCCATAATTCTGATGTGGAATTCTCCCAATTTCAACACTCTGATACACTAGATAGGAATTGATCGCGTCCAGCCACGGAGAGTTGCATGCAGGATTTGATGTACACAATTGAAAGCTACGTCGCCGCCTGGCAGGAAAAGTCCTCAGGAAAACGGTTTGAGTTCTTGACGCATTGTTTTGCAGAAAACGGTCGATATGTGGATCCAACAGCTGATGTTTCGGGGCGTGAGCGTTTGAATGCTCATATTGGAGAGATTCTTGAAAGCTCGAATGGGCGCGTTGAAATCACCAGCAGTCCGGTTTCGCACCACGATGTCGTTCACTTCACTTGGCATATGGTGGCGCCCGACGGCGCAATCATGGTGGCCGGGCATGATTTCATTCGATTGGACGAAGATGGAAAGATCGCTCATCTGGCCGGATTTTTTGGCGATCCGCCCCCGCTGACCTGAATGCTAGACGCTGATCTGTTCCGGTGGATTGTCCAGCAACGCGCGCAGCCTCAGCATTGCGTCTTCGAACCGTTCCAAAGAAACGTGACCATTCATGGCGATGCGTACTGCATTCGGCGCGCGCCCATCGCGCAGGGCAAATTCATCCGCTGATCTGAGTTGAATACCTTCTCGTTCGGCTGCGCGGCTGAACGCGGCAGAGCGCCACCCCGATGGCAGGTTCAGCCAGACAAAAGGCACGTCAGGAGCCCAGTTCAGATCGAACCCCCCCAGCGCATTGACGGCAATCCGGACATAGTCACCCATCCGCTTGCGCACATCCTGGGCAATTTGGCGGGTACGCGGGTCCGACAGCAGCAACCGCGTGAGTTCGGCCAGGGGTTGAGCCAAGCCAAAATACCCATATTCGGCAGATCGACGCAGATCGACACTGCGATCCTTTGGAGCAATGGCGAAACCCACGCGGAGCGCCGGTGTGAGTATCTTTGAAATGGACGACACGTGCCACCCTCGCTCGGGTGCAAGGGCGCGAAAGCTGGGTTCTTTGGCGTCCCCCATTCGATAGCAATCATCCTCAACGATCTGGACATCAAATTTCCGTGCGATCTCAACGATTTCTTTGCGTCTTTCCAAAGGCGTGTGTGTTGCGGTCGGGTTTTGAACTTCGGGTGACACGCATACCGCCTGCGCCGGGGTTTGGCGCAGAACATGTTCCATTGCTTCGGGATCGATACCCCATTTGTCCATCCGAATTCCGACCACCTCGGCGCGCATCAACTCTCCGGCACGACGGAAACCGGCGTAAGACAGGTCTTCAACCAAAACGACCGGCTTGGGCCCTTGCAGGATGGTTTGAAACACCAAGCATAGCCCATTCTGCCCCCCATGGGTCAGGACAATGTCATCATCGTTCAGTGGGCCCAGCGGAAGATCCGACAGCCAGTCAACCACAGCCTGTCGCATGGGCTGATACGCATCGCGTGTGGGGTAGTTCATGAATAATGCAGGATCGGATTGAGAGACTTTCTGCAAGCACTCGCGGATCAAGGACACCTGCCCCATATCCACCAGCCTGGGGCTGAACAGGCTGACATGGTGGGTGTTCTGCGCCTCGGCCAGATGAAGCTGCCGGGACCAGACATCATCCAGAATCGGAGATTTTGGCGGGGCTACGAATGTACCACGTCCGACCTCGGCTTGTAGCAACCCCTCATTGGTGAGAATCGTATAGGCGCGCGCGACAGTGCCGGGTGTAATTTGCAATCGATACGCCAGCTCCCGCACCGGTGGCAGTTTGGTGCCGATATCCAAAGTTTTGTTATCAATAGCTTTTCGTATTGTGTCGGCAACCAAAGTATACTTTGGCCCCTTGGACTTTGGCAGCGCGCTTGGCCAAATTGTATCCATTACAATTCTTCCTTTGCCTTTGACACAAATTCAAATGTATCAAACTTATGTACCAAGCAATACTGTTTTGTGTCAATACAATTTGAAAGGAATTCCGAGATGACACGCACAATGCACACCCCCGCCCTTCTGCTGCTGAACGACAGCCCACGGCTGCCTCTGCTCGCTGCTCTGGCCGTGCGGTTTGCGGCGGCGGTCACTCAATGGGAACGCCGCCGCCGCAGCCGCGTCAATCTGGGCTATCTGGATGACCGTCTGCTTCAGGACGTCGGGCTGACCCGCCATCAGGCTGGCCGGGAAACAAAGCGCTTTTTCTGGCAGCCCTGACTGATCCCCAGTCCCAATTTATTGGGACCTCTTCCTGGGCCGGGGCCTGTCCCCGGCCTTTTTTATCCGAAATTCGCGGCAGCAGACCCCGCCGGCGGCAGGGAATAGGTCATCGTTGCTCGCGCAACCGGAAGATCACTGCCTTCCGAGTACAAAAGCACATCCCCAACGGCCAGTGTTCTTCCCAGCTTCAACAGACGACAGGCCGCAATCATATCGGCGCCACCATCCGGTTTGCGCAGGAAATCAAAAGAACTGTTGGTGGTAACGGCCAATGACTGACGCCCTTTTCGTGCCAGAACCATCGCATAGACACTGACATCGGCAAGCCCGAACATCGACGGGCCTGACACCGTGCCTCCGGGGCGCAGGTGTTGGTCCTGAACCACAAGGCGCATGGTGATCGTGTCTTCGGTCAAGTCTTCGACGACGAAATCCTTGTGCACCTGAGGGAACACCTCTTTGAGGTATTGTGACAGTTCGTCCCGGTTCATTTCCAAAGCCATACTTCCCCTCCTGCTCTTGCCGACCTAGAGTTGGCCCAACTTGGGATCGGAGGGCAAGATGACAATTCTGGAACGTAACGACACTGGCGCGGTTGCAAGGCTTACGATGAACGCGCCGGACCGGCTGAACGCATTGAGTGACGAGATGCTGGCTGCGCTGCAAGCCGAGCTTGATGCACTGCGCGACGACAGCGCGATCCGGGCCGTGGTCCTGTCGGGGGCAGGAAAGGCGTTTTGTGCCGGGCATGATTTGAAACAGATGACGGCCGGACGCCAGTCGGAAGATGGCGGCAAGGCCTACTTTCAAGATCTCTTTTCCCGTTGCGCCCGGATGATGATGTCGATCCAATCCCTGCCGCAACCCGTTATCGCGCAAGTCCATGGCATTGCGACCGCCGCCGGGTGTCAGCTGGTTGCAACCTGCGACATGGCGGTGGCCGCGGAAGGTACACGGTTTGGCGTCAACGGGGTCAATATCGGCCTGTTCTGTTCCACGCCGATGGTGGCTCTCAGCCGCAACATCCCCAGAAAGCAGGCCTTTGAAATGCTGACCACCGGCGAGTTCATTTCAGCGGAACGCGCCGCCGACCTGGGCTTGGTAAACCGTGTCGTTCCTGAAGAGGCGCTGGAACAAGAAGCCAACGGGCTGGCGGAACTGGTCGCATCCAAGCTTGGCGTGGCCGTGAAGATCGGCAAGGAAGCGTTCTATCAACAGCTGCAAATGCCTTTGGATCAGGCTTATGCCTATACCGGAGACGCAATGGCGCAGAATATGTTGTACCGCGATACAGAAGAAGGCATTTCCGCCTTTATTGAAAAGCGCCCCCCGAATTGGACCCAATGACGCAATTGTTTTGAACATTTTTTGCCACTGTTTTCATTTTAGCACTTTCCAAAAGGGCAACTCTGTGGCAAAGCTGGGTCGAGGCTAAGGCCTCAGTACACTTTTGGGTCGCCGTGGGCGGAAGGTCCCTCCAGCTGGTCTCTCTCACCAGCGCTGACATTCCCGCAGCGGCGACCCCAAGACCCCTCCACCAGATCAATCACAAAAATACGGCAGTTGCGCCTGTCTGTGCCGTGTCCTATGTGGCTGCACATGACACAAGTTTTGCATATCGTGGGCGGTGGAATGGCCGGGTCCGAAGCGGCCTGGCAAGCCGCTGAAATGGGCGTTGACGTGATCATTCATGAAATGCGTCCCACCGTTGGCACCTTCGCACATCAGACAGGAAACCTGGCGGAAATGGTGTGTTCAAACTCATTCCGATCGGATGACGATGAACAGAATGCCGTCGGCCTGCTGCATTGGGAAATGCGGGCAGCCAATGGGTTGATCATGACCACAGCCTATGAACATCGCCTGCCGGCCGGTGGTGCGCTCGCCGTGGACCGCGACCCGTTTGCCGAAACGGTCACCGCAAAACTCCGCGCACATCCGCGTGTGACGGTAACAGACGAAGAAGTGACCACCCTTCCCGATGATGGGCAGTGGATCTTCGCGACCGGCCCTTTGACCTCACCCGCATTGGGGGAAGCCATCCGGGCTGAAACGGGATCGGACGCGCTGGCGTTCTTCGATGCGATCGCGCCCATTGTCTACGCCGACAGCATCGACATGAGCAAAGCGTGGATGCAATCCCGGTACGACAAAGGCGAGACCGAGGAAGAGCGCACGGCTTACCTGAACTGCCCGATGGACCGTGATCAATACGAGGCTTTCATCGACGCCCTTCTGGCTGCGGACAAAACCGAGTTTCACGAAGGTGAGACCGCAGGCTATTTTGATGGCTGTCTTCCGATTGAAGTCATGGCCGAACGCGGACGCGAGACCCTGCGCCACGGTCCGATGAAGCCGGTTGGGTTGACAAACCCTCATGCGCCTGACGTTAAACCTCATGCCGTTGTTCAGTTGCGGCGCGATAACGCATTGGGCACGTTGTTCAACATCGTAGGGTTCCAGACCAAGATGAAATACGGAGCCCAGACCGACGTGTTCCGCATGATCCCCGGTCTGGAAAACGCCAGCTTTGCCCGGCTGGGTGGCATCCACCGCAACACGTTCATCAACTCTCCCACCCTGCTTGATGCGCAGATGCGGTTGAAATCCAAGCCCAACATCCGCTTTGCCGGGCAGATTACGGGCGTCGAAGGCTATGTTGAAAGTGCCGCGATGGGATTGCTTGCCGGTCGCATGGCCGCCGCGGAAATACTGGGTCGTGACTTGCCCGAAGTGCCCAAGGACAGTGCAATGGGTGCGTTGATCCATCACATTACCGGCGGGGCCGAAGCCAAGACGTTTCAACCGATGAACGTAAACTTCGGCCTGTTCCGCCCCGTGGACGGTCTGAAAGGCGGGCGGCGCGGCCGGAAGGACCGGTACAAGGCCTATACCGATCGTGCCAAGACAGAATGGCAAACCTGGTTGGATCAATGCTGACTGGACGCGCGGCGTGATCTCGGCCTAGCATGCCGGGATGAGCGACAAGTTCCTGGACAGCACCTACAATCTCGACACGCCTGAAGACACTGAAACGCATTATCAGAACTGGGCCGCGACCTACGAAAAAGAGGTCGCGGAACAGGGATATGCAACCCCGGGACGGGTGGCCGCGGCTTTGTGGCAATTCCACCCTCACCCCCAAACGCCGATTCTGGACTTCGGCTGCGGAACGGGGCTTTCCGGTCTCGCCCTGCGGGCGGCGGGATTTGAGGTCATCGATGGTATCGACCCCACCCCCAAAATGCTGGAAGAGGCAGAGGCCAAGGGTGTTTACCGAACCCTGACCGGGTTTGACATCACCAAGCCAGCCCCGCTCAGGCCCGGAGCGTATTCGGTGATCACGGCCATCGGTGTCATCGGTCAGGGCGCGGCGCCGCCCGAGACATTCGACCTGTTGATGCATGCCTTGCCAAAAGGTGGGTTGTTGGCGTTTTCCCTGAACGACCATGCGCTGTCAGATCACAAATTCACCTGCCGCGTGACGGATTGGGTCGACATGGGTGCCGCACGTTTGCTATTTCGTGAATACGGGCCGCACTTGCCCGGCATCAACCTTAACTCTGACGTGTATGTATTAGAAAAAGCGTGACTTTCGTAACGCGTTTCGCGCCATCCCCAACTGGCCCGCTTCACCTTGGGCACGCCTATTCTGCGATGATCGCCAGCGACATGGCCAGATCCGAAAATGGACAGTTCTTGCTGCGCATCGAAGATATCGATCGGTCCCGCTCGCGTCCGCACTGGGAGGATCAGATCTACGATGACCTCAATTGGTTGGGGCTGACCTGGCCGGAACCGGTTCTGCGTCAATCAGATCGGCTGAGTATCTATGATCGCCCGTTGGATCGGTTGTGGAAAAAGGGTCTTCTGTATCCTTGCCTGTGCAATCGCAAAGATATTGCCGCCGCCGCAAGCGCGCCCCAGGAAGGCGCGCCCTTGCTTGGGCCAGACGGAATTATCTATCCCGGTACGTGCCGAAAAGCAAACCACGGTATAGACTTACGCCAGAAATCTCATCCAAGAGACCAAGTGTTGCGACTGGACGTTGCCAAAGCCTGTCGAACAATCCGCGATCCGGCCAGGTTCCAATTCTTAGAACTGGGCTCCGGCCCCGGTGGCGAAACAGGAACAATTGCTTTTACCCCGGATGAGATGGAAGCCAGTGTGGGCGATATCGTTCTGGCTCGCCGAGACATGGGCACGTCCTACCATTTGTCCGTCGTTCTTGACGACGCGGCCCAGGGGATCACCCGTGTGGTTCGCGGTCAGGATCTGTTCGAAGCCACCCGCATCCATGTTCTGCTTCAGGTGCTGTTGGATTTGCCTACACCCGAGTATTTCCACCACGATCTGGTCCGCGATGACGCCGGCAAACGGCTGGCGAAACGCGACGATGCGCGTGCGATAGCGAAATACCGGGCCGAAGGTGCCAGCCCGGCAGACATCCGGCACATGGTGGGGCTTTGATCTGGCTCGGTTACTCCATCGGGGCCATCAGTTCGGTCTCGGCCCCGTCCCGCACCGCAGTATAAAAGCACGTCCGGCGGTTGGTGTGACAGGCAGCACCGGTTTGACGCACCAGAACCAACAGGCAATCGCGGTCACAATCGATGCGGAAGTCCACCAGTTCCTGCACATGGCCCGAGGTTTCGCCCTTGATCCAGAAGGACTGACGCGAGCGTGACCAATAGGTCACCCTGCCCGTTTCCAGTGTCTTTTCAACGGCCTGCGCATTCATCCATGCCATCATCAGAACTTCACCCGACACCTCGTCCTGCGCAATTGCCGGAATCAGTCCCGCTTCGTTATATTTCAGAGTCGATGGATCAAACGCGACGGGGTGAGACATGACAAAAACCTTTTGCATCCGTTGGGCTGGCCACTATGTATGAGGAACACACGACGAGGGAAAGCCATGAGCGGCGAGAACGACCTGATCAAGCTGTATTCCGGACGCATTCTGGCGCTGGCGGCGGACATCCCGCATCTGGACCGGTTGGAAAACCCGGATGCAACGGTCAAGAAACGCGCGCCTCTTTGCGGCTCTACCGTGACGGTTGATCTGAAGGTTCAGGATGGTCGCGTCAGTGCCTTTGGACAGGACGTGAAGGCCTGTGCGTTGGGTCAGGCATCCGCTTCGTTGGTTGGCGACGCAATCATTGGCGCAACGCGTGCTCAGGTCGAAGCGGCGCGCGATCAGCTTGCTGCGATGTTGAAAAAGGATGGCCCCGCCCCGGATGCGCCCTTTGACGGTCTCGAGGTTCTGATGCCGGCGCGGGACTACAAGAACCGCCACGCGTCAATACTGCTGGCACTGGACGCCACTGCGGAAGCCATGGCGAAGGCGGAACAGGCCCATTGCGCCTGATTGTAGCTATTTGAGACAAACCCGTTTACCTTCCGCACAGATTTAAGGAGGGATGGGTATTGAATAATCTGCTTGAGCATTTCGTGACCCTTTGGGTCGTCATTGACCCAATTGGTACAATTCCCGTTTTCATTGCCGTCACTGCGGGGCTGGAGGCCGCCGCGCGTCGCAAGACAGCTTTGTTGGCATCGATAATAAGTGCCGGTGTTCTTTTGTTCTTCCTAGTGTTTGGGCAACTGCTGATCGAAGCGCTGGATATCGGTTTGAATTCATTTCAGGTCGCAGGCGGTATCATCCTGTTTCTGTTCGCTCTGACCATGATCTTTGGCGAAAGCAAACAGGAAATAGAACAGCGACAGGCTGAAGAAGATCAGGAAGACAAGTACCACAAGCAGAATCCCGCGATATTTCCTCTTGCCGTTCCATCTCTGGCTTCACCCGGTGCGATGCTGGCGGTCGTCATCCTGACGGACAACCATCGATACAGTGCGGTAGATCAAGGAATTACCGCGTTGGTCATGCTCTCGGTTCTGGTTGTTGCCTTTATTCTCATGCTTCTGGCGGAACCGATCATTCGCCTGATCGGCCATTCAGGAGCAGCGATCATCAGCCGTATCATGGGGATGATCCTGGCCTCGGTCGCGGTCAATTCGGTCCTGTCCGCATTGCTTGAGATTTTCAAAACCGGCCAGCTGTAAAAAAGCCGCCGCACCTTCCGGGCGAAAGGGCGGCGGCAGGCATTGCGTGTCTCGCGTGGGGTCCGGATTACCGCACGGGGCCGAGGCATGGCCCCTCAAGGGGTTTGGGACAGGCAGGTCACCCTTGACTGAAATGGGGATGACAGCGCGGTTTTTTCGGCACGAGATCGCAGGCAGAAAGGCTTAGAATCCAACCGGAAGGTGCAGGGCGACCATCAGGATCACGACCAGAGACATCACGCCCACGGCATCCTGTAGGATTGTCGATTGCGAGCGGCTGAATACAGTCTTGATCTGGGTCAGCATAGGGTCACCTCCGGTCAGAGTTTTAATCCTTTGTTGACCTTTTGTTCTCATATTTACCCGAGTCGGTAAAGAACTTTTTGAGAACATTTGTGAACTTTTTGGAACTTCCTGCCTAACCTACTGAAATCAAACGGATCGCCTGATCCTGTTTCATCAGCCACAAAACTACGCGCGCCGCGCGGCCCCGGTCCGAGGTCAGCTTGGGATCCGCATTCAGCAATGCCCGGGCATCGGATTGGGCCACGGCCATCAAGCCGGCCTGACGCTCCAGATCCGCAATCCGGAACTTCGGCAGACCGGACTGAGCGGTTCCGATCAGATCTCCGGCACCACGCATTTCCAGATCGGTTTCCGAGATACGGAACCCGTCTTCGGTTTCGCGCAGAACCTCCAACCGCTTACGTCCCCCCTCGCTGAGCGGTGGTTGATACATCAACAAACACGTCGATTCCGCATCACCACGGCCCACGCGACCGCGCAATTGATGCAGTTGGGCCAGACCAAAGATTTCGGCCCGTTCGATGACCATGATCGTGGCATTGGGCACGTTGACCCCCACTTCAATGACGGTCGTGGCCACAAGAACCTTGGTGGCCCCATTCTGGAATGCAGACATTGCCGCGTCTTTTTCGGCCGGCGGCATCTGCCCATGAACCAGCCCGACCACACCTTCGCCCAATATGGCACGCAAGCGTTTGAATCGTTCTTCAGCGGCCGTCAGGTCCGAAACCTCTGATTCATCGACCAAGGGGCAGACCCAATAGCACTGCCGCCCCTCATCGATCGCGCGACGCAGGTGGGATACGACCTCGTCCATGCGCTGCGTGCTGACTATCGCCGTCTTGATCGGTTTGCGCCCCGGCGGCTTTTCGTCCAGCACCGACACATCCATGTCGCCATATTGCGCCAGCGCCAGACTGCGTGGAATAGGTGTGGCGGTCATCACCAATACATCCGCGCCCTGCCCTTTTTCCGACAGCTCCATCCTCTGACGCACGCCAAACCGATGCTGTTCATCAACTATGGCCAAGCGCAGCGCTTTGAATTCAACATCACTCTGAAACACGGCATGGGTGCCGACCAGAATTTGGATATTGCCATTTTTCAAAGCCTCAAGCTTGGCGCGCCGCTCTGCGCCCTTGTCACGCCCGGTGAGCAGTTCCAGCACCACTCCGGCCTCTTCCGCCAGCGGGCGCAACCCTTCCAGATGTTGGCGAGCAAGGATCTCGGTCGGGGCCATCATCACGCCCTGTCCGCCTGCCTCGACCGCGATCAGAAGGGCCATGAAGGCCACCAATGTCTTGCCGGCCCCCACGTCACCCTGCAACAATCGGTTCATGCGGGCGTCCGATGCCATATCGGCCGCGATTTCCTCGATCGCGCGGCTTTGCGCGCTGGTCGGACGATAAGGAAGACTGGCCAACACCCTGGATTGCAACGCGCCTGTCCCTACGCTGACGACACCACGGGATTTCCGCTCTCGCTGACGCGCCAGAGCCAACGTCATCTGATGCGCGAACAGCTCGTCATAGGCCAGACGCTGACGCGCGGGCGCAAACGCTGAGACATCATCAGCCCCTTGAGGATTGTGACCGGCTCGAATTGCCGAAATCCAATCCGGCCAGTTTTGCTGTGCCATCTGCGCAGGGTCGATCCATTCCGCCAGCTCAGGCGCACGCGCCAACGCGCTGCGGCTGACCTTGAACGCCGTTTTCTGGGTCAACCCATGTGTCAGATGGTATACCGGTTCAAATTCCGGAATCTCACCGGCTTGCTCGACCGGCAACATATGATCCGGATGCACCATCTGAGCCATGCCGTCGAACAGCTCCAGTTTGCCCGAGATCAAACGGCGCGCGCCCTGAGGCAGCACTTTCTTCAGATAATCCCCGCGCGCGTGAAAGAACACCAGCTGAAAATCGGCCTGACTGTCTTCGACATGTACGCGGTAAGCGCCCCCCTTGTTGCGCGGCGGCCTGTGTGGGCCGACCGTTACTTCGACGGTCAACGTGGCGGGCAGATCGACGCCCTGAATGGTCTCTCGCCGACGTCGGTCGACGACGGCATAGGGCAAGCCGAACAGAACGTCGCGTGGGCTCTCAACGCCGGCCTGTTCCAGGACTTGCGCGGTTTTGGGGCCAACGCCCTCGAGTGTTTCCAGCCCCGCAAACAGCGGGAACAGCTGTTCCGGCCTCCCGCTCATGCGCCTTCGATCAGCTGCAACCAGCCATCCTCATCCAGGGTTTCGATACCCAGCTCTGCCGCTTTCCTGGCTTTCGAACCTGCACCGGGCCCGGCGACCAGAATATCGGTTTTCTTGCTGACGGAACCGGAAACCTTCGCACCCAACGCCTCGGCCCGGGCCTTGGCCTCGGCGCGGGTCATCTTTTCCAACGTCCCGGTGAACACAACCGTCTTGCCAGCCACCGGGCTGTCTGATGCCGGTGCATCAGGTGCGATTATTTTCAATTCCTTGCGCAACGTGTCGAACGCGCGCCTCTCTTCCACGTTCGAAAACGCATCGGAGAGAGACAGACCCAGCGTTGCGCCGATCCCGTCAATTCCGATCAATTCCGACCAGGCGGCATTGGCATCCGGCGGAACACACGCCGCAGCGATGGCAGCATCCCGCGCTTCCTTGACACGCGCCCGACGACCTTCTGCCAGCGCGGCCGCCCGTTCGGCATCTTCCGCCGCATCCGCTTTCCGCTGCGCCAGAGCTGCCGGGCGCGCGGTGTCCAGGGCTTGTGTCAGGGTCTCCCAATCGCGGTAATACAGCGCCAGATCGCGTGCTCCGACTTCACCTACATGTCGAATACCCAAAGCAAACAACAGGCGCGCAAACGGAATGGTCCGCTTTTCGTCGATCGCGGCAAACAGATTTCTGGCCGAGGTTTCCCCCCACCCATCCCGGTTTTTCAGCCGAGCCAGATTGGCCCTGTCACGCTGTTCCAATGTAAAGATATCCGCCGGAGTCTTTATCGGAAGGATCGGATCATCATAGAACATCTCGATCTGTTTCGCGCCAAGGCCTTCAATGTCAAACGCTTTGCGCGAGACGAAATGTTTCAGTTTTTCAACGGCCTGCGCGGGGCAAATCAAGCCACCGGTGCAGCGGCGGACCGCATCGCCTTCTTCGCGGATCGCCTCGCTTTGACATTCCGGACACCGTGTCGGAAAGACAAATGGCTGCGACCCAGGCGGGCGTTTGGACAGATCAACATCTGACAGTTTCGGAATCACATCCCCGGCGCGGTATACCTGAACCCAGTCACCGACACGTATATCCTTGCCATCGCGGATCGTGCCGCCCTTGGCATCACGTCCCGCGATATAGTCTTCGTTGTGCAATGTAGCGTTGGACACGACGACACCACCCACAGTCACTGGATGCAACCGGGCAACCGGGCTAAGCGCGCCTGTGCGACCGACCTGAATGTCGATCGCCTCCAGCCTCGTCCAGGCCAGTTCGGCCGGAAACTTGTGTGCGATCGCCCATCGCGGTGTGGTTGAGCGAAACCCCAAACGCGCCTGAAGCGACAGATCATTCACCTTGTAGACAACCCCGTCGATGTCATAGCCCAAGGTGGAACGTTGCGCTTCGATATCCCGGTAATGCTCCAACATCTCGTGCGTCGTTGCGCACAGACGGGTCAGCGGATTCGTCGAAAAACCAAGTGATTTAAGCCGCTCGATCGCCCCCATCTGCGAGTCGGACAATGGTTCCGAAACCTCTCCCCAGGCGTAAGCAAAGAAACGCAGTGGGCGCGAGCGCGTGATTTCCGGATCCAGTTGCCGCAAAGACCCCGCCGCCGCGTTTCTTGGATTGGCAAAGGGTTTGCCGCCTCGCTCGGCCTGCCGCGCGTTCAACGCCTCGAAATCCGCATGAGACATGTAAACCTCACCCCTGACTTCCAAAACCTCGGGCGCGTTTTGCAGGTGTTGCGGGATATCGGATACCGTGCGGGCATTGGCCGTTACATTTTCACCGACTTCACCATCTCCACGCGTCGCAGCCTGAACAAGCTGTCCGTTTTCATACCGCAATGACAGGGACAGGCCATCAATCTTGGGTTCGGCCGTGTAGGCAAGGCTTTCCCCAGAGCCAAGGCCCAGGTATTTCCGGATCGATCTGTCGAAATCTGCCACGTCCTCATCATCGAAAGCGTTGCCCAGCGACATCATGCGCACGGCGTGCGTGACTTTCGAAAAACCATCAGCAGGCTTTGCACCCACTTGATCCGTCGGGCTGTCGGGACGTTTGAGATGAGGGAAGCGCGCTTCTATCTCGGCATTGCTGCGTTTGAGAGCATCATAGTCGGCATCCGACATGTCAGGCGCGTCAGCCGTGTGATACAGCGTGTTCGCTTTCGACAATAGTTCGGCCAGACGTGCAAGTTCGGCACGTGCCTCATCTTCTGTCAGCTCGGATATGGAAATCGGTTTACTCATGGCCTCGCCCTGTCACGCGTACTTGGACCTCAGTGATAGGGCGAGGCCATGGCCAGGTCCAGACGTGCTGAGCCGTGAGTGCAATGTGCCGCCCTGGACCACCGGCGGCACTGGTGTTTCAAATCAGAGACCGACTGCCATCCGTGTTTCGTCCAGCGTGTTGCTTTGCGGATCTCGCAGCACATAGCCACGGCCCCAGACGGTTTCGATATAGTTCTCACCGCCGGTCGCATTGCTGAGCTTTTTGCGCAGTTTGCAGATGAACACATCGATAATTTTCAGCTCGGGTTCATCCATGCCGCCATAGAGGTGATTCAGAAACATTTCCTTGGTCAGAGTCGTCCCCTTGCGCAGGCTGAGCAGCTCGAGCATCTGGTATTCCTTGCCGGTCAAATGAACGGTCTTGCCATCCACTTCCACGGTTTTTGCATCAAGGTTCACCGCAATACGCCCTGTATGAATGATCGACTGCGAATGCCCTTTGGAACGGCGGATAATGGCATGGATGCGCGCCACCAGTTCTTCGCGATGGAAGGGCTTGGTCAGATAATCATCCGCACCAAATCCAAAGCCTTTGATCTTGCTTTCAGTATCATCAGCGCCGGACAGAATCAGAATCGGCGTTTCCACCCTTGCGATCCGCAACTGGCGCAGAACCTCATGCCCGTTCATGTCCGGCAGGTTCAGATCCAGCAAGATCAGGTCGTAATCATAGAGTTTCGCCAGATCGATTCCTTCTTCGCCAAGATCCGTCGCATAGACGTTCAGGTTCGCATGCGTCAGCATCAATTCGATGCTTTTGGACGTGGTCGGATCATCCTCGACTAGAAGTATGCGCATTTTTCACTGCTCCAATTCGGGTCAATAATTCCAATTGAAATTAAACCTGATCAAGAATGGTTAATCTGACGTTACCGTTGAATCATTTATTCACGCTCTCCTTTAGGTTGTCGATACTTTTTTAGCGCCGTCGCTTTCAACGCCTCGACGCCGTGTTCCGCGACCAAGGAAACCCAACCGTTGAATTCTTCGTCGCTCAGGCCGTATTTCTTTTTTGCGTCAGACAGGCTGATCAGCCCGTAAAGCACGCCGCGCACGACAAGAATTTTGCGTGACGCCACCCATCGCCTTGTGTTCGCCGGCGGTAAATCCGCATGCGTCAAAATGGATCCATCCGGCAGAGCAACAGACCTTGGCCCTTCAACTTTGTGCAAATACATCGCTTTACCCTTCTTGCTGCACCAAAGCTGACCTCAGCCTACTTAAAGTCGCGTGAAACCGCCCCTTGAGAGTGTGTAGAATTTTCTTATATTCTGCCGGTCTTTCTTAACCCGGACTGGAATCTGCAATGGCCCTCGATACCGAGACCCCGCTGAACTCGCTTGGCTTTGCCAAACCGCCCTCGGAAACGCGGGTCGTTGTGGCGATGTCGGGAGGCGTCGACAGTTCCGTTGTCGCGGCCTATCTGGCCGATCAGGGCTATGATGTGGTCGGTGTGACGTTGCAGCTTTATGACCACGGCGCGGCGTTGGCCAAGAAAGGTGCCTGTTGCGCTGGAATCGATATTCATGATGCGCGCCGCGTGGCGGAAGAGCGTGGATTTCCACATTACGTTCTGGATTACGAGAACATCTTCAAGGATGCCGTGATCGACGAGTTCGCAGACAGCTATCTGGCAGGCGCAACGCCGGTTCCCTGCATCCGCTGCAACGAGCGCGTGAAATTCAAGGATCTTCTGGAAACCGCCAAGGATCTCGAGGCAGACTGCATGGCTACCGGCCACTACATTCAGCGCAAGATGGGCGCCAACGGTCCGGAACTGCACAGCGCCGAAGACGCCAATCGCGATCAGTCCTATTTCCTGTTCTCGACCACACCCGAGCAACTGAACTTCCTGCGTTTCCCGCTGGGCCACCTGCCGTCAAAAGACGCAACCCGTGAGATGGCGGCGCAGTATGGGCTGTCCGTGGCGGACAAGCCCGACAGTCAGGATATCTGCTTCGTACCTGACGGCAACTATGCCAGCGTCATCGAAAAACTGCGCCCCGGAGCTGCGGAACCCGGCGAGATCGTTCACGCCGATGGCCGCGTTCTGGCGCAGCACAACGGTGTAATCCACTATACGATCGGGCAGCGTCGCGGTCTTGGCATCGGCGGCCTCAGCGAGCCGCTTTACGTCGTCAAACTGGACGTCGACAAAAAGCAGGTCGTTGTCGGCCCGAAAGAAATGCTGGCAACGCGCGTCGTTCCGGTGCGCGAGATCAACTGGCTGGGCGATGAACCCTTCACGTCACGCGATGAATGGCACCTGTCCGTCAAGGTCCGCTCGACCCGCCCGCCGCGCGAGGCGATCATTCGGCCGCTGTCGGACACCACGGCCGAGGTCGAACTGCTGACCCCCGAGGAAGGTATCTCGCCAGGGCAGGCCTGTGTGTTTTACGCGAACGAGGGCAGCCGCGTATTCGGCGGCGGCTGGATCTGGCGCGGGTATTAAGCTGAAACCGGTTTGACCTCGGGTTCGATCTGAATCTGCAATGCATCGTTGAACCGATTGAACGCACCGCACAAGGCGATGCGCCAGGTCAGTTCGACGATCTGAGCATCCGTGAACCATTCCCTCAGCTCCGCCACTTCGGCATCCCGCATACGGCCCGACCGGATCGTCACGGCTTTGGCATAGCGGACAACCGCCTTGTCACAGGCATCCAGTTCCAGATGATCCTCGACGTCTGGCAGACGCGCCGCACCTTCGGGGCTGAGACCCGCCACCGTCAGCAGCGGTGTGTGATGCGAGACGCAATAATCGCAGGCATTCAGTTTCGAAACCGTCACCATAGCCAGCTCCAACGCACGGCGCGGCAGGTTCTCCTGCTCTCGCAAGGTTGTCAGCATTCCCATGACATGGTTCAGAACCGGAGGGCAATACGCCGCAACGCGGGCCCAGTTGTCAAACGGACCATACGCGCCCAATGCTGCGTGGGATGCGCGCGCGTCGGCGGTCATGTCCTGATCCGACAAAGGGGGAATGCGGGTCATGTCGAAAGCTCCTTTTCTGGGTCACGATACTTTGGACCTGCGCCCCAGCAACAGACCTTGCAGGTCACATATGCGAGACGAAGCGCTCTCTTTGCCGGGTCACAACATATCGGTGGGAGAGTTGAAGAGAATATAGAGCCCGACGCAGACCATGATGTATGGCGCAATCCGATCTAGCCGGGCAACGCGTGGGCCAAGGCTTTTGGCGTGGGGCGCCCCCCATGCCGCAACAACAACCAGCAAGGCGGCTGCGCTGGCCGCACCGATCAACGCAACAACCCGATAGGACGGCGCCGAGTCGGCAAGCAGAGGGGTCATTACCGCAAAACTGTCTATCGAGAGGCTCAGGAAAAGCGTCACCACCGAAGTCACCGCCCCTTTTGACTCCGCACCTTCGGTGTCCGCCTCACGAAACTGATGCCAGATTCCGCGCAAGCCAAACACCAGCGGGACAAGGCCAAGATAGCCGATCCAAAACGGAAGGCCGCTCTGGTTCAGGCCCACGGCCACGGTCATGGCCAGGGAAAGTACGATCGTCTGAGCGACGGCAAAGCCCACGATCGCACGGCGCTGTTCCATCACCAGAATCAAGCCCAACAAGACAGCCAGATTGTCCAGATTGGTAGAGATCATCGCGATCCCCGCAGAGACTGCAAACAGCGCGTGATCAAGCATTGCTTGGCTGCATTCTGTTCAAAACCGCCCGCGCCGCGCGCAAGCCGGGTGCTTCGCCCCCACGCCCCAACCTGTCCATGGTCAGGTTCATGGCATGCTGTTGCGCATCGGGTGCGTCGGCTACCTTTCGCAAGGCTTCGGCGATTTTTTGAGGCTGACAATCATCCAGCAGGCATTCCGGCACGGCGCGTGTTTCCGAAACCAGATTGACCAGTGTAACGGTGTCCAGCTTGACCATCCGTTCCGCCATTTTCTGCGTTAGCCAGTTGAGTTTGTATGCAATTACCATCGGCGTATTCTGCGCCGCAAGTTCCAGCGAAACCGTTCCCGAAGCAGCAAGGGCAAGATCTGCGGCGCCAAAGGCTGCTCGTTTGTCGGCCATGGCTTGCTCTGCACCCACCTTGCGGGGGTCCAGCACCACGGGGGTGCCTGGCCATTCTGGTACCAGGTCATTTATCAGATCGGTTGTCGCACCTACGGTCGGGATCACCACGCGGTAATTCGGGTGGTCATCGAAAAACAACCGCAACGCGCCGCCGAAAGACTCTGCCAGACGTTCGATCTCACCCCGCCGAGACCCGGGCAAGGCCAGCAGGATCGGCGCATTGCCCAGATCAAAGCGGTGGCGAAAGGCGGCAATCTCGTCAGGCGTGGCAATCGGTTCGCCTACCACAGGATGGCCGACAAAGTCGCATTCCATCCCTGCCCGCTCCATGTACGCAGGTTCAAAAGGAAGAAGCGCCAGCACATGGTCGATGACCTTTGCCATCTTATCTGCACGCCCGGGGCGCCAGGCCCAGACGCTGGGGGCAACATAATGCACGGTTCGGATGTTGCTGTTGGCTTTTACGATTTTGGCGACGCGCAAGCTGAAATCCGGGCTGTCTATGGTGATTAGAACATCCGGTTTCGTGTCCAGCACCGCCTGTGCCGTCTCGGATATCCGCCGTTTCAGGTGAAAAAACTTCGGCAGCACTTCGACAAGCCCCATGACCGAGAGTTCGGACATCGGGAACCGGCTGCGCAGGCCCTGCGCTTGCATCAGCTGGCCTCCCACACCGTCGAATTCAACCTCAGGCACCAGGGTTTTCAACCCCTCCATCAGCGCGCCGCCCAACCGGTCGCCCGAAGGTTCACCGGCGACCAGAAAGACACGCATCAGACCGCCCGCTCGCGAATATAGAGAAACAGACCCAGACGGTTGCATTCAGCGATGACACGCTCTTTTTCCAGAACCAGTACACCGCCTTTTTCCAAAACGATCCCGGACAAACCTGCCGCAACCGCGTCGGCAACGGTTTCCGGCCCGATGGCGGGCAAATCTGCGCGCCGATCCTGATCGGGTTTGGGGCCTTTGAACAGAATGCCCCCGCCAGCGTCGGGGCGTTGGGTCAGGGATTGCAGCATCCACGCAGTACCGAACACCCCCTCGATGGCCAGCGCCTGCCCTTTGGACACGGCACAGGCCTGCCCCGTATCCGCCGCCCCCATTGCCCGAAGAATCCCGGCGGCGCGGTCAGCGTCGGCCATGTCAGCGTCCGAGGGCTGAGCCTCGGTCAGACATCCCACAGGCGGCAACAAACCGGGCGCGATCTCATGCGCGGCCCTGAGGCTGAGGCCGGCCCCTTCAAGAATTCCGATCACCGCGCGCAAAGCTCCGTCATCCCCGGACAGGATGGCCTTTTGGATGATCGGAACCAATGGCAGCGTCGCGGCGTCGATGCGCGAGGGGTCGATTGGCGGGCGCCGAACAGCGCCGGCCAGACAGATATCGGTCACGCCCCGAGCCTTCAGGTCAGCGATGAAACTGCCCAGCTGTTCCAGAGGAAACACGACATCTGCGCTCAGGGTGTCCGGCAGAAACCCCTCCATCGCGCAGATCAAAGGGCGTTCTGCCAACTGCGCAACAACTTCGGTTGGCAGCGCCCCGGTTCCCGCAATCAACGCAAGCATGACCCTATTTCCTCGGGGTCAGGAAGGATCGGTCACTGTGACCGGTGACGAAATCCACGATCTGCTGCACATAGTCGCTTTCGTTGCCTTCACCGATCCGGCTGGCGCGATCCATAAAGGTGCCTTCGCCGTCGGACAATTCCTTGAAGGCCGCACGCAGCGCCGAGATATCTTCACGCGATACTCCCTTGCGCTTGAGACCGACGAGGTTCAAGCCATCCAGCTCACCCCTCGACGCCTGTACCAGGCCGTAAGGAATAACATCTTTCGGCACCATGGTCAGCGCGCCAATAATGGCCCCGCGTCCAACGCGCACCCATTGATGCAACCCCGAAATGCCACCGACGATCACGTCGTCTTCGACGATACAATGCCCGGCGGCGCCGGCATGGTTGACCATGATCACTCTGTTGCCGATCTGAACGTCATGGGCCACGTGAACACCCGCCATCAACAGGCAATCATCACCGATCCGCGTGACCCCTCCGCCGCCGTCGGTACCGGTATTGATTGTCACATGCTCGCGAATGCGGTTGCGTTTGCCAATCTCAAGCCGGGTGTTTTCGCCGCTGAATTTCAGATCCTGAGGGATCTCACCAATCACCGAGAAATGGAACACGACGGTATCGTCGCCGATCGAGGTGTCGCCCGTCACGACCACATGCGATTTCAACTCGACCCGATCGCCCAGTTTCACCTGTGGGCCCACGTGGCAGAAGGGACCGATGATACAATCCTGTCCAATCTGCGCGCCATCTTCAATAATTGCGCTGGGATGGACTCCGTTCATGTTGTTTTTTCCATATCCCAGTCGACATAGGCCGAGAATTCCGCCTCGGCGGCGACTTCGCCTTCGACAGTTGCGCGGCCGCTGAATTTGAACAGCTTTCCGCCTTTTTTCCCACGCACGGTTTCCACATGCATTTCCAGCACATCACCGGGCACGACCTTGCGGCGGAATTTGCACTTGTCGATGCTCATGAAGTAAATCAACAGTTCGGTGTCGATGACGTCCATTCCCACACCCAGCATCACACCGGCGGTCTGCGCCATTGCCTCGACAATCGTGACACCCGGCATGATCGGCGTACCGGGGAAATGCCCCTGAAAATGCGGTTCGTTCATGGTGACATTCTTGATTCCGCGCGCCGACTGATAGCCCGAAATATCTACCACCTTGTCGACAAGCAAAAACGGATAGCGGTGCGGCAGAATCCTCTGGATCAGCTGAATGTCTGCGCTTTTGGTTTCTGTGCTCATGGTGCAGATATCCCGTTTTGGATGTTTCTTTTTTTGCGTGGTTAGCAATACAGCACTGCAAGGGCAAGCGAACCTATTCGCCCTGCCCCTCTTGCAAATCGCTTCCATCACCAATCGCGGCGTTTATTCGGAGGATCGCGGCTTCGGTGATGTCGGACGTGCTGACGACGACATTGGATCGCTCGATCATCACGCTGGCCCCAATTTCGCGCAACAGATCGACAAGTACGGGGCGCACGATCTCGGAAAAGGTCTGCTGGGCTTCTTCGCTGCGACGGGCGAGAACGTCCAGCTTTGCCCTTTGCCCCTCGCGATGGGACTGAACCTTGAGATCAAACGCCTCGGCCAGGGGGCGGAACTCGTCGGCCGTCATGATGGCGCGCTGCTCGGTGAGTTCCTTTTCTTCGCGGCTCAGTTCCGCAACAATCCGTTGGTTTTCTTCGGCCAGTAACGCGCTTTCCTTTTCGATTTCGCGCAAAACGCGCTGTCCGAAGGCAGACTTGGCAAACAGCTCTTCACTGGACAGGGTGACCACACTGGCTTGAGGCACACCAAGCTGCTGAGCAGCTGCCAAAGGCGCCAGGACCATCGTCAAAAATGCACACAGGGCCCAAAGCGGGCCCCGTGTTCTGCCAAGCAATCTGTTCAGCATCGCGGATCAGAACCGGGCCTGGATCGTAAAGTCAAAGTTCTGCTCCTTGTCGAAAGATTCTTTCTTGAGAGGCTGCGAAAAGTTGAACTGCAACGGCCCGAACGGAGTTTCCCACAGCACCGAAATGCCGATCACGTGGCGGATCGATCCGTTTGCACCGACAATAGTTGAACCTGCCGTATTGACGTTGTCGATGTTGTAGAGGTTGCCGACATCATAGAACAGGCCACCACGCAGCCCCAGTTCCTCGGGCAGTCCTAGCGGGAAATCGGTTTCGAACCGAGCAACCCAGTAATAGTTGCCCCCGATTGCGTCATCCTGACCGTTGGACAGGTCACGCGGTCCGATACCCGCTGGTTCGAAACCCCGGAAGGTATTGGGCCCCAGCACGAACCGGTCCACAGTGCGGCTGAAATCGTTTCCGCGCCAGTGCAGAGCGCCCAGCTCCATCGTTGCCCGAAGCACCACCTCTTCGTTCCATACTCGGGTTTGCGCGATACCACGCGCCGTGGTCTTGAAGTATTTGTTGTCCCCACCAAGTCCGGCGGCATCAACGCCAATCTCGAACAGAAAGCCGGTATTGGGGTCCAGACCGCCGAGACGGCTGTCATAAATGTAAGACAGTCCCAAAGAGCTGGACGTCCGTTTGCCCTGCGCGATTTCAGAAGCAATCACCGCACCGTTAACTTCGTTGTCCTGCTGCGTCATCTCGCTGCGGTCCCAGCGATAACGGAGCCGCAACGCCGACAATTCACCAATCGCATAGGTCAGCTGTGGTGCAAAGAAAAGACTGCTTGTGTCGTAACTTGCAAACCCGGAATTGGTGGCCGACAGCCCCAGACCAATGTCAAAGCGCAGCTTGCGGCCCAGCAGGTAAGGCTCGGTGAAGCTGAGCGTGTATTGTTCCGAGTCCTGCGCGGTCGAGATCGACACACCGAGGTTCTGGCCACGACCCAGGAAGTTGGATTCGTTCAGACCGACCGCAATCCCGAAACCGTCCGTAACCGAGTAGCTGCCGCCAAGGCTCAGCGAGCCTGTGGGTTGTTCTTCAACGTCCACATCCAGAATGACCTGGCTGGGCGACGATCCTTCGCGCGGTTCGACTTCCGCGACAGCGAAGAAACCCAGGGCATTGATGCGCTCGGCGGCCTGACGGATTTCGCGGGGATTGAACGGGTCTCCTTCGACGGTGTCGAACTGACGGCGGATCACCCTGTCAAGGGTGGTTGTGTTGCCTTCAATATCGATCCGCTCGACAAAGATCCGAGGACCTTTTGTCAGGACAAATTCGATATCCAAAGTCAGATCGCGGTCATTGCGTGTGACACGTGGTTCCACCCGAAGGAAATCCACGCCTTGTTTCAGACCCAGACGTTCCTGGCGTGTAATGGAGTTTTCAACCAGAGACGGTGTATAGGTTACGCCGGGCTTGATCTTCAACGCGTCCTGATAAGGGGCCGGATCCACGCCCGGAATCTCACTGACGGTCGTGATCTTACCGAACGAGAATTTCTGGCCTTCGGTTACATTCATCACCAGGAAAAACGCATCCCGTTCACGGGTAAATTCGACGTTGGCGCTGTTCACGCGGAAGTCGACATAGCCTCGTGACAGGTAGAAGTCCCGGATGACCTGCTTGTCGAACTCGATACGATCGCCGATGAACGTGTCGTTCCGGAAGAACGTCCGCAGAAACGTTGCCTGCTTGGTTTCCAGAACGCGGCGCAAGCGTCGGTCGGAAAAGGCACGGTTGCCGACAAAGCTGACACGTTCCACCTCGATGGTCGTGCCTTCGGCCACTTCAAAAACCAGATCAACCCGGTTGTCGCTGCGGCGGATAATCCGAGGGATCACGGTCGCGGCAACACGGCCTTGGGCTGAATACACTTCAGCAATCATATCGGCGTCAGACTCGGCCACCTGCGGGGTAAAGACGCGGCGCGGCTGAGATTCGATGACGTCCAGCAGAACGTCGTCCTTGACACGGGCGTTGCCCTCGATGCTGATCTGGTTGATCGTCGGATATTCCTGAACCGTGATGACCAGCGTAGACCCCCGCGGCGTCAGTTCGACTGTTTCAAATACACCACTGTCAAGCAAACGCTGATAGGCATCATTGAGCTGGCCCGCAGTTACGGTCTGGCCAGGTTCGATTCCCGTTCGGGCGATGATCGTACCGGTTTCAATCCGGCGATTGCCCTCAACATCAAACGAATTGATCGTATAATTTTGCGCCTGTGCTGCATGCGGAAAAGTCATTAAGCTTGCAGCAACAAAAAGGAAAAGAACCGCTAGCGCCTGCCACAAAATATTGTTTGTTGGCATTTGCTGCCCGCAGGATGTGCCCGCCCCTCGCCTGTCAGTCATTTTATGCTCTACCCAGAATTTAAGACTTTAATGCTGAGTAGCGGGATTGAATGAGCTTGTCAAAAGGCGAAATCGAAGCAACCGCGCAGACTGCCAGTCAATTTGTCGACGTTGATTTCAGCAAGAATCACATGGCCGCCAGATAGGCGGCACCTGCCATAGCCAAAGCCGTTACCGCAAAGCTCAGCAGAACATCCCAATTCAACACGAACAGGAAGCTAAAGCTCTGATACGATTTTTTCAGCGTTTTGGTCATGGCTTTTCCCTCAGACGCAAAGAGAATAGCGCCCAATTAAGGCGATAATGCGGCTCAATTTTGCACCGAGCGCCACAATCAGCAGAACAGATCGTTGCTTACTGAAAACAGCATGAGGGTGAGGATTATCGTGATCCCTAGCCCCATGAGCACCCGCAAGGCCCCGTCACTGGGTGGTTTCCCTGCAATGGCTTCATAGGCGTAGAACACGAGATGCCCGCCATCCAATGCCGGGATCGGAAACAGGTTCAGCAATCCGACCGCCGTCGACAGAACCGCGATGAAGAAAATGAAGTTCTGCGCCCCCTGGCTGGCCATTGCCCCCGAGGTTTCGGCGATTCCGATCGGCCCCGAGATGTTGCAGGTGCTGATTGCACCCGTCACCATGTGCCACATGCCCGACAGCGACCCTTCGATAATGCGACCCGTCTGCCTGACACCGCCGGTCAGTGAATCCAGAATACCAGCCGGTTCAGTTGCCGGCTCCAACATCATGCCCCCGATGATCCCAATCCGCCAATGGGTGACGAAACCGCCTTCCGGCTGAGGTTCATCCGTGCGTCGGGGGGCCAATGCGAATTCCAGCTCGGATCCATCCCGCCAGACGTCCAACAGCAGAACCCGGCCGTCGGACCCCTCGACAAAATCCTTCAGCTGCTCGAAGGCAAAGATCGGTTCCCCGTTCACCGCCGTAATGACATCGCCTTGTTTCAGTTGAATATCCATCGCCGCGCTGCGTGGGGCCACTTGGCGGATCAGGGGTGGAAACATCCATGGTGCTTGAACATCCAGGGTTTCACCGTCCCGGATCACCGTGTAGTCCAGAACCGGTTCCACGGGCAGCGCCTCGATAAAGTCCTGCCAGGCCCCCTCTTCATCATAGTCAGGTGTCGGAATACCGGCGATGGCCGTGATCACGTCACCTTCTCTCAGTTCCTGCACGGTGCCGGGCAAAGGTTGCAACGATCCGACTGTCAGCGGCTCTTTCGATACGCCGTGGGACCAGAAGATCAGGCCGAAAACCAGAATGGACATTGCAAAATTGAAAACAGGCCCGGCCGCGACCGTGGCGGCACGCGCCCACAAAGGGGCGCCGTGCATGGTGCGGCGCAGCTCTTCCGGGCTTTGGGTTGCGATGCCTTCCATCGCCTCTTCATCCTTGCCGGATGCGGCATTGGCATCGCCCAGGAACTTTACATAGCCCCCAAACGGCAGCAACGCGATCTGCCATCTGGTTCCCCGCTTGTCGATACGGCTCCACAGAACCGGGCCAAACCCGATCGAGAAGACCTCGGCATGGATACCGGACCAGCGCCCCACAATGTAATGTCCGTATTCGTGCACCGCGACGATGACCGACAACGCGATGACAAACGCAACTATCGTCCACAGAAGGTTGCCAAATTGGGGGATTAGCGAAAGTACGTCCAAAATTCTATCCTGCTCGTTCCACCACAGTGTCATCGACCCACTTACGTGCCAGATGGTCGGTTTGCTGTACGTTATCAAGGGTCATCGGGGCATCAATAAGGCTGTCTGACGCGTCAAACCTGTCCAGGACCGCGGAGACGGCATCAGCCATATCCAGAAACCCGATCCGGTGTGCGATGAAATGATCCAGCGCACGTTCCTTCGCGGCGTTGAAAACAGCGCCTGCAAGGCCGCCACGCTCCATCACGTCCCGCGCGAGCTTCAGGGCCGGATACCGCGCCAAATCCGGTTCATTGAAACGCAATTGCCCCAGCTGGGCCAAGTCAAGCCGCTGTATCGGCAAGTCCCGTCTTTCGGGCCAATGCAGCGCGTAGCCGATTGCGTGGCGCATATCGGGTGCCCCCATATGGGCCATCATCGCACCATCACGATACCCGACAAGGGCGTGTACTATGGATTCCGGATGCACCAGCACTTCGATCTGATCCGGCTCGACACCGAAATACTCTTTTGTTTCGATGACTTCCAACGCTTTGTTGAACATGGAGGCGCTGTCGATCGTGATACGCTGCCCCATATCCCAATTCGGATGGCTGGAGGCCTGTTCCACAGTCGCGTTTACCAGTTCACTCAGGGGCCAATCACGGAACGCCCCGCCACTGGCGGTGATGATCACACGCTCGACTGTTTCAACGTCTTCACCGACCAGCGCCTGAAACACCGCCGAATGTTCGCTGTCGACCGGCAGCAATCGCGCACCATGCTGTTTGGCCGTTTCCAGAACCAATGACCCGGCGCAGACCAATGTCTCTTTGTTGGCCAGTGCCAGGGTCGTTCCCTGTTTCAACGCTTCGATTCCCGGTGCCAACCCGGCCGAGCCGACAATGGCCGACATAGTCCAATCCGCCGGACGCGCAGCAGCCTCGACGATGGCGCCGGGGCCCGCAGCCGACTCGACGCCACTGCCGGCCAAAGCGGAACGCAGGTCATCAAGCCGGTCTTCATGAGCGGTGACGGCAATATCGGCACCCAACCGACGCGCATCATCCGCAAGTTTTTGAATATTGGCGCCACCGGTCAAAGCCACGACGTCATACTCGGACGGTGCGCGCGAAATCAGATCAATCGTATTCTGCCCGATCGACCCGGTGGCCCCGAAAACAGATACCTTTCGCATTACATTTCACCCGGCGAATAGATCAGACCTGCGATCAGAACAAACAGCGCGGCGCCCATCATGCCATCAAACCGATCCAGAAAGCCGCCATGACCCGGTATCAGGTTCGAACTGTCTTTGACGCCGAACTTACGTTTGACCGCGCTTTCGACAATATCACCGGCCTGGCTTGCCATTGAGGCCAAAACGGAAACAACGACAAAAGCGAATCCAAAGCCGGCCATGCTTGCAAAAACCGCGCCGACACATGCCGCGGCGGCCCACCCGCCGGCGGTTCCCGACCACGTCTTCTTCGGGCTGACTTTGGGCCAGAACTTCGGGCCGCCAACCGCCTTGCCCACGAAATAGCCCGCGACATCCGTGGCGACCACGACCGCGATCAGCCAAACCATCCAGCCAAAACCGAAGCTTTCCCGGATCGAAATGAAACCCAGCCCGGCCCCGACGATCCAGACCACAAACAGCCCGAACAGTACCTTCGAGCGACTGATCTGCCCCACACCCACAAGCGCTGGCGCGAGTATGACCGGCAAAGTATAAATCGGCGGCAGATGATAGCTGAGAACCACGGTGACGCTTGTCAGAATTCCCAATTGAACGGCCACGCCGCGGGCCTGCGGGTCGATCATCCGAACCAATTCCCACGTCATCAGACCACAGGCTGCGGCGATGAAGGTTTCGAACCACCACCCGCCAAGCCAGACCTCGATTGATCCGATCACGACCAGAACAGCAGCAGAAAGAACCCGTGTTGTCAGGTCAGACCATCGGCCGTCTCTCATGCCAGAACCGCTCCGAACCGCCGATCTCTTGAGCCGTAATTCTGGCACAGACGGGCCAGTTCATCAGCAGTGAAGTCCGGCCAGAGCGTATCGATGAATTCGTATTCCGAGTAAGCCGACTGCCACAGAAGAAAATTTGAAATCCGCGCTTCACCGCTGGTTCGAATCACAAGGTCGGGATCAGGAAGAACACGCGTATCCAGATACTTGGGAAGGGTTTCTTCATCCACCTCTTCGGGTTTCAGCCGCCCTTCTGCCACATCCCGCGCCAGACGCTTGGTGGCGCGCGCGACCTCGTCGCGCCCACCGTAATTCAGCGCGACGGTCAAATGAACCAGATCGTTGTTTTTGGTTTCTTCTTCCAGCGAGTCCATCAATTCGATCAACTTGGAATCCAGTCGGACCCGGTCTCCGATGAACCGAACCCGGATGCCATTATCCGCAAGTGTCCGGGTTTCCTTGATGATATAGCGGCGGAACAGGTTCATCAGACCAGCCACCTCGACCTGGGTCCGCTTCCAGTTTTCAGTCGAAAACGCGAACACCGTCAGGTACTTGATCCCCAATCCCGGGCAGGCCTCGACAACCTCGCGCACGCGCCGCGCACCGGCATGGTGGCCGAACAGCCGGGGACGGCCGCGCGCCTGCGCCCAACGACCATTGCCATCCATGATGATGGCCACATGGCGCGGGCCGGACTCCAGCTCGGTTTGCGGGTCTTTTGGCATCAGTCCGGCTCAGACCTGCATGATTTCGGCTTGCTTGGTTTCAAGCGCAGTATCCACGGCCTTGATCATCTCATCCGTCATGTCCTGAACTTCACTTTCCCAAAGCTTCTGGTCATCTTCCGACATGCCGTCCGCTTTGGCCTTCTTGATCTGATCCATGCCATCGCGACGGACGTTGCGGATCGCAATGCGCGCGCTTTCCGCATATTGACCCGCGACCTTGCTCAATTCGCGGCGGCGTTCTTCGTTCAATTCGGGTATCGGCAGCATTATGATGGTGCCGTTCAATTGCGGATTGATACCAAGGCCGCTTTCGCGGATGGCCTTTTCCACCTTACCGACCAGTGACTTGTCCCAGACGTTTACAGTAACCATACGCGGTTCGGGCACGTTCACGGTGCCCACCTGGTTGATCGGGGTCATCGAGCCGTAAGCGTCAACCATGACAGGTTCCAGCATCGACGCCGAAGCACGCCCTGTTCGCAATGATGCAAATTCGGTTTTCAGATTGGCCATTGCGCCATCCATGCGGCGCTGCAGATCATCGGTGTCCAGTTCGAAGTCGTCAGACATTCTGCTCACTCCCCGTCTTCAGGTACTCTTTGGATGGGTCTTACGCCATCGCAATTGGGATGTATAGCAATCATGATCGGGAATTGTATCAATGGCCAGAGGTGTTGCGACCAATTCGGACAAACATCGTTTTTCCGGAACCTGGCCGAGTTCCTCCGGCCAGGTCGAGTTCATGGGTCAGCCTCAGGCGTTCACGTCCACCACGACACGCCCCTTGACCTGGCCCTTCAGAATGTCGGCGCCCAATTGCGGCAGATCGGACAGACCGGCCGGTTGAACCATCGCTTCAAGCTTGTCCATCGGCAGATCCGTGGCGATCCGTTTCCACGCGCGCACCCTGTTGTCATAGGGCTGCATCACGCTGTCGATGCCCAAAAGGTTCACGCCGCGCAGCAGGAACGGAATCACTGTCGCAGGCAAATCAGCGCCCCCTGCCAAACCAACCGCGGCAACGGAGCATCCGTATTTCATCTGGCCCAGAACACGCGCCAGCATGGCACCGCCCACAGCATCAACGCAGCCCGCCCAGGTTTCGCTTTCAAGGGGGCGTTTTGTGGTCTCGTTCAGGTCGTCGCGCGGCACAATGGTCGTCGCACCAAGTGATTTCAGATAGTCCCCGGTTTCGGGCCGTCCGGTGACCGCAGCGACCTCATAGCCCAAATTGCCAAGAATGGCCGTGGCCACCGACCCGACACCGCCCGCGGCCCCGGTCACCAATACCGGTCCACGATCCGGGGTCAGCCCATGATCCTCCAGCGCCATGACCGCCAGCATCGCAGTGAACCCGGCAGTGCCCACGGCCATTGCCTGACGCGTTGTCAGCCCATCGGGCAGCGGCACCAGCCAATCGGCCCGCGCGTTGGCTTTTTGCGAATAGCCGCCCCAGTGAGCCTCGCCCACGCGCCATCCGGTCAGAACAACCTTGTCACCGGGTTTGTAGCGGTCATCCGATGAGGCTTCGACCGTGCCGGCGTAATCAATGCCCGGGACATGTGGATAGGCTCGCACCAGCCCGCCCCCTTTCGGAGACAGGCACAGGCCGTCCTTGTAGTTCACCGTGGAATATTCGACCGCAACCGTGACATCACCATGTGGCAGGTCATCCACCGACAATTGTTTGATCGAGCCGGTGGCAATTCCGCTCTCTTCATCCTTGTCCATCACAAGTGCATTGAACATCTGTCATTCCTTTCGTGTTCAGCGACCAGCCCATGTCGTCAGCTGGTTCAAAATATCCCGAGGTCGACGCGGCAGCGTCCTTGGCTCTGCTAGTTCCAGAAATGCGATTGCACGGTCGCGCGGCGCATCCCGGCCGGTGTTTCCACTTCCAGTTCCGTCCCGGCATCCCAATGGCTCAGGCGCACCATACCGATCGCCACATTGGTTTCAAAATCCGGAGACCAGGCCGCCGAAGTCACCTGCCCCACACGCTTTCCGTCCGCAAACATACCCCAGGGACGATCGCAACCCGGCACCGGATCACCATCAATGGCGATAGGTCGGATTTGCTGCACCGGCCCTTCCTTGGCGACACGCAACAGAGCGTCCCGACCGATGCAGCCGATCGCGGTGTGCGTGTTGCAGAACTTTCCCAGACCGCATTCATGCGGGGTGTTGTCATCGGTCATGTCGTTCCCATAGGACAACAGACCGCCCTCAATGCGTTCGATCAGGTTCGGGCAACCCGCGCGCACGTGCAGGTCTTCGCCGGCGGCAAACAGGGCGTTCCACAAAGGCATGCCGATATCGCCACCTTCCACGTATATCTCGAAACCACCCTGTTTCGAATAACCGGATCGCGCGACGGCCAGATCGCGCCCCTCGAACTCGAACATATCAAATTTGAAGAAACGGATGTCCCGCACGCGGTCCCCGAAGACACGGGCCATCAGCTCGTCCGCCTTCGGGCCCTGAACGGCAAGCGGCGACACGTCCGGTTCGTCCACCAGCACATCCAGACGGTAGCCAACGGCGATACCCTTGACCCAGAGCAACAGATCGCTGTCTGCAATCGAGATCCACCAGCGGTCTTCAGACAGCTTCACCGCGACCGGGTCGTTCAACATGCCGCCTGTCTCATCAACGATAGGCACATAGAAACACTGCCCCGGAAGCATACCGCGCAGATCACGCGGGGTCAGCATCTGCATCAGGCGCGCAGCATCAGGGCCACGCAATTCAACCTGCCGCTCGCACGACACATCCCAGACCTGCACATGGTTCTTCAGGTGCCGGTAATCGGCTTCAACGCTTTCAAAAACCGTCGGCAACAACATACGGTTGTAGACCGTATAGCCCTTGACCCCGGCAGCTTCGACCCCTTCAGAGAACGGAGTGCGCCGCAAGCGGCGTGACGCGGAAATCTGTGGCATTCATACCTCCTGAGGCATAAAGACGATATCACTCACAGGCGCTTCCGAGCCCGTTTCGGTCAGCATTTTATGCACTTGTCCCCTGTGGTGGGTCTGATGATTGAAGAAATGGATCACGCACAACGCGTAAGACATTGTGACATCAGCCTCTTTCGCGGCGGAATACCACGTGAACGAGCCGGTCAGGGGATCATCCCCCAACCCTTCGGCCCAGTTCAGGATACGCGCGTCGATCTTTTCGCGTAACGCCAACCAGCTTTGCAGGTCCGGGCACAGGTATACACTTTCATGGATACCCCCGCCGGCCTTGTGAATAGTGCCATCTGGCCCGTCGCGCTTTTCGAAACGCGACATCCACATCCAGTCGCCCCACAACAAATGGTTTACGGTGCCCATGATCGAGCCAAAGAACGCCCCGCGTTCAAGGGTCAGTTCCTTCGGTGTCAGAGATTGCAAAAACTCTGCCAACTGCTTGTTCTGCCAGTGATTGTACCGCGCCATTTCCTGCGCATACGCGCCCGTGATCATCATTTTGGCCCGTGCCAGTCGATGGGGCAGATTTCAGCGGACTTGCCGCCAAAGTCCCAGACCCGGCCATAGTCGCGCACCTTCGATTTGGTGCCACGCGCCACGATGATGTCAGGTCCCATCCAGTATTTGGAGTTTGAAACCATCACCGGATGCTCCGGATCCTTGCCCGCAAGCATCTCGATCTCGCCCTGGATCTTGCGACCAATCGCGATCCGACGTTTGTTTCCGTCACGCTCAATCTGGACCGGAGCTCGTTCCGCGCCAATGATCTCGCTGACCAGCATGGTAAACAGACCGGTGGTGCCGCCCGCCTGACCGCTGAAGATTTGCAACAAACCGTTATAAGCCTTGCCGCTTGCGCGCTCGTCGACATAAGCGGCGACTTTCCACTGGCCTTCACCCATCCGGCCCGGAATATCGACCAGCAACCCGACATTCAGACCCGACAGATCCTCGCCTTCATAGTGGCCCTCATCAACGATGATACCCATCCACGCATGACAATGACCTTCCGTCGGAGGATGCGCGCCCAGTGACACCACGCAGGGGCAGAACACGTCACATGAACAGTTCAGGATCAGCTCGCCCTTGATGGCCCATTCCGTCGGGCTCATTTCACGCCGCTTGGGATTGGGCATGCGGCTGTCGATGCGCTGGCTGACAGGTAGCCTATCGGCGTCTTGTTTTCTGTTTTTAGCCATAGGCTTATCCTCCGTAGCTAATTGGGTACACGAGCAGAAAAAGACCGCCCGCAATTAATACAAATCCCATTGGACGGGTTACAGCGTGCCCGATCTGAGGGAGTTTCTCCAAAACCATGAACAGGGTTGCGAGCCCCATCCACAACAGGCTCATGACACCGCCGACAAAGCCAAGTGCCATGAAGCCCCAGCAACAGCCGACGCAAAAGGCACCAAGACCCAGGCCCATACGTAAACCGCCTGAAAAACCGGTTCTCCAATGTCCCAGGAAATAGGTCATCGGAGCATGGCAAACACCGTGGCAAACCTCTTTGACGCGGGAAAACTGAAAGGCGCCCACGGCAATCATCAAGCCGCCCGCGACCCAGCCGGATTTGGCAATACCCAACATATCGACAACGCCACCAAACAGCAGAAGCAGTTGCATTCCTGCGATCAGAGCCGCAAACCCGACCCAGACGACGGAATACCCGGCCAGAACCCCCAGCCAGCCGGCGCGGCTGCCATTTGCACTGCGGATCAGGTCATCGTAACTGCGCAGGGTCGGAATCAGGGTCGGCAGCATCATGGCCGCCATCATGATCGCCCACATTGAAAACAGCGGACCGAACTCGGCCATCGGCATGTACATATCCATGCGCGGATCCATCGCGGCCATCGCCTGCCCCATCGGCCCGGGACGACCGATCAGATCGAGGTCCATGTCCCGGCTCATCGAGAACATGACCCACCACGCCCACAGGATCAGAACATAAAAGCCCAGCCACATTCCGCTGCGCAGCCACGTACGACTCACTTCGGCCTCCCGACTCAACTCCCTTGCTTTTCAAATGTCAGACTTTTAAATGTCAGACAAATAAAAATTTGCCCAAGGTCGTCTGAAGATGAAAACCGCGCCCCGAAAAACCGCAGACCTGTCTGCCCAGATCGCCCAGGCCATTCGGGATGCGATCGTTTCGGGTGAGCTGATCGTGGACGCGCGCCTGCCCTCCGAAGCCGAACTGTCGGATCAGTTCCAGGTCTCTCGCCCCACAGTGCGCGAGGCGCTGAAACGACTGGCAGCGCAGTCGCTGATCCGCACCCAACGCGGCGCTTCCGGCGGGGCGTTTGTCAATCGCCTGAGCTTTGAGGATGCCTATTCTCAGCAAGTCACGACTTCGACATTGCTGCTGTCGATGAATGCGGTCAGCTTCGATACCGCATGCGAGGCGCGATATGCCCTGGAAAGGGCCTGTGCGCCCTTGTCCGCGCAGCGGCGCACGGCAGATCACCTGGCGACCATGCGGGCGGAAATATTCCGCCAATCCCAACCGGGCCTGACGGACGAAGCCTTTTGCGCCTCGGACGTGACTTTCCATCGCGCGCTGGTGGATGGGGCTGGAAACCCGGTCCTGTCTTATCAGCTGGCGGGCGCCGTGGAAGCGATGCAGCCCTTGATGAACATGATCACCTTCACGGCGCGGTCCCGCGAAGAGATCATCGGACTGCACAGCAGAATAGTGGACGCGCTTGAGGCAAAAGACGCGGACACCGTAGACTCCGCCCTGATCGGTCTGGAACGTTACACACGACGGCTGGCCCATGACGTGGCCAAGAGCAAACGTAAACCCAACTGAGGGCGGCATTCGAAACAAGATCAGAACAAGGGGCACACGAGCAGGCAGATTGTCATCCGGCGGCAAGACCGGAACTCTCAATATGAATTGAAGATCAATGACTTACGGGAGGACGTTATGAACCAAAGACCGGACCCAAGTTTTTATCCATCCGCAAAACTGGCGATGGAGGGCCCCGCTGAGACACTTGCATTCACGCTGATGCTCAGCCCTGACTTTTCACAACCCGACGGACTGGCGGTTGTGAATGTCGATCCAAGCTCGGACGATTTCGGAAAGATCGTGCATCAGGTGATCATGCCCGAAAAGGGCGACGAGTTTCACCATTTCGGTTGGAACGCCTGTTCTTCGGCCCTGTCGCCGCTCAGCGGTCACGCGTTTCTGGAGCGGCGCTATCTGATCATCCCGGGCATCCGGTCCAGCCGGATTTATGTCATCGATGTCAAAAACCCGCTCGAAGCCAAGATTCACAAGATCATCGAACCCGAAGAAGTCTTTGCAAAGACAGGGTATTCCCGTCCGCACACGATCCATTGCGGGCCCGAGGGGATCTATGTCAGCACCCTTGGCGGTGGTGGCCCCGACGGCACAGATGGCCCTCCGGGCATTTTCATCATGGACTGCGAGACCTTCGACATCATCGGGCGCTATGAGATCGAGCGCGGCGTACAGGACAAGCATTATGATTTCTGGTGGAACCTGCCGCGTGACTACATGGTCAGTTCCGAATGGGGCCTGCCACCGCAATTCGAAAACGGGCTGGTGGCCGAAGACCTGTTGTCCAATAAATACGGCCACCGCATCCATTTCTGGAACCTTCGAAACCGGACGAATATTCAAACCATCGATCTGGGTGAAAACCATCAGATGGCCTTGGAAATCCGCCCCGCTCATGATCCCGTAAAGCAATACGGGTTCTGCGGCGTTGTCGTCGATACAACGAACCTGCAAGGTGCAATCTTCACCTGGTGGCGCAATGAAGACGGCACGTTCGAAGCCAAGAAGACCATAACAATCGATCCGCAACCCGCTGATCCCGATGATCTTCCCGAGCTTCTGAAGGGCTTCTCTGCCGTTCCGCCGCTGGTTACCGATATCGACCTGAGCCTGGACGACAAGTACCTCTACGTCGCCTGCTGGGGTACCGGCGAGATGCATCAATACGATGTTTCCGACCCGATGAACCCCACCCTTGCCGGCAAGGTCGAAATTGGAGGGATTGTAAAAAAGACCAAACATCCCAACGGCCAGACGTTCGGCTATGGTCCACAGATGGTCGAAATCAGCCGCGACGGCAAACGCGTCTACTGGACCAATTCGCTCTATTCCACGTGGGACGACCAGTTCTACCCCGAGGAAGGCGGTGCGGCCATGGTCAAAGCTGATGTCGGCGAGAATGGCGGGCTGACGCTGGATCCGAAGTTCTGGGTGGAGTTCCCCAAGGGCTATCGCAGCCACCAGATCCGGTTGGAGGGCGGAGACTGTTCAACCGACAGCTTCTGCTATCCGTCGGTCTGAGTTGGAATTTTTGATGTCATCAACGGCTGGCCTGTGGCTGGCCGTTGTTCTGAGCGGCGCCTATCACGGCCTGAACCCCGGCATGGGCTGGCCGCTGGCGGTGTCTTCGGCTTTGATGGAACAACGCCAATCCGCCCTGTGGAGCGCACTCGCGGCTTTGGCTGGCGGGCATTTCGTGGCCATGCTCGGCGTACTTCTTCCTTTTGCCCTGATGGCCGTACTGGTCGATTATCAAAATGAAATCCGTATCGGCGCGGCCCTGGTCGTCATTGGCATGGGCCTGTACATCGCGATAACCCGCCGTCATCCCCGCTTTCTTTCGCGGATCCCGCCAAGCAGGCTTGCGCTTTGGTCTTTTCTGGTGGCGCTTGCCCACGGGGCCGCCCTGATGCTGGTTCCAATCTATCTGGGCCTGTGTGCCGTGGATGAACTGGACGCGGGACATCAAGCGATTTCCCAGATCATGACGACGAACACCCTTTTGGTTCTGGGCGTCGCCGCGCTGCATACGGCCGCCATGGTTCTGGGTGGCGGGCTGTTGGCCTTTGCGGTCTATCGTTGGCTTGGCCTGCAATTCCTGTCGCGCAGCTGGTTCAACCTGGAGCTCATCTGGGCCCTGAGCCTCATTCTGGTCGGTGGTCTGGGTCTTTGGTCCGCACTCGGCTGACCTTGTACTTTGTTTTGAAACGCGCTTTGTCTGCATCAAGACAAAACGGAGCTTCCGAATGCAGGACCAAACCCGCCCAACCGATGTGCTGCGTCAGGGTAAAATCGACGACTGGACGGCCGCCACGACCCATGCCTTCACCCGCGAACTGTCTGACGGCACCCTGCCCGAGGATAAAATGCGCTGGTACCTGCAACAGGATTATCAGTTCGTCGACGGCTTCGTGCGTCTTTTGGCCAGCGCCATCGCGCATGCGCCGACCCTTTCAGACAGCGTCCCGGCCGCGCAGTTTCTGGCGGTGATCACAGGCCCCGAGAACACCTATTTCCTGCGCGCGATGGACGCTTTGGGCACTGAGCCCAGCACCGAGCCCGCGCCCGCCACACGGGCGTTTCAGGATCTGATGGCCGAAGCCGCAGCCTCTGGCCGTTATCAGAACATGCTGGCGGTACTCGTCGTGGCGGAATGGGTTTACCTGAGCTGGGCCAGCCCGGAAAACCCGCCCAAAGACGGCTTGCCGTTCTGGTTTGCGGAATGGATCACGCTACATGCGGGCGAAGGGTTCGAAAGCGTCGTGGAATATCTGCGCAGTCAGTTGGACAACGTCTGGCCGACGCTGGATGCGGCTGAACAGGCCGAGGTCACGCGACTGTTTCATCGCGCCATCGAGCTGGAACGTGATTTCTTTGACGCCGTCTACGCGGCCTGAACCCAGGAGGCCGCCATGGTCGCAACTCTGAACGTCATTGCAGCATTGCTGACCATCGGGTTCGGCGCGTTCGGGTTTCTAGCCCCGGCCCACACCGCGTCGGCCCTGGATCTGGCCCCGACCAACAGCACGATGGGGTTGTCCGAGATGCGCGCCTCGGTCGGTGGTTTGTTTGTTGTGACCGGGATCGCCGTTATCTGGCTGAACAACCCAATGGCCTATGTCATGCTGGGCATTGTCTATTCCGGTGCAGCGCTGGGCCGATTTGTGTCGGTCGCGCTGGACAATCCCCCCTTGGCCAAGGCGTTGATCTTTGGGGGAATCGAACTGGTTCTGGCGGTTTGGCTTATCTCTGCAAACTTCAACAAAGCCACCTAACGGATTGGAAATATAGGATACGGCAGACTTCATTCTGAGTTTGCATCCATCCATCACCTCACCTATATAAGAGATGTCCTTCGGGACTATGGACATAAACGCGCTCGTAATAAGCGGATCGGACCCGGGGGCGGTACCCGGCGGCTCCACCATACACCTTCTGGGGGCATCCTTCGTTTGGGGATCACTTTCAGAACCGGGGGGCCGAAATAGGATCGACGAACGTCTAAAGGGGTTAGCTTTGTCCCGGCTGTCTGCCACCGTTACCGGCGAAAACAGTACAATTGCAAACGACAATCGTGCTCCGGTTGCAGTTGCTGCGTAAGCAGTAGCAAGACCGAAACTTAAGCCCTTGCGCCTAGCCGCGTAAGGCGGGGTTCGCAGGTACCTGGCAACAGAAACCTGCATTAATCCCCCACATGTCTGAATTTATTTACCCGTCCCTTGGCGGATTCAGAGTTTATTCATTCCTTTTTGCCATCGTGCCAGCACTTGGACAGGAGAACTGGGATGACGAATTCAGAGATACTCAGAAAGTGGTACTCCGAAGTTTGGGAAAATGGAAACACCGAAGCGATTGATCAGTTCTTCGCGCCCGAAACGATGGCCGAGGGGCTGATTCCGGAAATGCAGGTCGGTGCGGACGATTTCCGGGATCTGGTCATGGCGTTCCGCCATATTCTGGGGGACATCAAGGTCGAGTTGCCCAAGATCATCGAAAACGGCGACTGGGTGTCTGCCATTCTGCATGTTCGTACTTTTCGGGCCGACAATGGCGCGCCACTGGAAGTCACGGGCCAGGTCATGGCACGGTTCAAAGACGAAAAGATGGTCGAGGCTTACAATCATTTTGACTTCATCTCGTTTTTTGAAGAACTGGGCCAGTTTCCATCGGACACCCTGCCCGTATGCATGACAGGGCAGCGCCTGGACTGGGCGTGAATACAACGCAATCTTGACCCCCATGACCCTTGCGCGGTAGCAAGTGCCATGGGGTAAGATTGCGAACGCCCCGTGAGGCGACAGCCCAAGTTTCGCATGTATCCGCGGTTACAAGGAAACATGCCATGGCATCGCCCAACTCTATTTCCCCCAAGCAACTTCTGCGTCTGATTGGCACTCCGAATGCGCCCGTTCTATTCGACGTCTGCCTGAATGACGATTTTAAAGATGATCCCTATCTGATCCCCGCGTCAGTCCGGCACCCGGCCACAGATCTTCGGGGGCTTTTGTGCAAGATCTCCGGCCGCTCGGCCGTGATTATCTGTCAAAAGGGCAAAAAGCTGAGCCAGGGCGTTGTATCCTGGTTGCGCAGCGAAGGGCATCAAGCCGAATATCTGGAAGGTGGAATGCAGGCCTGGCGCGAATTGACCGACGCGCCACGTGTACCCGCAGCCCGCATTCCTGAACGGATTGGAGGCCATACGCTGTGGGTCACGCGCCACCGACCAAAGATCGACAGAATCGCATGTCCCTGGCTGATACGCAGGTTTGTTGATCCCGACGCCAAATTCCTGTTTGTGGCACCCGGCGAAGTCGAAAGCGTTTCGACTGCTTTCGGGGCGTCACCATTTGATATCGAGAACACGTTCTGGAGCCACCGGGGCGACAATTGCACGTTTGACACCATGTTGGATGAATTCGATCTTCACTCTCCTGCACTGGACCGGTTGGCGACGGTCATCCGGGCAGCGGACACGAACCGGCACATGCTTGCGCCCGAAGCGGCGGGATTGTTGGCGGTGTCGGTCGGGCTTTCAAGGCAGTATCGTGATGACCATGAAAACCTGGAGGCCGGGATAACCCTTTACGACGCGCTGTATCGCTGGGCGCGCGATGGGTTTGACGAAAGCCATGACTGGCCCACCGGGCGAACGTCATGACACCGACACTGGCCGAGATTACCAAGGTCTTCAGCAGGATCGGCCTGCTGTCTTTCGGCGGTCCTGCGGCTCAGATCTCCTTGATGCATCAGGAATTGGTCGAGCGTCGACCCTGGCTGGATGAACAGACGTACCTGCGCGCCCTGTCTTTGTGCATGTTGCTACCGGGTCCCGAGGCGATGCAGCTGGCAACCTATGCGGGGTGGCGTCTGCGCGGTGTTGCCGGCGGGCTGATTGCCGGCAGCTTGTTCGTGTTGCCCGGCGCGGTGGTGATTGCGGTTCTGGTCGCGCTCTATTCAGCGTTTGGCGATGTCCCCTTGGTGCAGTCGGCCTTCACGGGCATCAAGGCAACCGTCATCGTGATCGTTTTGCAGGCGCTTCGCAATCTTTCGCGCAAAGCATTGAACGATCGAGAGCATCGGACAATCGCAATTCTGTCCTTCCTGTCCATTTTTCTGCTGAACCTCCCGTTTCCGGCGATCATTTTCGCTGCCGCTTTCTGGGGCTATGTGACCTTCAAAGGATCCGTTGAAACGCCGAAACGAGAAGGAACACCACAACTGGCGCAGTCTCTGCGAACGATTGCTGTCTGGTTGCCACTTTGGTTGGGCCCGCTTGTCGCTCTGAGCGTCACAGGCCATCAACTGCTGAGCGAGCTGGGCTGGTTTTTTGCCCGACTCGCCGTTGTGACCTTTGGCGGCGCATATGCCGTATTGGCCTATATGACCCAAACCGTTGTCGACCAGTACCACTGGATCAGCACGGATCAGATGATTGATGGGCTGGGTCTGGCGGAAACGACTCCGGGGCCGCTCATACTTGTCACTCAGTTTGTCGCCATGCTGACCGGGCAACTGACCAGCGGGTTCACCTTGGCACTTGCCGCTGGCGCGGTTGCATTGTGGGCGACGTTCGTTCCGTGCTTTCTTTGGATTTTTCTTGCGGCCCCATATCTCGACCGTCTGGCCGCGCGTCCCCGCCTGTCCGCGGCCCTGCATGGAATCACCGCGGCCGTCGTCGGAGTGATTCTCAACCTTTCCGTGTGGTTCGCCCTGAATGTTCTTTTCGAATCGGTGACTGAAAAATCATGGGGTCCTGTGGCAATCCCCACGCCGCAGTTATCCGCGTTGGATATTACCGCAGTAAGTCTAACTATTCTTGCTGGGGCCTTGATTTTTCGACTGAAATTAGGGATGGGAACTGTATTGGTTCTGATGTCGGTGGCCGGGCTGGTTGCACACAATATCTGATCAATCCGGTCATACCCGCCCTTTCGTTTCCGAACAAAACCCCTATGCTGAGCATAACCACTTTTGAGGATCACACATGTCGCAAGGCATCGATTATGGAAACCTGATGCACACCGCCATGCGCGGCTTGATCAAAACAGTGCTGAAGGAAGTTTCTGAAACCGGTCTACCCGGGGCGCATCACTTTTTCATCACCTTCGACACACGTGAAGATGGTGTAGAAATCGCCGACTGGCTGCGTGAACGCTATCCCGAAGAAATGACAATCGTCATGCAGCACTGGTTCGAGAACCTCGAAGTCGGAGACGTCGGCTTTTCCATCACTTTGAACTTTGGCGACGCCCCGGAACCGCTGTACGTCCCCTATTCCGCAATCAAGACTTTCGTGGACCCATCCGTGGAATTCGGCCTTCGCTTTGAAAGCCCGGAAGACGAAATCGAAGAAGATCAGATCATCGAAGACGACATCGAAGTCGAAGAAGAAGAAATTCATCACGATGCGGATATCGTGTCGCTGGACAGCTTCCGGAAATGAAGCTTCAAACCCCGCCCGGCGCGGGGTTTATCGTTTCATCAGAAAAGTCTCGACCGACCGGGATTTTTGACCATCTATGAATCGTGAAAACGCAAGGTTCAGCCCGCCCTCGGCCAGCGTACGGTCGAATTGCTGCAACTCATATCCTCCGTCCTCATCTATAAACAACGAAAACACAGTCAGCGTGTCGCCGACAATGCGGCCCCATACAAACGGCTCGCCCTTCATCGGGTCCAATGGCACTTCGTGACCAAAGACATTGCGCTTCATCGCCGCCGAAAACACATCAGGGCGGTCTGACGGAACAAAATCTATCGAGAATTTCTGGTCCTTAACACGTCCGTCCGGCTTGTATGTCGTCGTCCGCCAACTGACGTTGAAGCCGTTCTTGGTCTCGACGATGGAAACGCTCATGTCGCGGGGCGTTGTCGTGCCATCCGCGTCCACTACTTCGGCTGAACCGACATAATCTCCTATGAACGGTGTAATCTCTGCCGCGCGGGCCTGCAAACTCAGAATCGACAGCCACAAAGCGCAAACTGCAAGTATCGCGGCAGCTTTCTCAAGCTTAAGGCGATGTAAATTTGGCATTTTATCCTCCTGGGCGGTCATTTCTCTATTGTAGCCCAGAGGTGTCCGCAAACAATGCACATTCCCCGCCAATAACGATTAAAGTGACGCACCCTGCGCCTATACCTTTGACGTCCTTGAGTTTAAGGTGCGCGCAACTGGCCGATTGCGTCACGGCGTGGCTGCGGCTAAACGGCATACAACTGCATACCAGACGGAGTGACCGATGTCTCAAACCCGCACAGAATCCGACAGCTTTGGCCCGCTCGAGGTTCCTGCCGACAAATATTGGGGCGCGCAGACGCAGCGCTCGATCATGAATTTTCCCATCGGCTGGGAAAAGCAGCCGGTCGCCATCGTGCGCGCGCTGGGCGTGATCAAGAAAGCCTGCGCCATGGAAAACAAGGCAACGGGCAAGCTGGACGCAAAGATAGCAGATGCGATCATTCAGGCCGCAGGCGAGGTGATCGAGGGCAAGTTCGACGACAACTTCCCGTTGGTCGTGTGGCAGACGGGTTCGGGCACCCAGTCGAACATGAATGCGAACGAGGTCATCGCCAACCGAGCCATCGAGATTCTGGGCGGAAAGATCGGATCCAAAGACCCGGTACACCCGAATGACCACTGCAACATGGGACAGTCGTCGAACGACACCTTCCCAACCGCCATGCATATCGCAACAGCGATGAGCGTGCGTGACGTGCTGCTTCCGGGGCTTGAGAAACTGGCGTCCGGGCTCGAGCAGAAGGCCCAGGAATTCAAGGACATCATCAAGATCGGCCGAACCCATACGCAGGACGCGACACCGCTGACACTGGGTCAGGAATTCAGTGGCTATGCCCACCAGGTTCGTCAGGGGATCGCACGTGTACACGCGGCAATGCCGGGGATTTATGAACTGGCCCAGGGCGGTACGGCCGTTGGCACCGGCCTGAACACCCAGCACGGCTGGGACAAGGCCGTCGCAGGCCATATGGCCCAGATCACCGGCCTGCCCTTCGTGACGGCACCGAACAAGTTCGAAGCGCTGGCCGCCCATGATGCCATGGTCTTCCTGTCGGGCGCTTTGGCGACGATTGCCGGCAGCTGCTACAAGATCGCAAACGACATTCGTTTCCTGGGCTCCGGGCCTCGTTCCGGCCTGGGTGAGCTGATCCTGCCGGAAAATGAGCCCGGCTCGTCGATCATGCCCGGCAAGGTAAACCCAACGCAGGCCGAAGCGCTGACGCAGGTCGCCGCGCATGTGATGGGCAACAACGCGGCGATGAATTTTGCCGGGTCGCAAGGTCATTTCGAATTGAACGTCTACAATCCGATGATGTCCTACAACCTGCTGCAATCGATCCAGTTGCTGGGGGATGCCACCGACAGCTTTACCGAGCGGATGCTGCTGGGCATCAAAGCGAACGAGCCGCGCATCGACAAACTGATGAAGGAATCGCTGATGCTGGTCACGGCGCTTGCCCCTACAATCGGTTATGACAATGCGACCACCGTTGCGAAAACCGCTCATAAGAACGGCACCACCCTCAAGGAAGAAGCCATCGCACTGGGCTTCGTGGACGAAGCGACCTTTGATGCCGTCGTCCGCCCCGAACAGATGATCGGCCCGAAAGACTGATGGGCAAGCCGGTCAATCTGAACCGGTATCGAAAAGAAAAAGCGCGGGCCGTGAAAAAGGCCCGCGCCGACCGGAACGCCGTCGCGTTTGGGCGAACGAAAGCTGAAAAAGAAGTCGTGAAGCTTCAACAGAAAAAACAAAAGCGCGACCTCGACAATCATGAGCTGGACGAATGAGCGGCCGCCCTGTCAAACGCTCTTTGACCCTGAAAGGGCATCGAACCTCGGTATCACTCGAGGATGAATTCTGGCGTGCTTTTCGCGAGATCGCTCAGGAACAAGATAAGCCAATCAATGTCTTGGCGGCTGAGATTGATGTGGAGCGCGACCCGGAAACGGGTCTTGCATCGGCCATACGCGTCTTTGTGCTGAACTGGTTCCGAAACCCTGATTGAGACTTGTCACGCCGTCGCCTCGACGTGTAACGTGAGCGGGAACAAAAAGGGTACAACCATGAGCGACACCATTACCGGGCCGGATGGGCAGCAAAGATGCACATGGTGTCAGGCCGCGCCTGAATTCTTTGAATATCACGACAATGAATGGGGTTACCCTGTCGACGATGACCGACGGTTGTTTGAAAAACTGTGCCTCGAGAGCTTTCAGTCAGGCCTCAGCTGGCGGACAATCCTGAACAAGCGCGAAAACTTCAGGAAAGCCTTCTGCGGATTTGATTTCAACAAGATGGCCGCGTTTTCTGATGCAGATGTGGAACGCCTGCTACAGGACGCCGGGATCATCCGTCATCGCGGCAAGATTGAAGCGGTGATCAACAATGCGCGTTGCGCGCAGGACCTTGTGGCGACAGAAGGATCTCTGGCGGCTTATGTCTGGCGTTATGAGGCTGAAACGCCTCCGCCCCCGCAAACAGCATCCACATCACCCGAATCCGTGGCCATGTCGAAGGATCTCAAGAAACGGGGGTGGAAGTTTGTCGGCCCTACAACCGTGTTTGCGTTCATGCAGGCCATGGGGTTGGTCAATGACCACGCCGAGGGCTGCATCGGCAGAAAAAAAGCGGCACAGATGCGCCGCTCTTTCATCAAACCTGCCTGACGGATCAGACCGAGGCTTTGTAAATCTTGTCGATGTTGCCACCCAAGGCCGCGTTGAATTCGGCATCTGACTGCTGCTTCGACAGACCTTCGGTCAAAGCCCGCGAGAAGGATGCGATCATCTTGCCGTTTCGGCTCAACAGGTCGCAGGCTTCTTCCGTCGAATAACCGCCCGACAGGGCCACAACCCGCAATACCCGCGGGTGGTCTGCCAGCGCGTCATACAAGTTCGCCTTTGTCGGGATCGTCAGCTTCAGCATCACTTCCTGACCCTCGGCCAGTTGATCGAGGTTTTTGAGGATTTCAGCCTTCAGGATGTCTTCTGCTTCGGCCTTGGTTTCCGAATGGATGTTCACTTCGGGTTCCACGATCGGAACCATACCGGCATCGGTGACTTCGCGGGCGACGTCGAACTGTTGCGCAACCACCGCCGCGATGCCGTCGGCATTCGCTTCGTGAATGACCGAGCGTTCCTTGGTGCCGAACACACCATCGGCCTTGGCCAGGGTCTCGGCCAGACCGGGGATCGGTTTCATCATCTGAACGCCGTTTGCCTGTTCTTCCAAGCCTTTGTCGATCTTCAGGAAAGGCACGATACCTTTGACCGACCACAGGTAATCGGCAACCTTGCGGCCTTCGATCTCTTCGCCCAGGGTACGTTCGAACAGGATTGCACCAATCACTTTGTCCTTTGTGAAATCGTCGGCCAGAATGATGCGGGCACGCATCTTCTGGATTTCACCGAACATCTCTTCGTCTGAGTTGTAGTCGGATGCCTCGACACCATACAACGCAAGCGCTTTCGGGGTTGATCCGCCGCTTTGATCCAGTGCCGCGATAAAGCCCGTGCCGTTGATCATCTGCGCGCGCTGTTCTGCTTTGGACATATTGTTTTCCCGTTCAATGATGATTCCGATGTTCCTCCCCGCATACAACAGGGCGTGAACCGATGGTAGGTTGTTAGCGCTCAAACAGGCGCAACCATATGCCATCTTTGGATCGAACCGTCAGATGCGCGACCGGAACAGGTGTTTTTCCCGGGATTGTTTCGAACCTGAAACGGCGCAAGAGCATCGACAGGATCAGCGGCCCTTCGACCATTGCAAACCCGGCCCCGGTGCACACTCGGGGGCCCGCAGAGAACGGGATGTAAGCGTCGCGCTGGCAGCGCTTGCCGTTTTCCGTGCCCCAACGCATAGGATCAAAACCGTCCGGATTGTCCCACAAACGCGCCTGACGGTGCAAATGCCACGGGCTGATCACGATTTGCGCGCCAACCGGCACATCCCGGTTACGGAACCGTTCGGGGCACGTGGCCTCGCGAACCATCATGGGCACCGGAGGATAAAGACGCAGCGCTTCGCGAAACACATCCCGGCTGATCCGGAGTTTTGAAACACAGCCAAATGAAGGATCATCCAGAACGGCGGCCTCATCTGCAACCTTCTGTTGCCATTCCGGGTAAAGGGCCATCAGGTACAGCGTCCAGGCCAAGGCTGACGCACTGGTTTCATGCCCGGCAAGAAAAAAGATCGCTACCTGATCAACCATCTCGTCGGGGTCGAAGAACTGTCCGGTTTCGGGATCAGCCGTCGTCATGATCTTGGTCGCAAGATCATCAGGTGCCGTTCCGTCCTTGATGGCCTTTGCGCGTGTTCTGGTCAGTTCGGCAATCAGCGCCCTGATATCCCGCGCGTTTTGTTTGGTCGCCCTGGAATGAAACCGGGGCAGCCACTTTGGCAATGGAACAAAAGCCGCGAGATTCAGCAAAGGTTGCGCGCGTTGATAGGCCCGGAACTTTTCGAACACCTGGCTGGCGATAGCGTTGTCGATGGGAACGGAAAACAGGGTGCGGAATATGACGTCCGCCGCCGCATGGCTTGTCTGTTCTTCGAATTCGAGTTCCCCGCCGACACAAGGTCGCAGCCGTTCCACACACGCCTCGGCAGCGGCCAGCATGGCCGGGAATGTATCCTTCAGACGCCCGCCTTCGAACGCGGGATCGATAATCCGCCGCTGTCGTTTCCAGACCTCGCCATTGGTCAGAAACACCGAATTGCCAAGCAACGGCCGCAGGCCTTCGCTGATCCTGCCGGATTTGGGGAAATCGTCAGGCCGTTTCCTGAGAACGGTTTGAATCAGGTCCGGTTGATTGATCAGGAACGATCGGAAGAACGGGGTTTTGAATTCTGCCATCCACGCGCGATACAACCGGGCTGGCTGCGCCGACAGCAGGTCATGTCTGAACAGTTTCACATAGCGCAGCAAAGAAACCTTATCAGGGCGCGGGTCTGGCTTGGGCGGGGTCATGGGCGTACCGAGGTGAACTTGGACACAGGCGTCTCGATGCGGCTGCGCGAAGCCTCACGATCCGCAAACCTTTGCTTCAGCGTCAAAGGGCCAGCCGTTATCCGGAAATAGTCATAGCTTCCCGGCTTGTCGAACGCGCAAAGGTACTGAAAGTGCAGGCGAAAAAACCGCCATCGCAAAACCTTCCAGCGTTCCGGAGACAAGGTTTGCGTGAAAGCCGCCGACAGGACCAGCGGCCAACGTTTGTCGGCGTCGGCCACGCCCGTGACCGCAACCGGATCGCAAAGCGCAAAGGCGCAGCCATCACCGGGGGCCGAGACATCGATCCAGGTGAGTTCGGACCGCGTGGACAGGAAATGCAGATCGGACCGCAAATCGTATGCCCGAGGCAGAAACGAAACCATCGGAACCACCTGCCCCAAGCTGAGGAAAGACAGTGCTGCCCGCCGCTCCTGCACGTTCGTTTTTCGGATCAGCCCGGCCAGAACAGACGCCCCAAGATGCGCGCCCGAGCTGTGGCCAACGACCAGCACCTCATCCACATCGGACTTCAGCGCAGCTTCGATCGTCTCTCGGAACGAAGCCAACCTGTCCCTTAGCTCGACCGGCATTTGCCCGTTCAACTGCGCTGAATAGGCGTAATCATGCATCAGGTAATACGCAAACAGCCGGTTGTCGACCTTGCGAAACCATAACAACAGCGCAACGGCTGCGGCCGCTCCCGGGAACAGCCCCCACCAACCGGCCATGGCTATGCATGCCCATGCCACCGCAAGCGCGATCAGCAGCTGAGACACCAACATCGCCACTGGATACAACGCCGCGATCACCGGGCCCTTGCGCAATCGCATCAGACGCCACAACGTACCGGTTGATATGTAAATCCACGCCGTGCGGGCCAATTGCCAATAGGTCGCCGGGATCGAGACCGACATGCTGTCGCGCACGATGTCGGACCACACCAGAACCTCGAATTCCGTTTCAACGGTCAGGCCATCTTGTTCCGAGGTCACGCGCCAGCCAAAACGTCCGTCCGTTGTCTTTGGGGCGATTGCGATCTCGTACCCCGAGATCCGGGCCTGTTTCTGAGACTCGGTGCGATACAGCTCGCGATATCGCCGGGGCGGCATCGGATCATAGCCGGGAATATAGAACACCCGACGTCTGCGCACCTGCGGCTGATTTTTGTGACTGCTCATGCCCTGACCTTCTGATGCGCAGGTTAACGCAGGCTTGAGGTCAAGGTAAGTGCGTCAGTTGATCACCCGAAGTTTGCCAGCGCCGGAAAAGTCTCCAGCAACCACCAGCTGAAGCGGGTGAAAAGCCCGGTTATCAGCATGATGCCCACAAACAACAGCAGGCCGCCCATGACCTTCTCGATCGTGCCCATATACGGTTTGATCCGGTTCATCACGGTCATCGAGCGATTCAGGAACATGGCTGCCAACAAGAACGGAATACCCAAGCCCGCAGCGTAAACACCCAGCAGAAACGTGCCACGCGCGACCGACGCTTCGTTCGCCGCCAATGACAGGATCGCCCCCAGTTGTGGCCCAATGCACGGGGTCCAGCCGAATGCAAAAGCAAGGCCAAGGATATAGGCACCAAAGACCGAACCACCGGAATCGCCGGTTTCAATCCGTGCTTCGCGATCCAGAAAAGGAATCCGGAAGACATTCAGAAAGTGAAGGCCAAAGACGATGACGACGGCACCGGACAGCTTGGCGAACAGCACCTGATTTTGCAGAACAAACGCACCAAAGGCCGATGCGGTAAAGCCAAGCAGCAGAAAGACGGTCGACAGGCCCATGACAAAGAACAGCGCCGACATGGTCGCCTTGCGCCGCGCGCGGGCCTCGTCCTGCATCTCATGTATGGTAACGCCGCTCATATACGCCAGATAAGGCGGTACGATGGGCAATACGCAAGGCGACAGAAAGCTGATCAAGCCACCCAGTAGCGCGACGAACATGGCGGGCAGAAGTCCCGCGTCTATGATTTCGATTCCGAACATGTTTCTGCACATATGTGATGAAGAGCGATCCGTCACGGGGCCAAACGGTCACATCCTCGTGCACGGAATCTGGACAATATTACAACTTCACCCTATCCCGAAAATCATGTCAGAAATTTCAGATACCCTGGACGCCTTGGGCCTGTTGTGCCCCTTGCCCGTCCTGAAAGCCCGCAAACGACTGAAATCCATGCCGGACGGCGCCGTTCTGCGGGTTCTGGCCGATGATCCTGCGGCCATCGTGGATGTTCCGCATTTTTGTGCCGAGGCCGGGCATAGACTGCTTTCGCAGGACACTGACGGCGCACATCAGATCTATCTGATCCAAAAATCCAGCTGACCTTTGTTTCAGGTCAAAAAAAGGCGGGCCAATCAGCCCGCCTTTTTCGTTAACTTCCCAGCGACCACCAACCGCGTCGTTTGGGCTTGGCCGGTACAGGCTCAGGCTCTTCCGCTACGCCTTCAAGCACTGGCTCGGTTGTTGCTTCTGCTGGCCCGTCTTCGGCAGGATCGTCGGTTTCCGTAATTTCAGAGGCTTCTACAGCTTCCGCAGATGGCTTTTCCGCCTCATCCGCTTCTTCAACCGCTGGTGCCGCATCCACACCGTTTGCAGGTTGCTCTGCCGACAGCGAAGCATCAGCCTGTACTTCGGCTGGTTCGGCGACCACCTCGACCTGCTCCGCCACGTACTCGGCGCTTTCGCTCGCGATGCTCTCACCGGTTTCCTCGGCTGCCGGTTCTTCGGTCACGGCGTCCGCTGTCATGACGGCAGGTTCTTCAGACTGTTCCGCAACTTCTTCGGCAACCGCGTCTTTCTTGCGACGACGCGGGGCGCGTTTGCGCTTGGGCTTGGCCGGTTTTTCTTCCTCCGAAGCCTCAGCTTCAGCCGGTTCAGCATTTTCAACGACAGGCGTATCGCCCTCTGCGTCTTCTTGTGCGGGCGCTTCACCCTCTTCAGCGATCTGCTCGGGCGCATCGCCATTGCCCGAGCCTTTCTTGCGGCGACGACGGCGGCGCTTGCGCTTGGGCTTTGCCTCTTCTTCGGTCTGAACGGTTTCCTCTTCGGCCTCTTCCGCGTCCGATGAATCGACAAGATCCATCAGTGACGCATCAACAGAAACAACGGGCGCCGTGGCCTCGGGAACGATCCGGCTGGCCGTCTTGAACTTCTCCATCGAGAAGTCCGGGCTGACCAAATGGATATCCCCTTCGATCCTCACCGAAAGCCCATACCGCGCTTCGATCTGCGCAATATGTTCTCGTTTCTGGTTCATCAGGAAGTTGGCGATGCTGACAGGGCAGCGCACCAAGACTTCGCGCGAACGGCGACGGGTACCTTCCTCTTCGATCTGACGCAGGATCGACAAGGCCATGTTGTCGTCCGAGCGGATCAGGCCGGTGCCGTGACAGGCCGGGCACGGCTGTGTCGTTGCCTCGATCATGCCGGGGCGCAGACGCTGACGGCTCATTTCCATCAAGCCAAAGCCCGAAATACGCCCCACCTGGATTCGCGCACGGTCGGTTTTCAACCGCTCTTTCATGCGCTTTTCAACGGCCGCATTATTCTTGCGCTCATCCATATCGATGAAATCGATCACGATAAGACCGGCCAGATCACGCAGGCGCAACTGGCGTGCAACCTCTTCAGCGGCCTCAAGGTTGGTCTTGAGTGCGGTTTCCTCGATCGACCCTTCCTTGGTGGCACGGCCCGAGTTCACGTCGATCGCCACCAGCGCTTCCGTCACGCCGATCACGATATAACCACCGGATTTCAACTGTACGGTCGGGTTGAACATCCCCGCCAGATAGCTTTCCACCTGATAGCGCGCGAACAGTGGCAGCGCATCTTCATACCGTTTCACGTTCTTGGCGTGAGACGGCATGATCATCTTCATGAAATCCTTGGCGATGCGGTACCCGCCCTCGCCTTCGACCAAGACTTCGTCGATATCGCGGTTGTAAAGATCTCGGATCGACCGTTTGATCAGATCGCCTTCTTCATAAATCTTTGCCGGCGCGATGGATTCCAGTGTCAGCGCCCGGATCTGTTCCCACAAGCGCTGAAGGTATTCATAGTCGCGCTTGATCTCGGACTTTGTTCGCTTGGCCCCGGCGGTTCGAATGATCAAACCCGCCCCGGTCGGCACATCGATATCCGTTGCGATCTCTTTCAGTTTTTTCCGGTCCGCCGCATTGGTAATCTTGCGGCTGATGCCACCGCCACGTGCGGTATTGGGCATCAAAACACAATACCGTCCTGCCAGCGAAAGATAGGTCGTCAGCGCAGCACCCTTGTTTCCGCGCTCTTCCTTGACAACCTGCACCAGCAGAACCTGACGTACTTTGATGACTTCCTGTATCTTGTAACGACGCGGACGCGGTTTGCGCGGCGGCCGAATGTCTTCGCTGTCATCCTCATCGGCAACCGATTCAATCGATGCGTCTTTAGATGCAGCGTCCGTGCTTTGGCTGTCGCTACCGTCCTCATCCGCGTCCAGTTCATCATCCGCAGCTTCAACAAGTTCTTCTGTTTGCTCGGGCTCGGATTGGGCTTCTTCCCCTTCCGATTGAACCTCTTCACCGGTTTCCACTGCCTCTTCGGCCTGGTCCTCCGCGTCGTCGTCCGACGCCTCGACAGCCTGTTCAGTGGCTTCCTCGGCTACGTCGTCTAACGCAGCCTCATCCGATGCGGTTTCGGTTGCGTCATCAGTGGCCGGCGCGTCATCGTCAACTGGCTCCTCTACCGGAGTTTCAGCGACGACTTCCATCGGCGACGTTCCTTCCGGAACCTCAACACCTGCTTCTTCACCCTCGTCCAGATCGATGGTTTCCATGCCGGTTGGTTCGGTCGAAACCTCCATCGTTTCAACCGGATCATCCGATTTCACGTCAGCAGCCTTCGAGCGAGACCGAGACCGCCGCTTCTTGGATTTGGCCTCTTCTGCCTCATCGCGCGCCTTCATTGCCTCGGCATAGGCGCGCTCTTCCTCCATCAGCGCCTCACGGTCGGCGACGGGGATCTGGTAATAGTCCGGATGGATTTCCGAGAATGCCAGGAAACCATGCCGGTTCCCGCCATAGTCTACAAAGGCCGCCTGAAGCGATGGCTCAACCCGAGTTACTTTTGCAAGATAGATGTTGCCGGCAAGCTGGCGTTTGTTTTCGGATTCAAAATCGAACTCCTCGACCTTGTTTCCGTCAACCACCACGACGCGGGTTTCCTCCGCGTGGGTGGCATCGATAAGCATTTTCTTAGCCATTTGTCCTTGGTGCACCGCGCCAAACGCGTTGTCCTGACCTGTCCAGGCGGACAGGCGCTTTTGGGGAGGTGTCTTGTCAGGGCGATATCAGACGGCGCGCGGCAGGGTCTGGCGCTGTGGCCCCCTGCCCGTTCTCTCAATCGTTGCGCGCGCGTCATCGCGGTTCTTCTCCGACAGGTGCGTCTGAACGCTGCCTGCCCATTTATTCCTTTCGCCCGGGGATCCCGGGCTCAGGTACTCCACTGCCCCTTCAGGGGCATAATCGGTCTGCTGAACCGCGAGGTCTTGACCCTCACCAACGGATCAGCAGCGAAACTCAAAGATTCGGGACTTGCAGGCGTCAAATTCGCCCGGCCCGTTCCGCCACAATAAAAGCAACCCTGTGGAAAAGACAATGGGCAAACTGCATTCCGCCCCCAAACCAACGGTGCAGCCCCCTTCATCTGGCCAAAAATATCCCGGGGGAGGCGCCACAGGCGACGGGGGCAGAGCCCCCAAATCGCATCGCTTACAGATAGTCCGACCGCTGAAGGCCGTATTTGGCCATCTTCTCGTTCAGCGTCCGGCGAGGAAGGCAAAGCTCGTCCATGACGGACGCAATCGAGCCTTTGTGCCTGCGCATCGTGTTGTCGATCAGCATTCGCTCGAACGCTTCGACATATTCCTTCAACGGCTTGCCCTCGGTCGTCATCACCGGCTGCATCTCTTCGTGATCGGACATCAACAGAGACGCGATGGTGCCCGAGCCACGGCGCGACTGAAGCACCGCCCGTTCGGCAATGTTGATCAACTGACGCACATTGCCGGGCCAAGGGGCCTGCAACAGTTGCGCAGCCTCCTGCGCGCTCACCTGGGGTGCATCGCAACCGTATTCCTCGGCAAACTGCTCACTGAGGCGGGTGAACAGGGTCAGGATATCTTCGCCCCTCTGCCGCAACGGCGGCATTGTGATGCGCAGCGCCGCCAGGCGATAGAACAGGTCCGGGCGCAGCACGTCTTCCGACGTCTTGCCCGCCTCCTGCAGGTTCGAGATGGCAACGATCCGGGTCTCCGCAGGTGTGCCCTGCTCGTTCATCACGCTCAGCAGCTTGGCCTGCAACGTATCGCTCAACGCTTCCACATCTTCCAGAACCAGCGTTCCGCCCCGCGCCTCTTCGATGGCAGGCAGTTGCGCATCCTCTGGCATCATGGGGCCAAAGAGACGCTTGGCCAGTGCATCCTCTTCAAGCGCGGCGCAGGACACCAGGACAAATTTCTTGCCTGCACGGCTGCCAACGGCATGAAGCGCGTGAGCCACAAGTGTTTTCCCGGTACCGGTTTCACCGTCGATCAACACATGGCCGTCGGCCTGGCCGAGATCCAGAATATCCTCGCGCAGCCGCTCCATGACCGGGCTGGCACCGATCAGCTTGTTCATGATCTGCGTGCCACCGGACAGCTCGCGCCGCAGCGCACGGTTGTCCAGTGTCAGTCGGCGCGCATTGCTGGCGCGTTTGGCCAGCTCGGACATACGGTCTGGATTGAACGGTTTTTCAAGGAAGTCAAACGCGCCAACCCGCATCGCCTCGACCGCCATCGGAACATCGCCGTGACCGGTGATCATGATCACCGGCAGGGTGCTGTCGGCTCCCATCAGCTTTTTCAGAAGCTGAATGCCATCCATACCCGGCATCTTGATGTCCGAGATCACGATCCCCGGATAATCCGGCCCCAGAACCTTGAGCGCATCTTCCGCGCTGGCAAAGGTTTCCGTGTCATATCCGGACAAAGCAAGCCATTGGCTGATCGATTGGCGCATGTCCTGTTCGTCATCCACAATGGCAATTTTCATGGCCTGTGCCATAGTCATTCCTCGTTATTCCGCGGCCTCGAGGCCGTCGCTTCCCAGTGCTGGCAACTGCATTTCAAACACCGCACCGCCGTATTGGCCGTTGCGCGCAGTCAGCCGTCCCCCATGGTCGTTCACGATCCCCGACGAGATGGCAAGCCCCAGCCCAACTCCATCTCCGGGTTGTTTGGTGGTATAGAACGGTTCGAACAGGTTCTCGATATCTTCGATCCCATGCCCGTTGTCGCGCACGGTCAGCACAGCCGTGTCACCCGCCGCCAGGATGATTTCCACATCCGGCTCTGCCACTGATTTGGTGGCGTCCAGCGCATTGCGCAAGAGGTTGACCATCACCTGCTCGATCCGCATCCGGTCCCCCATCACCACCACCGGTTCTTCCGGCAGGATCTGGGTGATCTTCACATGGCGCTGGCGCAGCTGCGGTTCCATCATCGACAAGGCCGAGGCCAGCGCTTCGCCAAGATTTACAGGTGAAAACGCATCCGCCCCCTTGCGGGCGTAAGATTTGAGCTGCCGCGTAATCGCCCCCATCCGTTCAATCAGACCATCGATGCGCCCGAAACTTGCCAACGCTTCTTCCGGCCGGTTTCGACGCAACAGCAGACGGGCGCCGGCCAGATAGGTTTTCATTGCAGCCAGCGGTTGATTCAGCTCGTGACTGACGGCCGCTGACATCTCACCCAGAGCAGCAAGTTTCGAGCTTTGGGCAAGGGTCTGTTCGGCCAAATCCAACGTCTTTTCAACCCGTTCGCGCTCAGCGATTTCCCGCTGTAGCCTGGCGTTCAATGCGCGAAGCTCTGCCGACTCGCGCTGAAACAGGGTCATGCGCAACGTCGCGCGTCGGCTCAGCGCGTAGAACGCCAGTGCCAGAAGAATCGCAAAGCCCATGATCTCGAGCGCCAGAACGCTGTTCACTTTCTCGCGGATCGAGGCATAGGTCGTGAATGATGTCATTTGCCAGCCGCGGAACGGGATGCGCGTTTCCAGACGCATTACCGCCTCGCCTTGAAGGTAGGCGTCAGGCGGCAAAGCGGTCCAGTCGGTCGTTGCGCGAATGGCCCGCTGGATCGCCCCTTGCGGCGGTTGACGCAGCAGGGCCGCCCCCTCATCCAGACCCCGCCAGCGCGGTTCGGTGGACAGAATGATGGTTCCGGTGCTGTCAGTGACCATCACCGCATCCGAAATACCGGCCCATGCCTGTTCAAACTTTTGCAGATCAACTTCGACAACGATCACGCCAAGTATTTCCGCGCTGTTTTCAAGCCGGCGGGAATAGACAAAGCTGTATCCGCCGGATTCCTTGGGAATAACGGAAAAGATCGTCGCATTTGACCGGATCGCGTCCACAAAATAAGGAATATTCCGGTGCGCCTCACCCAGCCTGTTCCGGTCCGTCGCCGCAACCGTTCGCCCGTCTCCATCCAACAGCATCAACGACGCCGCACCGATTTCCTCTACGAACGAAATCAAACGCTGCGTCGACAGCGAATAGTCCCTGGATTGCAGTGCCGAAATCAGGGTCGGGTCCCGCGCCAGCAACTGGGGCACGATCGAGTTGCGGCGCAGTTCGCTCAGCAAATTGCCGGAATACAGCGCAAGGCGCAGCTCGGCCCGGTTGCGGGTGGATTCGGTGAACCTGTCGGTCAACAAGCGGTTGGTGGTCCAAACCGTTGCGATTGTTGCCACCATCAAAACAAGAACAGCCAGCCGCAGCCGCCACCCCAACGGGGCGCCGCGAAACGGTTTCAGCAGCTTTGACCAGCCTGATCGCACGTCCGAGTTCATGATCAGACGTTACGCGCGGGCGCGCGTGACCTCAAGTCACGCCGCTTCAAACACACCTGACAATGCGCGGAACAGCGCCGCCCCGTCGGTGCCGCCATGCCCTTGATCGGCCGCGCGTTCGGGGTGCGGCATCATGCCCAGAACACGACGGTTTTCGGAAAGGATCCCCGCGATATCACCGACCGAGCCATTGGGGTTCTCGGTATAGGTGAATGCGATCCTGTCCTGATCTCTCAACGCCGCCAGCGTTGCGTCATCAGCGAAATAGTTGCCGTCGTGATGCGCGATCGGAATACCTATCACGTCGCCCGCATTGTAGCCGCCGGTAAACACGCTGTCGCTGGTTTCAACTTTCAGGCCCACAGTCTTGCAGATGTATTTCAACCCGGCATTGCGCAACAGCGCCCCCGGCAGGATCCCCGTTTCCGTCAGAACCTGAAATCCGTTGCAAATCCCCAAGGCGTAACCGCCGCGTTCGGTGTGATTGATCACGGCCTTGCAGATCGGAGATTTCGCGGCAATTGCACCACAGCGCAAATAGTCGCCATAGGAAAAACCACCTGGGACGCCCACGATATCAATGCCTTTCGGCAGCGCGGCATCCTTGTGCCAGACCATGTCGACCTGAAAACCGGCCTGCTCGAAAGCGACCGCAAGGTCTCGGTCACAGTTTGATCCGGGGAAAACGATTACGGCTGCGCGCATGGCGGGCCCTCCTACGAGACAAAATCGGTGACGACCGCAACGCCCGGAGGGGTTGGATGGTCAAAGGCGGCAAGCTCGGCGCTCACCTGGTTGAGAGATATTTTTCGCGTGACCAACGGGCTCAGGTCAATTCCGCCGCCCGCGATCAGCGACAGCAAAGACGGATAGCGCCAACTTGGCATGCCGCGCGTTCCGAAGACGGAAAGCTGACCGGAATAAAGAACATCCATCGGTAACGCCATCTGCGTGTGATCCCCGGCTGGCATCCCGATCTGCACCATGCGCCCCATTTTACGCAGGGAACGCATTGCGGAAACGGTCGTCACTTCAACGCCAAGCGCCTCGATCGCGACATGGGCACCGCCACCGGTGAGATCCTTCACCGCCTGCGGCGCATCGCAGGTTGCCGCATTGACCACCGCGTCAGCGCCCAGAGCCTTGGCATAATTCAGTTTATCATCCGTGATGTCGACAACCACGACACGTGCGCCAAGCGCCTTGCCCAGCAGCAAAGTGGAAATCCCGACACCACCGCCGCCGAAGACGGCAATCCATTCACCGCCCTGCACCTGTGCCCGTCCGACCAATGCCTGCCAGGCTGTCGTCACGCGGCATCCCAACGCGGCCGCGATGTCCGGCGCTATGCTGTCCGGCAAGGGCGTCAGGTTCGCATCGGCATGGGCCACCGCGACATATTCCGCAAAAGCGCCGTCACAGGTGAACCCCGGTACAACCTGATCGGGGCAGATCGTCTGATGACCCTGCGCACAATCCGGACACCGGCCGCAAGCCAGAATGAAAGGTGCGATCACCCGATCCCCGACACGCCACCGGGTGACGCGCGCGCCGACGGAAACCACCTCTCCGCAATACTCATGCCCGGGGGTGATGGGCAAGACGACGTCCGGGTCCGAACCAGACCACGCGTGCCAGTCTGACCGGCACACGCCGCAGGCCAGCACCCGCACGACCACGCCGTCCTCCGCAGGTGCGGGGTCCGGGATCGTCGTTACCTCGAGCGGCTGTCGGGAGGTGATCAGACGCGCGGCCCGCATTCCATCAGACCAGTTCGATCTCGTAGCGTTCGATAACCGTGTTGGCCAACAGCTCTTCGCACATCTCGGTCACATCTGCTTCGGTCGCGCCGTCGGCCAGTTCAAGGTCGATCACCTTGCCTTGGCGGACACCTTCGACCTGATCAAAGCCCATTGCACCCAATGCGTGCCGAACTGCTTCGCCCTGCGGGTCCAGCACCCCGTTCTTGAGCATCACATGAACCCGTGCTTTCATTTTGGCAACTCCACCTGCGGCCCGCAATCCGAGGCCCATTTCGTTGCGCGGGGGATAGCGCGCCAAATGGCTTTCGACAACCCTGTTTGCAAAGCAGTTTGCCGCAGCAATCCAACTATCCGCCTTCTTTGGCCAATCCCGGATAATGCGCGTCAATCGCATGGAACGTGCCGGTCAGAACCATCTCGACCGCGACGGCGACCAGAAGGATTGCCATGATCCGGGTCAGGACATTGATCAATGTCTCACCCAACAGGCGCGAGATCTGATCTGCGAACAACAATCCCAGCCCCACGATCGCGCAGGCAATAAGGATCGCCGAACCCAGCGTCACGATTTCGGCGCCGTTCGACAGTTGGTGCGAAAAAACGATCGTGATGGCAATCGTGCCCGGCCCGATGGTCAAAGGTATCGCCAGCGGTACGACGGCGAAATTCAGTTTCCGCTCGTGCCCGTCTTCCATCGCGGCCTGATCGCCCGGTGGCCGGTCTTCGGCCTTCAACATCGACATCCCGATACCGAAAATGATGATCCCCCCGGCAATCCGGAAAGCCGGCACATCAATGCCGAACACCCCAAGCACTTCTTCCCCGATCACGACAGCGGTCAGAGCAATGACGGTAACCGAGATCATGACAACAACCGCAACGTGGCGGCGTTCAGCCGCCGAGCAGTTCTTCGTCATGCTCAGAAAAATCGGGATGTTGTAAAGCGGATTGAAGATTGCAAGCACGGCGGCCAGAAACTTCAGAAATACTGTCTGATCAAACAGTTCCGCCATTTGACACCCATCCTGAACCTTTTGCGCCTGCCCGTGGCAAACATGCTTGGGAAACGGGAAGCTGTCAAATTCAACCGCGAACGAAAAGGCGCCGCAAACACGGTTGCGGCGCTTTGGCGAGGTTCCGACCCAACCCTGCTCAGTTGATCAATGTCGGTTTGGTGACATTGTTGCTGGGCAGGACACCCAGTCGGCGTGCAACTTCGGAATAGGCGTCGGTCAAACTGCCCAAATCGCGGCGGAAGACGTCCTTGTCCAGTTTCTGGCCGGTTTCGATATCCCACAGGCGGCAGCTGTCAGGGCTGATTTCGTCAGCAACGATCAGTCGCTGATAGTCGCCTTCAAACACGCGGCCGATCTCGATCTTGAAGTCGACCAGACGAATGCCCACCGCCAGCATCACACCGCTCATGAAATCGTTCACCCGCAGGGCGAGGCTGAGGATATCGTCCATGTCCTGCTGGCTGGCCCAGCCAAAGGCGGCGATGTGTTCTTCCGTGACAAGCGGATCACCCAGCGAATCGTCCTTGTAGCAGTACTCGACGATCGGGCGCGGCAGTTGCGTGCCCTCTGCAATGCCCAGGCGCTTGGACATCGATCCGGCGGCATAGTTGCGCACGATCACTTCCAGCGGAACGATTTCGCAGTTGCGAACCAGCTGTTCACGCATGTTCAGGCGGCGAATGAAGTGGTTCGGAATGCCGATCTGGGTCAGGCCGGTCATGAAGAATTCGGACAGGCGATTGTTGAGCACACCCTTGCCGTCAATCACGTCCTTCTTTTCCGCGTTGAAGGCGGTGGCGTCATCCTTGAAATACTGGACGATCGTGCCCGGTTCGGGGCCTTCGTACAGAATCTTGGCCTTGCCTTCATAGATTTTCTTGCGACGCGCCATAAGCGACCTTTCCACTCTGCACAGAGGGAATGAGTCCCCTCACGTTGGCGTCCTCATAGTCCAAGCACCCTTTTCCCGCAAGTTCATGTACCCGAGAGGCTTTGACGCAGCGCAAATCCCTTGCGCAAGAGACGTCGTATAGTCATATCATCAGGAAAGAAGATGTAACCCAAGAGGTCCTTACCCTATGACCACGTTCGACGAACGCGAAAACGCCTTTGAAGCCAAATTTGCCCATGATGAAGAGATGCAGTTCAAGGCACAAGCCCGCTGCAACAAGCTTTTGGGTCTGTGGGCTGCTGAAAAACTGGGTAAATCCGGTGCCGACGCCGATGAATATGCAAAGACGGTCGTGATTTCCGACTTCGAGGAAGCCGGGCACGAAGATGTCGTACGCAAGGTTTCGGGCGATCTGGGCAACCTGTCCTCGGACGAGGAAATCCGCGCAAAAATGGCCGAGCTACTGCCGGAAGCCAAGGCACAGGTCCTGAGCGAGACCAACTGAGCCTAGGGCGTCTGACTCATGATCTTCATGAGTTTTATGAATTTGATTTGACGCCTTGGTCATGAGACACGGGGCGTCTCTTTTTTTAACGGCGTTTTGCGCCTTTTCCTGGAACAACCGTATGACAAACGCGCTGAGCAAGCTTCTGGAATCCAATGACGCCATTCTGGCCGATGGTGCCACGGGAACGAATCTGTTCAACATGGGCCTGCAATCTGGTGACGCTCCCGAACTCTGGAACGTGGATGCCCCGGACAAGATCCGGGCTCTGTATCAGGGGTCGGTTGATGCAGGCAGCGACCTGTTCCTGACAAACACATTCGGCGGCACGGCGGCACGGCTGAAACTGCATGACGCGCACAACCGCGTGGGCGAGCTGAACCGCATCGGCGCCGAGCTGGGACGCGAAATCGCCGACAAGGCCGGACGACCAGTCGTCGTTGCAGGATCGGTCGGCCCAACCGGGGAAATCATGGAACCGGTCGGCAGCCTGTCGCACGCGGAAGCCGTGGAAATGTTCCACGAACAGGCGGAAGCGCTGAAAGAAGGTGGCGTGGATGTTCTGTGGGTGGAAACCATCAGCGCCCCCGAAGAGTTTCGCGCCGCCGCCGAAGCCTTTGCCCTGACCGACATGCCCTGGTGCGGCACAATGAGCTTTGACACGGCCGGACGCACGATGATGGGTGTCACCTCGGCCGATCTGGCCCAGTTGGTCGAAACCCTGCCGAATCCTCCCATCGCCTTTGGTGCAAATTGCGGCACCGGCGCGTCCGACATTCTGCGCACCGTGCTGGGCTTTGCCGCGCAAGGCACTGAACGCCCACTGATCTCGAAGGGCAATGCAGGCATTCCGAAATACGTGGATGGTCACATCCATTATGACGGAACGCCTGAACTGATGGGGCAGTATGCCGCCATGGCGCGGGATGCCGGCGCGACCATCATTGGCGGGTGCTGCGGAACCATGCCCGACCACCTGCGCAAGATGCGTGAGGCGCTGGACATCATGCCGCGTGGTGAACGCCCGACGCTCGATCAGATCACTGATGCGCTGGGTCCGTTCACATCCGCCTCGGACGGGACGGATGACGATGCGGCACCGGAACGCCGCACACGCCGCCGCCGCCGCGCATGATGTCAGCCTGATCAGCGCCCTTCGAATTTCGGAGGGCGTTTTTCCATGAAGGCCACGACACCTTCGGCAAAATCCCTGGAGCGGCCACATTCGCCTTGCAGGTGCGCCTCGGTCGCAAGCTGCTGTTGCAGGGTGTTTTCATACGTTCCGCGAATGGCCCGCTTGATCGCGCCGTAGGCGGCCGTGGGTCCTTTTGCCAGATACCCTGCCCTTTTGCGCCAATGATCGGCGAAAGCGTCATCCGGCACGGCTTCCCAGATCATGCCCCATTCATCCGCCTGCTTTGCAGTGATCTTGTCGGCAAACAAGGCCGCGCCCATCGCTTTGGCCAACCCCATCTGACGGGGCATGAACCATGTTCCCCCGGCATCGGGAAGCAGACCGATACGGGCAAATGCCTGAAGAAAATAGGCGCTTTCCGTGGCAATCACCACATCGGCACAAAGGGCAAGGTTCGCGCCTGCCCCGGCCGCCGGTCCGTTCACCGCGGCAATCGTGGGTACCGGGCAATTGTGGATCGCTTCCAACATCGGTTCGTATTCATCGCGCAGCGACCGTTCCAGATCGATCTTGCCGGTTGAAGACGCATCACCCAGATCCTGCCCCGAACAAAACGCGGGACCAGCACCGGTGATGACGACACAGCGCGCCTTGACCGCTGCATCTTTCATGGCGTGCGTAATTTCTGCGCGCATCTGGGTGGTCAGCGCGTTCATCTTGTCCGGCCTGTTCAGCGTCAGAACTGCCAGACCGTCTGCAATCTCCAGAGCAACCTTTTCGTAATTCATGAAAACCCTCCCGTCGCGCCATGTGTTTTTGCACACTTACTGGCCCGGACGGGACGGGAAAAGCAGAACCACGCGTCAGTCTTCAAGAATTTGACGCAGACGTTCTTTTTCGTCCTCACTCAACGCGACAGAGTCCACCGAAGCACGGGCCTTGGCCCGGGTGCGGAGAAAGTTCAGCCCAACCGCGGCAGCGATCAACAGCATGATTGGCCCGGCCAGCCACAAAAACAGGTTCGAGCCGCTGGCAGTCGGTTTCAGAAGTACGTATTCGCCATACCGGTCAACGATAAATGCGATCGCCTGTTCATCCGTATCCCCAGCCACCAACCGTTCCCGCAACAACACGCGCAGATCACGCGCCAGATCCGCGTTGCTTTCGTCGATGCTCTCATTGCGGCACACGAGGCAGCGCAGCCCGGCGCTGAGATCCCGCGCCCGCTGTTCCAGAACCGGATCATCCAGCACTTCGTCGGGCTGCACCGCAAAGACGGGTGTTGCGAGCATCATCACAATCAGAACAAGGCGTTTCATTCCGCAGGTACTCCGCCGACCGGGGTTTTTCTTGCGCCTGCGGCCACACGGAAGCGCCTGTCACACAGGCTCAGGACACCGCCAAGCGCCATTAGGATACAGCCGCCCCAGATCCAGTTTGCCAGCGGCTTGATATAAGTTCGCATCACCCAGCCACCATCTGCCTGTCGATCGCCGATCACGACGTAAAGGTCCCCGAGGAAACGATAATCGATAGCCGCTTCGGTCGTGGGCATCCGCGCAACGGGGTAATCCCGCTTTTCGGGATGCAATGTCCCGATCGGGCGGCCATTCTTTTCAATCAGAACATCCGCCGTGGTCGAGAAATAGTTCGGCCCTTCAACCTGACGGACGTCTTGCAATGTCAGCGTGAACTGTCCGACTTCGAAAGGTTGGTTGAGTTGGGCGACGCGAATATCCTCGTCCTCCCACGCAGTCAGACCTGCGATGGCAAAGATGGTAACTCCCAGCCCGGTATGAGCGACGGCTTTACCCCAATCCGCCCCCGGCAGACGGAGCAAGCGTTTCAGGCTGCCATTGCGCCCCGTACGGCTCCACAGATCAACGATGGCGCCAAACGTAATCCACGCCCCAAGGAACAGACCCACCGGCCCCAAAGCGCTGCGGCCGGTCTGCATCGCCCAAACCAGCAAAGCAATCGCCAAGGCCAGACCAAAGGCATAGCGCAGCGACCAGGCCGTTTTTCCAATCCGTCCCCGTTTCCACGGCAACATGGCCCCAATGGGAAGGATCAATCCCAACAAAACCATGAAAGGAGAGAATGCTGCATTGAAAAACGGAGCCCCGACCGAGAGTTTGCGATCAAACATCATCTCGGCCACCATCGGCCACATGGTGCCGACAAAGACCACGAAACAGCTGACCGCCAGCAGGACATTGTTTACGATCAGCGCGCTTTCGCGGCTGACCATGCCGAAGACACCCTTGGCCTCCATCGCCTGCGCCCGCGCGGCAAACAAAGTCAGCGCCCCACCGATGAAAACCACCAGAATGAACAGGATGAACACCCCGCGTTCCGGGTCATTGGCAAAGGCGTGAACCGAGGTCAGCAACCCCGAACGAACGATGAATGTCCCGATCAGCGAAAACCCGAAGGCAATGATTGCCAGCAGGATGGTCCAGCTTTTCAGCGCCTCGCGCTTCTCGACAACGATTGCCGAATGCAGCAGTGCTGCCGCCAGAAGCCACGGCATGAACGAAGCGTTCTCAACCGGGTCCCAGAACCAGAAACCGCCCCAGCCCAGCTCATAATAGGCCCACCAGGACCCCAGCGCGATACCGATGGTCAAAAACACCCAGGCAGCAAGTGTCCATGGGCGAACCCAGCGGCCCCATGCCGCATCGATACGCCCTTCGATCAGCGCGGCGATGGCAAAACTGAATGCCATGCTCAGCCCCACATAGCCGAGATACAGAAATGGCGGGTGGAAGGCCAAACCGGGATCCTGCAACAGCGGGTTCAGATCCCGCCCGTCAAACGGCGCAATTGCCAGCCGGTCAAACGGGTTCGAAGTCAGCAGAATGAATGCGAAAAACGCGACCGCGATGGATGATTGTACCGCCAGCACACGCGCCTTCAGGCTTGGGGGCAACCCGCCCCCGAAGAAAGCTGCCATCGCTCCGAACAGAGTGACAATCAGCACCCACAGCAGCATCGACCCCTCGTGGTTCCCCCACGTCCCGCTGATCTTGTAGATCATCGGCTTGGCCGAATGACTGTTTTCGACCACGATCCGCAGCGAAAAATCCGACATTATGAAAGCCCAGATCAGCGCACCGAAAGAAAATGCAGTCAGCAGGAACTGGACGATGGCAGCAGGCTCGGCAAAAGCCATCCAGCCGGTCCAGTTTTTTGACGCACCGATCAGAGGCACCACGCTTTGCACGATGGCGACGAAAAAGGCGAGGATAAGGGCGAAGTGGCCAAGCTCTGTAATCATGCCCCGGAATATACTCCGAGGCCGAACCGGGGGCCATTAACTTTCGCATGATCCGGGGGCACATAGTGTCGCGGGTCAAAGCCCCCGAAGCTTGCGCCAATCGGTCAACGCTGGATTCACGTCAGGAATCGAGGCGTTCTGTATCAGGTTGGCATCGGGGCCGGGGTTGGCGACGCCCGGGCTGTCGCTGCGCATGGCCCGCACCGTTTCTATGTTCTCCATGACCGTCGGCAGGCGTTGCATGGCTGCGCCTATATCCCGCTGAAAATCCTGCATTTTGCTCTGATGGCGCGCGCCAAAATAGAAAGACACAATCACGCCCAGCAACCACCAAAGAGGTTCCGGCACCAGTGCAATGCCCTGCATGCGTTCGGCAAACCAAAGTGGATCCACCATTGCGGCAACAAACAATCCCAGCGTTCCAAGCGCCAATGCCGGGCGCGGCAACCGGTTCACACCATCCATGACGCGGTCGAACAGGCCTTTTTGAGGAACCACGAACTCTCCGCCGAACTGCATCATTGCCTGGCTTTGCAACGCTGTTGCTCTCTCAGCACGGGACTCGGCGTTTTCCCGGTATATTTCAACCGTCTCACGCACAGCGTTGCGACCGCCCCCGAACAGCAGTGCCAATACCCCCGAGATCAACCCCATGCCGCAACCCTTTCCTTGAATTCACTTTCCGTCAGACGATAGCGTGGCGACAGAAACTCTTCGGCCCGTTTGATCCAGCCTCCTTTGCCACCAGATCGGGTGCGCGCGTATTTTCTGGATGCCGGGCGTTTGTCGGCGAGCCGAAAATAATAGTTCCGCCGCGCCACGCCGTACGCATCGCGCAACGCGTTGGGATCAGGTCGGGCCGCGTCTTCGCACGCCTGCGCCGTTTGCGTGCCGATCACGCCATCTACCACGACGTCAAACCCCATTTCACGCAAAAGCCGTTGCAGGATTGTTACTGCTTGCGCACCGGCATTGACGTACATGTCAAAGACAGGGGCGTGCAGAATATCCGGCAACAGCGCGATGCGTGGCTTTTCAAAGTAGTGCTGAACAAAGATATCGACCGCCTCGCGCTGAGTAAGCGCCCGGACATCCGCCACGTCAACCAGCCCATCGCCGGACAGATCCAGTCCAAGCCTGCGCATCGTGTGGATCGTGACACCATATTTGGTTGCCCCGCCCGGATCGTCCGGGTCATTCACGAATTCGCCTTCCCGACGCACAATTTCCTTGGCAATCTGCCGAACCGTTTGCATAGCGCCCTCATTTCGCTGAATGGCACTGACGATCCCGAAAAAGAATTAACAAGCCTGAACGACCAAGGGCGCTGCCCGCATCCCGCGCGCAACGCCCTCAACATGGATATTGGTCAGGTCAGCTTTCTTCAGCCTCTTTGTAGACGCCCTGCTCTTTCAACGCGTCCACGACTTCCTTCGGCATATAGGTTTCATCATGTTTGGCAAGAATTTCAGTGGCTTCAAACACACCGTTCACGTAACGCCCGGTGCCGACCATGCCCTGATTTTCCGAAAACAGATCAGGCAGAACCCCGGTGAAAGAAACCTTGACGCTTTCGCCGCCGTCGGTGACGACAAAATGTACGGTTTCGCCCTGCCCACGGATGATCGAACCTTCTTCGACCAGGCCGCCAATCCGAAAGACCTCGGTCGGCTTGGGCGGTTCGGCAATCACCTGGCTTGGCGAGCGGAAAAAGTTGATCCCGTCGCGCATGGCATAGCCAATCAACGCCGTCGATGCCACCAAGGCAACGATAGCTACCAGAATGACTTGTACTCGGCGACGTTTCTTGAGCGTTTTCATACCGTCCTCATGGGAATAACGGTGCCATCATCAGGCCCCGGGTTTCAATCTCACCTAACATCAGGTTGGCGTTCTGCAAGGCTTGGCCGCTGCTACCTTTTGTCAGGTTATCCAGCGCCGCGATCACGATCGCGCGCCGTTCGATCCGATCTGCCACAACACCGATATGACAGAAGTTGGACCCGCGCACATGGTGGGTCGACGGTGTCTCGCCCATCGGCAGCATCTGAATGAAAGGCTCATCCGCATAAGCTTTTGCAAGCGTTTCATAGATGCTCAGCGGGTCACCTTTTACGTAGGTCGTGGCCAGAATGCCCCGGTTTGCAGGGATCAGGTGCGGGGTGAACTGCACATGAACCGTACGCCCGGCCAGTTTGGAAAACTCCTGATCGAACTCACCCAGATGCCTGTGGGTCCCGCCGACGGCATAGGCGTTGGTGCCCTCACTCAGTTCGGCATGCAGCAGGTTTTCCTTCAGCGACCGCCCTGCCCCGGAAACAGCGCATTTCAGATCCAGCACGATATCGTCCAGATCAATCACCCCGGCAGAAACAAGCGGCCGCAGAACGTATTGACCGGTTGCCGCGTTGCACCCTGTGCCCGCCACCAGCCGCGCGTCCCGGATTTCGTCGCGGTAGAACTCGGTCAGGCCATAAACGGCCTCTTCCTGCTGCGCGAGCGCGGTATGCGGGTTTCCGTACCACTTTTCATATTCGTCCGGGTCAGTCAGCCGGAAGTCAGCAGACAGGTCGATGATCTTCAGATCCTTGGGCAGCGCACTGATCACTTCCTGGCTGGTCTTGTGCGGAAGGGCACAAAAACACAGATCGATCCGGGAAAAATCGATCTCGGAAATCTTGCACAGATCCGGCAGGTCCATGTGGCGCAGATGGGGGAAAACCTGCGCCATGGTCATCCCCGCCTTGCGTTCGGCGGCCAGCGCGACGATTTCCATGTTCGGGTGCTCGGCGATCAGCCGCACCAGTTCCGCACCGGTGTAGCCCGAGGCGCCCAGAATTGCGATTTTATGGGTCATGTCAGACCTCTTCTCAACGTGTGTCACATGTTACGACCGCCGATGCGACGGTCTTGGAATAATGAAAGCAGAACGGGCGCGTCCTTGACCTAAGTCAGGCGGCTTCGAATGTGATTTGTCGTCGGAGGAACTGGGTCGCCCGATCGCTCACCACATTGGGTTTCCCCGTCGTAAGGAAGCCTCCCGGGCCGGTACCCAGCATGTTGGGGTGGCGATGCAGGTAATCCGCAAGGCTTTCAGCAACCAGCTCTCCCTGGCTGTAGACCTGCACGTCAGGTCCCAATGCCGCCTGAAATGCTTCGGCCATGAGCGGGTAATGCGTACAGCCCAGAATGGCCGCCTGCGGTTCGGGCATCTTGCGCTTGAGGGCTTCCACATGGCTGCGCACCAACGCCTCGGCAAGGATCATGTCACCGTCTTCGATGGCATCCACGACGCCACCACATGCCTGCGCCTCGACATCCACGCCAATTGCCCGGAACGCCAGCTCGCGCTGAAAGGCACGGCTGGACACAGTGGCGGGCGTGGCGAACAAGGCGACATGCTTGACCGCCACTTCGCGTGGTGGGGAGTTGTCGCCCCATTGCCGTTCGGTCAGGGCTTCGATCAATGGGACAAAGACACCGAGAACCCTTTTGCCGTCGGGCACGCCTTCTTCCTGCATCCGACGCAGCGCCGCCGCGCTGGCGGTGTTGCAAGCCAGAATCACCAGATTGCAGCCGCGATCCCAAAGGTCCTGCACGGCCTTTCGGGTCAGCTGATAGATGTCCTCGGCATCGCGCACACCGTACGGGGCATGCGCGCTGTCCGCGTAATACAGGAAATCAACGTCAGGCAGACGTGTCTGCGCGGCGCTCAGGACGGTCAGACCGCCCAATCCGGAATCAAAGATACCTACTGCCATTAGCCCCTTCAGGCGCGATGCCGTTCCTCAAATTCATAGCCATAGTCATAAGACTTCAGCGGTGTCGGAGACAGCTCATACGTCGCTTTGCGCAGGAAATCCATCATCTTGCGCGTATCCTTGCCCAGCGGATCCAGAATGTCGCGCCCGATAGGCGTGCCAATCACCACTTTGACCGGGGTATCGACACGCTTTTTGAACTCCTTGATCAGCAGACCCATGCGCAGTGTGTTGTGCATATGGCTTGCTATCTGAAACAAACGTGACGTGTGCCCGTCGAAGAACACCGGAACGACGGTGGCATTGGATTTCGCCACCATGCGGGCCGTGAAACCGCGCCACCCCGGATCCATGGGATGCGCGAACGGATTGACGCCGGTGCTGACCGTACCCCCAGGGAAAATCCCGATCGCGCCGCCATCGCCGAGGTAATTCAATGCGGTTTTCCGCGTATCCAGATTCAGTTTCACCGCTTCTTTGGTTTCATCAAACGAAACAGGCAAAACGATACGGTTCAGGTCTTCGGCCTTGCGGAAAACGCGATTTGCGAGAATCCGGAAATCACCACGGGTCTGCGACAATATATGCCCCATCATCAGCCCATCCAGAATTCCATACGGATGGTTTGCGATCAGGATAAGCGGACCCTCTTTGGGGATATTCTCCAGTGCGCCACCAACGACATCCAATGTCAATCCATAGCGATCGACCATGACCGACCAGAAATCCCGACCCTTTGCAACTTCTTGTTCGTAGCCGTCCGCCCGTTTGATCAGACGCAACCGTCCCGTGGTGTTCTCCATCAGCCTGATGACCAGCCGCCCCCCCTTGGTTTCGGCGGAATGCGCATACGAGATGTCACGAACGACATGACGGCGAGAAGACATGTAGGGCTCCGTTTTGCTGCGCGCAAAATAAATGCAAGCAACAGGTTTGACCAGCTATCGTGACACCCTTGTGACGAATTACTCTGCCGCGGCTTGCAATTCAGGCCCACCGCTGCGGATGACCGCCAGCAGCTCCTCTCGCCGTTTGGCAGCCTTGGCCTCATTTTCCCGCAGAACCGGCCCAAATCCGCGGATATCCAGCGGCAAGCGGGCCAGGGCGGCAATCGCATCACGGGTGCCCTGCGACACAAGGGGCAGAACCTCGCGCATATCCTTTTCATACTGTCGGATCAGGGCGCGCTCCATCTTGCGTTCGGATGAATACCCGAAAATGTCCAGTGGTGTGCCGCGCAATGCCTTGAGTTTGGTCAACAGTTTCAACGCAGTCATGATGGATTCGCTGAAGGCACGCTTTTTCGGCCTGCCGTTGCTGCCCGATCCTCCGAATATCGGCGGGGCCAGATGGAAGGTCATCTTGAAGTCACCATCAAACTCGGCCGCCGCTTTTTCCCGACTGGTCAGAAGAAGGCGCGCAACTTCGTATTCGTCCTTGTACGACAACAGTTTGTGATAGCCTTTTGCCACCGCTTCGCGCACATCCGCGTCCTCAACACTGTCCACCAGCTTGCGGTACCGCCTGGCCAGCCGTGCACCTTGATAGTCCGTCAGGTGCTGCGCGCGAAACGCGATGATCTGGTCCAGTGTCTTGGGCATCTCGGCCACGGTTGGCGAAAGGATGGATTGTACTTCGTCTGGATGCAGAACCGCCCAACGGCCGACATCAAACGCGCGCTTGTTGCGTTCGACCGCTGCGCCGTTCAACTCGATGGCCTCGAATATCGCCTGATGGCTGACCGGCAACAGTCCGCGCTGCCAGGTCGCGCCGAAGATCATCATGTTGGAATAGATTGAATCCCCCATCACCGCGCGCGCCAGTTCGGTCGCATCAAACAGCGAAACATCTTCTTTCAGCCGCGCTTGCAGGGCCAGTTCCAGCTGATCCACCGGAATGCGGAACTCGGTATCACGCGTGAAGTCGCCCGTCACCGTTTCGTGGCTGTTAACGACGGCCCCCGTACGCCCGGTGCGCGTCAGGCCCAACGTCTTGGCGCCGGCCGAGACCACCAGATCACCGCCGATCAGCGCATGGGCCTCGCCTGTGGCGACGCGTATCGCGCTGATGTCCTCGGGGCGGTTGGCCAATCTACAGTGGATGTGGACTGCGCCGCCTTTCTGCGCCAGGCCCGCCATCTCCATCATGCCCGCGCCTTTTCCGTCGATCTGCGCCGCCTGCGCAAGGATCGCGCCAATGGTGACGACCCCCGTACCGCCAACGCCGGTAATCACGACGTTGTGCGTACCGGTGATCTTCGGCAGATCCGGCATCGGCAGATCCGGCAGATCAATTTCGGTCGTCGCCTCTTTGCGGATTTTCGCGCCCTCAAGCGTCACGAAAGACGGGCAGAAACCGTTCAGACACGAGAAATCCTTGTTGCAGCTCGATTGATCTATGGCCCGCTTGCGGCCCAGCTCAGTCTGTTTGGGAACGATCGACACGCAGTTTGACTGTACACCGCAATCGCCACAGCCTTCACATACATCGGTGTTGATGAACACCCGCTTGTCGGGATCGGGGAATGTACCGCGCTTGCGTCGGCGGCGCTTTTCGGCGGCGCAGGTTTGAACATAAACGATGACCGATACGCCCTCGATCTCGCGAAACTTCTCCTGCACCTGCATGAGGTCGGCACGCTCGTATGTCTGGACGCTGTCGGGCAGAGCCTTGAAGTTGACGTCTTCCTTTTCGTCATAAACCAGGGCCACTTCTCGGACACCCATTGCCTTGACCTCGGCAACGATCCGTTCGGCCGTCAGGCCGCCTTCATTCTCCTGCCCGCCGGTCATGGCGACCGCGTCGTTGAACAGGATCTTGAAAGTGATGTTGGTACCTGCGGACAACGCGGCCCGGATCGCCTGAACGCCCGAATGATTGTACGTGCCATCGCCAAGGTTCTGGAACACGTGCTTGGTCGTCGAAAACGGCGCCTCGCCGATCCAGTTGGCGCCTTCCCCACCCATTTGCGTGAATCCGGTCGTCTCGCGATCCATCCATTGTACCATGTAGTGACAGCCGATGCCGGCATAGGCGCGGCTGCCTTCCGGTACCTTGGTCGAGCTGTTGTGCGGACAGCCGGAACAGAAATACGGAAGACGCGTCGCGATTTCCTGCGCGTTGTCAGCCCGGCGCGCTTCTGACAAAGACGCCAGCCCGGCCCGGATACCATCGGTCTCTCGACCCTCTTCAATCAGGATTTCGCCCAGCTTTTCAGCGATCATGATCGGGTCAAGCGCACCGCGCGTCGGGAACAGTTCTTCCCGGTGCAACGCCCCGGCCCCGCCTTTGTACCAGCCATAGACCCGGCGTCCGCGCCGGTCGTCAAAGATGGCCTCCTTGACCTGAACCTCGATCAGCTTGCGCTTTTCCTCGACGATCACGATCAGATCCAGCCCCTCGGCCCAGTCGTGGAATCCGGCCATATCCAGCGGGAAGGTCTGCCCCACCTTGTAGGTGGTAATGCCCAGACGCTCGGCCTCGGCTTCGTCGATATTCAGAAGCGAAAGCGCATGTGTCAGGTCCAGCCAGTTCTTGCCAGCCGCGACAAAGCCGATCTTGGCGCCGGGTTTACCCCACATCCGCCTGTCCAGCTTGTTCGCGTGCGAAAACGTCTCGGCCGCGAACCTCTTGTAGTCGATGACACGCGTTTCCTGCATGTGCGGCGTGTCCCCCAACCGGATGTTCAATCCGCCATCCGGCATATCGAATTCAGGGATGACCACCTGCATCCGGTCCGGACTGCCATCCACGACCGAGGTGACTTCGATCGTGTCCTTCATCGTCTTCAGGCCGACCCAGACACCCGCGAATCGGCTGAGTGCAAATCCATAAATGCCATAGTCGAGGATTTCCTGAACGCCGGCAGGGCTGACGATCGGCATATACATGTCGACCAGCGACCATTCGGATTGATGCAGCACCGTCGAGCTTTCGCCGGTATGGTCATCCCCCATCGCCATGAGCACACCGCCATGTTTGGCTGTACCCGCCATGTTTGCGTGGCGCATGACGTCACCGGACCTGTCGACGCCCGGACCCTTGCCATACCAAAGCCCGAATACCCCATCGAATTTGCCGTCGCCGCGCAGCCCCGCCTGCTGGCTGCCCCAAAGCGCGGTGGCTGCCAGGTCTTCGTTCAAACCGAACTGAAACGTGACATCGCTTTCGGCCAGCGGCTTCTGGGCCCGCATCATTTGCTGATCTACGGCCCCCAAAGGAGACCCGCGGTATCCAGTGACCAATCCAGCGGTGTTGAGACCCGCTTGCCGGTCTCTGGCCTTTTGCATCAGCATCAAGCGCACAAGCGCCTGTGTTCCGTTCAGAAGAACCGGGCTTTTTTCAAGATCAAACCGGTCGTTCAGCGTTATCTGTGGCTGGCTCATCAGACGTCTCCCCTCGTCAGATCAGTGTGCTTTACTTGGGTTCATTTTAGGTCATAATTTCTGACCTGTATAGAATTTATCCACTGATATGTAACGATTTCGTCCTTTGAATGTAGAACTTGTTACCTATTTCATATAGGGCTTCTGAAAGATAACGAAAGTTGCGGCGATGGATTGGGACAAGCTTAGAATATTTCACGCGGTGGCGGATGCCGGCAGCCTCACGCACGCCGGAGACAAGCTTAATCTGTCTCAATCCGCCGTAAGCCGACAGATCCGCGCATTGGAAGAGTCTCTGGATGCCACACTGTTCCACCGCCATGCACGGGGGCTGATTCTCACCGAACAGGGCGAGTTGTTGTTCGACGCCACATCCGCCATGTCGAAACGGCTGGATGCAGCAGCGGCGCGCATTCGGGACAGCGAGGAAGAAGTCTTTGGCGTTTTGCGGGTCACGACGACCTTCGGCTTTGGCACACTCTGGCTGGCACCGCGTTTGCCCAAACTGTACGAGCAATACCCTGATCTGAACATCGACCTGATGCTTGAAGAACGCGTTCTGGATCTTCCGATGCGCGAAGCGGACGTCGCCATCCGCATGAAAGAGCCCAGCCAGGCCGACCTGGTGCGCAAGCGCCTGATGACAGTTCAGATGGTACTATATGCAACCCAGGACTATATCGAAAGCCACGGCGGCATGTTGCAGTCCCTGGAAGAGATCAAGAACCACCGTCTGATCTGCCAGACCCCTGCGGCACCGCAGGTTGGGGCCGGCGCAGCCATGGTGCGCCACCTGATGACCTACAATCCGGCATCCTTGTTGACGGTAAACAACTATTTTGGCGTGCTTCAGGGCGTTTTGCACAATCTGGGCATCGGTGTTCTGCCCGATTACGTAACACAGGATTTTCCGCACCTCGTGCCCATTCTGTCAGACATCGAAGCCGCAGATGTTCCGGTCTATCTGGCCTACCCTGAAGAATTGCGACACTCAAAGCGCGTTGGCGCGTTTCGCGACTTTGTTCAGGACGAAATCATCGCGCAGCGCAAGCAATTGAAACAGATGGGAAAATTGTAGCTATGCGCAAACAGCATATCGGACATGAATAGATTACAGGGTTAATTGTCTTGAACGTTAACAAACTGACCCCTAAATGAGCACTCGAAGGCGGTGATGCTGAAACGCTCATCATCTTCATACCTCCCTGTTGGACTACGGCCGAGCTTATAGCTCGGCCTTTTTTTGGCCGGACCCTGCATTAAGTCAGCGAAAGCTCTGGGAAAAATACACGCATAGGAATATGATCCCCAAAAAACGATACAAATTCGTGTTTGAGGGAAAATACATGTTCCACCTACCCCGCCTCGTTCTGGCGATCATCTCCGCGTTATTCATGGCAGTGCCACTATTTGCACAGGACTCCGGTTCAACTTCTACTGTGACCATTCCGGAAGACCTGACACCCGAGCAGGTCGACGATCTTGTTGCTCGCATGTCCGATGATCAGGTTCGCGCAATTCTATTGGAACGCCTTGATGCCGTGGCGGAAAAACAAGCCGCCGAAAAAGCAAACGTAGAAGACCCGTTGACCGAGATAAGCGAGATCTGGGCTGAAATGGTCGCGTCCTGGACACATGTCCTGACCACGCTTCCCAACATAGTGACGGCGCAGATTACCGCGTTCAGCAATTTTAGCGATACGTTCGGATCGACCGGTGTCTTTACACTTATAGGGCTTGTCCTCTCTGTGCTTGTTGTCGGGTTCATTGCGGAAAAGCTGTTCATTTTCCTGACCCGACGCTGGCATGAAGCAACCGAAGCCGCGGGCGAGGCCGACCTTTGGGGCGCCGTCAGTTACCTGTTTCGCCGGTTCTGCCGCGAAATCGCCGGTCTGATCGTATTCTATGTCGTGATCCGCGCGGTTGGCCGCGGTCTTCTGACGACTGAACAGATCACCTATGCTGCACCGTTTGTATTCTATCTTATCTGGGTGCCGCGTTTGGGCGCGGCTGCGTCACGGTTTGTTCTGGCGCCGGAGAAGCCGCAATTCCGGTTGGTCAATATCGACGACCACTGGGCCAAGTACCTGCATCGCAACCTGATCGGATTGTTGATCCTGATCGGATTCACGCTGTTCGTCGTTCGGTTCAACGCGCTCAATGGCATCACGGGTGACGATACCCGCATTGGCTTCTGGCTGAACGCGGCAATTCACGTCTATATCGCCGTAATCGCCTGGACCGCGCGTGAAGGTCTGTCACAGATGATGCTGGGGACGGACCCGGATCACACGAAATTCGATGAAGAAGTCGCGCACTATTACCCCTATTTTGCCATCGGCGTTTCGGTGGCAATCTGGCTTCTGGTCGAATTCCTGGTCGCACAGCGTGATCCAGCGACATTGAGATTGCTGACCGGCGGCGCGCATTTCACGACGATGTTCTGGCTGTTGATTGCCCCTGCGCTGGATACGCTGATCCGTGGTCTCGTGCGGCATTTGCAACCGCCCATGTCGGGCGAAGGCCCTCTTGCCGAACGCGCCTACCGTTCCGCGAAACGCAGCTATATCCGGATTGGTCGCGTTATCGCGGGCTTGGTCGTGGTCTTCATGATTGCACGCGCGTGGCACCTTGACCTGCGCAATGTCGCGTCGGCCGGTGTCAGTGCCGAAGTTGGCGGTGCCGTGATCGAATTCCTGCTGATCATCGCCGTTGGCTATATCCTGAACGAGGTCGTCTCGCTGTGGATCAACCGCCGATTGGCCAGGGAACAGACTGCGGCCGAGGCGCTGGACGAAGAAGCAGGCGGTGAAGGCGGCGGCGCCGGCGGTTCTCGTCTGGCGACGGTTCTGCCCCTGATGCGGATCACGGCCCAGATCACGATTGCCGTGATTTTTGGCCTGTTGGCGCTGGGCGCATTGGGCATCAATATCACACCGCTTTTGGCCGGTGCCGGTGTTCTGGGTCTGGCGATCGGTTTTGGTGCGCAAAAACTGGTTGCTGACATCGTGGGCGGCGTTTTCTTCCTGATAGACGATGCCTTCCGCGTCGGAGAATATGTCGACGTTGGCGGCACGATGGGAACGGTCGAGAAGATCTCGGTTCGCTCGATGCAACTGCGTCACCACCGAGGTGCCGTGCATACGATCCCGTATGGTGAGATTCAGAAGCTGACAAACTTCAGCCGCGACTGGGTCATCATGAAGCTGAAATTCACCGTGCCGTTCGATACCGACCCCAACAAGGTCAAGAAGATCTTCAAGAAGATCGGTGCCGAAATGATGGAGGACGAAACCCACAAGGATGGCTTCCTGCAACCGTTCAAATCGCAGGGCGTGTTCGACTTCGACGATGTCGGCATGATCATCCGTGGCAAGTTCATGGCCAAACCCGGCAAGCAGTTCACCCTGCGCAAAGAGATCTTCAACCGGGTCAAGGCGGCCTTCAAGGAAAACGGCATCGACTTTGCCCGCCGAGAGGTGCGCGTGGCGATACCGGGGCAGGAAGAGGCCGAAAACCTTACCCCGGAACAGAAGGCCGCTGTAGGCGCCGCAGCCGCAGCTCAACTCAACAAAGACCAGGGGTCAGCGTAACCGTCACGGTTTACGCCTTGGATTTTGCGCCAGTACCGTGGTGCATTCCTTCGGAACCGGCAGTGATGCCGGTTCCGTTTTTCTTTGAAAGACGCAACCTGCGCCGTCTTGACCCTTTCCACACGCGCGCGCTTGCCCTACAAGGCGCGCAATCTCGGCCCACTTGGACACAGGACAGAAGATGCAAGAGCCCGCCATCACACCCGATCTGATTGCCGCACATGGGCTCAAGCCCGAGGAATATGACATGATCCTCGAGATCATCGGGCGTGAACCTACTTTCACCGAGCTTGGCATTTTCTCGGCCATGTGGAACGAGCACTGTTCCTACAAATCTTCGAAGAAATGGCTGCGCACCCTGCCCACCTCTGGGCCTCAGGTGATTTGCGGACCCGGTGAAAACGCAGGCGTGGTCGATATTGGCGACGGTCAGGCTGTGGTCTTCAAGATGGAAAGCCACAATCACCCGTCTTACATCGAACCCTATCAGGGTGCGGCAACCGGCGTGGGGGGCATCCTGCGCGACGTCTTCACCATGGGCGCACGCCCCATCGCGTCCATGAACGCATTGTCCTTTGGCGAACCCGGCCACCACAAGACCCGTCAACTGGTCAACGGCGTGGTCGAGGGTATCGGCGGCTATGGCAACTGCTTCGGCGTGCCTTGCGTCGGTGGCGAAGTCCGCTTCCACCCTGCCTACAACGGTAACTGCCTGGTGAATGCATTTGCAGCCGGTCTGGCCGACAGTGACAAGATCTTCTATTCGGCAGCCTCGGGCGTGGGTATGCCCGTCGTCTACCTGGGTGCAAAAACCGGTCGCGACGGCGTGGGCGGCGCAACCATGGCATCCGCCGAGTTCGACGACACCATCGAAGAAAAGCGTCCCACCGTTCAGGTCGGCGACCCCTTTACCGAAAAACGCCTGATGGAGGCGACGCTGGAACTGATGCAGACCGGTGCGGTGATCTCGATCCAGGACATGGGCGCGGCGGGCCTGACCTGCTCGGCCGTTGAAATGGGCGACAAGGGTGGCCTTGGCGTGCGCCTTGATCTGGAAAACGTCCCACAGCGCGAAGAAAACATGACAGCCTATGAAATGATGCTGTCCGAATCTCAGGAGCGTATGCTGATGGTCCTCAAGCCCGAGCTTGAGGCCGAGGCCCGCGCCGTGTTCGAAAAATGGGATCTCGATTTCGCGATCGTCGGCGAAACCATTGCCGAAGACCGCTTCCTGATCATGCATAACGGTGAAGTCAAAGCCGATCTGGTTCTGTCCAAATTGTCTTCTACCGCGCCGGAGTATGACCGCCCATGGGAGCCTACGCCAGAGGCAGAAGAACTGGCCGAAGTGCCTCAGATCGACCCGATTGACGGGCTGCGCGCCCTGCTCGCTTCGCCCAACTACGCAGGCAAGCAGTGGGTCTATGAACAGTACGACACCATGGTGATGGCGGATACCGTCCGCACGCCGGGTCTGGGTGCGGGCATGGTCCGCGTCCACGGGACCGACAAGGTGCTTGCCTTCACATCCGACGTGACCCCGCGCTATGTGCGCGCAAACCCTTTTGAGGGCGGCAAACAAGCCGTGGCCGAGGCCTATCGCAACCTCACCGCCGTCGGAGCCAAGCCGCTGGCCACCACGGACAACCTGAACTTCGGCAACCCCGAAAAGCCCGAGATCATGGGCCAGTTTGTCGGTGCCATTCAGGGCATCGGCGCCGCAGTCGGCGCGTTGGATATGCCGATCGTGTCGGGCAACGTCTCTCTGTACAATGAGACCGATGGACAGGCCATTCTGCCGACCCCCACCATTGGTGCAGTCGGCCTGTTGCAGCACTCGGACGAAGTCATCGGCAACGAGGTGCGCGAAGGTCATGTCGCGCTGGTGATCGGTGAAACCAAGGGGCATCTGGGTCAGTCCGCCCTGTTGGCCGAGGTGTTCAACCGCGAAGACGGCGATGCACCTCATGTCGATCTGGATGCCGAAAAGCGCAACGGTGATTTCATCCGCGCCAACCGCGAGATGATCAAGGCCTGCACCGACCTCAGCGATGGCGGTATCGCTCTGGCTGCCTTCGAACTGGCAGAAGCCGCAGGCGTTGGCGTATGTCTGGACGATGCGCCGACTGAGTTCCTGTTCGGTGAAGATCAGGCCCGCTATCTTGTTGCCTGCAACTTCGATCAGGCCGAGGCATTGATGATTGCGGCCGGTCAGGCCGGTGTTCCGCTGAATGCGGTTGGTCGTTTCACCGGCGAGACGGTCAGGATCGGCAGCTCGGAAGCCTCGCTTGATGAACTTGCCGCGATTTACCGCAACAGCTTTGCCGAGGCCGTGGCCTGACAACGCGACACGAAAACCAATCGAAACTCGCGCTGTGAACCGGTGCGGGTTTCGTTGTTATTGCATGTGCCGGTGCCCTTGCACGCCCGGTTCATGCGCTCTACATCTTGGGAAAGACCTTCTGGAGTTACCTACATGCCGATGAGTGCCCACGAAATCGAACACCTGCTGCGCGAAGCCTTTCCTGATGCCGAGATTCAGGTCGGCGGCCAGGATGGTGTTCATATGTCTGCCATGGTGGTGGATGAAAGCTTTCGCGGAAAGAACCGGGTACAACAGCAGCGTGCCGTTTATGCCGCGCTGAAAGGCAAGATGGATGGCCCGGACGGAGAATTGCACGCGCTGGCGCTGACCACCAAAGTGCCGGAATAAGCTTCTCGGCTTCTTTCGAGGCGAACATATGACTCTCCCTTTGGAGAAACGAACAGGAAACGCAAAATGACCGATGTGAAAACCCAGATCGACGAAACCGTCAAAGCCAATGACGTGGTGCTGTACATGAAAGGTACCAAGGAAATGCCGCAATGCGGGTTTTCCTCGCGCGTGGCCGGCGTTCTGAACTATATGGGCGTCGAATACACCGACGTGAACGTGCTGGCCGACGAAGATGTGCGTCAGGGCATCAAGGATTATTCCGACTGGCCGACCGTGCCGCAGCTGTATGTCAAGGGCGAATTCGTAGGCGGTTGCGACATTATCACCGAAATGACCCTTTCGGGTGAACTGGACACGTTGTTTGACGAAAACGGTGTCGGCTACAACAAGGAAGCAGCCGACAAAATCCGCGAAGCAAACGCGTAATCCGGCCTACCGGCTGGAACAGTCCTGATAAATCACCTGCTCATTGGCGGCGCCTGCCGCCAAATAGCTGATTGATGCGTTCCAGCCTTTTGAGCGCAGGATATAGGTTCCTTCGGCTCCGAGAGACTCATAGCGGATGCCCGACCCGCTTTCGACCTGGCGCATCGCAACCAGAGTGTTGTCCACCATCGTCGCCGCCGCGCCTGAACCGTCGGGCGCGTTGAAATAGGTCACCGGCAACGGAACTCCGTTCTCACAGGTAAAGGTGACAGACAGAATGTCGATTTCGGCGAGCGCCGCCGTTGCCGGGAAAACAAGCAGAGCACCGCAGAAGAGATTGCGCAGGTGCGTCATTGTGCTGTTTTCTCCTCAACCACCGAAGCCAGCGCTTCTGCACGTGCCGCCAGTTCTGCCAGCGTATCCGTGACGGATGGCGGGACGACCGCGACTTCAATGCGCTCGGGCTCCGGCGCAGGCGCGTTCCTCAGCGATTGAAGCTCGGCCTCGGCCTCGGCCAGCTTGGCCTCTAACGCCTTGACCTTATCTTCCGTTGCCGCCGTTTTGTCGGCCAGCAGCAACCCCGCCATCAGCAACATGCGGGCTTCCGGCATCCGCCCGATCTGATCGGACAGTACCTGCGCTTCGTCATCCAGCATTTTGGCAGCCGCGTGCAGAAAGGGCTCTTCCCCGTCCCGGCAGGACACGTCAAAACCGCGCCCGCCGATATGAATTGTTACCTCGGGCATTACTCTACCTCACCTTCTACAAGTTTCGCCTGCGACAGCAGAGGTTCCAACCGTGCCAACACGGCCTGCGCTTCGGCGGCATCCGAAGCCTGCGCGGCACGTGTCGCCTCCAACTCGGCGACGGTGGCGCGGTTCAGCAATTCAGCATCCGTCAGCCCTTCTGCGGCCGCAGAACGCAATTCTTCGACCGAATTCCGCAACTGTTCGTTCGCCTTGCGCATACGTTGCAGATCGTCATCCAGCCGGGACATCGCAGCGCCATGGCTGGCCCGTTCGGCCCGCAGCATCTCGAGCTCTGCGCTCAGTTCATTGACCCGTTCCGTATCTTCAAGTTCGGCCTTGAGGCGGTTGTTTTCCGCCTCAACTTCTTTTGCCTGAGCAAGCAATTCACGCAATTGCTCAAGCTCGGCCTTCAACGCCGAAGGATCTTCGATGCCGTCAAGTTCGGCACGCAGCCTTTCGTTCTCGGCCTTCAACGCTTCCAGTTCAGCACTGTTGTCCAACGCCGCCTTGGCCTCGGCCAGCTCGGCGCGGGCTGCTTCAACAGACGTGATTTTTGCTCTGGCTTCTTCCAACTCTGCGCGCAACGCATCTGTTTCGTCAGAGTCGGCTGGGGCTGTCCTCAACTCTTCCAGATCGGCACGCAGCCCGTCCACTTGCTGTTCGTGCTGCTCCTTCAGGGTTTTCAGGCGTTCCTGAAGCTGCGCATTGGCGACTCTTTCGTCTTCAAGTTCGGCTTGAAGCCTCTCACTTGCCTCAGCATTCCGGGACGCACCGCCCAACCCCTCGACGCCCGCACTGATACGGTCCATCGCCGCAACAATGCGGTGCTGTAGTTCCTCTAACTGGCTCATGCCCCTGTCACCTCTTTATCAAGGTTCATTCTGTCGCGAAGTGATCCGAATCAAAACCGAATCCCGCCTGCTGACAGTCTAACGGAATGCGACAGAAAATACCCACTGTTTGGTTTCAACCACTTGGGCCGCACTCTTCACCCGCCCGGTGCAATCAAGGCCCAGTTCCGCTTGCACTTTGGGTGCTGAATGGTATTGAGCCCGCAATCTGCTTTTTATCCAAAGGAACAACGCCCGTGGACCTGACTGCGCTGCGCAAAGCCAACCCCGAACACTGGGACAAAGCTGCGGCAATCCGCACCCTGACCCTTGACGCCGTCGCCGCCGCAAATTCCGGCCATTCCGGAATGCCCATGGGCATGGCCGATGTTGCGACCGTTCTGTTCGAAAAGCACCTGAAATTTGATGCCTCGGCCCCGAACTGGCCGGACCGCGACCGGTTCATCCTGTCGGCTGGCCATGGTTCGATGCTGGTCTATTCGCTGCTCTACCTCACCGGTCACGCCGATGTGACGCTGGACGAGATCAAGAATTTCCGCCAGTTGGGCGCAAAGACCGCGGGTCACCCCGAAAACTTTCTGATCGACGGTGTTGAAACCACCACCGGGCCTCTTGGTCAGGGCATTTCCAACGCGGTGGGCTTTGCCATGGCCGAGGAAATCCAGCGCGCGCATTACGGCAAGAAAGTCGTGGATCACTATACATACGTGATCGCGGGCGACGGCTGTCTGATGGAAGGCGTCAGTCAGGAAGCGATCACATTGGCCGGCCGCCACGAGCTGAGCAAACTGATCGTCTTCTGGGACAACAACAACATCACCATCGACGGCACCGTCGATATTGCCGATCGCACCGATCAGGTCCGCCGGTTTGCGGCCTCTGGCTGGCATGTGATTGAAATCGACGGCCATGACCCCAAAGCCATCGATGCGGCCATTGTTCAGGCGAAAAAGTCCAGGAAACCAACCATGATCGCCTGTGAAACGCATATCGCTTTGGGTCATGCGGCGCAGGACACTTCGAAAGGTCATGGCGCACTGACAGATCAGGATCAGCTGAAAGCCGCGAAAGAGGCCTATGGCTGGCCCCACGGCGCTTTCGAAGTTCCTGGCAACGTCAAATCCGCTTGGGAAGCCATTGGCGCACGTGGCGCAGTCGAGCGTGCCGCTTGGGAAGAACGTTTCGCACAATTGTCCGAGCGCAAGCAGGCCGAGTTCAACCGCGCCTATGCGTTTGAGGCCCCCAAGCGACTGGCTGGTGCCATTCGTGCGTTCAAAAAGCAGATGTCCGAAGAACAGCCGAAGCTGGCCACCCGCGCCTCTTCTGAGAAGGTTCTGAACGTCGTGAACCCGATCATGACCGAAACCGTTGGCGGCTCGGCTGACCTGACCGGATCGAACAACACCAAGTCGGCTGATATGGGTGTCTTCCTGCCGGAAAACCGCAAGGGCCGCTATATTCATTACGGTATCCGCGAGCACGGCATGGCCGCAGCGATGAACGGTATGGCCCTGCATGGTGGCATCCGCCCCTATGGCGGTACGTTCATGGCCTTCACCGATTATGCCCGCCCATCGATGCGTCTTGCGGCTCTTATGAAGATCCCGTCGGTTTTCGTGATGACCCACGATTCGATCGGTCTGGGCGAGGATGGACCAACCCACCAGCCGGTGGAACACCTGGCCATCTCGCGCGCGACGCCGAACACCTATGTGTTCCGCCCCGCCGATACGATCGAAACCGCCGAAGCTTGGGAACTGGCACTGACCTTCAAAGACAGCCCCTCGGTGCTGTCGCTGACCCGCCAGGGCGTGCCGACCGTGCGCAAGGATCACAAGACCAAGAACCTGACCGCACAAGGCGCCTATGTTCTGGCCGAGGCCGAGGGCAAGCGCCAGGCGATCCTGATTGCAACAGGTTCAGAGGTTTCGCTGGCAATGGAAGCAAAGGCGATGCTCGAGGCCGAAGACATCGGCACCCGCGTCGTCTCCATGCCCTGCATGGAGCTGTTCGCACAGCAGGACGAAGCCTATCGCAAGCGCGTACTGCCCGCCGGTCCGGTTCGCGTCGGCATCGAGGCCGCCGTGCGCGCCGGTGGCTGGGATCGCTGGCTGTTGGGCGAGCGTGGCCGCGAAGCCAAGGCAGGCTTCATCGGCATGTCCAGCTTTGGCGCCTCGGCCCCTGCCGGTGAGCTGTACAAGCATTTCGGCATCACGGCCGAAGCAACCGTTGCCAAAGTCAAGGAATTGTTGGGGCAGTAAATCAGTCCCATCTGATCGAGCAAAGGGCGGCCCTGGCCGCCCTTTTCATTTTGGTTTCAATACGTATCGGACTTGCTGAACAGGGGAATGATGACCTTGGTCGCCACCGGGATCAAAACCAATCCCCAGGCCAGACCGAGAACCCCATCCATCGTCGCCTTGGACAACCATTTCACCGCAGCCGTCCAGCCCTCAGGTGCGGAATACGCAATCACCTTGGCCAAGTCGTAGATCTGATGCTGCAACCAGCCAAATCCAAGCACCTCCATCCCGTGGATCACAATCGAGCCGCCGACCCACAGCATCGCCGCGGTTCCCACAATCGACAGGGTTTTCATCACCCCGGGCATCGCTTTGACCAAGCCGCGGCCCATACCACGACCAACGGGAGTTGGAGCGTTATTCGCCAGAAACAGCCCCACGTCATCCATCTTCACGATCAACGCCACCGACCCATAGACGGCCACCGTCACGCCGATCCCGACAACGGCCAGCGTCGCGGCCTGCATCCACAGGTTCGGGGCTTCGATTGCCGCCAATGCAATGGTCATGATCTCGGCAGACAGAATGAAATCAGTTTTGATGGCGCCCTTGACCTTTTGTTCCTCCAGATGGCCCGGATCGCGGTTCTTCATGTCTTCCTCAATGACATGGCTGCCATGAGGAAACAGAACGTGAAAAATCTTCTCGGCCCCTTCGAAACACAAATATGACCCGCCAAGCATCAACAAAGGCGTGATCAGCCACGGAGCAAAATTGGCCAGCAACAAGGCCACAGGCAGCAAGAGTATGATCTTGTTGAAGACCGAACCGCGCGCGATGCGCCAGATGATCGGCAATTCCCGCGCCGGTGCAAAGCCCTGCACGTATTTCGGTGTCACCGCCGCGTCATCAATGATCACACCAGCGGTTTTGGCCCCCGCCTTGCCTGCTGCTGCAACCACATCATCCACTGATGCCGCCGCAACCTTGGCAATGCCAGCCACATCGTCCAACAGGGCCAAAAGACCACTCATCGCGTTTCCCTTCACATCTGCTGCTGCAAACCGGACCCTACCTGATACAACGGCTAGCGCAAGCGTTAGCGCAACCGGCGCAGGTTTGCGCTAACACCTTAAAAATATGCCGTTTTTGCCCTTTTGAGATTCCCTTTTCGCCGCTATATGGCCCTGAAAGCAAGCGCATCTGGAGACGTCATATGACCATCAAGGTCGGTATCAATGGTTTTGGCCGTATTGGCCGCTGCACCCTGTCGCACATCGCCGCGTCCGGGCGCAACGACATCGAAGTGATCAAAGTCAACGCAACTGGCCCGTTGGAAACCTCGGCGCATCTGCTGAAATATGACAGTGTTCACGGGCGGTTTCCGCGCGACGTCACCATTGACGGCAACACCATGGATCTGGGTCGCGGCCCGATGCAGATGTTCTCGACCTACGACATGACCGAGTTGGACTGGGAAGGCTGTGACGTGGTTCTCGAATGCACCGGCAAGTTCAACGATGGCCTGAAGGCCAAAACGCATCTGGAACGTGGCGCTGGCAAGGTTCTGCTGTCTGCTCCGGGCAAGAACGTGGACAAGACCATTGTCTTCGGCGTCAATCACAACACGCTGGCCGCCAATGACAACATGGTCTCGAACGGTTCGTGCACGACCAACTGCCTCGCCCCGCTGGCCAAGGTACTGGACGAAGGCGTCGGCATCGAACACGGCATCATGACCACCATCCACGCCTATACAGGCGACCAGCCTACGCTGGACCGTCGCCACAGCGACCTCTACCGGGCCCGCGCTGCGGCAATGTCGATGATCCCGACCTCGACTGGCGCGGCCAAGGCGCTGGGTGAAGTTCTGCCAAACCTGAAAGGCCGTCTGGACGGTTCCGCCATTCGCGTTCCGACCCCGAATGTTTCGGCGGTAGACCTGACGTTCCGTGCCTCACGCGACACCTCGACGGCGGAAATCAACGCGATCGTCGAAGAGGCCGCCAAAGGCCCGATGCAGCGCGTTCTGGGATATGAGCCCGCTCCGCTGGTGTCGACCGACTTCAACCACACCGAGGAAAGCTCGATCTTTGCACCGGATCAGACCCGCGTTGTCGATGACCGCATGGTCCGCGTTCTGGCCTGGTATGACAATGAATGGGGCTTCTCGGTCCGTATGGCCGACGTTGCTGTTGCAATGGGCCGCCTTAACTGACCCTTCGGACTTCGCTTGTACCTTGATGCCCGCTCAGGTTATCTGAGCGGGCATTTTACGTTCGGGACAGCCATGACCAACCAAATCGCTATCTGGCTCGGCCTTCTTCTGCTCGGCGGTATCATGCTGGATGTGGCGCTGTATGGCACCGAAGATCTGCTTTTCCTCGGAAAGAAGCTTTACGACTTCCTGGACTGGCTCGCTTTCTGGCGGTGACTGAGGTTTTCCTTGACATTTCGCCTGATCTGGCTTTGTTAGCGCTAACTCATCTTGCTGAGACATTTGGACGGAGCAGACCATGACCTTGAAACTGGCGATCAACGGATTTGGACGGATCGGGCGCGGGGTTCTGCGCGCGGTGATGGAAAGCGGACGTACGGACGTTGAGATCGTCGCGATCAACGATCTTGGCAAACCCGACATGAACGCGCATCTCTTTGAATTTGACAGCGTTCACGGCCGCTACCCCAACCCGGTCACGCTCAGCGATGCAGGTCTGGACGTGGGTCGTGGTCCAATTCGGCTGAGCAGCGAGCGCAACCCCGAGGATCTGCCCTGGTCAGATATTGACGTCGTTCTGGAATGCACGGGTGTGTTTCGTACGCGCGAGGCGGCGGAACGTCACTTCAAAAACGGATCCCGGAAAGTTCTGATCTCTGCCCCTGCAAAGGGCGACGGCGGTGTGAAAACCATCGTCTTTGGTGTCAACGATAGCGAACTGACCGCCGAGGATCTGGTGGTCTCAAACGCGTCCTGCACCACCAACTGTCTGTCTCCTGTTGCTGCGGCTCTGGATGCCGGCCTTGGTATCAAGCACGGCAACATGACCACTGTTCACGCTTACACTGCCAGCCAGCCGGTGCATGATACAGTTGGAAAAGATCCCTACCTGTCCCGAGCAGCGGCGCTGTCGATGATCCCCACGACAACCGGTGCGGCCGCTGCCGTGGGCCTGGTGCTGCCGCAACTCAAAGGGAAACTGACCGGTCAGGCCATCCGTGTTCCAACCCCGAATGTCTCGGTCGTTGATCTTGTGGCCGAGGTTTCACGCCCCACGACCGAAGAAGAGGTCAACCAGCTGTTCGTCGATGCGGCTGCCAAAATCCCCGGCGTGCTTGCCGCGGAAAGCCGCCCTCTGGTCTCCATTGACTTCAATCACGATCCGCACAGCTCGACCGTTTCACTGGCTGAAACCAAAGTCACTGATGGCACATTGGTTCGTGTGCTGGCGTGGTATGACAACGAATGGGGCTTTTCGAACCGGATGCTGGATACGGCGTCCGCAATGGGTGCCCTAGCCTAAACGCTGTTTCAGCGCATCATTGACTCGGGGCGTGACGAATTTCGACACGTCGCCGTTCAACCGGGCGATTTCCTTCACCAGTTTGGACGCGATCGCCTGATGGCGCGCTTCGGCCATCAAAAAGACGGTCTCGATCGAATCGTCCAGAGCCCGGTTCATGCCGACCATCTGAAACTCGTATTCGAAATCGGCGACCGCCCGCAGGCCCCGTACGATGATTTGCGCGCCTACATCCCGCGCGCAGTCAATCAGAAGGTTTTCGAAGGGATGCGCGATGATTTCGGTTCCGGTCTGTTCTGAAAGCCGGGCGCATTCCGCCTCGATCATGGCCACGCGCTCTTCCAGCGAGAACAGAGGGCCCTTGTCCCGGTTGATGGCCACACCGATAACCAGTTTGTCCACCAAAGCTGCCGCCCGACGGATGATATCGATATGCCCCATCGTGATGGGATCAAAGGTTCCAGGATACAATCCAACCCGCATCGCGCCCTCCTGCGCAACAAAATTTCTGCGCAAGCAAACATAACTTTGCTGCGGGTGCAAGTGATTGCTTGGGCAAGCCTTGGCGTCAGTGCCCCATTATCATGCCCTCGAGGGCATCTTTTTCCATCGCAAGTTCGGCAAGCTGGGCCTTCACCACATCACCCAAAGTGACAATGCCTACGAGTTTTCCATCTTCAACCACCGGCATGTGGCGAAAGCGCCCCTCTGTCATGCGGGACATGATGTCTTCCACGGTGGTCTGGCGCGTCGCCGTGACAAGGTTCTGCGTCATGTACGACTTTACCGGTTGGTTCAGACAACCGCTGCCGCTGGCCGCCAGTTCCCGGACGATGTCACGTTCCGACAATATGCCGGCCGCGGTATTGCCACCGTCGTCGGAAACAACGACCGTACCGATGCGCTTGTCCGCAAGAATCTTCGAGGCCTCTGAGATTGTCGCCGTTGACGCCACGGTCACGACACCATCTGTCGCTTTGGACTTCAGGATGGCCTGAACTAGCATGAAGAATACCTCCGGAATAATAACACTTATTCCAAAGCGTTGCGCGATTGCCGCGACCTGTCAAGCGTCGGGGCCTGCTTCCAAACGAAGCACTTCATCGCGAATGCCGCGTGTCAGGGCATCAGCAAAGCGGTTCAACCGCTCGTTGCGCTGGTCTCCCTGATGCCGGACCAGATAGAAGCTGCGCGTCAAACTCACTTGATCCGTCAGGATTTTCCGAAGCCCCGGGTGGAACGGCAAGGTGAAATCATGCGCCACGCAAACGCCAGTTCCCAGGCAGACCTGCCGCAGTTGAACCGACACCGAATTCGATGCAAGAGCGACACGGTCAACGCCAATATCATTCAGGTAATCCAGTTCCCGGTCAAAGATCATGTCGGGGATATAGCCGATCAACCTGTGGCCCTTCAGGTCAGCGATGCTCCGGATCGGATCATGTCGCTTCAGATACTCTTCGGTCGCGACCATGTGCAGCTTGTAGTCGCTGATTTTCTTCACCAGCAGCTGACCGGCGGTCGGCGCACTGACCGTAACCGCCATATCCGCCTCGCGACGGGACAGGTTGATCACGCGCGGAAGCGCAAGGATCTGAATGTCCAGATCAGGGTTTGCGTCGCTGATTTTGGCACACACCTGCGGCAGCAGATAGTTGGCACTGCCGTCCGGCGCACCAATCCTGATTTGCCCGCTTAGCGTTTTCGTCGGTCCTGTTACCGCCCCGGCCGCCGCGCGCATCGCCTCTTCTGCGTGCAGCCCATGTTCCAACAGCCGCTGTCCCGCCGGGGTCAGAACATAGCCTTGCTGCGACTTGGTGAACAATGTGGAATCCAGCGTCGCCTCCAGGCGCGCAATGCGCCGACCGACGGTGGCAGGGTCGATCTTCAGGATGCGACCAGCGGAAGACAGGCTTTCCTCGCGCGCGACAGCCAGGAAAATCCGCATGTCATCCCAATTTGGGGTCATTTTGATCCCTTTTGCATTTTTGCAAAACTCTTTTGAGACATTGCCTCTGTTCGCCGGATTTCTGCAAGCCTATTCTGCGCGCAAATCTATCGGAGGAGCTATTGATGCAAGACCTGACCCATTTCCTGAACGGCGAAATGGTCGCCGGAACGTCCGGTCGTTTCGACGACGTCTACAACCCGGCAACGGGCGAAGTTCAATACAAGTGCCCGATGGCCAGTGCAGCGGAAACCACCGCCGCGATCGAGGCCGCCGCCGCCGCCCAGCCCGCATGGGGCGCAACCAACCCGCAAAAACGTGCGCGCGTCATGATGGCCATGGTCGGCCTGATGAACCGCGACATGGACAAACTGGCCGAAGCGCTGAGCCGCGAGCACGGCAAAACCATTCCAGACGCCAAGGGTGATTTGCAGCGTGGTCTGGAAGTGATCGAATACTGCATTGGTGCGCCACAGATGCTGAAGGGTGAGTTTACCGACAGCGCGGGTCCCGGAATTGACATGTATTCCATGCGTCAGCCTTTGGGTGTTGTCGGCTCGATCATGCCGTTCAACTTTCCGGCCATGATGCCGCTCTGGCACGTTGGCCCTGCTCTGGCTTGCGGTAACGCCGTTGTTCTGAAACCGTCCGAACGCGACCCGTCCGTGCCCCTAATGCTGGCTGAACTGTTCGTCGAAGCCGGCCTGCCCAAAGGCGTTTTCCAGGTCGTAAACGGCGACAAGGAAGCGGTTGATACCATTCTCGACAGCGAGATCATTCAGGGCGTCAGTTTTGTCGGCTCAACCCCGATCGCGCAGTATATCTACAGCCGCGCAACGGCGAACGGAAAACGCGCCCAGTGCTTCGGCGGCGCCAAGAACCACATGATCGTCATGCCCGACGCTGATCTGGATCAGGCCGCTGACGCGCTGGTTGGTGCCGGTTTCGGTGCGGCAGGCGAACGCTGCATGGCCGTTTCGGTGGCTGTTCCCGTGGGCGAAGAAACCGCGGACGCACTGATCGAAAAACTGGTGCCGCGCATCGAAAAGTTGAAAGTTGGTCCCTACACTGCCGGCGATGATGTCGACATGGGCCCGGTTGTGACCGCTGCCGCGAAACAGCGCATTCTGGGCCTGATCAACTCAGGCGTCGAACAGGGTGCGAAACTGGTTGTCGACAACCGCGACTTCAGCCTGCAAGGCTATGAGGACGGCTTCTTTGTCGGCCCGCACCTGTTCGACAACGTGACCCCCGAGATGGACATCTACAAACAGGAAATCTTTGGCCCGGTTCTGTCCACCGTGCGCGCGGGTTCGTACGAAGAGGCCCTTAAACTGGCGATGGATCACGAATACGGCAACGGCACCGCGATCTTTACCCGTGACGGCGACACCGCACGTGACTTTGCCAGCCGGGTCAATATCGGCATGGTGGGCATCAACGTTCCGATCCCGGTTCCGCTGGCCTATCACACCTTTGGCGGTTGGAAGAAATCCATGTTCGGAGACCTGAATCAGCACGGCCCGGACAGCTTCAAGTTCTACACCCGCACCAAAACCGTGACCGCACGCTGGCCGTCGGGCATCAAGGAAGGTGGCGAGTTCAACTTCAAGGCCATGGACTGATCCCACAGTTTCCTGACGCTTGAAGCCCGGCCCGTTCAACGGCTGGGCTTTTTGCATCTTTCCGCCGAAAAACCTGCTGTCGTCCGCCCGGTCACAGGAAATTCAAGTGGTTCACTCTGGAAAAAACCAACCAATGCCCATATTTTGGCGCCAACAGATTACCGAGCAGTGAACTTATCGGAGGCAAACTTGTCCCAATCCCGTATGACCCGTCGCTCTGCCTTGCTGGGCGTGGCCTCTTTGGTGGCAACACCTGCCCTTGTTCGGGCGCAAAGCACGGATGCTTTCCCGGAAACGGAAGACGCGATCAGTACGCAATTGCCGGTCCGGCGCAACATATCGTCCTTCTCGCAGCAGAACTGGCAGGACCATTTCGATGAATTGGGCGTCGGGTGCCTGTTGGCCGATATCACCAGCCGCGCCGTCCATTACTGGGGGCCTGACGGCACCTACAAACTGTACCCAAGCTCCGTACCCATGAGCGAAGAGCTTACCAAACGCGGGTACACGAAAGTCGTGCGCAAAACCGAATTCCCAAGCTGGACCCCCACGGCATCGATGCGCGAACGGGACCCTTCGCTGCCGCTTCGGATGGAAGGTGGCGACCCCGGCAACCCGCTGGGAACCCGCGCCATGTATCTGGGTTGGCCTGCATATCTGGTTCACGGAACGCACGACACGCGAAAGATCGGTCGCCAAAGCTCGTCAGGTTGCATCGGCCTGTACAACCAGCATGTCGAAGAACTGTATCCGCTGGTCAAGGTCGGAACACAGGTTCGTCTGGTCTGATCCCCCTTCTGACAAGCCAAAGCCCCGGTCGATCGCCGGGGCTTTGTTGTTTTCGGAACCCGGCGTTTATTCCGGCAGGATCACCGCGTCGACGACGTGGATCACTCCATTGCTGGCTTCAATGTCTGCCTGCACGACTTTGGCGTCATTCACTTTCACGCCGTTTTTGGCATTGACGCTCAATCGATCGCCCTGAACGGTCAGAACCTTGGCGCGTTTGCCTGCGATATCACCGGACATAACCTTGGCCGGAACCACGTGATAGGTCAGGATGGCGACCAGTTGATCCTTGTTTTCGGGTTTCAAAAGCGTCTCGACAGTGCCTTCAGGAAGCGCGGCAAAGGCTTCGTCCGTGGGTGCAAATACGGTGAACGGACCTTCCCCTTTCAGCGTATCAACCAAACCTGCGGCCTGAACGGCGGCAACCAAAGTGTTGAACGACCCGGCGGCAACGGCGGTGTCGACGATATCAGCGGCCTGAGCCTTGAGCGGCATGGCGAATGCAAGTGCGGCGGCTGCGCCCATGAATGTACGACGGAACATGGCTGTCTTCTCCTCTCCAGCTTGTTATGGAAAGGGGTACGGGGCTTTTGCCGCAATGGATCACTCTGGTTTCAGTTTTCCTTGAGCTGCACCCAGATGCTCTGCGCCCGCCCCTCGGCCAGGAACGGCAAGGCGGCAACGGCATCGGGCCGATCCTGTTGCAGGTAATATCCCGGCCAAAGCATTGAATACGCGCCAGATTGAAGCAAGCTGTGCAACACGTACTGCTCTCCCCAACCTGGGCAGTCATAGAAGAAGCGCTTGGGGTATTCGTAGGGCAAAAACACGTCGTGAACGTGGATCACCACGCCGGTGTTGAGCGAAGGTATGATGCGGCAGAACAGATGGGCGACATCGTTGCTCATCCGCACAACATGGCTGGAATCGATGAACAGAATGTCTCCGGCCTCCAGCTCTGCGAACAGGGCCGGGTCTGTATCTTCAAGACGTTTCTGTTCGAACCGGTCGACCACATGGGCGATATCGGCGCGTGGGTACGGATCAACAGCGGTAATGGTGGTATCCAGATTGCCGTCGATGATTCCCTGACGGGTCACCCGGGTGGAATTGCCGCATCCGACCTCGATCACGCGTTTGGGCTGAAAGCGGCGGATCATCAGATACAACGCATCCGCATCCGGGCTGTCATAGTAACCATTGCCGGTACGATAACCGGTCTGGTTGCGTGCGGGATCTTTCAGCGCCTCAAGGGCTGTTTTGTGACGCTCGTATTCCGCCACAAGTTGAGAGATGTCGAACCCCTCCATCCCCGGCGACAACGCATAGGCGGGGCGCGTCAACCCTCCTGCCGCTTCGAAGGCTTCCAGCCGCGCCCGTTCATCCTGTTCCGTAACTCTGTCGACCAGTTTCACCCCCAATTCTTCAAGGGCTGCGTTGATCTTCGGGAATTTTCTGGGTTTCAAGGCGCTGGCTCCGCGATCTGTGATGCAGTGTTCCTTACCGTTGCAAACCGTTTCACTGCAAGGGCAAGCCGGGCAAACCCTTGGCAAAACGAAAATTTCCGTATTCACTGATGGAACTGACAACTGGGAGGGGCCCCATGCAGCAGGAATTTACACTCGGGATCGAAGAAGAATACCTGTTGGTGGATCGTGACAGCCTGCAATTGTCCGAAGCCCCCGAAGCGTTGATGGCGGCCTGCCAAAGCGATTTCGAAGGTCAGGTCAGCCCCGAGTTCCTGCAATGCCAGATAGAGGTTGGAACCAGACCACACACCACGGTCGCTTCAGCGCGCGAAGATCTGAAGCGGCTGCGGTCATGCGTGTCGAAACGGGCGGGTGAATACAACCTGTCCCCTATCGCCGTCTCGTGCCATCCCTTCGCCAACTGGAAAGATCAACACCACACCCGGAAAGAACGGTATGACGCGTTGCAACACGCACTCGGCGGCGTTGCCCGGCGGATGCTGATCTGCGGGATGCATGTTCATGTTGGGGTCGAAGACCCTGCGCTTCGGGCCGACCTGATGCCGCAACTGTCATACTTTCTGCCGCATCTCCTGGCGCTGTCCACATCTTCGCCTTACTGGAACGGCGAGGATACCGGCCTGTCTTCATACCGGCTGACGGTGTTCGACAACCTGCCCCGCACCGGGCTGCCGCCAGTTTTTGCCAGTTGGAGCGAGTATGAACGGACCACGGGTATTCTGGTCGAGCTTGGCGTCATAGAAGACACCACCAAGATCTGGTGGGATCTGCGCCCTTCGCATCGTTTCCCGACTTTGGAAACACGGATCATGGATGTTCAGCCCCGGCTGGAGCACACGTTGTCTTTGGCGGCACTGGTGCAGGCATTGACCCGGATGCTGTGCCGCCTGAAAGACCGCAACCTGCGCTGGCGGCAATATGATCGTTTCCTGATCGGCGAAAACCGCTGGCGCGCTCAACGATACGGAGTGGGTGAAGGGCTGATCGATTTCGGCGACCGGTCGGTCAAGCCCATGTCTGAACTGATCGGCGACCTCATGGGGTTGTTGGCTGAAGACACCGAAGCGCTTGGCACGATGACTGAACTCGCACGGCTCAGGCAGATTGCTGAAAACGGCACCTCTGCCACGCGCCAACGCCGTATTCATGCCGAGGCAACAGCGCGGGGGGACGATCCGGGGCAAGCCGTCGTGCGCCACCTGATCGAGGAGTTTCACGCCGATCTCTGAACGTTTCCGGCTTGTGATCCGTTTCAACCGACTCATTGTTGCGCCTGCAAAATTTCTGTAAGAATTCAGAAATAAACAACCGTTCAATTCATTGCCGACGGGAGGGAGCGTCATGGATTTCGCACTCAGCGAGGAGCAAACAGCCATATTCGACATGGCGCACGCGTTCGGGCAGGAAAACATCGCCCCCTTTGCGCGCCAGTGGGAGGCAGACGGAACCATTCCCAAAACCTTGTGGCCCCAGATAGGCGAACTTGGTTTCGGCGCGCTTTACGTATCCGAGGAAAGCGGAGGCTCAAACCTGACCCGCCTGGATGCCACGCTGGTTTTCGAGGCCCTGTCGATGGCCTGTCCTTCGGTCGCTGCCTTCCTGTCGATCCACAACATGTGCGCCAAGATGTTGGACAATTTCGCGGATGACGACCTCAAGGCACGCATCATGCCGGATGTTCTGAGCCTGAATACGGTTCTGAGCTATTGCCTGACGGAACCCGGTTCCGGCTCTGACGCGGCGGCGCTGAAAACCCGCGCCGAACGGACCAACGAAGGTTATACGTTGAATGGCACCAAGGCGTTCATCTCGGGCGGTGGCTATTCGGATGCCTATGTTTGCATGGTACGCACCGGTCAGGATGGGCCCAAGGGGATCTCGACCGTATATGTCGAAGACGGCACGCCGGGGCTGAGTTTTGGGGCGCTGGAACAGAAAATGGGCTGGAAAAGCCAACCCACCGCGCAGGTTCAGTTCGACGACTGCAAAATTCCCGCAGGCAACCTCGTGGGCACCGAAGGCGACGGCTTCAAATACGCGATGATGGGCCTCGATGGTGGGCGGCTCAATATCGCGGCCTGTTCTCTTGGGGCTGCCCAAGCCGGGCTTGATATGACCCTGCAATACATGTCCGAGCGCAAGGCGTTCGGCCAATCCATCGATCAGTTCCAGGCGCTTCAGTTCCGTCTGGCGGATATGGAGATCGAATTGCAGGCCGCCCGCACCTTCCTGCGTCAGGCGGCGTGGAAACTGGACAACGGCGCGCCCGATGCCACGAAATTCTGCGCCATGGCCAAGAAATTCGTGACCGAAACCGGATCGAAGGTGGTGGATCAGTGCCTGCAACTGCATGGCGGGTACGGATATCTTGCGGATTACGGCATCGAAAAGCTTGTGCGTGATCTTCGCGTGCATCAGATTTTGGAAGGCACGAATGAGATTATGCGCGTGATCGTTTCACGCCAGTTGCTCGCCAATCGCTGAGGCCCCGATGTCAGATATTGAAATCCGCACCACAGGCCGTGCCGGTCGCATCACCCTGACCCGTCCTCATGCGCTGAACGCGCTGAGCTATGACATGTGCATGGCCATCGACACCGCGATGCGCAACTGGCGGGAAGACGATGCCGTTGACCTGATCGTTCTGGACGCCGAGGGGGAAAAAGCCTTTTGTGCGGGGGGTGACATCGCCGAACTTTATGAAACGGGCACCAAGGGCGATTATGCCTATGGTCAGAAGTTCTGGCGCGACGAATACCGTCTGAATGCCCTGATCTTCGAATATCCCAAACCGGTCATCAGTTTTCTTCAGGGATTTACCATGGGCGGAGGTGTCGGAATCGGCTGCCATGGCAGCCACCGCGTCGTCGGAGAAAGCTCCAAGATTGCAATGCCGGAATGCTCGATTGGCTTGGTTCCGGATGTCGGCGGGTCTTTGATGCTGGCCCTTGCACCGGGGCGACTGGGTGAATTCCTTGGGACCACGGGCTTCAGAATGGGGCCTGCGGACGCGATCTTTGCGGGGTTTGCCGACCATTTCATACCGCAATCGCAATGGTCTGATCTGATCGAATTGCTGGAGGCGTCTGGAAATGCGGAACTGGTGGCCGAACATGCCGAAACACCACCCAAGGGCGAATTGGCAGAGTTGCAAACCGAAATCGACATGCATTTTTCCGGTGAAACTCTGGGCGACATCCTGATCAGCCTGCGCAATGACGATCAGGAATTTGCAGACAAAAATCTGGAAAAAATAACGAAAAACGCGCCGCTTTCCGTGGCCTGCACGATCGAGATGCTGCACCGTCTGCGTGGCCCCTCGCTGACCATGCGGCGCGCGTTGGAGATGGAATACCGCTTTACCCACCGGGCGATGGAGCATGGTGACTTTCTGGAAGGCATCCGCGCGCAGATCATAGACAAAGACCGCAACCCGAACTGGCAGTTTCCCGATATGGACGTCCCCCTGGTGGCCGTCTCGAAAATGTTGCAGCCATTGGGTGCGGACACCCTGACATTCGAGGAGGACTGAGAGATGCAGATCGGGTTCATAGGGCTGGGAAACATGGGGGCACCCATGGCGGCCAATCTGGCAAAGGCCGGCCATCAGGTTCTCGGATTCGACACGGCAGGCGTTGCCGTTGACGGGGTGACGCAGGCCGGTACTGCGACCGAAGCCGTCGCCTCTGCCGATGCAGTCATTACCATGCTGCCGAATGGCGCCATCCTGCGGTCAGTTGCGGATCAGATCATTCCCGCCATGGCGAAGGGTGCGGTGCTGATCGATTGCTCGACAGTTGACGTGGACAGCGCACGCGCAGTCGCGGAACAGGCCAGCGGCGCTGGTCTGCTGTTCGTCGACGCTCCGGTTTCGGGGGGTGTCGGCGGCGCGGCAGGTGGCACCCTGACATTCATGGCCGGCGGGTCAGAAGCCGCCTTTGCAAAGGCTGCTCCTCTGTTCGACATCATGGGGCAGAAAGCGGTTCACTGCGGCGAAGCCGGAGCAGGCCAGGCCGCCAAGATCTGCAACAACATGATCCTCGGCGTCACCATGATCGCCACGTGCGAGGCCTTTGCCCTGGCCGACAAACTGGGTTTGGACCGCCAAAAGATGTTCGATGTGGTCAGCACCTCATCGGGGTACAGCTGGACGATGAACGCCTATTGCCCTGCCCCAGGCGTTGGCCCGCAAAGCCCTGCCGACAATGACTATACTCCTGGATTTGCAGCCGAGTTGATGCTGAAGGACCTGCGCCTCAGCCAACAAGCCGCATCCAGTGCGGATGCGGATACACCGATGGGACAGGCCGCGACTGCACTTTACGAGCAATTCGTCGAAAACGAGGACGGTCTGGGCCGCGATTTCAGCGCCATGCTGCCTCGGTTTGAAAAGCGTGGACGAAGTTGATCCAAGTCATATTCCACCCACGGAATGTTTGATACCCAAAGGGTGCAACCTTTTGGAAAGGATTCTTACGTGATGACCAAAAACATGGGTGGACTCGACAAAACGCTTCGGATCGCAATAGGCGCCGCGCTTATTCTGGGCGCTCTGTTGGGATACGGAACCTGGATGTGGATCGGCATCGTGCCGTTGGTCACGGGTCTGCTGAATACATGCCCGATATACTCGGTGTTGGGCATCAGCACCTGCCCAACCAAGAAAAACTAGATTGGACAGGCGGTGGAGCGAAGACAGCCTGAAGCCGCCTACTCCGCCGCCACCCGATCCGGGTTGAGCATGGTTTTCAGATACCTACCGGTATGGCTGCGTTCGACTTGAGCGATTTCTTCAGGTGCTCCGACGGCTACGATCTCACCACCGCCGTCGCCGCCTTCAGGCCCGATGTCGATGATATGGTCGGCGGTTTTCACCACGTCGAGATTATGCTCGATCACCACGACGGTATTGCCCTGATCGACCAATTCATGAAGCACTTCCAACAGCTTGCGCACATCTTCGAAATGCAGACCCGTGGTCGGTTCGTCCAGGATATAAAGCGTCCGCCCGGTTGACCGTTTCGACAGTTCCTTGGACAGTTTTACACGCTGCGCCTCACCACCCGACAGCGTGGTCGCCTGTTGACCCACCTTGATATAGCCAAGACCAACGCGGGCCAGCGCATCCATCTTGTCGCGGATTGATGGAACGGCCTTGAAGAACTCCTGCGCGTCTTCCACCGTCATATCAAGCACATCCGCAATGGACTTGCCCTTGAACTTGATCTCGAGCGTTTCGCGATTGTATCGCGCGCCTTTGCAGGTTTCGCAGGTGACATAGACGTCGGGAAGGAAGTGCATCTCGATCTTGATGACGCCGTCGCCCTGACAGGCCTCACAGCGGCCGCCCTTGACGTTGAAGCTGAAACGACCCGGCTTGTATCCCCGCGCCTTGGCCTCGGGCAGCCCGGCGAACCAGTCGCGGATCGGGGTGAAGGCCCCGGTATAGGTTGCCGGATTCGAACGCGGAGTCCGCCCGATCGGGCGCTGGTCGATATCGATGACCTTGTCCAGATGCTCCAAACCCTTGATTGTCTCACACGGCGCAGGCGTTTGACGCGCGCCATTCAGGCGCATCGAGGCGGTCTTGAACAACGTCTCAATCGTCAGGGTCGACTTGCCGCCGCCAGATACACCCGTGACACAAACGAACTTGCCCAAGGGAAACTCGGCCGTCACGTCCTTGAGGTTGTTGCCCGAAGCCTTTACCACCGTTACCTTTTTCTTGTTCCCCTTGCGCCGCTCGGCGGGCACTGGAATCTCGCGTACGCCCGACAGATACTGCCCCGTGATCGAGGCCGCATCGGCCGCGATCTGATCGGGCGTGCCGTGGCTGACCACCTGCCCGCCATGCACGCCCGCACCGGGACCAATGTCGAACACGTAATCGGCTTCGCGGATGGCTTCCTCGTCATGTTCGACAACAATCACGGTGTTGCCCTGATCCCGCAGATTCTTGAGCGTACCAAGCAACCGGTCATTGTCACGCTGGTGCAAGCCGATCGAGGGCTCGTCCAATACGTAAAGAACCCCGGTCAGGCCCGAGCCGATCTGGCTGGCCAGACGAATACGCTGGCTTTCGCCGCCAGACAGCGTTCCACTTGAACGAGACAGCGTAAGGTATTCCAACCCAACGTTATTCAGGAAGCCCAACCGCTCGCGGATTTCCTTCAGAATGGCCCGGGCGATCTCGTTCTTCTGAGCGCTCAGATGGTTCGGAGCATCCTCGATCCAGGCAAGCGCTTCGCGGATGGACATTTGCACCACCTGACCGACATGCAGCCCGGCGATTTTCACGGCCAAAGCTTCGGCGCGCAGACGATAACCTTCGCAGGTGCCGCATGGACGGTTGTTTTGGTACCGCTCGAATTCCTCACGGATCCACGCGCTGTCAGTTTCGCGATATCGCCGTTCCATATTCGGAATCACGCCTTCGAAACTGCGCGTAACCTGATACACTCGTCCGCCCTCGTCATAGCGGAACTGGATTTCCTCATCGCCAGAGCCCCGCAGGAACACCTGCTGCACTTTGCCGGGCAGGTCTTTCCAGGGCGTGTTCTTGTCAAACTCATAATGGCGCGCGATGGCTTCGATGGTCTGAAGGAAATACGGCGACTTGCCTTTCCTCCATGGCGCTAGGGCCCCGTCATACAGTTTCAGCGTCTGATCCGGCACCACGAGTCGCTCGTCAAAGAACAGCTCGACCCCCAACCCATCACAATCCGGGCAGGCTCCGAATGGCGCATTGAACGAAAACAGGCGTGGTTCAATCTCGGGGATAGTGAAACCGCTGACCGGGCAGGCAAAGTTTTCGCTGAAGGTAATACGTTCCGGCTCCCCTTCCCGTGGCGCGGTTTCCAGAATCGCGATGCCATCGGCCAGGTCCAACGCGGTGCGCAGGCTGTCGGCAAGGCGGGTCTCCATCCCCTCGCGCACGACGATCCGGTCAACGACCGCGTCAATGTCATGGCGGAACTTCTTGTCCAATGTCGGGGGCTCGTCCAGTTCGTAGAATTGGCCATCCACCTTCACGCGCTGGAACCCCTGCTTGCGCAGTTCCAGAAATTCCTTCCGGTACTCTCCCTTGCGGTCGCGCACGATCGGAGCCAGCAGATAACCCCGCGTGCCCTCCTCCATCGTCATGATGCGGTCGACCATGTCCTGTACCTGCTGCGCCTCGATCGGCTGGCCGGTGGCCGGGCTGTACGGCGTGCCCGCGCGCGCGAACAGCAGGCGCAGGTAATCATAAATCTCGGTGACGGTTCCCACGGTTGATCGCGGGTTCTTCGAGGTCGTTTTCTGTTCAATGGAGATCGCCGGAGACAGTCCACTGATATGGTCAACATCGGGCTTTTCCATCATGTCGAGAAACTGCCGCGCATAGGCGGACAGGCTTTCGACATAACGGCGCTGACCTTCGGCATAAATCGTGTCGAACGCCAGCGACGACTTGCCCGAACCGGACAGCCCGGTGATCACCACCAACTGATCCCGAGGGATATCGACATCAATGCCCTTGAGGTTATGCTCGCGCGCGCCGCGCACCTCTATATTCTTCAGCTCAGCCATTTCCGGCCCCCAACAAACAAGTGGTTTAGAGATAGGCGAGCTTGCCCGAGTCTCCAACAGAAAAGTTAGAACATTTAGTGAACGTACAGGTTTTCGCCGACCAAATCAAACCATGGGCATGGAATCGTACAGCGCAATGCCTGGCTATCTGGCGGACCGACGGATTTGAGAAGAAAATGGCGCGGTTGACGGGGCTCGAACCCGCGACCCCCGGCGTGACAGGCCGGTACTCTAACCAACTGAGCTACAACCG
>NZ_JBXWML010000010.1:0-164689 GCF_059609845.1 Ruegeria sp. YTSC002
GTGGCCCGTTCGTCTATCGGTTAGGACGCCAGGTTTTCAACCTGGAAAGAGGGGTTCGATTCCCCTACGGGCTACCATTTTCCTGCATCTTCAGCCTTTGACTTCTGATCTGACGATTGGTCTTTTCCAGCGCGTGATTTATGTCACGCTGCATGAGGTTCCCCTGCTGTCCGAGATCGCATCCGTGCTGAGGATCGCAAGATCAAACGCATATCGTTGCAACTGCCTTTGGGTGACGTGGCCGAAGGTGCCCCGCTCATCGCTTTGCAGTTCTCCGCCCAGCAAATGCACACGGTTTCCGTTGATCCCCGCCAATGTCTAGTACAACGCCGATGGAATTGCTGACAACCGTCAGACGGTTGGCCCGGCGCAATTCCTCCGCGACAAAGGCCGTGGTCGAGCCGACATCCAGGAGACCGTCATGTGATCCCACACCATTTTGACCGTACGCACAGCGATCAGACGCTTTTCGTCGGCATGTTGCGAAATACGGCGAAAGAAACCGGGATCACCTTGTGCCCCGGCAAGGTAGGCGCCGCCATGAACGCCTTCGATCATGCCCGCCTTGGACAAGGACTTGATCGTACGTCGCACCGTTTCTTCGGACACACCCAGCACATTCACCAGATCAGAGTTTCGCGCTGCCCCGCCCAGACGCCGCAATGCGTCAAGCAGTTCCAGTTCACGATGGGTGTTTGGGGCTTTTTTCTTCACTGTCGGCTCCGAATACTCGGTTTCGCATCATAAGGGCATGGATCGCTGCATGCGACAAGCCGGTGCAACCTCTGCAACGCGCGGTATTTCCAGCCTTCGGGGATCACCGGAACAATTCGGCGCGACCTGTCTCAGACCCCAAGCTTTTCTCGGCACAGGTTTTCGATCTTTTGCCAGGTGGATTTGTATTCGGGTGTGTTTTCTGCCGCGTAGTGAAAGTTTTTAATCAGCCCGGTCAGTTGCGTGAACACCTGCCTTACCTCGGTCTTGTCGACAAAGACCGCCTTGGATTGCGTCACATCGTACACAAGCTTGAACGTCTTTATCTGCCGTTCAAGCGGCACCGTCGCATCGACTGTGTCAAATGCGTCCTGCTGCAAGTAGACCATATCGACGAACAACGCTTTCTGTTGGGTTACAAAGTCGTCAATTGTGACGCCCTCTTCCCCGGTGACCTGCATCATCTGATCGACCTGTTCGCCTTTTTCGATCAGGGCCAAAAGGGTGCGCACTTTGGCTGTCCACCCCGGCTCGGCGTTCCTGTCATACCAGTCGGACAATTGGTCAGCATACCGGGACCAGCTGAGCATCGGATCGACCGCTGGATAGAACCGCTTGTAGGCGCGTTCGGATGACAACCCGAGGAAACACTTGACCGTCGACAAGGTTGACTGGGTTACCGGCTCGTCAAAATTGCCGCCAGCAGGCGAAACCGTTCCGATCAGCGTCAGGCTGCCAAGATCCCCATCATTCGTTTTCAGCGCCCCGGCGCGTTCGTACAAACCCTTGATCGAGCTTTCCAGATAGGCCGGGAACCCTTCTTCGCCCGGAATTTCCTCGAGCTTGCCAGAGGTCTCGCGCATGGCTTGCGCCCACCGGCTGGTGCTGTCGGCAATCAACAAGACATCGTGGCCCATCTGGCGATAATACTCGCCCAACGTAATGCCGGTGAAGATCGACGCCTCGCGCGCGGCAACCGGCATGGATGACGTGTTACAGATGATGATCGTCCGATCCATCAGGCTGCCGCCGGTGGTTGGGTCGGTCATTTTCGGAAATTCCTCGATGGTCTCGACCACCTCACCTGCACGTTCGCCGCAGGCCACGACGATCACGATATCAACCTTTGCGTTCCGTGCGATCAGGTTTTGCAGCACGGTCTTGCCCGCTCCGAACGGACCGGGAATACAGGCGGTGCCGCCGCGCGCAATCGGAAAGAACGTGTCGATCAGTCGTTGCGACGTCAGAACCGGTTCCGTCGGATACAACCGTTCGGACAGCGCGCGCTTCAGTACATTTTCCGGCAGTGGCCGCCGAACCGGCCATTTCTGCGAAAGCGTCAGCGTATGCTCGCCACCGTCTTCGTCTTCCAGACGGGCCACGATGTCATGGATCGTGGCCGCGCCTTTTTGCACCCAGACCACCTTGTACGCGCCGGTCCAGTTGAACGGCAGCATGATCTTGTGGCTGAGATGGCCTTCGGGTACTGTTCCGATGCTGTCCCCGGCAGTGACCGTATCGCCCACCGTCACCGACGGCGTAAAGGACCATTTCGCATGTTCATCCAAGGGCGCAACATCTGCGCCCCGCGGCAAGAAGGTTCCAAATTCGGCGGCCACCTTGGGCAAAGGCGATTGCAACCCGTCAAACACCTGCCCCAGCAGCCCCGGACCAAGCTCTACCGACAAGAGCTGACCTGATTGCTCCACCGGGTCGTCAACCGCCACCCCATCAGTGCTTTCATAGACCTGAACGTCCGCCATATCCCCACGTACGCGCAGCACTTCGCCCTTGAGCCTTTCCTGACGCCCACCGGGGCCGGAACGCGAAGGCAATATGTAAACCACTTCGTTTTTGACCAGTTGACCGGGGTGGCCGGTCGTGTCCGAATTGGCTTGTATCCGCACAAGCCCTTCCTGAACCAGGACGACACGTGCGGTCGATGAGTGTTTGGCTGAGATTGGGGCTGTCATGCGCTTGCTCCCTCAAAATCGACTTCAGCGAAATCGGCCATGGCCTGTTGTGCCAGTTTCTCAAATCTCTTGGCGGCTTCCGCAGCGCTGCTTTGCGCCCAGCGGTCGAAGATGTTCCAGATCAGAACGTAAATGGCGACCGCCTCGAAATCGAACATGTGACGAGCCGCGTGCCGCTTGAGCTGCTTGTGGCTTATCGACAAAAGCAGACGTTCCAGACCCAGCGGATCTTCGTTTTCCAGCAATTGGGTTGCCTCTTTGATCCAGGGCATGAGCCGTTCCAGCCGAAAGCTGGGATCACTCCAATTGGCGGGAATGTGGCGGCTCCATCGTCCGACCCCGAAAGGGCCTGATGGCGCTGGTTCTCCGCGTTTTCTCAATCGCAATGCCGCGACCGCCGAGCGCAGTTCCATGCGTTCCATGAAAAGCTTGCGCAAGGTGGGCTGAGGGATGTCCAGCATCGCTTGTTTGCAGCGCTGGATCGCCTGAGCGTCGGTGACATCCATGTCGTAGGCGCTCCAGCTCAACGCATGCTCGAGGATCTTCAGAACTTTGCTGTCCTCCGGTGTCAAAGCCGTCAATCGACGGTCCAGCCTGATACGTGACAGGGGCGGCTGCCTGGCAACGAACAGCCGTTCCGAACCCGGAAGGCTGCACATCAACGCGATATAGGCGTCCTGCTTTGACATCTCAGCGGATGACCCCTTCCAGCACGGCGCGGAACCGGGGCTGCAAATGCTCCATCAACAGCGACGCCACCGCCTTATCCGTCAGGTCCAGAACTACACCCTGATCTTCTGCGCGGACTCGGATGCCTTCCTGCACGTCATCGGCTGCGTGCAGTTCGACATTCTCGCGCAGCATCTTCGCGGTCAGCCCAAGAACATATTTCGTCAGCTTGCCGGATTGAATGTCATCGGCATTTTGCTTGATGTCTTCCTGCGTGGCGACCCTGGCAGGCAGGATAACGGAAACCTTGCCGTCCAGGTTTGCACCTGCCCCGGCCCGGCCTACCACCTCGAGGATCATCTGCCTGAGAAGCTCGGGATCGGACATCTCTTTGGTTACAAGGCGTTCGACATCTGCCTTGAAGCGATCCGTCAGACCTGCCTTCATGGTCAGCACGGCATCCCGCATCGCCGTGTTCAATGCTTCTTCCCCGGCAGCCCTGTAACTGTCGGTCTCTGTGCGGGCTTTCTTTTTCAACTCCTCGGCTTCGCGCTTTGCCTCTGCCACGATGCGCGCGGCTTCGGCTTTTGCTTCTGCGCGCAGCTTTTCGGCTTCGGCCTGACCTGCGGCAACCCCATCGTTGCGCAATTTGTCGATCAGGGCATCCACGCCGTGCGAAATCGTTCCGTTCTGTGCCATCAGCTGATCCCCGCACTAATGACCAGTGCAAACACGAAGGCAAAAACACCAAACCCTTCGATGATTGCGGCGGGGGCCAGGGCAAGGCCAAAAATCTCGGGCTTTTCCTTGGTCGCGTTGATCGCAGCCGCACAGGCCCGACCCTGCCAGATGCCGCAATACATCAGCGCAATGCCCGACAGGATGCCGATGCCGAACAGACCGCCCGCGTTTTCAGGCGTCACGTCGCGGTTCAGGGTAAACATGATGACGATCCCATAGATGACCATCGTTGAGGGAAACGCGGATACACCCACGAAACGGCCATAGCCGCCCTCGGTTTCCGTCATGGCCCCGATACTGGCCATCCCGGCGATCGAACACCCTATGGCGCTGGCCGCAGCCCCCAATGCCATTGGCGCATAAATACCCAGCCAACCCAGTGTAAGAACAAGCTCATTCATTCCTGAACCTCCTTGCGGGCAAACGGACGAAAGATGATGCCTTCATCCGGCAGACCCCATTTAAAGAATTCGATGTAATTGAGACGCAAACCGTGCACGACGCCGCTCATCATCGCGAGCGCGAAGTTCAAAACATGACCTATGATCAGGATCAGCAACCCAAACAGAATGCCCGGCCCCTTAAGGGCCTGCATGACCGACACCGCCAGATCATTGAACGTGATCGCCAGCGAGGCCGAAGCAAGGCCCAGCGCAAAAAGGCGCATATAGCTGAGAACATCCCCAAACGCGCCCATCGCCCCGGCAAGGCTTTGAAACCCTTCGATCAAACGCCAGATCCAGTCCATCGGCCTCTGGATGACCCGCTCGCTGGAAAACAGCACAATCGCCACGATGCCGGCGGTCAGAATAGCCGCGCCCGGCACCGGCGATTTGCCGTTCATGTAGCCGAGCCAAAGGACAAACCCGCCGATCAGGGCCGCAATCCAGCCCAGATTGGCAACCGCCTTGCGTTGCCCCCACGCCGCGCGGGCCGCAAGTGCGTTGGCCAGGACAAGGTGTATAACGCCAACGACGATCGAGACCATCATCATCGCGCCGAAATCGTTCAAATCCAGCACCTTGAGCCTTGCCCAAATCGAGCCGGCAGCCGGTGATACCCCAAAATAGCTGCCCACCATGACGCCGTAAAACATCGTAACAGCCGAGATGATCAGACCGAACAGACGCCAGGATCTTTGACCTGCCGTGCCATCCATCCGTCTCCAAAAGGCCAGCACAGCCAGCAGGATGACAGCACCGTACCCGGCATCCGCCACGATCATGGCAAAGAAGATCGCGAAGGACGCCGAGACGATGACGCTGGGGTCCCAGTCCTGATATCCTGGCACCTGATAGAACAGCGCCAGATCGACAGCGGCCCTGCGATTTTCAGGCTGCTCCAGCAAGGTCGGGGGCGTGTCGCCCGGCCCCGGATCTTCAATCAGGACGGCCGAGCCCTTGGCGTTTGCCATGGCAAGAACAGTCTCCACCTGATCCACGGGAACCCACCCCTGCAAAGCAAACACTGCCTCTTCGTCGCGCACTTTCTGCGTTGCATGGGCAAGCTCAGCGGCACTTTCAGCGACGGACAGGTTCCGGCGCATCAATGTCAGATAGCGCGTCAGCGCAACGCGTTCGGCTTCCAACGCCTCGAGGGCGATCTCGGCCTCTTCCAACTGGGCCTCAAGCTCGTGCACAGGCAGCGAGCCAACATGCGTTCGCGGAACAGGAAGAACGCCATCATCGGGTTCGTCAGGTGAAATCAGAACGGCATACAGGTACCGGTGGTCTTCCGCCAATATTGCCCATGGGAATCTGACCTCGGACAGGGCATCCCGGTGCTTCAGCGGCAGCTGATAGAACCACAGCCTGTTGCCAGCCAGCGCATCGGTCGGCGGGAAATCCAAATCACCCCAGGGTCGCACCTGGGCGATGCGATGGGCCAGAAAGTCACGCCGGTCCATCGTATCCCGAATGCGCTGCATGAGGTCGGTCACCTCGCGCACGAAACGGTCCATGTCGAAATCCGGGGCGCGCTTGATCTGACGGCGTGGTTCAGGCACTTCTGCAAGGAAACGCAACGCCTTATACGCATCTCTTGCACCTCGATCGCTGATCTTTTCCGGTTCGTTTGGCGGCGGTACAAGCGGCAAAACATGCATGCAGCCAAGGGTCTGAAGCGCCTCAAGCGTGTCCGCCTTTTTTGCAGCCGGCCCTATCAGGGACATCTTTTTCAAACGCGCAACGCTCATGTCACAGCTTCCTGCGCGTGCTTGCGTTTCGAGATCTTTGACCGCACGACAGCCTGCATCTGTTCGTCGCTCAGGTAGATGCGGATTTTTTTGATGTTGGCCTTGGCGCGCGGGATCAGAACCTTTTCGAACAAGTTGACCCGCTGGGTAATGGTGGCCACCGCCCTTTCGAAGATGCGAACCCGTTCTTCGGCAATTTTCACCCGCACCCGCGCTTCGATAACGTCGTGCAGCAAAAGCGCAGCAGCATCGACCCAATGGGGCTTGGCCAAAACGGAATACGGGCGCACCACCACATCGATCCGATCAAGGTCAGGCAGTTTGACCCCCACCACATTGACCTCTTTGACCTTGTAGTCCCTGAGCGTGACCAGCCCATCCAGAACGACACCCTGCTGGGCCAGCATCGGAAGCCTTTCACCAACCTGTTGCACCAGTGCCTGCACCTTTTGCTCAAGACGGTCGACCTCTTCCCGGGCCCGGGCCCGTTCAGCCATCAACTGTTGCCGCTTCAGGTCCAGCGACGGCAGGAACCGCTCATAGCTTTTCAGCTGTGTCTGTTCGCGTGCAAGCGACGATTTATTCAGCTGCAACCGCGCCATTGGCATCCTTCGGGAAATACTTGTCGATCAGTGCCTGCTTCATCAGCAACTGTTCAGGCGCAAAGCACTCTGCCAGAGTCTTCCAACCCAGATCCAGCGCCTCTTCCAGCGGGATCGAAACATTGATGTCCAAGAACCGAGACCGGAACAGGCCGCCGAATTTCAGCAACTGGTGATCATAGTCTGACAGGTCGAAGGCCATCGCCTGTTTCTGCGCGGCATCGCGGCTTTCAGAATAGAAACGGATCATCGTGTTCATGATCTGCCCGTGATCTTCGCGAGTGGTCTTGCCGATCACGTTCTGCTTGAGGCGCGACAGGCTGCCGAACGGATCGATCACACCGGAATGCAGATAGAACTGCCCTTCGGTGATATAGCCGGTGTTATCAGGCACCGGGTGGGTTACGTCATTTCCGGGCATGGTCGTGACGGTCAGAACCGTGACCGACCCGCCTTTGGCATAGTCACAGGCCTTCTCGTATCGGCGCGCAAGCTGCGAATACAGGTCCCCCATATAGCCGCGCTGAGATGGCACCCTCTCCTGACTGATGCCAACCTCTTTCATCGCGTCAGCATAGGCGGTCATGTCGGTCAGCAGGACCAGCACGCGCTTGCCCTCTTCCACAGCAAACTTCTCGGCCACCGCCAGCGCCATGTCCGGCACCAGCAGACGTTCGACCAAAGGATCCATCGCCTGGTTGACGAACATGACGGTGCGCGAAAACACGCCCGCATCTTCGAACGAGGTGCGAAACGTGTGGTAGTCGTCAAAAATCAATCCCAGCCCGCCAAAGACCACGATATCTGCGTCTGCCTGGATACCGATTCGGCTGAGGAACGCGTTGAATGGCTCTCCTGAAACCGAGAAGATCGGGATTTTCTGGCTCTCGACCAATGTGTTGAACACGTCGATCATCGGCACATCCGTGCGGATCATTCTGTTTGGAACCGCGCGTTCCGCCGGATTGACGGTCGGTCCGCCAATATCGATATGCGGTTCCGCAGACAGGTCGGGACCTCCATCTATTGCCACACCGGCGCCATCAAAGACGCGGCCCAGAATATTGTCCGAATAAGGTGTCTGCATCGGGTGACCGAGGAAGGTCGCCGTTGCTTCGGTCGATATGCCCTTGGTGCCGGAAAACACCTGCAACGTGACGACATCCCGGTCGATGAAGATCGTCTGGGCCAGTGATTTTCGGCCATCCACCGTCTCGATCACAGCGAGGTCGTTGAACCGGACAGTCGGTTCACGAGTGCCCCCGATTGGCACTCGAACCTTGATTGTGTCCCCGACGATTTCCAGAACACGCGTGTACTTCAACAGACTTCGGGACATTGCTTATCCTCACTGTTCCAAGTCGTTTTTCGTAATTCGCGCTGCACGGTTCAGCGGTAATTTTTGTATTAACAATGCCAGCTTACAGCGAATTCAAAAATTGGCAAATGAGTTCAGCCCCCCTCTTTCGGGATGCCTGAACGTCAATTACTAAATTTTTAGTTTGACACATACGCAAGAAATCGCTGATGCTGTCCGGCATCCGGTTTCTGCCGGAGAACCATAATTTTTGGGAGGAGACAGATGCGGAGACATCTACTTTCCGCAGTGGCGGCGGCTGCCGTCATTGCGGGGCACGGTCCTGCTTGGGCCGACGAAGCCGCAGCACAACGTTGGATCGACGACGAATTCCAGCCATCGACATTGTCGAAAGACGAACAGATGGCCGAGATGCAGTGGTTCATCGAAGCTGCACAGCCTTACGCAGGTATGGAAATCAACGTCCTGTCCGAAGGTATCCCGACACATTCCTACGAATCCGAGGTGCTGACCAAGGCGTTCGAGGAAATCACCGGTATCAAGGTCAACCACCAGATTCTGGGTGAAGGTGAAGTGGTTCAGGCCGTTCAGACCCAGATGCAAACGGGTCGGAACCTGTATGACGGCTATGTCAACGACAGTGACCTGATCGGCACCCATTCGCGTTTGCAGCTCGCCTATGCGCTGACGGACATGATGAACGGTGACTGGGCGGCGACAACTTCGCCGACGCTGGATCTGGATGACTTCATGGGCATTCAGTTCACCACCGGCCCGGACGGCAAGCTGTATCAGCTGCCCGACCAGCAGTTTGCGAACCTTTACTGGTTCCGCAAGGACTGGTTCGATGATGAGGCCAACAAAGCCGCGTTCAAGGAAAAATACGGCTATGATCTGGGTGTCCCGGTCAACTGGTCCGCATATGAGGACATCGCCGAGTTCTTCACCAATGACGTGAAAGAAATCGATGGCACCACGATCTACGGGCACATGGATTACGGCAAGCGCGCGCCCGACCTCGGTTGGCGCATGACCGATGCCTGGCTGTCGATGGCCGGTGCCGGCGACAAGGGCGAACCCAACGGTGTGCCTGTCGACGAATGGGGCATCCGCATGGAAGCGGGCACCTGCAACCCTGTTGGCGCTTCGGTGTCGCGTGGTGGTGCTGCAAACGGTCCGGCTGCGGTCTATGCGATCCGGAAATGGGACGAATGGCTGCGGGCCTATGCGCCTCCGGGTGCCGCGTCTTATGACTTCTACCAGTCGCTGCCGGCACTGAGCCAGGGTAACGTGGCCCAGCAGATCTTCTGGTACACAGCCTTCACTGCCGACATGGTGAAGCCGAAGTCCGAAGGCAACAACACCGTGGATGACGAAGGCACGCCGCTGTGGCGGATGGCGCCCAGCCCGCACGGCCCCTACTGGGAAGAAGGCCAGAAGGTTGGGTATCAGGACGTGGGTTCCTGGACCTTCCTGAAATCGACCCCTGCGGATCGTGCTCAGGCAGCCTGGCTTTATGCCCAGTTCGTGACCTCCAAAACTGTCGACGTGAAGAAGTCCCATGTGGGTCTGACCTTCATCCGCGACAGCTCGGTCAACCACGAGTCGTTCACCGAACGCGCACCCAAGCTGGGTGGTCTGGTCGAGTTCTATCGCTCGCCTGATCGTGTGGCATGGTCGCCGACCGGCATCAACGTGCCGGACTATCCGAAGCTGGCCCAGATCTGGTGGCAGCAGATCGGTGACGTGAACTCGGGCGCCTTCACCCCGCAAGAGGCGATGGACCGTCTGGCCGAAGAGATGGACATCACCATGGCCCGTATGCAGGCCGCGGATGAAAGCGCCGGTGTCTACGGCGGCTGTGGTCCACGCCTGAACGAGCCGCAGGACCCGTCTTTCTGGCTGGAAAAGCCGGGTTCGCCCAAGGCCAAGCTCGAGAACGAAAAGCCGCAAGGCCAGACCGTCAACTATGACGAACTGGTTCAGCGCTGGCAGTCTCAGTAAGCCGTTGAAACCCAGGGGGTGCCGCATCAGGCACCCCCACTTCAAGACCAGTGCATTGCACTGAAGGACCGGAACCCACGGACATGATCGAACTTCAAGACGCGACCAAAAGGGTCGGCAACGTCATCCATATCAAGCCCACAAACCTGACCCTTCAAACAGGCCACTTCAACGTGCTGCTGGGCGCGACGGGCTCGGGCAAGACCTCTCTGATCAAGATGATGGCCGGGCTGGACCCGATCGCCTCGGGCAAGGTCCTGATGGATGGGCAGGACGTCACACGGCTGAACACGCAGAAGCGGAAAATCAGCCTCGTGCACCAGTTCTTCGTGAACTACCCACATATGACCGTATTCGACAACATCGCCTCGCCCCTGCGCGTGGCAGGCATGGCGCAGTCCGAGATCGAGGGCCGCGTGGAAGAGGCCGCCGACCTGCTGCAACTGCGCCCGATGCTGCACCGCCGCCCGCACGAGCTGTCGGGTGGCCAACAGCAGCGTACCGCGCTGGCGCGTGCCATCGCCAAGGACAGCCGCGCGGTATTCCTGGACGAACCGCTGGCCAACCTGGACTACAAGCTGCGCGAGGAATTGCGCGAGCAACTGCCCGAGCTGTTCGCCGGGCGCGGGGCCGTGGTGGTCTATGCCACGTCCGAGCCCGAAGAGGCGCTGCTGCTGGGCGGCTACACCGCCCTGATGGAAGATGGCCGCGTGACCCAGTTCGGGCCAACCGCTGACATCTATCGCAACCCCGAGAACATCGCCGCCGCGCGGGTCTTTTCAGACCCCCCGATCAATGTCGCACGCATCACCGTTTCCGCTGCGCAGGCGCAACTGGCCGGTGGAGGTGGCTGGGCCGTCACCGACATGGCCGACGGAGATTACATGGTCGCGGTGCGGCCGCATCGTGTGACGCCGTTCCGTACGTCTGACGCGGACGTGGAACTGACCGGCCGCGTGATCGTGACCGAGCTTTCGGGCTCGGATTCCAGCGCGCATTTCCAGCATGGCGAGGACGCCTGGGTGTCGCTGGCCGCCGGTGTCCATCCCTATCAGGTGGGCGAGGATCACACATTCTTCATGAACCCGGCCCATTGCCGGTATTTCGGCCAAGACGGCAAAAGGGTGGCCTGACATGGCACAGATCAAACTTTCGAACCTCCGCCACAGCTACATGCCGTCGCCAAAAGGCCCCGAGGACTATGCGCTGAAGGAAATCGACGTGACCTGGCGTGATGGCGGGGCCTATGCGCTGTTGGGGCCGTCGGGCTGCGGCAAGTCCACGCTGCTCAACATCATCTCGGGCCTGCTGACCCCGTCCGAGGGGCAGATCCTGTTCGGTGACCGTGACGTGACCGCCCTGCCCCCCGATCAGCGCAACATCGCACAGGTGTTCCAGTTTCCGGTGATCTACGACACGATGACCGTGGGCGAAAACCTGGCTTTTCCGCTGAAGAACCGCGGCGTCGATCCGGCGACGATCAAGCGCCGCGTCGACGAGATTGCCGAGATGCTGGATGTCACCGACATGCTGAACACCCGTGCCAGCGGCCTCAGCCCCGACAACAAGCAGAAGATCTCGATGGGTCGCGGTCTGGTCCGCGACGACGTGAACGCGGTGATGTTCGATGAACCCCTGACCGTGATCGACCCGCATCTGAAATGGAAGCTGCGGTCCAAGCTGAAAGAACTGCACCAGCGCGTCAAGGCGACGATGATCTATGTCACCCACGACCAGACCGAGGCCCTGACCTTCGCCGACGAGGTGGTTGTGATGCAGGAAGGCGAAGTTGTGCAGATCGGAACGCCGGTCGAACTGTTCGAGCGCCCGCAGCACACGTTCGTTGGCCATTTCATCGGCTCGCCCGGCATGAATGTTCTGCCCTGCGAGGCGCGCGGCGACCGCGCCCTGTTCGAAGGGCACGAAGTCATACTGGAAGGTCCCATTCACGGTGATGGCGGCCGCACCGATCTGGGTATTCGCCCGGAATATGTGGGATTTGGCGAGACCGGCATCCCGGCGCATGTGACCAAGGTTTCCGACATCGGTCGCCACTTTGTGGTCAGCGCGATGGTCGGCAATACCGCTCTCAAGGCCGTGACCGAACACAGCGTGCCCGAACCCGGATCACAGGTTTTCCTTCAATTCAAACCCGAACAATCCCGCGTCTATCGGGACGGCTGGATCGCAACCGAGGAGCGGGCCCAATGAGAACAGAAAACCAAAAGGCGTGGTTCTTCGTCCTTCCGGTCCTGGCACTGGTCGCGTTCAACGCGCTGGTGCCGATGATGACGGTGGTCAACTATTCGGTGCAGGAAACCTTTGGCAACAACCAGTTTTTCTGGGAAGGCCTGGGTTGGTTCGAACAGATCCTGCGGTCGGACCGGTTTCAAGCCGCACTTGGCCGACAGTTCCTGTTTACCTTCCTGATCCTGATCATCGAGGTGCCGCTTGGCATCATCGTTGCCCTGTCGATGCCGCGCAAAGGTTTCTGGGTTCCGGTCTGCCTGGTGCTGATGGCCCTGCCGATGCTGATCCCGTGGAACGTCGTTGGGTCGATGTGGAACATCTTTACCCTGCCCCAGATCGGTCTGTTGGGATATTTCCTGAATGACGTTCTGGGCATCAACTATGACATGACGCAACAGCCGCTTTCGGCCTGGATCACCGTCATCGTCATGGATGTCTGGCACTGGACGTCGCTGGTCGTGTTGCTGTGCTACGCGGGCCTCGTGTCGATCCCGGATGCCTACTATCAGGCGGCCAAGATCGACGGCGCAAGCCCATGGTCGGTCTTTCGGTACATCCAGCTGCCCAAGATGAAAACGGTTCTGACCATCGCGGTTCTGCTGCGGTTCATGGACAGTTTCAACATTTACACCGAGCCTTTCGTACTGACCGGGGGCGGCCCCGGCAACTCGACCACCCTGCTGTCGATCGACCTGGTGAAGATCGCGCTGGGACAGTTCGACCTTGGCCCTGCGGCGGCGATGAGCCTGATCTACTTCGCCATCACGCTGCTGGTCTCATGGCTCTTCTACACTCTGATGACAAAGGATGACGCGCAATGAAGAAGCGGTCTCTTATCCCGATCCTCTATATCGCGTTCCTGATGCTGCCGATCTATTGGCTGGTGGCGATGTCCTTCAAGACAACGAACGAGATCCTGTCGGGCTTTTCCCTGTTCCCGCAGACCTTTACGCTGGAGAATTACATCACCATCTTCACCGATCCGACGTGGTATTGGGGCTATATCAACTCGATCACCTATGTGACGTTGAACACGGTACTTTCGGTTTGTGTCGCTCTGCCTGCTGCCTATGCGTTCTCTCGCTACAGGTTCCTAGGTGACAAACAGCTGTTTTTCTGGCTGCTGACCAACCGGATGGCTCCGGCTGCGGTATTTGCGCTGCCATTCTTTCAGCTCTACTCTTCCATCGGTCTGTTCGACACGTATCTGGCCGTGGCGCTAGCCCACACACTGTTCAACGTGCCGCTGGCAGTTTGGATTCTGGAAGGCTTCATGCGGGGAATTCCGAAGGAGCTGGATGAAACCGCCTATGTCGACGGCTATTCCTTCCCGCGTTTCTTCGTGACGATCTTCCTGCCCAATATCAAAGCCGGTGTCGGCGTCGCGGCCTTCTTCTGCTTCATGTTCTCGTGGGTGGAAATGCTGCTGGCCAAGACCCTGACCGCGGTCGAGGCCAAACCCATCGCCGCCGTGATGACCCGCACCGCATCCAGCGCGGGGTACGAATTGGGCCTGCTGGCCGCCGCTGGCACCCTGACCATCATCCCCGGCGCCATCGTCATCTGGTTTGTCCGCAACTACATCGCGCGTGGTTTCGCGATGGGACGTGTGTGAGGTTCGATATGCGCAAACTTCTTCTCACCCTCTTTTTCCTGCCTTCCACCACTTTTGCCCAGCAGGCCGGATGGGGCAGCGTCGGCCAGCCAGAGGAAAAAGGCTTTTCCTGGACGGCCCCACTGTGGCCCGATTTCTGGATGGCCTGGACCCCGGCGACACTGGCCGTATTCATCGGAATCTTTTCGGCCATCGCTGTGATAGGCGTTCTTGAGGGCTTCAAGTATCGCGACGGGATAGAACGGCGCGGCGTATTGGGGCTGACAACCACATTGGGCGACCGGCTTTTCATCACCCTTCTGGGGTCCGCCTATATCTTCCTCGCCTGGCTGGGTCTTGTCGGGCAACCGGTCTGGATACCTCTTTTCCTGTCTATCGGCTGGGGCGTTTTTGTGTTCTGGAAAGTTTAGACTTTGAGAAATCGCGAAAGGATGCTTGTCTGTCAGGCATACTAAACATGACAACACCGAGATCGATGCGAAAGAAAAAGACAACAAATCTGCTGACCGAGGTTGAACTGGAGTTCATGAACGAGCTCTGGGCCCTCGGGCAAGGCTCGGTGCGCGATGTCCTTGACCGCCTGCCTTCGGAACGCAATCTGGCCTACACATCCGGCGCCACGATCCTGCGTATTCTGGACGAGAAGGGTTTTGTGGAAAGCCGCAAGACAGGAAAGACCCTGATCTATACGCCACTTCTGGAAAAGGACAGATATCAGGCCCGTTCTCTGCAAAACCTGTCCCGCACTCTGTTCGACGATACACCCGCCACATTGGTGGCCCGGCTTGTCGATGATGCGGGGCTGAGCGAAGCCGATCTTGAGGAAATTCGAGCGCTGGTAGAAAGGAGACTGCAAAATGACAGCGGTTAGACCGGTTCTCGACACGTTTATCGAACTCAACATCGTGCTGGCCTTGTCAGCCGTCATCTGGCTGGCGGCCCGCGCAGCCCTGACCCGAACAGCCCTGCGCCACAGCTATGTCGCGCAGTTGCGTGCGCTCAAGGCGCTGTGCGTTTGCGTACTGATCAGCCCGTTTCTTGCGTTCGGCGTGTCATCATTCGCCTCTTACGCATGGCCGGGCAGCGCCATGGCGCTTGGTGACATCGCCGTTGCCGCCTATCTGCGCGGCGAAATCGCCATGCCTGCCACGCAGTTCGAGGCCCTGTTGAATACCCGCGAAAGGTGGGTTGATCTTGCATTGTCAGGGCAACAGCCGGTGATCACTGCCCTTGCAACCCTGCTTGTTATGGTCGCAGCGGTGTTTGCGGCCCGCGCGCTGCGGGATGCGATGATGATCCGCCAGACAGTCAAGTCCAGCTTTCTTTGGCGGCAGTCGGCCAAGGTTGACATCCGTCTTTCTGATCGCATCACCGTACCGTTCGCCGTGCGCGGATTGCGCCGTCGCCATGTCGTTCTGCCAAGCCACCTGCTGGATACCCCGCACGAACTGCGCTTTGCGTTGGCGCACGAGCTTCAGCATGTTCGGGCCGGTGACGTGGAATGGGAACTGGGCTTTGAAATGCTGCGCCCGCTGTTGTTCTGGAACCCTGCCTATCTGATGCTCAAGTATCAGTTCGGCCGCTTGCGTGAACTGGCATGCGACCAGTCCGTGGTGGCCCGCAAACGGATCGATGCGCGCGAGTATACCGCGTGCCTACTGGATTATTGCGCACGTACGATCTCGGTTAACAATCCCCGCGTTCTGAATGTTGCCTTTGTGACGGGCGGCAAGGCCAAGCGTGTGCTGCGCCAGCGCGTGCTTGCATTGACCGATGCGCAACCGACGGTGCCCACCCTGCCCGCTCTGTTTCTGGGGATGGCATTGACCTTCGCCACCCTTCTTGCATTGGGGTCTGCTTCGATCCAGCAAACACAGGATTGGAGCCATGATCGCCTGATGCTGTCGACCGTGGTCAACCTGGAACGGCTGGAAGCGCGCAATCAGGGGAACTGATCCGACCTGATCACCATCCGCGACGCCCGAACAGTGAATGGAGTCGACCTTGATCGGAAAAAGGCTCCAGCGCTTGTGAGCGCTCCAACCGTGCCACAACCCGCGCGACCAGAACCCATCCAACACCTGCAAAGATGACGCCTCCGAAAGCCTGACCCAGCAGAACGCCGGAAGCTCCGGCGATCTGTGAACCAATCGTTGCGAAAACCCATGTTCCAATTGTGTGGCGACCCCAGTTTATCCATGTGGAATACACCGGGTGCCCCAAGTTGTTGAAGCTGGCATTGGTCACGAAAATCACACCATTGAAGAACGAAGCCAATGCCAGCGGGCCACAAAACAGATATATCAGACTTCGGGTTTCGCCCTCGGCTGCGAACAGGTCCGCAATCGGTGCGCGCAGCAAAAACAAAATGGCCGACATGCAAAGTACATAAATGGCCGTAAACTTGATTCCAGCCAAAAAGGCAGCACGCACGCGATCGAACTTTTCGGCCCCGAAATTCTGCCCGATGATTGGCCCTATCGCGCCAGACAGCGCGAAGATGACCGAAAACGCCACTGGCAACAGACGCCCAATCACAGCCATGCCCGCAACCGCATCCGTACCATATTGCGCGATCTCCCGCACCACGATGGCATTCCCGATCGGCGTGGCGACATTCGTCAGAACAGCTGGAATTGCTATTGCCCGCACGGGGCGCAAATCCTGTCCCACTTGCTTCAGTGAAGGGCGTGCAAATCCCCGATGCACCCGCAGCGCGGGCCACAATGCCGCCCCCAACATGCACAGCCGCGCCAGGACCGAGGCTATCGCGGCCCCGTCCAGCCCCAACCCGACAGCAAAGATCAAAATCGGATCCAGAACAGCATTCACCACACCGCCATAAATCGTTGCCATCATCGACCGTCGCGCATCGCCGTGGGCGCGCAGCACCGCCATTGCCGCCATCGCAATCGACATCACGCACATGGTGGGAAGGATGATAGACACATATCGCGTCGCCAGCCTCAGAACCTCACCTTCTGCGCCAAGCAAGGACAGCAGGTAACTGAGATTCAACAAGACCAGGCCCGATGTCATCAGCCCGGCAATCAGCCCGATAACGGCCACGCTGGACGCGTAATGCCTTGCCTGTTCAGCCCGCCCGGCCCCGAGTTCGCGCGCAACCAGCGCCCCGGCCGAAATCGACAATCCGATATTGATCGCGTTGGTGAAAAACAGCAGCGTACCGGCATAGCCCACTGCCGCCGCAAGGGCGTCTTTGCCCAACATCGAGATGAAGATCATATCGACAAAGTCGACGGCAAAAATGGCCATCAGGCCAATGCTGGTGGTCAGCGACATGCGGGTCACATGCAGCATCAGGCTGCCGCTCAAAAACACCGCTTTGCCTGCCGATCGATCCGCCAAAACCCAGTTCGCCCCACCTGTTCGACCCGGACGGGCCTCTGATTCCGTTGCGCTCGGCCAGGAAAAACCCCGGCCAACGCTGAAGCAAACTCACGCGTTTCCGGGGCATTGTACACAAGTTATTTTACGGACCGGCGTAACCCACAGGGATCAGACAAAACGGTTCACGTAGTTCTCGAGGATTTCCTGACGCCCCGAGCGCGGTTTTGGATTGAGATCCTCGGCCAGAACCCGTGCGGTGATCTCGTCAAGACCAGAGGTCAGCATCGCCTGCGCCTCGGGCGTATTCCAGCCCGCGTACCGATCAGCCAGCGCCTGTTCCAGTCCGCCATCTTCCATCATCGCTGCCGCTGCTTTCAGGCCCCGGGCACAGATATCCATACCGCCCACATGCGCGGCGATCAGCTCTTCGGCATCAATCGACTGCCTGCGCAGCTTGGCATCGAAATTGGTGCCGCCGGTTGTGAACCCGCCCGCTTTCAGGATGTGGTAATAGGCCAACGCAACCTCGGGCGTGTTGTTGGGGAACTGATCCGTATCCCATCCTGACTGATAGTCGTTCCGGTTCATGTCGATGGATCCCAGCATCCCCTCGGCCGCAGCCACAGCGATTTCGTGTTCGAAGCTGTGACCTGCCAGGATCGCGTGCCCCTGTTCAAGGTTCAGCTTGACCTCATCCTCAAGCCCATATTTGCGCAGGAAACCGATGCAGGTGGCGGCGTCGAAATCATATTGATGTTTCGATGGCTCCTGCGGCTTGGGTTCGACAAGGATCGCGCCCTTGAATCCGATCTTGTGCTTGTACTCGACCACCATGTTCAGGAACCGGCCCATGTGATCCAGTTCGGTTTTCATATCGGTGTTGAGCAACGTCTCGTACCCTTCACGCCCGCCCCAAAGCACATAGTTTTCGCCCCCCAGCTTGTGAGTGGCATCCATGCAGGATTTCACCGTGGCGGCGGCAAAGGCAAAGACATCCGGGTCAGGGTTCGTGCTGGCCCCTCCCATCCAGCGACGATGGCTGAACATATTGGCCGTGCCCCACAGCAGCTTGGTACCGGACGCCTGCATCTTTTCACCGATATAGTCGGCGATCTCGTTCAGAGTGCGTAGATTGTCGGCAAAGTTCCCCTGCTCGGGGCGGATATCGGCATCATGCCAGCAGAAATAGGGCTGTCCCAGAATCTGGAACATCTCGAACGCGATATCGGCCTTCATCTTGGCGCGGCCCATATCATCTTGTGGGTGCCAAGGGCGCTCGAAAGTGGGGCCGCCAAACGGATCTCCACCCTCCCACGCGAAGGAATGCCACCACGCCACGGCAAACCGCAGGTGATCCTCCATGCGCTTGCCCAAGATGATCTCGTCCGGGTTGTAGTGACGGAACGCGAGCGGGTTCTTGCTGTCCTCGCCTTCAAATTGGACTTTTTCAATTCCCTGAAAAAAACCGCTCGTCATTTCATTTACCTCATTCCGTCTTTTCGCCGGGCTTTTTGCCCAGAATGATCATCGACAACAGATCGTCATCGGTGACGTCTGCAATATCAACCGTTCCAACCAGTTGTCCGTTCTTCATGACCGAGGCCCGGTCACATAATTCCATCACCGCGTGCACATCGTGGTCGATCAGGAAAATCCCGATTCCCTGCGCCTTGAGCTGTTGGATCAGGTCCGCCACCATCTGTGTTTCGTGCGGGCCAAGCGCAGCCGTTGGCTCGTCCATGATCAGGATACGGGCGTTGAAGTACACCGCACGCGCGATGGCCACCGATTGACGCTGACCACCCGAAAGGGCCGAGACCGGATCGTTGAACTTCTGAAAGTTCGGGTTCAGCTGTGCCATGATCTTGCGGCATTCCGCCTCCATCGCGGCGTCGTTGACCAGACCAAAGGGCGTGACCATTTCGCGGCCCAGAAACAGGTTCGAACTGGCATCCAGGTTGTCCGCCAGCGCCAGCGTCTGATAGATCGTCTCGATATTGTTGGCGCGCGCGTCGCGGGGATTGTTGATCTCGACCTTGTTGCCGTCGATCAGGATTTCGCCGTGGTCCATCTGATAGGCACCCGAAAGCACCTTGATCAGGGTGGATTTGCCGGCCCCGTTGTGCCCCAGAAGGCCCACGACCTCGCCCGGATAGAGATCAACCGACACATGATCTACCGCCTTGATGCCCCCGAAGGAAATCGAGATATCGCGCATTTCCACCAGCGGAGGCTGGCCCGATCCGCGACCCGAAGCCCGGTTTTGTGTTTCTTGTGCTTGCATCATTTCGCCCCCAGACGTTTGCGATAGACGATGTCGATATAGACGGCCAGAACTAGGACGGTGCCGACGACGATGTTCTGAAACGGCGCATCCACGCCGACCATGGCCATGCCCGATTGCAGCGCCTGCATGATCAGCGCGCCAAGGATTGCGCCGTAGATCGTTCCGATGCCGCCGGACAGCGCCGTTCCACCGATCACGGCAGCGGCAATCACGCGCAGCTCATCCAGCGTTCCGATATCGTTCGAGTGATTGGCCAGACGGGCCGAGGCCACAACCGCCGACAGCGCGCACAGGAACCCCATCAGGGCAAAGATCTTGACGGTCATCAAACGGGTGTTGATGCCCGACAATTCGGCTGCATCCGGGTTGCCGCCAGTTGCAAAGATATAGCGTCCAAAGCGGGTTTTGCGGGCCACAACGGTCAGCGTCACCGCCACAATGATCAGGATCAGGACCGAAATCGGGATGCCGTATCCCACAACCAGCCCTTCCGGCATGGTCTCGCCGCGCGCTTCGAACATGCGTTCAAGCCGACGTGTCGGGATGGCATAACTGTTGACGATAAAGACATAGCCCATGATGGCAATGCCAACGATCCCGGCAAGTGTCGCTTCGGCCCAGACTGGCTTGACAGGGAATCCATGAGCCGCTTTGGACCGGCGACCGCTCCACAACGCCCAGATCGCGATAGCGGTGGCGGCAAGGCCGAACAGGAGGCTGACGGTTGTTCCCAAGGTTCCGTTGGTGCCGCCAAACATCAGAAACGTGCTGTCCAGCGGGCCGATTGTCTGGCCGTCAGTCATGTACCAGGCAACGTTGCGCCAGACCAGAAACCCGCCAAGCGTTACGATGAAAGCCGGAATGGTCAGATACCCCACCATCCAACCGTGGAACGCGCCGATCAATGTGCCAACCACAAGGCCCACCACCAACGTGATCGCCCAAGTCGCCGGGTGGTTCAAACCCATGCCCAGAACATTCGGCAACAGCTCGGTCTGTGTCATCGCCATCACAGCAGATGTGGTCGCCAGAAGTGCGCCGACCGACAGATCGATGTGGCGCATGACGATGATGAACACCATGCCACAGGCCATGATGGCGACCGAGACGGTCTGGATCGACAGGTTGAACAGGTTTCTGGGCGTCAGAAAGCGGCCATCCGTAAAGATGTTGAAGCCGATGCACAGGATGATGAAGGCGCCGATCATGCCCAATAGCCGCATATCCAGTTCCAGTTGCTGAAACAGGTTGGACTTTGCTTTTTGGGGTACCGGCTGAGACGAAGTTTCGGTCATATCCGATCTTTCATGTTCAGCTATGATCTCTGGCCCACCCTTGCGGGCCAGAGATATCATGGTTTGGAACTTGGATTAGTTACAGGGTGCAGGGCCGTTTTCGACGCCCTGACACAGGTCTTCCAACGGAATCCAGCCAGCATCGACCACAACGGACAGGTTGTCTTTGGTGATCGGTACAGGCGCAAGGAAGACCGAGTTCATCTCGGTTCCGCCGGGCGAAGTCCATTTGATGGCGCCTTCAATGTCCTCGGGGCTGGTTCCGTTGCTCAACGCAACTGCAATTTCACCGGCAGCTTTGCCCAGCTCACGCGCATCTTTCCAGACAGAAACGGTTTGCGTGCCCTTGGCGACCCGGTTCAGCGCCGCGTGATCGCCATCCTGACCCGAGACCGGAATGCCTTCCATGCCCTGCGCGGTCAGCGCGGCGACAACGCCGCCGGCAGTACCGTCATTCGAGGCCACGACGGCATCAACGTTGTTTTCGTTCGCAGTCAGGATCTGTTCCATGTTGCGCTGCGCGTTCGCAGGCAGCCAGCCGTCGGTATAAGCTTCACCCACGATGACGATATCGCCGCTGTCAACGGCGGCCTGAATGATCTCTTGCTGACCGCCGCGCAGGAAATCCGCGTTCGGATCCGTGGGCGAGCCCTTGATCATCACATAGTTGCCTTTGGGCATCGCTTCGAACACCGCGCGCGCCTGCATCCGGCCAACTTCAACGTTATCGAATGTCAGATAGAACGCACGGTCATCTTCGATCAGACGGTCATACGCGATGACCGGAATGCCTTCGTCTGCTGCCGCCTGCACTGCCGGGCCGATGGCCTGGGAATCCTGCGCCAGAATGATCAGCGCATCAACGCCCTGGGCGATCAGACTTTCAATATCCGACAATTGCTTGGCAGAAGAAGATTGGGCATCAGACGAGATGTATTCCGCACCGCCCGCTTCCAGTGCAGCCTTGATCGCCGCTTCGTCGGTCTTCCAACGCTCTTCCTGGAAATTCGACCAGCTTACACCGACCGTGGGCTCTGCGAATGCAACTGTCCCCATCAGGACCGCCACAGCAGAGGCGCTGAGAATTCGTTTCATGATTTCCTCCCGGTTTCAATGAGCCATCGTTTCATGATTCGTGGCCCCGACAATTCTGAGTAGCATATTTATTTCAGTCGGTAAAATATTTATGCTATCGGTAACAGAAAAAACCACCTAGGTTGAAACAGAGATTAGATTCGCGAGGGCAAGATGCTGAAAAGCAAAGCTTCTTCAAATGCCACGGACCAAAGGAACATCACTCGCCTGCGCGTTCTGGAAAAAATCCGGGCCAGGGGGGCCATTTCACGAATCGACATCGCCAGCGCGTTGGAGACCAGCCCAGCGACCATCACGTCCGCCACTGCCGATCTGCTGTCCGCTGGTCTGATTGAGGAAATAGAAAGCGAAACACCTTCCAAATCAGCGCGCCGCGGCAGGCCGCGTGTACAGCTGAAACTGAATGGCGCGTCACATCTGATCGCGGGCGTGAAAGTCGCCCGCCAGCAGGTTTCAGTCATTCTCGTGGACTTCGAAGGAACCGAAATCACTTCGCACACGCATCCGCTGGACCAAGCCCGCATGGCCCCGGATGCGTTTGCCGCGAAGATCCGCGCCGTGCTTGATCAGGCCTGCGCCTCGGCAAACCGATCCCTTGCCGATTTGTCCGGTGTCTGCATCGGCATCGCCGGCCTTATTGATGCAAATCAGAACTTCGTGCATTGGTCATCTTCCCTGACGGAACGAAATGTGGATTTGAGCCCGCTGTTGTCCAAGGTGCTCCCCTGCCCTGCCTTCATCGAAAACGACGCCAATCTGGTCGCAAAAGCGGAACAGCTTTTCGGATTGGGAAAGGGGCTGAAGAACTTCTTGGTTGTTACGATCGAGCACGGCATCGGCCTGGGCATCGTTCTTGACGGCAAGCTCTATCGCGGCGAACGCGGATGCGGAGCAGAATTCGGGCACCTCAAAGTTCAGTTGGACGGTGCGTTGTGCCAGTGCGGGCAGCGCGGATGCCTCGAGGCCTATGTGGGCGAATACGCCCTGATCCGCGAAGCGACGATCGCCAGTGAAGCGACGGACCCCCGCACTCTTGTCGATATACTCGCAGCAGCAAAAGCCGGCGACGCCCGATCCATTTCCGTTCTGGCCCGCGCTGGCCAAATGTTCGGCATGGGGGTTTCGAACCTGATCAATCTGTTCGACCCCGAATGCATTATCCTGTCCGGCGCCAGAGGCCGCTTTGACTACCTGCATTCAGACGAGGTGATGGCACGTGTCCAAAACGGTGTCGTCAGCGTCGACGCGCCTTTGCCCGAAATCAAGGTCAACCACTGGGGTGATTCAATGTGGGCAAAGGGGGCAGCGGCTTATGGAATTGAACAGGTCTCTATCCTCAAGGTCAGGGAACTGGCGGCTCATGCGAATTAAGATGACAGTCTTGCTTGCGGTGGCTTCCGCTGCTGCTGCGGAAACCGTTCCTCCAAGCTTTCAAAAGGTGGAAACCCCCAGCCATGTTTACGATGGCGGCTGGGAACATTTCGTCGGCGGGGGGGGCGCGGTCTTCGACTGCAATGATGACGACCGCCCTGAATTGTTCGTGGCAGGCGGATCAAACCCAGCGCAATTGTTCATCAACACATCCGACACAAAAGTCAGTTTTCTTCCGGATACGCCCGGCCCCTTATCCTTGACCGGTGTGACCGGCGCATACCCGGTGGACATTGATGGCGATGGGATCCTGGACCTTGCGGTTTTGCGCGTAGGCAAAGACCTGTTGCTGGGCGGCAAACCGAACTGCGCGTTTGAGCCTTTCACGGCACTGAGTTTTCAATCTCAGGACCATTGGACCACCGGCTTTTCCGCCACTTGGGAAAGCGGGCAAACCCTGCCAACGCTGGCCTTTGGGACCTATGTCGACCGAAGCAATCCGGATGGTCCTTTCGAGGCTTGCGGGCCGACGCTTCTGTACCGCCCGGAAGGGAGCGAATATGGCGATCCTATCCGTTTGGAACCCGGTCATTGTTCCTTGTCCATCCTGTTTTCCGACTGGGCCCGCACGGGTCGCGCGGATCTGCGCGTCAGCAATGACCGCCACTACTATGTGCGTGGCGGACAAGAGCAACTGTGGGCCATGGAAGACCCCCCGCGCCTGTACAGCGAGGACGATGGATGGCTGCCCTACTCGATCTGGGGCATGGGGATTGCCTCGCGGGATTTGACCGGTGATGGGTTTCCCGATGTTTATCTGACGTCCATGGGGGACCAGAAATTCCAGGTTTTCGATCCCGCAAAGGATGGGCCGACATGGCGGGATGCAACCTATGACCGAGGCACTACCGCACACAGGCCACACGCAGGAGGAGACGGCCGCCCCTCGACCGGTTGGCATGCTCAGTTCGGGGACGTCAACAATGACGGGCTGGACGACATTTTTGTCGCCAAAGGCAATGTTGAGCAGATGCCCGACGCGGCGCAGGACGACCCCAACAACCTGTTGATGCAGACCGCCGACGGTCGGTTTGTCGAAACAGCGTCACAAGCCGGTGTCGCGTCCATGGCAAAATCCCGCGGCGGGGCCCTCGCGGATTTCAACGGGGATGGATGGTTGGATTTGGTGGTGGTCAATCGTGGCTCGGACCTTGAGGTTTTTCAGAATGAACCGAAGACCGGCAACTGGCTCATGATTGATCTCGGCCAGAGCCATCCCAACAGACAGGCAGTCGGCAGTTTTATCGAAGTCAGGACGACCGAGGGCATTCAAACCCGTGAAGTGACCATTGGCGGGGGGCACGCCAGCGGAATTGCCGGGTTCCACCACTTTGGGCTAGGAGACTTCGAAACCGCAGAAGTACGGGTGATCTGGCCTGATGGAGAACATGGAGATTGGCAGAAGGTAGATGCCAATCAGGTAATCCACCTCGGCCGTTGATCACTGATCGACGGGCAATCCGCTGGGAACCGATTGAGGAACACCCAGCCGCACTGACGGATCTTCCAGCGTGCCCAGAAAACTCAGGATGGCATCGACCTCGCCCTCACTCAGATTGATGGGCGCCAGATCATTTGACGCTGCTATGGCTTCGACATGCCGGGGGTCCAGCAAAGCCTTTTGATCCTCTGCCCCGTCAAACTCTGGCAGATCAGCCAGTTCGATGGCGTAGTTCCGCAATGCGGAAACCGGATCCAGATGATGGCGCACGACATCCTCAAGCCGTGTGTAGGCACCGCTGTGGCCATATGGCGCCGTCAGGGTCACGTTGCGCAGCGAAGGCGTGCGAAATGCGAACGCATCATCCTTGTCACCGGTGACGCGCAGTCGCCCGTCATCCCGCACATGATTTTCGAAACGGGCTGTTTTTCCGGGACCGATCTGAGGCATGGCGATGGAATGGAATCCGTGATCGGTCTGGAACCAGCCGGAATGGCAGGTGCTGCATCCAGCCTTTCCGTAGAACAGCTCCATCCCCAGCTGCGCTTGTTCGGGCAGCGCGTCTTCGCCTCGCATCGCTCGGTCAAAGAGGCTGTTGTCAGCCCGCCATTCAAACGCGATGAAATCGGCAATGACATTGGCGATTGCGGTAAAGGTGATGTCTTCTCCGGGCGCAATGTCATCAAATCGCCTTTGATACTCTGGTATCGCCGCCACACGCGCGGCAATCAGATCCCAGGCGCCACCCTCTTGGGTCAGCAAGCCGAGACGCACGGCCTTGCTGACTTCGTTTTCAGAATAGTGCCCCGCCATTTCGTCAGGTGACAGCACCGGGAACATCGCCTGCGCCGCCAAAGCCGATTTGAACCCCGGCCTCATATGCACCCCCAACGGGGTTCTGATGCCATTGGGCTGTGACGTATCCGTCTCGAGGCGGCCGTCATGGAAAAACGTCGTGAATTCCAGCGCTCCGAGGTTCCACATCGCGGGTGAGTTTCGGGGAATGCGCTGCTCGGGCTTGTTCTCTTGAGTGAGCTTGCGGTTTCCCCCCAAGCCGACCCCACCTTCGCCGATACCCAGCGAAAGACCGTCGGACGTTCCCAGTTTCGGATGATGACAGGTTGCGCAACTGATGTTCCTGTTCCCCGACAGGATCGGATCATAAAACAGCAGTTGCCCCAACTCTACGCTGGAAAGGTCAGGTTCGATGAATTCAGGGCGCGAACCAAGGTCTTGCGCCTGGGCAACTGAAAGAGACATCCAGATGCCCACGGCAGTTGCTGCGATCTGAAATCTCATGATCGTCCCTCGGAAATCTCAAGTGTCAGTGTTTGTCGATACGGGTTGTCCGGCGTATAGATGACGGATGGGAACGCAGGGATATTCACGGCGTTTGGATATCCTGACGGTTCAATACACAGCCCCGCACCCGGGCTAAATCGGCCTGACAGATGTACCCCGGTATAGACCTGCGCCCCGGGTTGATCTGAATACACATTCATCCTCAATCCCGAAGGTGCCCTGACCTCTGCGACTGGATGGTCATGGTTTCCACTTTCCTCAAATATAAAATAATGGTCCAGCTCGCGCCCCTCTGCCCCGACGGTGCGGGACAACGCGAAATCTGGCACGTTTTCGCCGGCAGCGGAGATATCTCCGGAAGGAACGGAACGCGCGTCCAACTCCAGCACCCGGTTCGATCTTAGCCTGAGCCGACAGCCCAGGATATCCCCTGGACAGCCCAAAGAGTAATAATTGTGCTGTGCGATGCTGATCGGCGTGGGGCGATCCGGTCGCGCCGTGATCGTGTAAGTCAGGCACGGATAGGTCAGTTTGACATGCACCTCGAATTCGACTTCTCCGGGAAAACCACCTTCACCGTCAGGCGAAGTCAAAGACAGAACCGCCTGATTCAGAGTGGTTTTCACGATTTCCCAGTGTTTGCGCGACAGCCCGCTCGGACCACCATGCAGCGTGGTTGGTCCTTCATTTTCTGTCAGATGATGAACGTGCCCTTGCAACGCAAACTGCGCCCCGCCGATGCGGTTGGCCACTCGCCCAACTATCGCGCCGAGGTAAAACGGGTCCGACAGGTAATCCTGCGGATTATCGTAGCCCAATATCAAAGGCGTTTTGCCAAGCCACCATCCTTGCGTGATTGCGCCATAACTCAACAGGGAAACGGACATGTTGCCGTCTTCCAGAAGGACCTGCTCGACAGGCATGGATTTGGGATCAGCCATCAGCGCGCGGCCAGAGGGGACAAAGCAGCATAGTACTCGCGATACCGCTGGTATTCCGCCTCATATGCGCTGGACAGCTCGACCCGAGGTTCGACACGCTCAGCGACTTCCGGGGAAAGCATGACATCCCCGGGGTCGGCGCCCTGCACAGCACAGGCAGCAAGACGGGCCGCGCCGATGGCGGCACCGAACTCACTTCCCTTGGGCAAAGCAAGCGGTGTGTTCAGAACTGTGGCCAATGTCTCCAGCCAAAATCGCGACCGCGCCCCGCCACCGACGACCAGCAGACTTTCGGGCTTGGTGCCCGTACTCTTGAGTGCTTCCAGACAATCGCGCATCGCAAAGGAAACTCCCTCCATCACGGACTGGGTCAGATCAGCGGGTTCCGATGCAATATCCAGGCCCAGGAATGCTCCGCGTATGGCGCTGTCGTTATGCGGCGTCCGTTCACCGGACAGGTACGGAAGGAAGGTGATCTTTGATGGCCCCTTCACCGGATCCGGCAGGTCCGATGCCAGCGTGCCGACGGGTTGACCGAGGTGACGGGACAGCCAGTTGAGACTGTTGGTGGCCGACAGGATCACACCCATTTGAATCCAGCGATCCGGCACCGCATGGCAAAAACAATGAACGGCTGTTTCCGGCGCGGGCGCATAGCTTTCCTTTGCGACAAGCAACACACCCGACGTGCCCAATGAAAGAAATCCGCTGCCCTCACCGATGCTTCCGATGCCGCAGGCCGCTGCCGCGTTGTCACCGGCCCCGCCGGCAACCACGACCGGCCCGATCAGGCCCCATTGCTGAAGGATCTCTGATCGCAGTTCTCCGCCTGCCGAACTGCCTTCAACCAGCTCTGGCATTTGATCCCGGCGCATATGGCTTTGATCCAGCGCAGTGTCTGACCATTCACGTTTTCCGACGTCCAGCCACGCCGTACCGGCGCTGTCGGACATGTCGCTGACATAGGAACCGGTGAGCCAGAAACGCAGATAATCTTTCGGAAGCAACACTTTGGATGTCTTTTCAAACATGTCAGGCTCATGCCCGCGCACCCATTCCAGCTTGGGTGCGGTGAAACCCGGAAAAACGATATTCCCGGTGATCGCGCGCATCGATGGCAGACCATCCAGCTCCGCAGCTTCCTGCGCTGATCTCGTGTCGTTCCAAAGGATACAGGGCCTCAGCACATTGCCATCCCGATCCAGCAACGTGGCACCGTGCATGTGGCCGCTCAGACCGACGCCGCGCACCGCGGAAAATGCGGAACCGTTCAACGCACGTAATTGGGCAACGACGTTTTGACAGGCTTCTACCCAATCGGACGGATCTTGTTCTGACCAACCGGGGCGCGGCGTAGATGTCACGACACCTGCTTCGGCTTCGGCAACGACGTTACCCTCTTCGCTGACCACAATTCCCCGAAGACCTGACGTCCCCAAATCCAGACCGAGATACACGCGTTTTCCCCCTAAATGCAGCACAGGCTGATGGTGCCACTAAGCACTTTGAACCCATGTCAGACCTTATCAGCACAGTTTGCGCTAACATAACAAGGCCTAGCAAGAGATGGCACTTAATTTTATGAAAACCCTCACAGAACGCGTGGAATCATCAGAACACACGACCAAGGTTTAATTCAACTAAGCTGGGCCCGAAAATTTTTCGAATTGTCTGACGCTGACTTTACGTAAACAGTTCAAGCAGTTCTGGGTTTACTGATTTCATGCTGACGGTCCGTCTGAAAACGAAATCAGTCGCAAGAAGGAATTCAGCGAATGCAGTCACATGCCAAGGTTGTCGTCGTTGGCGGCGGATGCGTCGGGGCTTCGGTTCTTTATGGATTGACGCAGCACGGCTGCACCGATGCGGTCATGTTTGAGAGAACCACGTTGACCTCCGGCTCCACCTGGCATGCGGCAGGTCTGCTGGTCACCTTTGTGCGGTCCCACAACGTTTCGAAGATGACGATGGAGACCATCCGCATCTATTCCGAAGTCGAAAAGAAGATCGGCGCTTCGGTCGGGCTGCGCCAGGTGGGTCAGTTGCGCGTCGCCAATACGCAGGAACGCTGGGACGAGTTCCTGTCCTATGTCTCGATTGCCGAAGCTGCCGGTGTACCCTGCAAACTGCTGACACCAGAGGAAATCGCCGAACTGCACCCTCTGCTCAACCAATCGGAACATATTCGCGGTGGCATCCTGCATACCGAGGACGGCTATGTGAACCCGGCCGACATCACCATGGCAATGGCCAGGCTGGCGCGCGAGAAAGGCGCCAAAGTGTTTCAGAACACCGAAGCGCTGGCTTATGAAAAACTGGAAAACGGTCATTGGAAGGTGACAACCAATCAGGGTGAGATCACTTGCGAACATCTTGTCTTCGCGACCGGAAACTATGCCCGCGAAAACGCGCGCCGTGTTGGCCTGGATCTGCCTTGCATTCCAATCGTTCACCAATACTGGACAACGGACACCGTTCCGCTGCTGAAAGAACGCCGTGCACAAGGGTTGCCCGAGTTCCCGATCCTGCGGGATGAAGATTACGGCGCCTATCTGCGCGAAGATGTGGGCGGCATTCAGTTCGGCCCTTATGAGTTCACCAAAGACCTCAAGCTATTCGCCGAAGATCACGTGCCGCCTGACTTTGGCGCCGACCTCTTGCCCGAAGATTTCGACGCGGTCCAAACGCAGTGGGAGCGTGCCATCGAGCGGGTTCCAACACTTGGTGAGGTGGGTATCAAGGCCAACACCCGAGGTCCGTTCCAGATGACACCGGACGAGTTGCCGCTTGCGGGACCCGCACCGGGGCATGAAAACCTGTGGCTGGCCGAAGGCATGCCCGGCGGCATATTGTGGGGTGGAACCGTTGGTGAACGTCTGGCCCGCTGGATTGTCGATGGGGATCCGGGCATGGACATGTCCGAACTCGACCCCCGCCGTTTTTCGGATTACGCGTCCAAACGGTGGACCATGGACAAGGTGCGCGAAACGTGGGGCACCCACATGAACGCGCACATCCCCGGAGAAGATTTTCCCGGCGCGCGCCCGATGAAAACGATGGGGTCCTACGACCTGCTGAGCGCGCATGGCGCCGTCTGGACCAGCTTCAACGGATATGAGTTTCCGCGCTGGTTCGCCAAATCGCGCAAGGAAGCTGTTCCGGAGCATTCCTTCCGTCGCACCAACCACATGGAACGCGTTCAGGAAGAAGTGCGCACCACCCGTGACGTGGCCGGGTTCATCGAGATGTCACCGATGACCAAGTTCACCGTGCGTGGACCGGGGGCCGCCAAATGGCTGGATGGCCTTATGGCGAACAGGCTGCCCAAAGTGGGGCGAATGACCCTGTCGCTTTTGTTGAATCAAAAGGGCGGCATGGATGCGGAATACACGGTCGCCCGCTACGCCGAGAATGATTTTTTCCTGGTCTCCACCCCGAACTGGCGCGCCTACAACTGGGATCAACTGCAACGTTTGCTGCCCGATGACAGCTCTGTCATTCTTGAAGATGTTTCAGAACAACTGGGCGTGATCGCTCTGGCAGGCCCCATGGCACGAGAGATCCTGCAACCGCTGACCGACAATGATCTGTCGAACGGAACCTTTCCCTGGCTTTCTGCGCAAATGGGTGAAGTGGGATACGCCAAGGGCGTTCATCTGCTTCGCGTGTCCTATACCGGCGAGCTGGGGTGGGAACTTCATCATCCGGTCGGTTACAACCGCCATCTTGTCGACCTGCTGTTGAAGGCCGGTGTAAAACCTTTCGGGCTTGAGGCACTGGAATCCATGCGCCTTGAAAAATCATATCGTGCCATCAATCGCGAGATTTGCACGGACATGACCCCATACGAGGCCGGCCTTGATCGGTTCGTGGTAACCGAAGGTCGCGACTTCACAGGCAAGGCCGCTCTTTTGAAACAGAAAAAGGAAGGCACGTACCGGCGGCTGGTCACGCTGAAACTGCCCTTTGGCGAAACATCGGTGATGTTTGACGAGGGTGTCTACGCTCGGGGCAAGCTGATCGGCCGTGTCACCTCGGGCGGGTTCTCTTATTATTGCAACCACGACATTGCGATGGCACTAGTGCCACAGAACATGACGGCGCCCGGAACGAAAATGCAGGTGCTGGTCCACAATGAGATGCGCGACGCCGTGGTCATCGACACATGTGCTGTCGATCCCGCAAACACACGCCCGCGCGCTTGAGTGCGAAAACAGAAAGACTGGACTCGAACGGATGACCGAACAACCGACAAAAACGCTTTCTCTTGCCGAAGTTCGGGACTTGGCCAAATCGGTTCTTGTTTCTGCCGGAGCGGACTCGCGCAGCAGTGATGTACTTGCTGATATCGTCACCCGGTCTGAACGGGACGGACCGCGCAGCCACGGGTTGCGCATGTTGCCGGTCTATGTCCAAAGCTTCACGTCCGGCTATGCCAACGGGCACGCGACGCCCAAGACCGAAAAGGTTGCCCCGGGCGTTTTGCGCTGTGACGCCGACAACGGGTATTATCAGGTTGCAGCGGCAGCAGCCCGCGAGGATCTGATCGCGATGGCCCGGGAAAACGGCATTGCCGCGTTCACCTGTGCGAACTGCCACCATCTGGGTGCCTTGCGGTTTGACACCGAACCCTTGGCCGAAGCTGGATTGGTGGCTTTTGCCGTGATCAACTCATTGTCCATGGTGGTTCCGCAAGGTGGGGTTCGCCCGGTTTTTGGCACCAACCCGATGTCTTTTGCCTGCCCGCGTGACGGCGACGCGCCCGTGGTCTGGGATCAGGCCTCGTCCATGGTGGCCCTTATGGATATCCGCATGGCCGCTGCCGAGGGGCACGACCTGCCCCGCCCTGCCGGTCTTGACCCCCGGGGCGAGCCCTCAACAGACCCGAATGCCATCCTTGAAACCCGCAGCCTATTGCCATTCGGAGAGCATAAGGGGGCCGCGATCGCTTTCATGGTTGAGGTGTTGGGCGCAGCACTGGCCGGTGGAACCCTGTCCGTGGACAACGAAGAACGCGAGTCCTTCGGCGCCCTGAACATCAAAGGAGGAGCGACCCTGATTGCAATTGATCCCAGCCGGTTCGGCAACGCGGCCTTCAACGAATATGTCGCCCGCATCTGCGCCGAGATTTCCGGAAACGGTTCCGCCCGGGTTCCGGGCGACGGTCGCCTTGCAAAACGGGCAGCCGCCGAAGCCCATGGCATCGAAGTGAGCGCCGAGGTTCTGGACGCGCTTGGCTGAAACTGAATTCACCCGCCATCGAATGGCCGGACAGCACCTGCCCGGCTTGCCAACCGCACCGCTCAATGGCCGCCGAAATAGGCCTCGAGCAAGCGTTTGTCATTCCGCAATTCGTCAGCCGTGCCCGACGTCTGCATCCGCCCGGACTCCAGCACATAAATGCGGCTGGCAAGCGACAGGGCAAAATTGGCATTCTGTTCGGTGATCACAACGGTCAGCCCGTATTCCTTGTTCAGCTGACGCACGACCTCGGCAATCTCGTGACAGATTTTCGGGGCCAGGCCAATTGTGGGCTCATCGACAAGCAGCAGTTCCGGGCTGGTCATCAAGGCCCGGCCAAAGGACACCATCTGCCTTTCCCCGCCGGATTGGGTCGATGTCTCCTGTCCTTCCCGTTCTTGCAGTCGCGGGAAAAGCTTGTGCACCATCTCAAGGTTGCTTTCGATGTCGTCTCGTGCGGTGAATGCGCCCACCATCAGGTTGTCGCGCACTGACATATAGGGAAACAGGTTGAACCGCTCGGGCGCATATCCCACCCCGTGGCGCACGATTTCCGAAGGGGAACGACCAGCAAGGCTGTGCCCGCGCAACCGGATGTCCCCTTCGATTTTCACAAGGCCCATGATGCTGTCCAACAGGGTGGATTTACCTGCGCCGTTCGGGCCGACCACGGCGACGATCTCGCCGGGCTGCACCGTGATCGAAATATCGGTCAACGCCTGCGCCTTGCCGTAAAACGCGGACAGGTTCTCGATTTCCAGATAGGACATCAGACGCTCCCCAAGTACGAGGCCTGAACGGCCGTGTCGTTCATCACGTCGCTGAACGCGCCTTCGGCAATCATGGTGCCCCGCTCGATGGCGATGGCGCGGTCGATCAGCGGTTCCAGCGCCGGCAAGTCATGGCTGACGATCAAAAAGGTCATCCCGTCCTTGCGCATGGATTGTATGAGATCGGAAATCTGCGCGATTTCACCTACTGTCAGACCTGCAAACACCTCGTCCAGCAACATGACACGCGGTGCCGTGGCCATGGTTCGGGCCATTTCGAGCTTGCGCAAATCACCCATGGCCAATTCGGACGGTGAGCGGTTCAAATCCGTTTCCGTGAACCCGACACTCAGCGCGAGCTCTTTTTCCCTGTCCGTATCCGGCGGCGAAACGATCATGCGCCAGATATCGTCCGGCATCAGGCCCACCCTGATGTTTTCTGCAACACTCATGTCGCCGAACGGCCGAGGTATCTGATAGGTCCTACTGACCCCGGCCCGAATACGTTGCGGCGTCGACAGCGCCGAGATTTCTTGCCCGAACAGCTCGATCGTACCGCTGTTCTGCCGCAGCTCACCCATGATCTGGCTGAAAACCGTCGTCTTTCCCGCGCCATTCGGTCCGATCAGGCCCAGCGACTCTCCTTCTTGCAGAGAAAAGGACAGATCGTTCGTGGCCACCAGCCCGCCGAACCGTTTGACGAGACCAGACACTTTCAGCGCAACGGTCATGTCAGCCCCCCTTTCCGCAGCCGTTGAAAGCCGCGTTGAGCAAGTTCAACCAATCCCTTTGGCTGATACATGTAGAGAAGCAGTGCGATGGCGCCGTAGACGAAATACCGTTCAGCCCCGGGAAGCACGGGACGCAGGTATTCCAGAAGGAACGTCATGAAGAACGCACCGACCATGGGGCCGATGATGGTCGATGTTCCGCCCAGCAATGCCGCCACGATGATGGTGAAAAGAAAGTTGATGTCGAACAGCGCGCGGGGCGCAAGTGAGCCCAGGTAATGGACATAAAATGCCCCGCCCAAACCTGCGATGAAGGCGCTGGTCAGAAACGCAAAGGCCTTCAACCGCGTGGTGCTGAGCCCCGAACCGCGCACGCTTTCTTCATTCATTCCGATGGCGGCCAGTGCAGTGCCCAGCCGGGTTTTCATCAGCAGCCACATGCTGACCGCCACGCCCAGCATCAAGGCCGTGGACAGGTAGTAGCCGTTGGCCGCGCCGCGTGTCAGAGTTTGAATTCCCGACATCCCGCGTGTGCCGCCGGTCAGATCCGGGCGGATCACCTGAACCAGCTGATAGAGCAGTTCCATGAAAGCCAGTGTGACCAGCGCAAAATAGCTGCCGCGAATGCGCAGGGCGGGCAACAACACAATAAGACCCGCGATCATTGTGACCAACACGGCCACAGGGATTGAGATTTCGACCGACACGTCAAACCGTTTGGTCAGTATGGCAGTCGTATAAGCTCCGATACCGATCAGGAAAGGGTGGCCGAAACTCACATACCCGGTCCTGCCCGACAGCACATCCCAGCTGATGGCGAAGATGGCCAGATAGTTGGCAAAGATCATCGTGCGCAGCGTCCCGTTCGAAACGATCTGGGGCAGCAGCAGCATCCCCGCAATCAGGCCGCCCCAGAGGACAAAGTGAAACCAGCGCAGGCCCATGTTACAACTCCTCACGGCCAAACAGGCCCTGCGGTCGCGTCACCAGCACGCCGATGATCAGCAGCATGGTGAAGACACCGCGCAGTTCAGGCGCCAGGGTAGCGACAACGATGACTTCGAGAAAGCCGACAATATGGGCAACGACCAGCGTGCCGATGATCGATCCGATGCCACCCACAATGACGACGGCCACCGAAATGATCAGGGGCGCGACCCACATTGATGGCGAGAGCTGGGTATAGCTGGCGAAAAACACGCCGCCCAAGGCCCCCAGGGCACCCGAGATACCCCATGTGATCAGGTTGATCCGGTCCGGGTCGATCCCGGAAATCGCGGCCCCCTTGGCGTCCATCGAAACCGCCTGCATCGCCCGCCCTGTATGCGTCAGACGCACAAAGGCATAAAGCCCCAACAGAATTGCCCAACTGATCAGCGTTGCGATCAGGATGTTATAGGTGACGGATGCCCCGGCCACGTTGATCACGCCCGGTACGATCGGCAGCAGGATCTTGCTGCTGTCACCAAAAACCAGAACGATCCCCGCCTGTATCACGACCGCAAGGATCAGCGTCGAAATCTCGACCGCTACGTGATCCCCTTTCAGGGTCTTGACGATCAGGCGGTATTTCAGAACCCCCATCAGAACGCCCAGAACCACGGCCACCGCAACGCCCATCAGCTTTGGCATTCCCAGCGTCTGGGACACCCAGAAATACATGTACCCGCCGACCATCAGATAGGCTCCGTAAGCCAGGTTCAGGACCCGACCGATGCTGAAGATCAGCGTGAAACCCATTGCGATAAGCGCATAGAGACCGCTGAGCAAAAGCCCCTGGATCAGTATTTGCAACATGTAAGGATCCCTGGCTGCGGGTGCGCGCACCCGCGCACCCATTTCAAGCTAAGCGAACGGACAGGTTACTGCTTGACCCAGCTTGGCAAAGTGAATTCACCCGTCGCGTATTTCTCGGGGTATACAACGGCGGCGGTGCCGTCCTCGTACCATTGGACCACGACCATTGACGGCGCGGCATCGTCGAACGGCTCGGACAGGTCAAAACGGATATTGTGCGGGTACGTCCGGCCGGTCACGGGCTCTACCTCGTCATCACCCCAGAAGGCATAGCGCAGCCACAACTGGCCATCCAGCTCAAGAACCAGATCCTGTTTCTTCATCGCATCGGCCCAGCCTTCGACATTGTCGAAACCACCGGCCTCTTCGGCAGCGGCCATGGCCTGTTTCAGCCCATGATAGGCATTGAACCCGTTGAAATGCGGCAGCAACGGGCGGCTGTCATACTTCGCCTGATAGGTATCGACAAATTCCTGGCTGGCCGGATCGAGCCGAAACCCAACCGAAGGAATTGGCGACAAGGTCGAGATACCGCCGCCAGCACCGCCCGTATCTTCCCAATACTCCATCCCCAGTGCAGCGACGTTCACACCCGTCATCGCCATCGGCACCTGAAGCTTCACATATTGCGATGACACAACCTGCGAATTCACCGACGAGACCTGATAGATGAAGTCCGCCCCGGTATCCTGCGCACGGCTGAAGATCGGAGCGAAATCTACGGTGGCAACGTCATAGGTGATGATGTCCTTGACCTCGATGCCGGCAACCGGTGCAAGCGCTTCGGTGACAAGGCCGGTGATCGCCTCGCCAAAGGCCGTATCTTCCGCCAGAATGACAACGGAATCCCACCCCATCTTTTCCTTCAGAACATCCGCGCCAAAGTTGATGTACAACGTGGCCAGCGCCTCATCCGAGGCGATGTTCATGAAATAGGGCGCCATGCTTTCAGGGTCTTCTACCACCATGTCGATGATGCCGATATAGGATGTCCAGGTGTCCAGCGTCGGAATCCGGTACTCCTGCATGCGGGGCAGCCATCCCAGCGACACATCGTCAATCGAGCCCGAGATGATGAAATCAACCTCTTCCGTTTCCGCAAGGTATTCATAGGCCCGGATGCCCTCGGTCGGGTCCTGTCCGGTATCAGCCGAGACCAGAGTGATCTGTTCGCCCATCACGCCGCCATTTGCGTTGAGCTCTTCAATCGCAATCTCGGCCCCGCGCAGCGTTGACAATCCGGTGTCCGAGGAAAGCGACCCAATGAATCCTACCTTGATTTCCGCTCCGGCCGCCGAGGCCATGAGCGCAATGCATGTTCCGCTGAGCAGCGCTGTCTTGATCATCACATTAGCTCCCTGTGTCTCATTATGCCCTTCTTGTATTCTGTATACAGTACACAAGAAGATGGTTCGATCAAATCCTTTCTTGAAGACTCATGTTCAGAATCCGCTGATTTCGCCGTTTTCACCGTGGATCACCGCATCCACGTCGATTTCCACCATCAGTCCGGGCTGGGTAAGCCCTGCCTGAACGGCGGTCAGAACCGGATCGATCCCCTTGAAAACTTCGCCATGCGCCTGCGCGAACGCGCCCGCTTGGGACAGATCGGTCAGATAGGCGCGCACCCGCCCCACATGTCGCAATTCGGCGCCAACCTCTTTCAGCGCGTCCTCGATACGTGACAGGATATAGAAGGTCTGCGCGCCAACATTTCCCGGCGCGTGAATGCGGCCCGTCGGCTCGATGGCCGTTGTTCCGGCAACCCAGACAAAGGGGCCGATGCGTTTGGCCCGAGAGTACGAGGCCACTTCTTCAAACCGCCCGCCGGATTTCCAAAAGCGCAGGGTCACAAGCCCAGCCTCACCCGGATCGCTTCGGCCGCGTTTTGCAATGCCGCGTTTTCTTCGGCGGTTAGCCGCAGTTCCTCGACCTCAACCAATCCGCCTGCACCAAGATGGGCTGGCACGCCCAGCACGACGCCGTCGATGCCGTATTCCCCGTGCAGCATGACCGAAACCGGAACCGGACCCGTTCGCGCGCCCCGAACGTGATCAATCAATTCGATCGTGGCATGAGCCGGAGCTACCGTTGCAGAACCTGATTTCCTGAGCGCGACCACCTGGCCGCCTCCGGTGATCGCATCCTGAACACAGGCATCGATCTGTTCGCGGGTCAGAAATACATCCAGCGGACGGCCCTTTATCCTGGCGCGGCTGGGGATCGGGGCCATTTCGTCCCCATGGCTGCCAAGCGTGAACGCTTCGACGTCCGCAGGTGTGACACCTGCGGCCATCGCCAGCGCGTTGCGAAACCGGCTGCTGTCCAGCGTTCCTGCCATACCCAAGACCTGTTCGCGGGGGAAACCTGTTGCACGCAGCATCTCGACGGTCATTTCGTCCAGGGGGTTGGTCACCACGATCACTATTGCATCAGGCGCGGCCGACCGGATCGCTTCGGCTGATTGTCGGATCACGCGGGCATTCACATCGATCAGATCTGCACGTGTCATGCCCGGACGGCGGGCTCGTCCGGCCGTGACGACAACCACGTCCGCCCCGGCTACCGGATCCATCGCTTCGCCACCGACACATCGGGCCCGCGCACCGGTGATCCCGGACGCATGATTGAGGTCCAGCGCAGTCGAAGCCGCCAGTCCCGGAGTGATGTCGATCAGCGCGATTTCATCCGCCATGTCCGACATCGCCGCCAGATGCGCGACATTGCCGCCAACACCCCCCGCCCCGATCAAGGCAAGCTTGCCCAGCCTGCGGGCTTTGCGCGGCGCACGCGAAGGGGCAACCCATTTGGGTGAGCGACGATACAGCACCCGGCGCATTGAAACAGCACCATCCGTACGCGGCGGTTTCGGTCGCTCCAGCGGGCCGTCCACCAATGAGATACCAACACGCTCGGCGGTTTCACGCGCAAGCGCCGTCACGATATCACCCGGCAAAACCTCGAATACGATCCTGCCCCGGCGGCGCGCATCTTCGACCGCATCCGAGCCTATGACGCGAGGGGTTGCCATCAGCCTTCCTGCCCGTCCACCGCCTCGACTGCACGCGTCGCGGCCTCGACGGCGGTTTTGACCGAATTTTCAGACCCCGAGATGAACAAGCGACCAAACCGCCCCACCGCGCGCACCTCGACGATGTCAATCTCGGCAGCTTTCTCGGCCTCATTCGCGGCAATCGAGATATAAGCGGCGGGCGCGCATTCCACGATCCCCAACGTCTGCCCCGGCACGATCAACGCGCCCTTGCGCCATTTGTTCAAAAGCTGCGCCTGATAGGGTTCGACACTGGTAATGATCTGTGTGGAACTGATCGCAGGCTTCAACCGGTCTGTCATGGAAGCCCCAAGCTCGGCCAGCATCGCGTCCCGTGCCGCGGACACTTCGGCGTTTGAAGGCGAGCGGAGGATGAAGAATCCGAACTCGCGCTCGACCATCTGCGTCGTCGCTTCGACCGAGGACGCCTTGAGCGCCCGGTCGATCAGCGAGAATACCCCATTGCCCGGCGCGAACTCTCCGATCAGCACGGTGTCACCGGACAAAGGTACTGACCCTTGCACCGTCGCACCGTTATAGGCGGCGAATTTCGGTTGCAGGTTGTCGATCTGCATCAGCGCCCGGATCGTGATCTCGCTCATGCGCCATACTCCTCGTAAATGTCGCGCCAGGGTCTGCTTTCATACGCGACCCGCTTGATGTTGATGAGATGCAGGGCGGTGACGTTGTCCGAGGTGATCGACCCCGACCACGTGCCGGTACCCAGCATGAAGGATGGTTCAAGGTCCGTAGAATAGCCCATGCCGCCCATGATCCCCGGCGTGTTCACCAGCACCCGCCCCGTGGGCACGGTGGAAAATCGAGCGACCACTTCAGGATCATCGGAATGGATGACCGAGGAATGCCCCCAACCTTCGAATTTGGCAATGGATTGCGCCAGTTCGATGCCGTGATCGGTGGACTTCGCCTCGTAAAAGGCCAGTACCGGGTTCAGCTTTTCGGCCGAAAGCGGGCGTTGCCACCCCACTTCGGTCTCTTCCGACACCAGACAGCGCGTGCGCGGCGGAATCGAGAATCCCGCAGCATCGGCCAGCGCCTGAGGGCTTTGGCCGACGCGTTCGGGATCCATTGCCTGCACATCCTTGAAGATGACCCGCGCCAGCCGATCAGCCTCGGCCGGGGTACAGAAATAAGCGCCTTTGAGTTTCAGTTCATGGCGCAGATCGCGTGCGATTTCAGGATCGGCGACCACTGCCTGTTCACTGACACAGGCCGTGCCATAGTCGAAGCTTTTTGACGTCACGATCATCTCGGCAACTTCGGACAGATCGCGGGCCTTGGACTTGTGCACGTAACACGGCACGTTCCCCGCCCCGACTGCGAGCGTCGGCTTACCGCTGGAATAGGCGGCCTTGACCATGGCAGGGCCACCTGTCGCCATGACAACCGACGTGCGGCGATGCTTCATCAACTCGGCTGTGCCCTGAATGGTCACGGCGTCCAGGCATTGTATCAACCCTTTGGGCGCGCCCATCTGTTCGGCAACGCGCGCCATGATGCGGACGGTTTCCTTCCCGCAGTCCACGCCGCGCGGATGCGGGGCACAGACAACGGCATTTCCCGCCTTCACCGCAGACAGAACCTTATAGATGATCGTGGATGTTGGATTTGTCACCGGAATAAGTGCCGCGACCACACCCATCGGCTCTCCGAAGGCTGCGATCTTTGTCGCGTCGTCCCGCCACAACAGGCCCAGCGTCGTGACATCCCTCAGGTAGTCAGCGACCGACAATGCGTTGAACAGATTCTTGACCCGTTTGTCTGGTACGTTGCCGTACCCGGTTTCCTCGACCGCCAATTGCCCCAACCGTTCGGCTTCAGGTTCGATCGCCCGAGCCATGGCATCGACGATGGCATCCACCTGTGCCGGGTCGGTGCCAAGGAAGGCGCGATAGGCTTCGAAAGCCGTTTCAGCAGCGCGCCGCGCGGCGGCGATGGATTTCAGATCAGCGTCCATCACGAAGCTCCGGTGGCAATGGTGTCAAAGATGCGGCGGGCCTGATCTACATCGCCTGCGGAAATTCCGATGGTTTCCAACCTGCGCCCGGACGCGGCCACGTCAGCGCCCAGGATGCGGTCTGTCATGCAGATCAGGCTTTCCGTCAGAGGCGCAGTCAAACCAGCGAGTTGTGCGGCGGAAACAAGGGGCACCAATGACCCCAATACGCCGTCGCGCATCAACTGGCGCGCGGCCTGCCGATCCGGGACCGGACGCGCACCCGACCCCCGCTCGGCTCCGGCATAGGTCGCGATCCAGTCATCGGTCTCGGGCAGGTTTCGAACGCCAAAGGCCTGTGCGACCTGTCGCCTTTCGTCAGCCAACCCATGGATCACCTCACGCTGATCCCTTCCCATGAGCGCGGCAAATGTCCGGTTGTCCACGAGAGGCACCCCGCCCATCGGCACATCCGGTCCGCCGGACCCCAACCCCGCGCCACCAAGGATCAACGCCGGTATCTCGACCGCTGCGGAAAGATCGGCAAAGCCTGAGGCCAGAACCGAATCCAGCGGCAGGATGTTTGAAAGATAGGGTCGCAGCGCCTCAAGAACGTCGGCGCGGCCTCGGGGCAAAGTCGCAGCAGCCATCGGCGCCGCCTGCGTCAGGGTCAGGCCCGCACCTTCGGCCTGGTACCAGTACGGCAGGCCCTGCGCCTCGACCAGAGTGACGTCGGCGGTGCAGCCGCCTATTCGCAGCATCCAGACCGCTTCGACCGCGCCCAGAGAGCGACCGGGCGCCAGAACAAGCACCTGACCATCGTGCAAATGATCGGCCAGCACCATGGCATAGGTGCGCTGTTTGTGGATCGGTCCGGTCAGAAAGATCGCCTGTGCGTCCCGCACTGCTGCATCCAACTCTGCCGTGGTGCGGATTGAAGGCCCGTCGCGATCCACCTGATACGTGCCCACAGGCCCTTCGCCGCGAATGCCGATGCCCGAGGATTGGGCAAGCAGTGACAGTTCCGCCCCATAGGCCGAAAACAGCGTAACCTCAGCCCCTTCCGCCAGACACAGCGCCGCCAGAAGACGGGCATCCGGGCCGCCACCCAATACAGCAATGCGCTCGAACCTTCGGGCAACGGGTGCATCCCGTGTCGCGCCACGTGTCACCGCGCGCGTGAAATCCTCGAAACCGGCTGACATGGTACCTCCTCAAAGGGGTTGATCAGGCCGACGACCCGGCACCCAGCCCGTCGATGATTGCCTCAAGCTCGTCATGCGGTCGTGCGATCACGTGAACCGAGACCACCTCACCCACCTTGTTGGCCGCTGTCGCGCCTGCGTCGGTGGCGGCCTTGACCGCGCCGACCTCGCCGCGCACAAGCGTCGTCACCAGCCCGCCGCCAGCTTTTGTCTGACCCACAATGGCAACGCTGGCTGCCTTGACCATCGCATCCGCGGCTTCAATCGCGCCGACCAGGCCGCGTGTTTCGATCATGCCCAGGGCCATCTGCCCCGCCAATGGTTTCGCCATTTTCTGTTCCTCCAAAATTAGATGTTTCGCGTATTGTGATTCAGGTCGTCGAGACGCGGTCGATCACCGCGATGATGGCCATGTCTACGGGGGCCGTGGACAACCCGGCCGCCATGCGGGCCGCAGACCCGCTGACAACCAGAACCATGTCCCCAACCCCAGCGCCGCAGGTATCGACCGCAACCCGCGCGGGATCGATCAAGCTGCCCTTGCTGTCGACCAGATCCGTCACCAACAGCTTTGCTCCGACCAGCCTGGCATCCTTGGCAGTTGCCGTGACAGTTCCAGCGACCTTGCCCAAGTGCATCAGAACGCCCTCAGGTAGCGGTCCAGTTCGACCTGGGTGACCTGTTGATTGAAGAATTCCAGCTCTCGCTCGGCCTGTTGCAGGACCAGTTCCCACTGCATTTCGCCCATGACATCGCGCAGCCATTCTGATCCGCGCGCCAGTTTGATGGCGGTTGGCAAATCGGTGGGAATTGGATCTCCGATCCCTTCCTCATACCCGTTGCCTGTCGTCGGCTCAGAAGGGGACAGCCCCTGTTCGATCCCGTCAAGCCCGGCGGCAATCTCGGCCGCAAGCAACAGATACGGGTTGGCGTCTGCACCAGCGTCGCGCTTTTCCACCCGCACGGCGCTGTCCGATCCTTCGATGACCCGAATGCCGACTGTCCGGTTGTCATAGCCCCAGCTCGTGTTGATCGGGCAGAACGTATAGGGCTGGCGACGGCGATATCCGTTGACCGTGCCGCTGCCGCAAATCGCCGTCTCGCACATGCGCTGTTGCAGACCTGCGATGAAGGATTTGCCGATGTCGTTGATCTTGCCCTTTTCGGCAAAGACGTTCTTGCCGTCCTTCCACAGCGAGTAATGCGTATGAAACCCGTTGCCCGATTGATCAAAAAACGGCTTGGGCATGAACGTCGCCAGATAGTCATGCGCAATGCCCAATTGGCGGATCAGGGATTTGAACAGAACGACACGATCCGCAGCTGCCAGAGCTTCACCATAACGAATGTTCACCTCGATCTGGCCGGCTGCGTATTCCGGGTTGGACTGTTCGATGGGAATGCCACATTCATTGATCTGCTGACGGATCGGGCCAACGATGTGTTCCATCCGGGCGGCGCGGCCTAGGCCATAGACCTGGATGCCCGTGTCGCGCGGTTGGCAGGTTTCCGGGTCCAGAAGGTAGAATTCCAGTTCCGTGCCGACATTCACTTCGAACCCCATATCGCGGGCCCGGTCCACCTGCCGCACCAAAGCCTGACGCGGATCGATCGGCACCGGTTTGTGATCCATGCCCTCTGCGCGGCCAAAACAGACGGCCACGCCCGGTTCCCACGGGACGGCGACAGGCTTTGTCATCGGGAAGACATGCATGTCGGGATAACCGTTGTCGAAATTGACATAAGGCGTATCCCAGACGTCGCAGGTCATATCGATCGCCAGCAGCGCAATCGACAGAGCATTGCCGCTTTTGCAGACATGATCCCAATGGCTGGCCGGAATGCGCTTGCCACGCATGATGCCGTTGAGATCCCCGACACCAAGAATGACGGTATGCGTGCCCTCGGGCAGATCAAACCCCGAACTCATTTGCGCGTGCTCCCTGTTTTTAGCTTTATAATTGTTGTATTCTGTATACAGTATTCACAAAGCCGGTCAGGAAACAAGGAAAATCTGCGCCATGTCCAAAAGCTCGGTTATCGTTGTCGGAGGCGGCATAGTTGGCGTCATGACGGCGCTTACACTGCAACGGCGCGGCGAGACCGTGACACTGATCGACAGGTGGGAACCGGGACATTCCCGTGCATCTTCAACAGATTACAACAGAGTGTTCCGTGCCATATCCGGGCGGGACGAGTTCTATACGCGGTGGGCGCGCGAAAGCCGCCTGCGCTGGCTGGAACTGCAGGCCGAAAGCGGCCAGAACCTGATGTACGAATGCGGCGCGTTGATTCTGGCGACTGCGGGACATTGCGATTGGGAAGACGCAACCGCACAAACTTTCGACCGGGTCGGGGTGCCCTACTACAAATTCGGTCAGCAGGATATCGAATCGCGGTTCCCTCAGTTCAAGGTCACCGACATCGAATATGCGCTGTTCGAACCCGAAGCCGGAATGCTGATGGCGCATCGATGCGTTCTGACCGGTTTGGATCTGTTCCGAAAGGCAGGAGGCAAAATACAACGTGGTCGCGTCACCACGGATGGATCGGAACGTCCGATGCTTGACGGCAAACCGCTCGAGGCCGATCTGATCATCATGGCGACCGGCCCATGGATGGCCGACATGTTTCCCAGAACGATCAAGCCGATCTCGACCGTGGTTGGCGTCAATGTCCTCTACACTTCGACACCCGACGGGTCGGAGGATTTCGACATGAGCCGGATGCCCTGCTGGATCGATCACGGGCAAGGGTCATTTGGTCTGCCCTCGTCCGAAGGATCCGGCGTGAAGGCGGCGGTTGTCATCCCGGACAAGATCGATCTGGACAATGATGAACGGCTGATCCGCCAGGAAACGCTGGGCCGCACACGCAGCTATATCCGCCACCGGCTTCCGGGTTTAGAGGGGCAACGTGTCGTGGATTCCAAGTTCAACCAGATCATTCTGACCCCGGACACACATTTCATTGTCGACTGGCACCCCGAGCGTGAAAACGTGCTGTTCGCGGGCGGATGCTCTGGCCATTTGTTCAAGCACGCCCCGGTGTTTGCAGAATTTGCGGCAGGTGTCGGGTTGAAGGATTTTGGGACCGCGGACCGGTTCAAGATCAGCGGCCGCAGAAAGCTGAGCCCGAAGGAAAGCCCCAGCGGACGCTAACCATCCAAGAGGGCGCGATAAATTCCAGCATTTGGGCACTTGCTTTGGGGAAGAACCGCGCCTGCCCGAATGGCCTCGCGGCAGGTTTCAGCCTGAAGGCAATGCCCGCATTTTTCCGCCAATTCCAACCCCAACTCCGGGTGCGCGTTCAGGTCTGCCTCGGTCAGTCCGAATTGTCCGGCCATGGCAAGTATACGCTCTCGTGCCTGCGGTGCGCCCGATCGCAACATGGCCAGATCCGCGCGGGACAACCCAAGGTCTGAAAGCTCCCTGTCACTCAGGTTTTCATCCCGGGGCGAGCTGACGATGCGCGTTATTTTATGAAAGAAATCTGTGTATCCCGACATCTCACGGCCTCCTCCACCACGTTGTGGATACAGTATACACAGTACTTCAGAGCCGGAATTGATCAGGATCAAGCGGGTTCTAAGGTCTCACGGCCCACCGCTGGCATTGTGAAACAATTCAACCGCCTGCGCGGCGGCCAGATCCTTCGGCACATGTGCCGTTTCAAGCGAGGCCAACCCCTCGTCCGCCTCGCGCGTGGTAAGAAACACATCGCGCCCGCGCGCAAATAATTCACGCAGATGGCTTGCCCGGTATTCGGGATGGAACTGCACGGAACGGGCCGAGAAATCATAATCCAAGGCCCCCACCGGGCAGTGATCTGCCGACCCCGTCACCTGCGCCGAAGGCGGAACACGCGTGACCTGATCCTGATGCCAGACAAAGGCATCAACACTGGCTCCGCCATAGTCAAAGCCTCGTGCGCCGACGACGTTGCCGATCTCAGCCTTCCCGGCCTTGCCCCCATAAACGTCCGCCATGATCTGATGGCCAAAGCAGATGCCGAAGACCGGCTTGGCATGGTCCCGACACACCTCCAGGAAAGCGCGAAGGGGCCGCATCCATTCCGTGTCATCATAGACGCCGAACTCGGACCCCCCGACAACAACCCCATCAAAATCCCCGAGCTGTGGCAATGGCACGCCATCGACCACATCCACCGTGGAAAATCGGGCTTCGGGCAGATGCGGTTCAAGCCATGCGCGGATCTGCTGAGCCGTACGCGGCAGACCCTCAAGCAGCGGCAATGGATGGAGGGTCAATTCAAGAAGCGCGATCCTCACCAGTCGAAGGCCCGGTCGATGCCCGCCATCTTGACGCCGGTAAAGGCCGAGGCCTGAAAACTGAGCGCGCGCAGATCTTCGGTTTCCAGATTGTGCACCGAGGATTTGCCGCAGGCCTTGGCAAGCGCCGTGATCTCCATTGTCATCGCGGTCAGGTACCGCGCGACACGCTCTGCACCCGCATGCGGGTTCATACGCGCTTCAAGGTCAGGGTCCTGCGTTGCGATTCCGACCGGGCAGCGGCCCGTATGGCAGTGATGGCACGCCCCCGGCGATGTGCCAAGCGCCTTATAGTCGTCCAGATATCTGGGAGTGTTGCATCCCAGCGCGACCATCGCGGCGTTCCCGATCATGACCGCGTCTGCCCCAAGCGCCAGACATTTGGCCGCGTCCACACCTGATCGAATACCCCCTGCGGCGACAAGCGAGACCTTGCCGCTCATCCCACACTCATCCAACGCTTCACGTGCCGCGCGTATGGCGCTCATGGTCGGTATGCCCGTGTGATTCAGCAGCAACTCGGGTGACGCACCGGTGCCGCCTTCGGCCCCGTCAACCACAACCACATCTGCTCCCGCTTTTGCAGCCACGGCCACGTCGAACCGCGGCCGCGTGGCCCCCATCTTGATGAAGATCGGCACCTGATAGTTCGTGGCGATCCGCAATTCCTCGATCTTGACCGCCAGATCGTCGGCCCCAAGAAAATCCGGATGCCGGATGGTGGATCGCTGATCGACCCCTTCGGGCAAAGTACGCATCTCGCTGACGCGCGGGCTGACTTTCATACCCAGCAGCAGACCGCCGGTGCCCGGCTTGGCCCCCTGCCCCACAACAATCTCCAAGGCATCGGCGCGGCGCAGGTGATCCAGATCGACCCCATAGCGGGCGGGCGACATCTGGTAGAGCAGGCGTTGGGAGGCTTCGCGCTCCTCTTCCAGCATGCCGCCTTCGCCGGTACAGGTCATGGTGCCCACCTTCGAGGCCCCATAGCCAAGCGACGCTTTGGCCGAGGCCGAAAGCGCGCCGAAAGACATCGATGCGATATAGATCGGGATTTTCAGTTCCAGTGGCCGTTCCACCAATCCGCGCCCGCCGCCCAGAACTGTCGTTGTATCGCAGCTCTCGCGGTATCCTTCCAGCGGCAGGCGGGTCATTGTCGCCGGGACAAATGTCAAATCGTCGAATGTCGGCAACTGCTTGTTGAACGTGTTGTAGCCACGAACCTGATACCGCCCAAGCTGCGCCAAAGCGTGAACTTCCGATATCGCCTCGGGCGTCCAGCGGGTCGATCCCCCCTCATCATAAGACGAAGGCACACCGGCCGGTCGTCCATCGACCGCGCCTGCGTCGCGGAACCTTATTTCTTCCTCGGGCGCGACTTCGAATGGATACTCATAGGGTTTACTCAGATCATGAGCCATGCGCTTGCGTCCCTGCTTTCAAAATACCAAAGACGCTGGCCAGAAACCATTTTGCGCCAGTTACGAGAGCTGTCGACCAGCCCCAAAGGGTCAAGGATCGCATCGACCTCGGCCACCTCTTCGGCAGTGGGTTCGATCACGTCGACGTCCACGCCCAGACTGTCAACTTCGCCTGCGACCCAAACCTCGCCTTCCCACAACGCGTCAGCACAGGATTCACCCGCACCGCCCAGTGCAATGATACGTCCCGCATGCGCCATGAAACCGGATTGGTATCCGATCCTGCCCTCGACCACGATGTTGCCGCCCTTCATGGCAACACCGACACGTGGCCCGGCATCACCTTTGATATGGATGGTGCCGCCAATCATCGCCGCCCCGCAGGACATGCCCGCATAGCCGCCGACAGTGATGTGCCCCTTGGCCATCCCCTCGCCCACGGCCCACCCGCAATTGCGTTCGATGGAGATGTTGGCGCCAGTGTTCAGACCGCCGCAATAGTATCCCACCGAACCTTCGAAAGTGATGTCCACATTGTCCGGCAGACCCACGCCCAGATTGTGCCGCGACAGCGTATCGACAACCCGGATCGGCCGTCCCGATGCGCAGGCGGCCATGATATCCCGGTTCACCTCACGAATATGCCGCTTGCCAACTTCGATGACGATCTCATCCATCTGTCTTGCCACCTCACTCATACTGCCATGCTCCGATTGCCGACGCCCCAGATGCCGGTCAGCGACGGGCCATCATAGTTGATCACGTCGCATTCCTCGGTCATCACGCGACGAACAGCCTGTTCCTCGGTCGCGGCGGCCAGATCCCCATTGCGATTGACCACAACCAGTGGCTTCATCGCGAACCGATCCTTGGCAAAGCCGATCCCGTCCGGCGTTGCGATCATGTATGTAAATACACCGTCGATAGAGGTAATCGACTTCTTCAGCGCCTGCTCCATCGTCAGGCCAGCTTTCATCTGGTCGCTGACCCAGACCGCAATCAGCTCGCTGTCATTCTCGGTCAAAAAGCGATAGCCCTTCCGGCTCAGCTTGTCGCGCCAGGTGAAATAGTCAGTGATCTGGCCGTTATGCACGATCGCCACATCCGAGAAGGGTCGTGCCCAGAACGGATGCGAAGCGTTGGGAAGGACCGAGCTTTCCGTCGCAAGCCGCGCATGACCCAGACCATGGGTGCCGATGATGTCACGTACGCCATGTTTTTCGGCAACTGCTTCGGCCCCGCCGATATCCTTGATGATCTCAAGGCTCCGGCCGCAGGACTGCACTTCGAACCGGTCCGTCAGTTCATCTGCATCCCGCACCCAGGCCTGCAAATCAGTCGGGTCCGAGATTTCCGCCCGGAAGCAATAATGCCGGTTCTCATCAGCTACGATCTTCGGGTCAGACAGAAAGCCAGAGCCGTGATCTTTCAAAACCGCCTCAAACGCATTCAGGTCAGCATCCTGCCGGGATTTATCAAAACCCATCCCCCGCAAAACGTATCCGGTGTCTCGTGGTGGTCCATAAACTGCAAACCCGGTGCTGTCTGCGCCACGGTGTTCCTGCGCGTCCATAAGATCCACCAGATCTGCTCCGACCTGCCCGGGTGCGGTAAGAATCCTTCCAGCAATACCACACATGAAGTGCTCCCTGTTCAATTGCTCCTGTATACTGTATACAGTACACGAGCAATAGCAAGCCCATTCGCCTTGGCACCAGATGCTTTTTTGAATACAGAATTCACAAAACACGGAAAGAGAGGCTCCGAGTGGCTCTGAAACAGATAAAGACACAGCGCAGACGGCTGGCGGACGAGGTTTATGATCAACTGGTCGAAGCCATAATGAGCCGCGAAATCTCTACCGAAGATCGATTGGTTCAGGAAAAGCTGGCAGCAGAGCTGAATATCAGCCGTACTCCGGTTCGCGAGGCCCTGATGCGGCTGGAAACCGAAGGGGTTCTGGAAGTCGCCGCAAGCGGTGGATTCCGGCTGGCACGCATGGATCAAACCGAAGTCCGGCAACTGTATCAGGCCCGCGCCGCAATCGAAGGTCAGGCCGCCCGGATACTTGCGGCCCACGCAGACCCCAAGGTTCTGGACGGTCTGCGCGAATTGATTCGTCGTGAAGAAAACCTGACCAACCCTACGACGCGCGACTATTTCATTGCCAACCGACGCATTCACCGCGCCTTCATGGTTGAAGCGGGAAACAAATTCCTGCTGGACATGTTCGACATGATATGGGGCAAGGCCATGGCCTTTCACCTGTTTTCCGCCATCGAAAATGTCGATATCTCACAGTCTCTGGGTGATCATCAGGCGCTTGTCGACGCGATTGAAACCGGAGACGTGACAGAAGCATTGGAAACCTTCACCGCCCATATTCAGGCCGGGTTCGATTTGCAGATCGAGGGGCTGAAAGAGGCGGACAACGGGTGATGCACGCACCCACTGGCAAGATTGGCCGTGCCGGTTCGCATGGCTGACACCAGCTCATGGTCGCTGACGATACCACGGGGCAACTGTGCGCTGCTCTGCCTGCTCCATGACAAAATGATCATTTTCGTCTATTATTGAAATCTCTCATTGCAAAGACCCTCCGATTCCATCGGAGTTGATATTTGAACGACACGTTTTTCCACAGGCGGTCCCAAGTCGACTATTCGACCACCTCAGATTCCGGAGAGAGAAATGAGTGCTGACGAAAACGACAATCGCAAAGAACACGATTACACCGAAAGCGAGAAGACAGATCCGGAATGCCGGTCTGTCGATGACAGGCTGACCGCGATCGAGCAACGCCTCGACCAGTTGATGCGTGTCATGGAACCCGGCCCGGAAGACAGGCTGGAAACCGTCGAACATCGCGTGGACGCGCTTTTGACATCCATCGAATCCCTGGGCGAACTGGGGGATCATTCTTCTGGTTTCAATCCTAAGTCCACCGGTCCTGCCTTTGGCTTCGTTGACGCCGGCAGCGTTGGCGCTCCGACGCGCCGCACTTTCAGCTGGGCCAAAAATTGCTGCAAGAATTGGTGCAGCATCCGTGCCAGCAGCAAAGGGTGCCATCCAAACGCCTGCTGAATGGCAAACCTCGCTTGGCCGGGAAGCTGTTTTGTTCAATGTCTATTTTATCAACGCGGATTGATGCGGCAATATGGTCCATTGCAGGGTCGATTGTTGCGGCTCCGATCAGAACTGATGCAATCGGGCTTGGAAGCGCTGTCGCCGGAGAGGCGCTGGCATTGCTGGCGGCAGACAGGTTTCTCGATGACGATCGGGTGCGATCCGCTGCGTCACGTCGCCTTTCGACCATCTGGGCGCGCGACCGAGAACTGCGCGGAGCCCCTGTTTCACTGTTCGATGGCCGCGCCGGTCTTGGGTTGCTGGCCTGTCAGGCCCTGGACGCCAATCCGAACGATCCCGATGCGCAACTGGCGCTCGACCGTGCCCTGCGTTCGGTTGCGCAACGCCTTCTCGAAGCTCCGTGGATGGGACATTTCGATCACGTTTCCGGGCTTGCAGGCATATCCGTATTTCTTTGCGAACCGAAATCCCAAACGGCCCGTCTTGGGGGAAAGACGCTGTGTTTGCGTTTGGCAGAGGAGCTTTGGAGGCACTCGGCCCGAACAGAGCGGGGATTGGCGTGGACAGAACCCTTTTCCTCTCCGGAAGACGAGGCCGGCTCCCAGAAGACAACGCGGTACCTCGTCAACATGGGGCTGGCGCATGGTTCTCCCGGCGCTGTTCTGGCTCTGACCCGTTTGGGTCGGCGGCACGCGTTCACGCCACGACACATCGAAGACCTCAAAGACGCGGTCCTGTTTCTTCTTTCGCATCGGGGCGCGTTTTCGGACAGCGGTCTGTCATCCTGTTTCCCCTGCATGTCAGCGCTCAGTCACGCGTGGGAGGTACCGTCACGACTTGCGTGGTGTTACGGCGACCTTGGGATCATCTATACCGCACTCGCGGCGGCGGCGCTGGTGGGGATGGAAGACGAAATACGCGACATCACATCGCGGGTTCTGATATCCTGCGTCGACAGACCTTTTCCTGAGACGGGTATCAATGATGGCGGGCTGTGCCATGGCGATGCCGGAATTGTGGTGATGGCCCTTGCCATTCGATCGCTTTATCCCGAAGCAGACGTCGATCCCCTGATCGAAAAGCACGCCGAACGGCTTCTGACCCTCGTTGAGCGCGAATTGAGCCCGGACGGGCTTCCCGCGATCGGCGCAGGCTGGAAGACGTTTCAATCGACGGACCTTCTGACCGGGTCGAGCGGCGTTTTGTTGGCACTGCTTGCCCTACGGGACGCGGGTTACCTCGGATATCTGAAGTTCATGGGGCTGGATGTTGAACAGAATGTGCACCGTCCCTCCCAACCAGAACCGCGCAGCGCTCGTCCTTTCCTCGGAATTCGTGTTTGTTTGCGTTCGCCGCAGCACGATCTTGGCGGAGTCACAAAAAGCACCCGAAAAAAGGATCTGGAAAGGCGTGCATCAGATTTAGTTCGCGATCCGGCCTTTGCCATGTCGTTGCACATTGCACGACCCGGTTTCTTTTCGAAGGTCATGCGGGAAATCGAAAAAGGCGAAGGCCTCTCCCCCGCAGTCCTCGGCACATTGTTTCGGTTTGTTTACAGAATGTGTTTTCGCCCGACGCCGTTTGGTGCATTCGCGGCAGTAGGCGCGGCAGTGCCTGTTGCAGGCAAGGATATCATCACCGTGGCAGACCACCATCTGGATATGGATCTGGACTGTGGATTTTTGACACATATTGCCGCCGGACTCGCCGAGACGCAAAGAACGAGTGTGCGATGCAATCCATCGGCCTGGTGGGAACAGGACGTTCTGCACTGGATAACCAACGGTGATCTCGACGGGCCCTGGAACCACGAACAGATCATTGCAGCGGCGGATTCCGATCTGGCAGAGTTCATCTTTGACGTAGATTCCGTCCCGGTTTCCGATCTGGAAACGGCCCTCGACGACCGCCCTTTCAAATCTGCCGTGACGATCTCGGATCTCTGTCGGTCCGAGGCTCTGATACCACAGAAAGATCCAATACTTCTGGGGCATGACGCAACCGGCAGAACACTGAAGCGGCTGGAAAGAGATATGGCCGCGCCACAAAAGAGAGGCGTGGCGGCGCTCGGGCATGTTCTTGATGCCGCACGTGAAAACCCTTCAATGAGCGCGTTGAAGCAACTGGGGCGAACTGCGGACTCTCTTGCGCCGGGTTGGACCGGTGATTTTCTTCATGTCGATGCGCATTGCGTCGGCATGTTGGAAGTACCAAACCGCGCGGTGCAAGCGCTGGCCAACGCATGGAACTTATTGGAAAAGGTTGGCTTTCGCGTGCCAAAGCCAAACCGTTTTCTGGAATTTGAACGGCGTTTCCTTGACCGGTATGGTGACCGCGCCGTGTTGCTGGGTCAGGCCGTGGATGCCGAAAGCGGGCTTGCATATCTCGGCATGCCGTTGCGAATGGATTTCGTTACGGGTACGGGGTCGTCAAGTGATGCCCCCATGCACAACCATCCGGAATTTCCGCTGGAAACCGATTGGGAGGCGCGCGAATGGGGGCTTTCCGCGCAGGATATCGAGATCCTGCATGCCCACAACCATGCCCACAACACAGGTCAGGCCCCACTCGCAATTCAGGATGGCGTTCTCTTGGGCAAGGTAGGGCGCAGTTCCGGGCACAAGCCAGTCTGGACAGCCTATCCCGAGGGAATTTTTCCGGGCGGGCCAAAGGCGATTTTCGGCCGTTTCTCAAGGCGAAATCAGTTGATCGCAGACGTGTTGATGCAACACAGCCCCACGCGTGAAGAGGATTCGACAATTGTCGAAGCAGACATCCTGTGTGCCACCGACCCTCGGTCATCAAACATCCTGAGACGCGCCAGCCTTTCCCGGTTTGTTATCGAGATCCTCGGCGACAGCGGGTTGCCGCCGGAAAGGAGGATTCCGCTTCACGATCTGTGGATCCGTCACGATGGCAGTCGGTTCCGACTGTTCTGGGGCGGCCAAAACGTCGAGGTCATTCCACAGCTGCATGCTGCCCACCAAAGCCCTCCCGGGGCTCCGGCGGTCTATCTTCTGCTCATCGACATCGCGATGCACATGAGGCAAACGACGGTGATCTGGTCATGGCAATCGCAAAGCAATCGGAACCGGCTGCCCAGAGTCTGTGCTGGAAACGTGATCCTTGCGCCGCAACGGTGGCGGCTTTGTGTTCCGACAGAGGTGATCAGATCGGGCAAAGAGGAAAGCTGGCTGGAAACAACGCGGCAAAAACTGGAATTGCCGCGATATATAGCCCCCACGGATGAGGCCAGCGACATGGCCACGCCATGGGATCTGGACAACCCCTTTTCCACTGCGAACCTGATCAAGACGTTGAAAAAAGGGCCTCTTTCGATCTGCGAGTGCCCTCCAACGCCCAAGGATTGGTGGATCGACTCGCCGCAAGGTCGATTGGCCTCTGAACTGGTTTTTGCCCCTGCAAAGCCAGTTGATGCGCCCTATGTCGAATACGATGTCAACCCGGCCGCATGGCAACCGTTGGGACACGGCGCTGAAGAGGCTGGATCATGGTTGTATCTGCGGCTTTTCGGGGATGCCATGAAGCTGGAACAGTTCCTGAAACTGCAATCTAACAGGTTGGCGCTGTGGCAGAATCGCAACCTGATCGAGAATTGGTTCTTCGTTAGATACGCAGACCCAGAGCTTGAACTGCGCCTCCGCCTCAAGTTCCCAAACGACCATGACAGAGCTCTGAGGAACAGGGTGCTTGTTCACTTGCAGAAGACGGCCGGAGGATTGGTAGACAGATTTCTTGTTGATGAGTACCTGCCTGAAACGGCGCGGTACGGCGGAGAACTGGGGCTCGGCGCCTGCGAGAGGATATTCGGCGCCGACTCGATCGCTGCGCTTGACGTGCTTAACGATCCGAAGATCAGCCGATCCCGGCGATGGATGGCGTCAGTCGCCAGTATCGATGCCCTGTTTGAGGATTTGGAACTGCCCACAGGTGTTCGGCTGGCGATCTCCGAGCGCTGTTCACAATACTACGGCGGCGGCCCGGCGTCGCGCCGGATTGCGCGGCGGGCCACTGGAAAGGAATGGAAAAGTGCATGCGTTGTTCTGAGTGAACTTGGTGTGGGCAAGGGCATTCATTCGCGGCCATCGCGCTGGAACGCACGTGCGGCCAGGCTTCATCCGGATCTCGGACGTCTCCAACGAGAAGAACAGGATGGCCGGTTGGGAAGCAGCTTGGCCGACATTCTGGGAAGCCTCGCTCATATGTCCATCAACCGGATCCTTCACTGGGGAACTGCCGCAGAAGAGGCGGTTATCCTTGAGGCGCTGTGTCGGCACTATCGAACCAAATTGTACCACGGCTGGAAATCGTCACAGGCGGAATTCAAACGGCATCAGAACAGGACCTGAACTGCCCCTCTGAAGTGTGTGCAATCGACGGATACCTCGCCCCCCGAATGAAGTGCCCAACAAGGACTGGATCGCGCTTCGGACCAAGACGGGACACCTCGGAACCTGCATCACACCTTTACAGCACGCGGCGTTTCGGAACCTGCCGACTGACCGCGTAGCCTGCGAGCGCCGAAAGCGATTTTGCCACGCCGCCCCGTGGCACGGGGCTGAGTGCTGCGATTGCCTGATCGCGGTATTCTTCAGGCAATTGCTGCCTCTTGATATGGCGCGTGGCCGGGGAAAGCTCTGCCAAAAACCGCGCGGGGTCGCGGTGGCTAAGGAAAGCACGGGCTGCCGCGCCCCCTGTTTGCCCCCGCGTCGCCTCGAGAATAGGCACGCTGAATAGCCCGCTGGAAAGGTCTGACGCAAAAGGTGTGCTGCCCGCAGGGCGGTCCAGGGCAAGTTCATCCTCGGTCAGCAGGTAAGCCAGGCCAAGATTTTCGCCATAATCGCGAAGGGCGGCTGACAGATCGTTTTGTTCGGCAAGCATCGCACCGAGTTCGCAAGGCAGTCGAAAAAATGCAGCCATACATTGCCGCATCTGCGCGATGCGCATTTCGACCGCCAGATCCGGTTGCCATGCGGTCCGAAGCTCGGACACTCGGCCTTCACATGCCGATGCCATGGCGCTCAGAATTGATGGCACCAGATCCGGGCAGCTTCGTGCGCCGACTTCGTGCGCCTTCGCCAACAAATAGTCGCCTGTCAGTATCCCAAGCTTGTCGCCCCAGTTGGCCTTGGCGTCGGCTGTTGCTGCGGCAGCGTCGATCCCTCGAATGCCGCTTTGGGCAAGAAATCCCAAATACGCGAGTTCCAGCGCCGTGGCCGCGGCCCGACGTCTTTTTGCCTCGACATCACCCAGATAGGACGTCAGCAAAAGCAACAGCGAAGGTCGAAAGGCAACCATGTCAGCCCGCTTGCCCGCGAAGGACATGCGCGTCAGAAACGGCCAATCGGTGCGCACGATGTGATTGAGGCGCGCGCCCACATCGCGCAGGTCGTCCCCAAGCGGCATCTCGGGCACTCGCACAAGGGGCGATACGTCATCCAACATGGCGCTTTCCACATCACCGCCAGTGCCTTCAGGCACCAAAACGGCACGGCGCAGCATGTTGTGAACCGGCTTTTCGCTTTCGAACGTATCGTCCAACACGCGCCAGATGAACTCGTATCGGCGGCTTGCGCGGTTCCCGAGCGTGAAGTACCCGGCAAAGCGATCCCCCAGCAGAAGCGCATAGTCTTCCGCTGCCACCCAGGGGCCTGCCCCGGTGCGGAGGCACCGATCAGTGGTTTGCGCCGCAAGCGCACCGGATTCCAGCGCAAAGCTGATTCCTTCGCCTGTAAACGGGCTGATAAGACCGGCGGCGTCCCCAACCAGCAACAGACCCGAGTTGGCGGCACGTTCCGGTGCGAAATCGAACCTCAGCGGTGCCCCCAAGGTCATACCGGACAATTGAATGCCCGAATATTCTGGATAATCCTTGCGGAGCACGTCCAGAAATTGATCGAAAAGGGTCCTGACATTGGTGTCAAACGCCCGACAGAACAGTCCGACACCGACATTTGCAGTTCCCTTCCCCGTTGGGAACGCCCAGCCATAGGACGGCAACAAATACCGGTCCGTAACATCAGTCAACGGCAGCATTATTTCGAGCAGTGGCGGAGTATCACCGCAGCCATCGACATAACCGCGAAGCGCCGTGCCGTAGCCTTGCTCGGGTGTTTCCCGCAATCCCGCCGCTTTCGCCAATCGAGACGCGGCACCGTCTGCGGCGATGACCGTATACCCGGTCAGAACCATTGTCGTGCCATCCTGCATGTGCGCACTGACGCCTGTGACAGTCCCGCTTTCATCCGTTACCAGATCGTCGGCGCGGCATTTCGGCAAGAAAGCTGCACCTTCCGCACGGGCCTGACGCAAAAGACAGTCATCCAGTATCAAACGGGGCACAACCAGCCCATAGTCGTCTTCGCCCTCGTATCGAAAATCCCGGTGGCCCCTGTTGCGCATATGGACGCGCACACCTTCGACCTCCTGCTGATCGGTTAGCGCGGACAGAATGCCGAGGCGTTTCAACTGAGAGATGCCGGACCGGGTGATTCCGTCTCCACAGCTTTTGTCCCGAGGGAAATCCTCACGGTCGACCAGAATGACCTTTCGACCTCTGCGTGCCAGTTCGATGGCGGCAGCGCTGCCGCCGGGCCCCGCACCGACAATGATGGCGTCCCAAGTCTCGGCCGCGGCCTCCTTGGGCGTCGCAAGCGGCAGATCGTCGGCAAAAGGGCCGTAGCCGTCCATGTCAGGCCCGCCTTTCGACAGAAAGCCGGGCGAGGTTTGCCAGCGAGTCGCGCAGCACATGATCGTCAAGCCCGGCAATGACCTTGACGGCCGCTTCAGATTTGTGCCGCGCCAACTGTTCCGTAGCTTCGACCGCGCCCGAATTGCGAATGATCTCTACAGCACGCGAAATATCCGCATCCTGCATGTCGGCCAGCCTCAACCTGGCCCGCAATTCATCGGCGGCCTGTCCGTTCTGACCCAGGCACAGGAGCACCGGCATCGTATACGCCCCTTCGCGCAGATCAGAGGCGGACCCTTTCCCAAGTTCCGCACTGCTTGCAATGTAGTCCAGAACATCGTCGCGAAGCTGAAACGCCAGGCCAAGGCACTTTGAATAGGTGATCAGTGCGTCTCGATCCTGATCACTTACGTCAGCCAACAGCGCCCCCAGCGATGCGGCGAGGACAAACAGTTCGGCCGTCTTGCCCTCAAGCATTTCAAGATGCTCTTCAATGGTCCAATCGGCGTTGTAGGCGTTTTCTGCTTCGCGCAACTGCCCAAGACACAGCGCGGTACAGTGTTTGCCGGCCAGCTCGGAGGCTGTGGGGCTGACGGAATCCAACAGGTTTATTGCACGGGCCAGAATGAATGTTCCGGCGAAGCTGGCGATGGGCGAAGACCAGCGACGGTTCACGCTTTCCGCTCCACGCCGAAGTTCGGCCCGGTCCATGACATCGTCATGATAGAGCGACGCCACATGGATCATTTCGACAGCCGCCGCCGCCTGAATTGCGCGCTTGCGGCCTTCTGTGTCGGTGAGGCTTCGTGCTGTAAGCAGCAGAAGAATTGGCCGCAACCGTTTTCCGCCGGCCCCGATAAGCCAGTGTGCAATCTCTTCGAACCCCGGCTGGTCCGAGGCGACGGCATCCAACATGGATGCTTCAACCTGGGGTATCGTGGCCCGGACCTGTTCGTCTTGCAACCAGTCAGACATCCGCGATCTTGCGGAACTGCGCCAGCGTCTTCTGCAAACGCTTCGACCTGAGCGCCGCTTCGGAGTTCCTGATGAAACTGTCATAGCCTTCGTGCAACGCTGCGGACTCGGCGCGAACAACAATCTCTCCACGGTGGAAGGCGTCGATCACAGTCATCCTGCCTTCGGAAATGGCTACAAGTGCTTCCGGTGAGATCGCGCCGACGCCCCGACCCTTCCCTTTGTGTTTTTGGTTCGGGTTGATGTGAACTTCACCGCTCATCACCGAAACTTCGACCGACCCCATACCAAAAACACCAACCGTTGCACTGGCGCCCTCGTACTGCTTGACCAGTTCAGCATATTCCTTCTTGGCGTCCGCCTTGAAACCCGCCAAAGCATCTTCGGCCAGTTTTTCGACTGCCTTTGCACCCTCTTCCGGCTGCATCCGCTGTTCATAGTCTGCCACGTTCGTATCCTCCGTTCCAAAATATCCAAATCAGACCGAGCCGACCGCCGCCCGAGCATCCACACGCCCGGCACCCTGCTGCGTGGTCGGTGCGCCGATATCGACGGCGGTGGCCATGAGAACTGCCTTGATGTCAGCCGGCAGCAGCGTCGGGTTTCGCTGCAACATCAGCGCCGCGACCCCGGCGACATGGGGGCAAGCCATGGAGGTGCCGCTGGCCTCGAGATGAAGCGGATCTATCACCGTCGCGCCGCCATTCATGTCATTGCCGGTCGCCGATCGCGACGCAACGATATCCACGCCAGGGGCGGTGACATCCGGTTTGTCGCGCCCATCCGGCGTTGGTCCGGGACTGGAGAAGCCGGCCATTTTGTCACTGTCGTCACTTGCGCCGACGGTAATCACGCTCTGCGCAATACCCGGACAGCGAATGCGCGTGTCATAGGTGCCGCAACTGTCATTGCCCTCGTTGCCCGCGGCCACCACGAAGGTCACCCCGGCGGTCGAAGCCGCATCAGCGGCGACACATAAAACGCATGTCCCGTCCGGATCGACCCAATTGCCGTTTCTGTGGGAAAAGCCCCAGGAATTGGAAAGAACATCCATCCCGTCCGCCACGGCCTGTTGAATTGCCGCAACGCAGTTGGGAGCGTTGCCGCTGCCGAATTGGTTCAAAAGCTTGTAATCGTGAATGACCGCCCCCGTGGCGATACCACGGAACGTCGCGCCATTGCTGGCAACAACGCCCGCGCAATGGGTCCCGTGCCCATTCAGGTCTCCCAGCCCCTCGCCGGTAAAATCCTGTTGCGTGCCGAAATTCCCGGCAAGTTCAGGATGCGTCTGGTCCACGCCCGTATCCAGAACGGCAACATCCACTTCGCCTCCGTTGATCCCGCTGGCCTCCACGACATCGGCATTGATCAGCGGACGGCTGTTATCCAGATCAATCAGGATTTGATTCTTGCAATGAGCCACCTTCAGAACATCGGCGCGCCCGGCAATATCTGTCAGGCGCTGATCATCGGCCCAGACCACTAGGCTGTGGTTCAGCCAAAAGGTCTGCTCGACCTCGATTTCACGCTCGCCAAAGCTCTTGGCAATCTTTCCCACCACGTCTTCGCCATGGCGGCGATGTTGCATGATCGAACGGCGGCGTTGGCGTCGGTCGAACGCTCGGGGCGCGCGATCAGGTGATGTCCTGCCGCTGCGCAGCAAGACCAGCACACGATGCCGGGGAAGCTGGGCTGTTTCCGTTTGGCCAAGCAGGGCGTTCAGGCGCGCCTCTTTTCGGTTGGCCAAGAGGTCGCGCAGAACAATGCTGTCCATTTTGGAGATGGACTCGCTGCCAAACTCGCTACGAAGCTTCTCGATTTCACGACGTTCCGCTCTTTCGAAGCGATCAACGTGTTCCCGGCTTAACTCGGTCATTTCGTGCTCCTTTGGATCATGGTCTTATGGGGTTTTCAGGAATGGCCTGGCGCTCGGTGGAGTGGGTGATCATCACCACGGAAGGATCGTTGGCCATTGTCGCGATGGCCCCGGGCGAAAGTTCAACGGCAACACTGTCGATCAGCCACAGTTCGGTAATCCCGGCACCGCCCAGGTTTTCCAGAGTACCGACCAGGGGCCGTGTGCGTCGGCGGAAGTAATCTTCGCGTGCCTTTGTTTCGGCGCGCCGGAAAGAGGGCGCATTGCCTTCCGTGTCTGGCGCCAAGCGCAATATGACCTGCACCGAGTGCCCATCACCACCGTCTGTTACGGCCTTCGCCAATTCCGATTGCAGCTGCGTGTCCAGCTTGCCCCACGCCGCCTCGGACAAACCAAACGGACGGTTGCTGTTGGTTCCGGTCACGGTGCCATCCTCCTCGATCGCCGCCACGCTGAACATAGCCGGGGCGACGGCACGATCGAAGCGCGGGTTAACGACAATGCCTGGCCCCGGTTCAGGCTCTGCCGAAGGCGTACTGCGCGGGTGTTCCGGCCGGAAACACAGTTCGATCAACGCTGCTTCCTGCGCGCGCATGGCGATTGTAACCATGCCGCTTGCCTGAATCTCGATGACCTGCACCCCCTGCTGCTGCGTTCCTGTCTGGGTCGTCAGGACATTGCCCGCCGCATCAAGTGCGATGATCGTTATGGGCTTTCCGCCAGCAAAGCTCAGCTTGAGGCGGGCCCAGTCAGCGACGACCGGCAGATGGGCAAAAACACCGGCGATGGAAAGCAACAGTTTGGGTGTGCCTTGCGGCTGGAACCCGCCAATGATCTGAAGAAGGCTGCCTTTGGTCGGCAGGAACCGCACTCCGCCAACGTTCAATACCGGATGGCGGGAAGGCAGTTTCTGGCCGCGAAAATCAATGCAACGTTCACGCGGGGGAATTTCCGGATCGGGCTTCGGCTGGTCAGGGCAATGCGGTTGAATCGCGATGAACGCACAATCATCAATGTACCCAAGCACATCGTTGCGCGGATCATCTCCGCTGAGTTCAAGAAATACCGTTACGGCTTCGGCTTCCGCCGTCACGCGGCCCCGCAATTGCCGCCAAGAACCGTCAAGGTCGCCAGTCCACCATTCCACCCAGGGTGCCCGCGGATCATCACCTCCGCGCGGATCCAACCCCAGAGCATAGCTGCCTGCACTGCGGGCTTCTGTTGTGAACCAACACGAGAACTCATAATCCCATCCCGGGTTTGAACCCAGCGATTGCCACAGGCCAACACGAAGACCGCGCTGCGCGATGACCCGTTGGGATCTGTCGCCGGTCCGGACGATGCAAACTTCGCAGTCAAAGGCATCGGCGGGGATCGGGGCCAATTGCGGAACGGGATTTCCCTTTCCGGCGTGAAAGGCTGCCAAGTCGGTCAGCCATGCATAGGGTGTCCAGAACCGACCGACATTGCCCGCCGGAAGCGAACGGAAACCATCTTCGAAACCGGGATTCAGCAGATGCACGACCCGGACGGTCAGGTCATCCTGACCAAAGGCGCCATCGTCATCCATGACGGTACAGATGGCCCGGAAGTCACCACAGTTTTCATAGATATGTGAGGCGGTCGCCGTGCCTTCGGCTGCCGGTGGCTCGTTCGTTTCCTCGATCAGGGCGGTGCGGGGTTCGCTGCAATCGCCGAAATCCCACTTGGCTGTATGCGTGTCACACCAGCCGGGATCCCGGAAATCGGCGACAAGCGTGATCGGTGTGCAGACATACGCATAAAGATCCGGGCCAGCTTCGACTTTGGGCGGAACATTGGTAACGGTGACACGCAGGGTGTCGATGGCCTCGCCCCCATTGACGTCGCGAATACGCACCGTGACCGTGTATTCGCCATTATCGCACCAGGCATGGGTCACGGTCGACGTGCCTGTCGCCGCAGGAGGAGCATTGGTTTCGGAAATCACACCGGGTTTCGGCGCGTGGTGATCACCGAAATACCACATGGATTCGTGGGTGTCGGGGTATTCGACGTCTCGGAACCGCGCGACCAGAGTGACCTCTTCGCCCTCCTGCACCGTCAGATCCGGTCCGGCATCCACTGTCGGCGGCACGTTTTCGACGGTAACAAGCGAGAAACTGCGACTGCGCGCGCCGCCCGGCTGGTTCATCGTCAGCGCATGTTTTGCGGTATAGACGCCACTCGCCGCATAGACATGCTGAATCGAGGGCAAGACCGCGGCCGGTGTCCCGTCACCCGGCATCCATTCGTACCCCGCGTCAGGATGTTCATTCACAGCCGCAAGCGACATGGCCGATGCGGCCGCACCCGACCGTGCCCCACCCGAATCCGCCGGGACGACATCCGTTGCTTCGCAACTGCTTATGACAGTGAAATCTCCGGCGATTTCAAGACCGTCGGTATCAATCACGATCGGGTCCGAGAATACCGCTTCGACCCGCCCGATCCTGGCAAGGTTTTCCGGCCAGCCGGTGATGCCCGTAACCGTATTCGTAACTTCATCTGACAGGATTTCGCTGCCCATGCTTTCGGCAATACCGCGGACGACAAGGGCCACGATCACAACGATCAGTGCGCCCAGAATTCCGAAAGCGCCGAACGACAGTATCGCGGCGATTGCCGTCAGCACCCAAAGCAGCACGGATTCTTCGGGATCGACATCGCTGTCGATTTCAAAGTGATCCATTTGCTGCCCGCCGTCTGGGCCCAGCGAACCGTTCGGCTGCCAGCGCAAACCGACGTCGTTGAAAAAGTCGGCATCCACATCAATGCTGCCCAGGATCGCATCCACGACCGTCACTTTGCCCGATATTCTGATCGCCCCCGCCCTGAGGCTCACGTCCAGATCGGTCAGCCGGACTTCGCGCCCGTCAGGTGTAAACGTCTTCGGAAGGTCATCATCCGACAACTCGGCTTCGATGCGCGCCGTTTCAATCGATGCTTCGACCTGGGCCGCGCTGATGGCAATTGCAAAATCCCTGTCGGCCGGAATGAAATTGGCAAGCCCGCCCACGTCACCGCCACCATCATCGTTCAAGGCGATGGCCAGAAACTCGTTTGTCACTCCGACGGTGATACTGTCGACTTCAAACTCTTCGTCCGTTGCCTCCGGTCCCCAGATGTAAACGAAGTCGCGTGCTTCCAGATCCCGGTGAAAGAAGTCGCCGATGAATTCTTCGATCTCGGCCACGGTCGGGGCAGCAATGGAAATCTCGCCCAGGCCACTGGCCAGTTCCTGCCCGCGCGACACCAGTTCGCTGGAAATCTGGGCGTCGAGGTCAATCGCGACCAACGGGATTGCCGCAAGCTGATCGCGGTTATCGATATAGTTGTCACCCTCTGGCCCATATTCCGGACCGGCCGGATTGATCGCGTCCACGGTGACGATGGCCGCATTCAAATCCGTGCGGAACTCTGAACCGACCCGGCTGAAAGGTGCCGTGATGTTGATCCGCGTTTCGATCCCCATGGGATCCTGCGGATTGAAAAAGAGCTGTACGGCCGGACCGACAACAATGTTGAACATCCGCAGATAGACCGGCAGCGAAATGGTTATGTCACCGCCGGACACGGTGGTTTCAATATCGTGCGCCGCAACCGAGTCGTCGTTGAAGATTTCCGCATGGACATCCGTCGTCAACGCTCCCAAGGCAAATGGCAGCGCGGTCTCATCGATGACATGGGGAATGGATGGGAAGGCCGGGTCAATCGGTCCGCCGGGGCCACCGTTCTCATAGGCTTTGTCCACGAATTCACTTGCGAACAATTCGATGTTGGACGCAATCGGATCGCCGCTGGTCAGCGTTGCGGACACCTGGCTGCGAGGCAGACCGTCCAACAGCCATCCCACATCCTGCCGCCCGGGGATCAGACCGATCGGCGCAGCCGCAGCAAGATCGGCCGTCATCGTCAGCATTTGCGCGGAAGGAACCGGGGGATTTTCGATTTCGATCTGGATCAGGACACCAAGTTGAATTTCGGCACCGGTGATGTCCGGGCGCAGGCTGGCGTCCAACTGGTCTTCGGGAATCTGAACCGAACCGTCAGCTACGACGAAACCGCCAAAGGTTTCACCTGCGGCAACATCCATGAATTCGGGAATGCGGCCTTCATCGCCGGGATCATCGTCGCATTCCGCGGACTTCCACGCCCCCCGAATGACCTTTCGCAGGACCTCTTCCGAGGCTTCGACGACAACTTCATATCCTCTTGTATTTGCCATCCTGACGTCCTCGGTGTGACGGCGCGAGGGAATCGCGCCCGGGTGTCTTCAAGCAGTGCCGGTGACAACGGCGCGGGGCGTGATATTGACCAGCCTGCGTTTCCCGGTTCGCACGGCACGATACAGCGCCTCGGTCGCAAAACGCGGTGTCGACGCATCAAGTTGCCGGTAGGCAAGCAGCGGAGAGATGATTTTGTGCGCCTTGCCCAGTGCTTCCAGCGGGTCGGGAATCTTCGCGGGCTCGATCAGACTTGGATCGAGCCCGGCGACGGATTTGCCCTTGGCTTTCCCGGGAAACCGGCGCGCGATTTCCGATGCCTTGACCCTTGCCACCTTCACTTTGGAGGTGGAAGAACGCACTTTTCGCGTCGGCAAGGACAACGGAGACAGGTCAGGGCGTTTTGAAGCATCATCGACCAGCTTCAACTCGTCGAAAAGCACCACAGCCAGATCCTGTTCCTGCCCGGGGTCAAATTCATGCCCGGACGCGGCGAAAATCTTTTTCCGCAAGCTTTTACGTTCGACGATCTGTTTCTTGGAAAACCGCGCCCTGTCCTCCAGCTCGAGCCGACCTGAAAGATCCAGATCGAACCCAAGTTCCTCAAGCGCCAACACGGGGTTAATCAGCGCAGCACGAGCAAGCTCTGGGGTGACATTCAAACGGGCAGCAATATCATGCACTGCTGCCTGAACGTCCTGAAACGTAGCCATAGCAGCCTTCCAATTACGAATAAACGTAACTCTTGAACGCTTGGAACCAATAGAAAGATAATTTGGGAGTCTGCCTTCACGATATATTTTTAATGCGATTCCGTCAATGAGCCCGAGGCGTCGCAAGGCTGACTTGCATCCGATCGCATAACGGTATCTGACATGTCGCTGGTTGTATCGGACGGGTTTGCCGTGAAAAATGCAAAGGGAATACAGGCCCCGACCATCTAGCGATAACAGCAGTACAGAACCTTCCCGCGCCATGGCCGGGGGTGGTGATTTCAAGCAAAGCCGCCGATCGTGACGTCCGCCAAATTGTGCAAGCAAACCGCGGCCCCGCGCCTTTAAACCACCCACAACACCTCGCGCCCCTCTTCCCCCGGACCACATCACCTGCCATAATGGGGGAAACTCAAAAACAAGAGCAGCACCCATGCCCGACGATCTGTTGACGCCAGAAGCGACCACAACTTATGACGCCTCCTCGATCGAGGTGCTCGAAGGTTTGGAACCGGTCCGCAAGCGACCCGGCATGTATATCGGCGGCACGGATGAGCGCGCTTTGCACCATATGGTGGCCGAGATCCTCGACAACTCGATGGACGAGGCCGTGGCCGGCCACGCCAACCGCATCGAGGTGGAACTGCACGCCGATTACGCCCTGACCGTGCGCGACAATGGGCGCGGCATTCCGATCGATCCGCACCCCAAGTTTCCTGACAAATCCGCGCTCGAGGTGATCCTGTGTACTCTGCACGCGGGCGGCAAGTTCTCGGGCAAAGCGTATCAGACCTCGGGCGGGTTGCACGGCGTGGGCGCCTCGGTGGTGAACGCGCTGTCGGATTCGATGGTCGTTCAGGTCGCCCGCGACAAGCAACTGTACGAACAACGTTTCTCGCGCGGTGTCCCACTGGGACCTGTCGAAAAGGTCGGCGCCGCCCCCAACCGGCGCGGCACCACAGTCACCTTCCACGCTGACGACCAGATATTCGGACACCACCGGTTCAAACCCGCGCGCCTGTTCAAGTCGATCCGCTCCAAAGCCTACCTGTTCTCGGGCGTGGAAATCCGCTGGAAATCCGCCATCGACGACGGCGAAACCCCCACCGAGGCCACCTTCCACTTCCCGGGCGGGCTGTCGGACTACCTGAAAGAAACGATGAACGGATCGTCGACCTATGCCGAGCAGCCCTTTGCCGGCACCGTGGACTTTCAGGAGAAATTCGGAACCCCAGGCAAGGTGGAATGGGCGATCAACTGGACGCCCTCGCGCGACGGCTTCATCCAGTCCTACTGCAACACCGTTCCGACGCCCGAGGGCGGCACCCATGTGGCCGGGTTCTGGGCCGCGATCCTCAAGGGGATCAAGGCTTATGGCGAGTTGATCAACAACAAGAAAGCCGCGCAGATCACGCGTGAAGACCTGATCACCGGGGGCTGCGCGCTGGTGTCATGCTTCATCCGCGAACCCGAATTCGTGGGCCAGACCAAAGACCGCCTTGCCACGGTCGAGGCGCAGCGGCTGGTCGAAAACGCGGTCCGCGACCATTTCGACAACTGGCTGGCCGCCGACACGAAATCCGCCGGCGCGATCCTCGACTTCCTGATCCTGCGGGCCGAAGAACGCCTGCGCCGACGGGCCGAGAAGGAAACACAACGCAAGTCCGCCACTAAGAAACTTCGTCTTCCCGGCAAGCTGGTGGACTGTTCCAGTTCAACACGCGAAGGCACCGAACTATTCATCGTCGAGGGCGACTCGGCGGGCGGCTCGGCCAAAATGGGGCGCGACCGCAAAACGCAGGCCCTGCTGCCCTTGCGCGGCAAGATCCTCAACGTGCTGGGCGCAGCCAGTTCAAAACTGGGCACCAATGCCGAGATCAACGACCTGACGCAGGCGCTGGGCGTTGGGCTGGGCAGCAAGTTCAACCTCGACGACCTGCGCTATGACAAGGTCATCATCATGACCGACGCCGACGTGGACGGCGCGCATATCGCGTCCTTGCTGATGACATTCTTCTTCACCCAGATGCGCCCGATGATTGACGCGGGCCACCTGTACCTGGCCTGCCCGCCTCTGTATCGTCTGACCCAAGGCGCCAAGCGGGTTTACTGTCTGGACGAGGCCGAGCGGGACGAATGGCTGAAAAAAGGTCTGGGCGGCAAGGGCAAGATCGACGTGTCCCGCTTCAAGGGTCTTGGTGAGATGGACGCCAAGGACCTGAAAGAGACCACGATGGACCCCGCGTCCCGGAAATTGATCCGGGTCACCATTGACGAGGACGAACCCGGCGAGACCGGCGATCTTGTCGAGCGTCTGATGGGCAAGAAGCCCGAACTGCGGTTCCAATACATTCAGGAGAACGCGCGGTTTGTGGAGGAGCTGGATGTTTGAGGATTGTCAAGATCGTATAGTGACGAAAAACCGATCTATGTATTTGGGCGATCACGTGCTTCCAACGTCCAACCCAGACCACGGAGCAACATCATTATCGAAGCAACTACCGTCGCAGTAAAAACAAGCGCGAAGACTAGTGTGTAGATATTAGATCCGAACAGCTCAATCTGAACAAGTTGCAACAAAGCGACATAAGGAACTGATACTAATACTATTTCTATTGCCGGCCTAAGGATAGCAGTCATCATGTTCTTATGCTTGGACGAAAGAACGGAAAAAACAGGGTAAACTCGATCAATCGAAGACGCATGCAATCGGTGCATCACGTCAGCTCGGGTAAATGATTTGTTGTTTGAAGGATGCCTGAACAGTACTTCCGAAGGACTGTTCGCACGAATGAATGCAAAATATGCATCAGCAGCATCGATCATAAGAACTCTGTTCATGGCATAATTAACGTTGACGATCATCACTATGAACACGACGTACTTTCGAACAAGCGGCTCTTGAACTTTTAAACCAAATAAGGAGATTACTTCCTTATCCACGTGCCCAAAGGAAACCAAAATGGTGAGCGAAACCATCAAGAAAAAGACTCTGTTTGCCGCTCGTGCGTGTAAAGAAACACTGTCAGCTAAGACCTGCGTTCCCTCTGGAAGAAGCTTTCTGTCGCTCATTTAGATTTATGTGCTCGCCTACTCTGATACTTCGTTTTTACGATGAACTCTGAAGTTGCCAACCCCAGCAATTTTCACCTTAAAGCGCATGTCAAAATTCATGTCGAGACCGTAAATCTTAGTGCTTGTACCCAAATCTGAGAGAACCACTGCATTTAATCTGACTGCGGCCTCAACCTACAGTTCTGTATGGTCTCACTACCCTCGCGCCCATGCGCGTGTTGACCGCTTTCATAAACCCTCGCATCAGCTTTTGGCTATTTGATTGGCGCAGCGAAACAACAGGTGCCTCAAGAAACCACAGGATACTGCAAAACAAGCCACTTTAGTTTGCAAATCGGATCAATAACCGGCTTGTTTATGGCCAGCAGACTCGGATTTAACGATTAAGGATTTGCAATGGCCCGCCTTTATGACAGTCGAAAACGTGTTCTCGTAACCGGTGGGGCCGGGTTTTTGGGCTCGCATCTGTGCGACCGGCTTCTGGATCAGGGGCACGAGGTTCTGTGCGTCGACAACCTGTTCACCGGCACCAAGCGCAATATCGACCATCTGCACAACAACCCGCGTTTCGAGTTCATGCGCCACGATGTGACCTTCCCGCTTTTCGTGGAAGTGGACGAGATCTATAACCTCGCCTGTCCGGCCTCGCCCGTGCATTACCAGCACGATCCGGTGCAGACGACCAAGACCAGCGTGCATGGTGCGATCAACATGTTGGGTCTGGCGAAACGCTTGAAATGCAAGATATTTCAGGCCTCGACCTCCGAGGTCTATGGCGACCCGACCATCCATCCGCAGACCGAAGATTATTGGGGCAACGTCAACCCGGTTGGCCCGCGCTCGTGCTATGACGAGGGCAAGCGCTGCGCCGAGACCTTGTTCTTCGATTACCACCGGCAGATGGGGCTTGAGATCAAGGTGGCCCGCATCTTCAACACCTACGGGCCCAGAATGCACCCCGCCGATGGGCGCGTCGTGTCGAACTTCATCATGCAGGCCCTGACCGGCGAGCCGATCACGATTTTTGGCGACGGTACGCAAACCCGGTCATTCTGCTACGTGGATGATCTGATCGAAGGATTCATCCGTCTGATGGAGACCGGCCCGGACGTCACCGGCCCCGTCAATCTGGGCAATCCCAACGAATTCTCGATGAACGAACTGGCCCACGAAGTGCAGGCCCTTGTGGGGGCAGAAACCCCTGTCAGTTTCAAGGAATTGCCAGAGGATGACCCGAAACAGCGCCAGCCCGATATCACTCTGGCGCGGACCCTTCTGGGCTGGGAACCCAAAGTGCAACTGAAAGAAGGGCTGCACGCAACCATCCGGTATTTCCGAGACCTTCAGGCCGAAGTCGAGACCTAGGGCCAAGGCCCGGTTTGGGGTCCGGGCACGACCAAAGCCCCAGACCTGCCCCGGCGCTTGCAGAACCTTCGCAAAGCATCGCCTTATTCGAAATCTGCCTGATCCAGCAGCGTATAGGTGAACTTGTTGCCAAACGCGTCGCGCCCGGCTTCGCATTTCAGCAGAAACTCGGCAAAGTGACGCTGATCTGCGAATACCTGACACCCGGCGGAATAGATCGAATTCGCAGTGTCATCGTCACCGTTGTTTGGCCCCTTGTGCAGATTAATGCCGAACATCCCACTTTGAGGATTAACAAGGTTCAGGTTTCCATCCCTGTTGTTGTCCCGAAACACGGTAACGTTTCCCAGCCTTTGACACAGCGCCTTGTGGCCTCCGGGCCGCCCTCGTTTATGAATATCGATCTTGTAACAGGACCGATATTGCCCTGGCGCCAGAATGGCCGTCCCATCCGGGTTTATCGGGTTCTTCAGGTAGTGATCGCTGGGATCGGCCGTCATCGGGTAATAGGCAATATCCCAAACGCCAAGAAACCGGTGGAACACCGTCATGACATCATCGAATTTCTTGGGTGAAACCGGGTGGGCGCGAATGCCCACTATGTTCAGGTTCCAATCGACAGTTGGGGTGTCGAATACCACGTAATCCTTTTGGGACATGACATCCATAATCGCTTCCACAGAGGGTCTGAACATCTCTCAATTCTCCTGAAACAATGCGGCCATGTTACCACAGAAATGACCGATCGAAAAAATCGGCCCCTGAGGTTGTCACTGTTCTTGTAGGATTTTCGTTGCCTAACCCGTTGATCCCGTTCAAACTTGCTGAAACAAAAAACCATGATTGAGGTCCGGGCGTCCAAACCCTTTTTGATCGAAAACAGATTTGCAGGACGAGAGGACGACATGAAAACACTGACTATTGGGCTGGCCTTTGCCATGCTGGCAACCCAGGCCCCGGCGCAACAGACGCTCAGCCTGGCATCTCCGATCCCGGACGGGGCGGAAACGCGATTTTGCTATTACAAGGGGCTGGCTTATTCCCCGGATTCCTTCATCGTGATCTTTGGCGACAACACCGTCACAGAAACGATCAACACGCGCGAGGAACGCTTGCTGCGATGCGTGAGCAGCGACAAGGGCACCATGCACTGGAAGCCACAAAGCACGTTTCAGGTCGGCCGCTAAGCCAGAGACATCACTGTCGCCCAAGGCTTTTCAGCCGGATCAGACAGCCAATCCGATCAGGGCGACGCCCACGGCCATGAGCACCGCGGCACCCAACCGTCGCGCCCAGTTGCCTTCCTTGAGGAATACGAACCCGATCAGTGCGGCAAAGATGACCGAAGTTTCCCGCAGCGCCGAAACCGCGCCCAGCGGTGCGAAATTCTTGGCGTACAGCACCAGACCATAAGCCGTCATCGATACCAGCCCTCCAAGAATACCGATCATCCAAACTTTGGCTGGCAGGTCTTTGAGGGTCGCACGTTTCCGAACCCCGACAAACCCGGCAATGAACAGGTGCAGAAACGCCCCCCACGCCCAATAGCTGAGCGTGTTGCCCGACAGCCGAACGCCGATCCCGTCGACGACCGAATAGATCGAAATGCAGAACCCGGTGCCCAGCGCAAACATCAGTGCGCTGCGCCCAACGCCCGAGCGCAGAGCTTTCCAATTGCTCAGCTGGATGCCCGCGGCAATCAGGGCGATACCGGTCCAGGCCTGAAATGGCAGCACTTCTCCGACCAGGAACATTGCCCAAAGCGAAACCAGCGCCGGGACAATTCCACGGGCAATGGGGTAGACCACACTCAGATCACCATGCTGATAGGCTTTACCCAGCATGAAGTAATAGCCGAAATGCACAATGGTCGAGAGCAGGATGTAGATAAAGCTCTCTGGGTTCGGCAGCGGCAGCACCATCACCATGACTGCCGCAGGCAGCACTTGACCCAAAGCGACCAAACCCAGCATGGTGGTTCGATCCGCCGCTGTCTTCACGATTGCATTCCACACCGCGTGCAGCAAAGCAGCCGAAAGAATAACAAGGACAACGAACAGGGTCATGTCCGGACCTTTCCCGCATAAGTTTCGCGCCAAAAGGGTCAACTGCCCCATTCACTCGGCGCCATGTCTGCAAAGGGTGGATTGTTGTCAAGCCCGTTTCAGGTCACCTGGGTTGTCAGCCAGGTCTCGATTTTCGAGGCCGGCCCTTCCCAACCCGGTTCCATGAACAGAAAATGCGCATGTTCTTCGACCAGCAAAAAGGTTCCGCGATTCCCATAGCGCGTTGCCAGTGCGCGGCAGGTATCGGGGTTGACAGCCCTGTCTTCGGCACCCGAGACCACCAGAACCGGGCAGTCAACCTTGTCGAAATCAACCTTGATTGCGTGATGGTCATCGAACATCCAAAAGAACATTTCAAACATCACGCGCCCGCTTTCCGCGCCCAATCGGTCGAATACAGCGTGTTGCTGCGCCTCATCCATCTTGTTCAGAGCAAACGGGGCCATCAAATCGAACCCGACCCGCATCGGCTGCTTCCAGAACGGGCCGCCTTCCATCAAGGTGCGCGGTACAGCCCGTTCGTCATCGGTTTCGGGCAAGGTGCCCCAGGGCGCATTGGGATTGATCAGAACGATGGCACTGGCCAAACCACGAGACGCCACTTGCTGTGCCACCACCCCGGCAATGGCATGCCCCAAAATGACAGGTTTGCGGTCCAGCCCCTGAACAAAACCGGCGATGTCATTGGTGTAGTCCATGACACTGGTATCGGTCAGACCCGGGTCGGGGTCTGCTTTTGGATCACCGTCATGGTAACGCAAGGCAGGAACGTGAACCGTCCAACCTCGGTCACGCAAAAAGGCCGCGTAATCCTGCATGCACCAAGGTCCGGCAAATGCTCCGTGGATAAGAACGATTTCCTTGGTCATCGAAGTCCCCCCTGCGCTGTTTCCAGTATGGGGATATGGAAAGACGTTACAACAGCCCGTGATCCCTGTTGCAGGACGGGTCACAGGTCCTAAGATCGGACCCATGAGTTTTGTGACCGACAATCAATTGCCCCTGCTGATCCTGTTCTTTGTCATCGGCTCAATCGGCACTGCCTTTCTGTTTCGCAAACCGGCAGGGCACCGGGCGTGGAAGTTGGCTGATCTGGTATGGGTTGTGCTGGGTGGCATCGGGGCGTTGGTCGCTGTCTTGGCCGGACTTTATTCGTCGGACAGCTCGCGTCTGGACCGACAGATCGACGTGGCCTATGCCGCAACGCTGGCATTTGACAGGGATGCGGCCCGGTTCCGCCTGCGGTTCTGTGATCCGGCCTATGATCCGGACACCGCCGTTTTATGCGAAAAGGTTGAATTCCTTTCAGCTTCGACCGCCAGCAACTCGGAACTGCCCCTGTTCATTGCGGTTACGAACGAAGTGGCGCCCTTGCAGGGGCTTCACTTCCTGGTTGGGGGTCAGTCCAAGGATGAAATGGACGACATACGTGACATGGCCGCCAAGGCCGATGCCTTTGACATCGACCAGTTCCTTGTCTTCACTTCACTGGACGAAAGCACACAGACCGCCATTGACAACATGCGTCGCAAGGTTCCCGCGATTGCGGGCGACTATCTGATACTTGCGCAGAGCTACGACGACCTGATCGCGCAGGTCGGGAAGTTGAAAGAAGAATGGGAATACCTACAGGACAATGCTCATATTCTTGTCCTGCAAATCGTGGCCCTATGCCTTGTCAGTTTTGCGGCACCGTTTCGGCTTGGCAAATCCGTGGTCGAACTGCGCACCACGTTCAACGTCGATAAGCCTGCGCCAGAACCTGCGGATCAGCCCCCAGAAAGTAACGCAGAAGAGTCCACAGGTTCCGAGCACCACGCCGAATCCACCCCGCCCGCTCATACCGCTCCGCACTCGTAAAGGCGCGAGTATTCAGCACCGTTACCTTTGGCAACGCGCGCACCAAAGCCACATCTTCCATCAACGGCTGGTCCGGAAACCCGCCTGCCGTTTGATACGCGTGACGCGGAACCAGCAATCCCTGATCTCCGTAGGGCAGTCCCAGCAGCCTGCTGCGCAGATTGGCCCAGCCAGCCACCCAGGCCGGCGCGATCCCGCGCGCGCGGAACGCCAGCCGAAAAGCAGCCGGTTTGCCCGAAGGCAGGTGGGCGCTCACGGTCTCGCTCCATCCCTGTTGCAGCACAGTGTCCGCATGAAGGATCAGCAACCAATCCCCTTTGGCCTGCGCGCAGCCCCGGCGCAGCTGACCACCTCGGGAGGGCGGGCCGGTCACAACCTTCGCGCCGGCCTCTTCCGCTATATCCAGCGTGTGATCGGTTGAGCATGCGTCGCTGACGATCAACTCTCGGATCAATCCGCCATGCAGCCCTTCCATCAGGGCCTCGAGGCAGGCCGGCAAGGCGTCAGCGGCATCAAAGGTCGGAATCACAACGGAAATGGGTGCGGGCACGTCTGATAACCTCTGGTCTTGGCATCGGAACTTCCTATATCACGAGGCCTGAGGAAATGACGAGGACCAAGCCATGCCCACCCGCCGCATACTGCGCCTGTCCGGCTCGGATACCGAAAGCTTTTTGCAGGATCTGATTACAAACGACATTAAAGGGTTGGACAACGGGCTGGTCTACGCCGCTCTGCTTACACCGCAGGGCAAGTACCTGGCGGATTTCTTCCTGAAACGAGATGGCGATGGCGTTCTTCTGGATGTGGCCGAACATCTTGCGGATGATCTGGTCAAACGTCTGACGATGTACAAGCTGCGTGCGGATGTGACGATCGAGGGAACCGATCTGAACCTGCAACGCGGCACCAAGGCTGCGCCGGAAACCGCCCTGCCCGATCCCCGCCACCCGGACATGGGCTGGCGCACCTATTCCACCGAACCCGAGGGCGATGACGGATCCGACTGGGATGCGCTGCGCGTCCGGCACTGCATTCCCGAGTCAGGCATTGAGCTGACCCCGGACAGTTATATCCTGGAATCCGGGTTCGAAGCACTGAATGGCGTGGATTTCAAAAAGGGCTGCTACGTCGGACAGGAAGTAACTGCGCGCATGAAGCACAAAACCGAATTGCGCAAAGGTCTGCGACGTGTCGCCGTTCAGGGCTCTGCTCCGGCAGGGACCGAAATCACGGCAAATGGCAAACCCGTCGGAACTTTGTACACACAGTCAGGCGGGCACGGGATTGCGTACCTGCGATTTGATCGCGCAAGCGGAGAGATGCAGGCCGGTGATGCCACCGTTCGCCTTGAGGGCTAAACCAACCTTGTTGCCTAAACGGCACGTCCGGCACAGCAGCTTGTATCGTAAAGTTTGAACCCGTTGTCCTGCACTGCCACAGTGCAGGCAAACAGGGCAAACCGGATACCCGCATGTTTCGACTTTACTCCGCGATCTGGCGCGCCAGTGCCGGGCGGCAAATCATACTCATCCTGCTGTCCATTGCCATTGCAGGCCTTGCCGCCGTGCCACTGGAGTTTCAGCGCGACATCATCAACCACCTGACCTCCGATGATGTCGGGATCGAGAAACTGATCCAGTTGGGCATTGGCATGATGGCGGTCATCCTGCTGAGCCTGGCACTGAAATGGGTGCTGGGGTTTCGCGCCGGAACCTTGGGTGAAGATATGATACGCCTGATCCGCCAGCGCTTGCTTTGGCGCTCGACCGACCTGAAGGAAACCGGCGAAGACCTTCGCAAGGGCACCATGACCACAGCCATCTCGGCTGAGGCTGAAGAATTGGGGAAATTTGCGGGCGGCGCTTTCTCGGATCCGGTCGTTCAGATCGGAACGCTGATCAGCGTCATCGGCTATATCTCATCCACGCAACCAGGTCTGGGGCTGATTGCGTTGTCGATGATCGTTCCGCAGATCATCATCGTACTGGCCTCGCAGCGCAAAGTGAACGCGTTCGTGGCGGAACGCGTTCGCATTCTGCGCAGTGCCACGGACCGGCTTACGACCGAGGATATCGAAGCCGTCGAGCGGGACATCAACACCATGTTCGATGACATTTACGACACGCGTCGGCGGATGTTCCTGTGGAAGCTGTCGGCAAAGTTCCTGCTGAGCGTTATCAACGGGGCCGGCACCGTCGGCATCCTGATGCTGGGGGGATATCTGGTCCTGCAAGGGAAAACGGATGTCGGCACCGTGGTTGCCGCCACCAGTGGGCTCAGCCGCATTCAGGGGCCCACTGCCTTTCTGATCGCATTCTATCGTCAGGTCAGTGCCAATCGTATCAAGTACGAACTGATGCTGGAATTGTTCGGCCCGGATCCAACCCGCTATCGCCATCGACCCAACGCATAAGAAAAGACCGCGCGGCGGGTGCCTGCGCGGTCTGATGCGTAACGTGACGAAACGTCACGCGCGTTCGGAATATTCCATAGTTTCAGTGTTCACGACGATCATTTCGTCCTGGCCGATGAAGGGCGGAACCATGACTTTCACGCCATTGTCCAGCAGCGCGGGCTTGAACGAATTCGCCGCGGTCTGACCTTTCACCACCGGTTCGGTCTCGACGATCTTGCAGGTCACTTTCTGCGGCAGCGTCGCGTTCAGCGCCTCACTTTCGTAGAATTCGACAACAATGGTCATGCCATCTTGCAGAAACGGACGGCGGTCACCCAGCAATTCTGCTGGCAATTCAATCTGTTCGTAGGTTTCAGAATCCATGAACACCAGCATCCCGTCGGATTCGTACAGGAATTGCTGATCCTTTTGTTCCAGACGCACGCGTTCAACCTTGTCCGCCGAGCGGAAGCGTTCGTTCAGCTTCGAGCCATTGCGCAGGTTGCGCAGTTCCACCTGTGCAAAAGCCCCGCCTTTGCCCGGCTTTACATGGTCAACCTTGACCGCTGCCCACAGGCCACCGTTATGCTCAAGCACATTGCCGGGGCGAATTTCGTTCCCATTTATCTTGGGCATTACATAAATCCTTCACAAACGGTTGATGCATCAGTTGCGGTCCCTATATCTGGCGGGATCACACCTGACAAGACAACGACACCTAGTGCTGCACTTGCAGCAAGCCATGCAAGTGACGCAACGCAACTATGCATTTTAGCTGTATCCGAATCGCACCTAATAGGTCATAAGGACCCTCACGCCGAAAATGCAAGAGCAAGAACAACAAGGAAGACGAGATGAGAGATTTCGTTGACGGCACTGCCTTTAACAATGAGCAAGGCAATCGTGCGCGCAAACTTTTCGCGGCCGTTGTCCTGGCTGCGCTTGATGATGCTATCGCCGATGACAAGAAATACGGCAACGGCCCCGAACAAATCGCCCGCTGGGCGCGTTCGCGCGATGGGCGCGAAGTGCTGTCCTGCGCAGGAATTGACCCGAACGAACGGGTTGTCAGCGGATTGATGGAATTCGTTGGACGCGGTGTCCGCACCTCGGTTGCCCTGTCGCGTGAAGAAAGCGAACGCCGCAACGCTGCACAGCAAGCCGAAGCTGCCTGAATCAGGGCGGATTTGGATTGAACAAACGCGCTCTGCCTATCAGAGCGCGTTTTTCTATGCCTGATCGTCAGGCATGAAGCCAAAGGCTCAAAAGAACAACAGCCATTGCCGCACCACCCAGAACTCAGCCGCCAGCATGGTTGCGAACAGGGCTTTGCCCCAGACCGGCAATCCACGCTGCCACAGCAAAGCATATGCGGCCAGACAGACAAAGGCTGACACCGGCGCCACCCACAAGGCATGATGGTCGCTGTCCCAATAGCTGACAGGGCTGTGGAACACCCAGTCGCTGACGGGCCAGAACTGTGGCCGTCCGTCGCCCGCATGAAGCAGGAAATCTGTCGCAAGATGCAACAGACCCGCCGCTGCACCGACAGCCAGAACCTGCCAACCTCTCCAGAGTGCCAGCAGGAATGCCAGCCCCCAGAGGATAAAGGAATTGTCTATGGCGAATACGGTCTGCCACGCCGGGGAATAGTAAAGCTGCCCGAAGACCACCTGTTCGGGAACGCCCAGAACAAAGAGGGACACGCCCGCCATCACGTATAGGGACAGATCCGGCAATAACGCTCCCAGGAGCGCAGCCCAGAGGATACGTCCTTGCGGCGGCCGGGCAAACACGGCAGCCCCGATCAAAAGATGCGCTGGCGTATTCATCCGGGGCTTTCCCTTTCGGCTCAAATCAGATCATCTGCGCCCAGACTTATAGGAGACAAAACATGGTTCGCGCCATCATGATTCAAGGCACCGGCAGCAATGTCGGAAAATCGGTTCTGGTGGCCGGGCTGGCGCGCGCCTACACGCGTCGGGGGCTTCGGGTCGCGCCGTTCAAACCGCAAAACATGTCGAACAATGCTGCCGTCACCGAAAACGGCGGCGAAATTGGCCGCGCACAGGCCCTTCAGGCCCGTGCGGCAAAGCGGGCACCCCACACGGACATGAACCCTATTCTGCTGAAACCTGAAACCGATACCGGCGCGCAGATCATCGTTCAGGGGCAGCGCGCTGGCACGATGAAGGCCGGTGACTATCGCAGGGACAAATCCAAGCTGCTGGGCGCAGCGCTGGAAAGCTTTGACAGGCTCTGCGCCGACGCTGATCTGGTTCTGATCGAGGGCGCTGGCAGCCCGGCTGAGACCAACCTGCGCAAAGGTGACATCGCCAATATGGGATTTGCCCGTGCAGCGGACATACCTGTTGTGCTGGTCGGGGACATTCATCGTGGCGGGGTGATTGCGCAGATCGTTGGCACTCAGGCCGTGCTGGACGAAGGCGACGTGGCGCAGATCAGTGGTTTTGCCATCAATCGTTTCAAGGGCGACGTGTCCCTGTTCGACGAAGGCCGTGATGATATCTCGACCCGAACTGGCTGGCCCTGCCTTGGGGTCGTGCCATGGTTTCACGACGCCTGGAAACTGCCGGCCGAAGACATGATGGACATCCGTTCCCATACAGGCGGCGCGTGCAAGGTCGTTGTGCCTCAGCTGGAACGTATGGCGAATTTCGACGATCTCGATCCGTTGTCCGCCGAACCCGGCGTGAGCGTCGAGGTCATTCCCGGCGGACGTCCCCTGCCCGGCGATGCGGATCTTGTTCTGCTGCCCGGAAGCAAATCCACGATCGGAGACCTGAGCTATTTCCGCGCACAGGGCTGGGATATCGACCTCTATGCCCATGTTCGCCGGGGCGGCCATGTCCTGGGATTGTGCGGCGGCTATCAGATGCTGGGCAAAACCATTTCCGATCCCGATGGCGTGGATGGCCGACCGGGCAAGGTTGATGGATTGGGATTGTTGAACGTCGATACCGTCATGGGCGGCCAGAAACAGGTCATCCTGCGTTCGGCCCATGCCCTGCCCGACCGGGAACCGGTCAGCGGGTACGAAATCCACATGGGCCATACCGACGGCCCGGACCGCGCCCGCGCATGGCTTGAGATCGAAGGCAGACCAGAAGGCGCCGCCAGCAGCAACGGCCGGGTCAAGGGCAGCTATCTGCATGGCATTTTCTCGTCAGACGCATTTCGCGCCCGCTATTTGTCAACGCTGGGCGTGACGTCGGACATTGCCTACGAAGACGGTGTAGAGCAGGCGCTGGATGATCTGGCCGATCATCTGGAGCGCCACATGAATCTTGACCTGATGCTGAGCCTGGCGCAGCCACCACAGCGTGGCTGAATCTTATCCCAGATCTTTCGCGGCGAGCGCGCGGGCGATTTCCCGCCGCACCATTTTGCGCACGTTTCGCGTGATCCTCTCGCCCATCGCGCCTTGCAACTCCTGACGGACAACTTCCGCGATCATGTCGCGCAATGTCTCTTCGTCCAAGTCGGTTGTCGCGACGTTTTCCACCACTTCAGTGTCACGACCGGTTTCAGCCGGTTGCGCTGCCCGGATGAACTCTGCGTTTTGTGCCGAATCGGCCTCAGGCTGCGAATCCTCCGGTTCTTCCCGGTCAGTCAGAACGACGGTCCTCGCGGCCGCGAATTCCTCTTCGACATTCCACGGCAGGGATTGCGTCGGTGTGCCGGAATAGGCGTCTGCGCTGTCGCCATCCGGCTCCCATTGGTCCTCGGTTTGCGCGATCGCCGCTTCCAGCGCTTCGATCTTGGCACTCAGGCTGATCGCGCGATCATCAGTCGATCCGGATTCCGCGGCATTTGCCTCGGTCGCGTCATCCGCTGTGTTGGCCGGATCACCTGCCCTGACAATATCGCAGGCCCGCAGCAGCATCGGCTTGGCCGACCCGGCAACATCGGTTGACGGCTTGGCGGGCATGACCTTGGGCTGTGCGGGTTTGCTGATGCGCAGCGCGTCCGTCAGCACCAAACGCCCCGGCTTGCGCGTTGCACCCTGTTGATCCGAGGAGGATTTACCGCGACTGTCTTCACTGACCAGACGTTTGACCGAAGACAGAACGTCTTCGATCCCTGCTTTCACGACATTATCAGACATTGTTCTCTACCGCTCTATCGTTGGATCGAGTGTAGCCAAACAATCCGAGCCCTACAACAAATAGTATTGCCGGTTAATCCCGACGCAACGCTTTGAGGACTCGATCCAGATCCTTGCTCTGTTTGCTGACACGCGCGGGGGCTTTCTTGACCAGGTTGTAATACAAAGTCGGGTCATAGATCTGAACCGCCAGGCCCAGACGTTCCGCCGTCAAAAGGCCCTGCGCCTGCAACAGCTGAAACGCTGCGCGGGATCGTTCCGTGCGGGATGCCACTTCTGCCAACTGCGCGTCCAGCAAATCCTGCTGAGCATTCAGAACATCCAAGGTGGTCCGGGCACCCAAGGTCGCTTCTTCCCGGATGCCGTCAAATGCGACTTGCGAGGCGCGAACCCGTTCCGTAGATGCCCTGAGGCTGGCACTGGCCGCCTGAAAAGCCGCATACCGGTCCGTTACACCCTGCGTGATGTTCTTCTGTACATTGAGTAGGTTCGCACGAGACGCATCCCGGTTTGCCATAGCGCGCCGCACATTGGCGGCCAACCGGCCACCGGCGTAAATCGGCTGTGTAAAGTCCAGCGAAACGGTTGCGTCATTCACATAGTCGTTGTTGTCATAGCTTTCCCGCACGCCCGCATCCGCGTTCAGGCTGACATTCGGCCCAAGGTTGGCCCGCTGTTGCTGCACAATCAGATCAAAGGCCCGGACCTGATGCTGCGCCGCCAGAATCGCCGGGTGGTTGCGTTGCGCGAGGCTGATCGCCTCTGCCTCGCTCCGCGGCAGATTGGGCAGACTTGGTTGACCAGCCGTCCGCCCTGGCGCCTTGCCAACCGCGTTGACATATTCAGCTTGCGCAATGCTCAATTCACCGCGTGCAACCGCAAGATCCGCCTGCGAGCTTGCCAACTGCGCCTCGGAAAGCGCAACGTCCGTGCGCGTCACTTCGCCGACTTCGAAGCGGTCATTCGATGCGCGAAGTTCTTCCGCCGAAACATCCACGTTGTTCTGGCGAATTGCGACTGTTTCTTCCTGAAGCAGCACGCCTAGGTAAGCATTCACAGCGCGGATAAGCACCTGTTGTTCAATATCGATCAGGGTTTGCCGTGTCGACAGAACCGTTTCCTGCGCCGATTGCTTGCCCAGAACCGAGGCACCACCATCATACAGAAGCTGGGTCAGCCCCAGCCCGGTAAAAAATCGGGATGGCTCGGTCGTCGTGACCACATTGTTGGTCCGAGACCGGGTATAGTCCTGGCTGACCTGCACGGTCCAGTTGATGATCGGCCGCAATGCGGCAAGCGCGATCGCCACGTCTTCATCTGCCGCGCGCAGAAGCGCCCGGTTCTGCTCCAGCAAGCCGCTTGTGTTGTAAGCGCCGATGAAGGCGTCTGTTATGTTGTCAGCCCACGCCGGACGCCCTGGCATAACGCTGATGGCAAGTCCTGCGGTCACTGCGAATGCCTTGACCAGCTTGCCTGTCGCTGAACCACGCATACCGAAATCCTCTCAAACGAAATTACACTGCCCTGAAGGCAGTTTGCGGTCTTCTTTTCAACTAATCAAGGCGCCAGCCGAATCTATCGGCGAACTATAGCGAAAATGCACACTCCGCCGAAAAGCTCTCTAGTATCGGTGCACTGGCGTTGAAGGCATCCCGCCAGCTGACCCGGCCTCCGGTCTTTCGACCGATCCGCACGGTCCCAAGATTTCCTTCAACAAACAGGCAGGCGATCCGGCCATGTTCCTTGAGCTGATCCAAAAGAGCATCGGGAACCCGTTCAACACCGCCCTGCACCATGATCGCATCGTAAGGACCGTGTTCAGCCGCACCCTGGTCCAAAGGACCGACGTGGATGATGGCGTTGTCCACATCCGCCTCAGCCAACAGGCTTTGCGCCTCGGACGCCAGCGAGTCGTCGCTTTCCACACCAACAACCAACTGGGCCATACGCGCGGCAACCGCAGTGGAATACCCTGTCGCCGGAGCGATATCGAGAATCATCTCGTCGTTCGAAATGTTGAGCGCATCCAGCATTTTAGCGAGCGTTCTCGGCTCGAGCATACAGCGCCCGTTGCCCAGATCGATCACAGTGTCGGCATAGGCCGCCTCACGCTGTGCGTCAGGTACGAAGTTTTCGCGCGGGACATTCAGCATCGCCTCAATGATCGGGAACTTTGTAACATCCGAAGGTCGGATTTGCGTATCAACCATAGTGCGGCGCCGGGCAGCGAAATCTGTCATAGGATCTCTCGAGTCATTCCCAAAGTTAACCGGCTTGTGCCACATCCTGAACCGCCCAGCAACGGCCCTGTTGACGCAACCCCCCTGCGCCTGAGCGTTTTCGGTTGCGGGCTTCGGCAAATTTCAATCTCGTCGTCAAAATTGCGCGCAATCCTCTGGACGCCCCTTGGGAAAGCTGCTAAAAACCCACGCACACCACGGCAAGTATTTGATATTACTTGAAAAGGCGAGTTGGCGGAGTGGTGACGCAGCGGATTGCAAATCCGTGTACACCGGTTCGATTCCGGTACTCGCCTCCAATACATCCACTGACTTGCGGTTCAACAAGCATTCCCGGGCACATCCCAGACATCAAAATCCGTCCCGAAAGTTGGACCAAGTGATGAAGTTTAGGAAAGTGTTATCACGAGCCAATGGTCTTAGCAGCCCGATTTTCGGGGTCTCCTGGAATCCGCCGGAACGTCAGATCGAAGTGGCTAAGCGGGTGATCGTCTACCTCGAAGACCGCAGAGTTCTATATGTTCCAGGTGAAATGGAAGTTCCGTCGCTACTTGACTGAGGAGTTGCAAGGGCTGGATGGCGACAGCGAACTAGCTGAAGGCATCCGCGCTTTGAGGGCGGCTTGTAGAAAATTTCAGAACACAGTTGAGCGCGACGAAGCGTTACGCGCGCATGGTGCCAGCGCGGGACATTGGGCAAGTTGGGTGTTCAATGGAGCGGTAGGAGAGTTGCGCGGCGTGTTCGGTGTTCATATTGCTCGGATGGCCGCGTCATTTGGATTGGACGTTGAGGACGACTTGGCGACCATTTTGCCCGAGGCCACGTCTGACGACTGGGTCGGCAATATTGCTTTGCCAACAACCGAGAGCCAGGACAACGTGGCATCATCGGGGGTGGCGCGAACGGTTGGAGCCAACCCATAAGGAAGGCCCGAACGCTTTTGAAAGCGTTCGGGCCCCTTGCTTTTGTCAGGCCGCTGATCACGACCTCAGCACGATCAGCATCGTTCGTCCGTCGCGCCAGATCGTCAGGGCGACGGCGCCGGGGGCGTCTTCGAGCGCCCGATCGATCTCGCGGATCGTATCGACCGGCTGCCGGTTCACCGCGGTGATCACGTCACCGGCTTCAAGGCCGGCACGCGCCGCACGACTTGTGGCGGCGACCTCGTCCACGACGACGCCATCGACCTCGCCCCACGCGGGGTGAGCACGGTCAAGCGCGGACAGACGGACACCCGCCAAGGCGTCGTGCGCCCCCTGATCGCGAGCGGCAATCCGCCATCCGCCACCATCAGCAAGGCTGACTTGCGTGGTTTTGCGATCACCATCGCGCAGATAGACGATTTCGACCTCGTCGCCCGGACGGCGCAAACCGATCTTTTGACGCAGATCCGATGAACCCTCGACTGTTTCGTCGTCGACGGCCACGATCACATCCCCCGCGGTAAGACCCGCCTGATCCGCCGGTGTGTCAGGTTCAACGGAAATCACGATTGCACCGGTCAACTCATCAACGGCAAGCGCCTCGGCAAGATCGGGTGTCAAATCCTGGATCGTGACACCAAGCCGACCCCGCTGAACCTCGCCGAACTCGATCAGTTGGTCCATGATACCGAGGGCCATGTTGACCGGCACGGCAAACCCGATCCCGACATTGCCGCCACCGTTAGGCGCAATGATCGCCGTATTGATGCCGACCAGTTTGCCGTCCAGCGTGATCAGCGCACCACCGGAATTGCCTGGGTTGATCGAGGCGTCTGTCTGGATGAAGTCCTCATAGCCTTCTGGGTTGATTCCAGACCGGCCAAGCGCTGACACGATCCCGCTTGTCACGGTTTGACCCAGACCGAACGGGTTGCCGATCGCCACGACAAAATCGCCAACCAGAAGGTCTTCGGAATTGCCAAGGGGCACGTCTTTCAAATCGTCGGCGTCGATCCGCAGGACCGCGATATCCGTTGCCGGGTCGCGCCCTATCAGTTCAGCTTCAAGGCTTCGGTTGTCACGCAGCGTGACCCGGATATCCTCGGCGTTCTCAATTACATGATTGTTGGTCAGGATATACCCTTCTTCAGCGTCCACGATCACGCCCGATCCTGCGCTCATCTGCCTTTGTGGCGGCATTTGCTCCAACGGAGGCAGGAAGGGTTGAAAGAACGGGTCGCGCAACAGCGGCGTCATCTGCGCAGGCCGTTCAGACGTCACGGCGATGTTGACGACCGCATCGTCCACGGCGTCAATCACGGGGGCGATGGTTGGAATGCCGCGCGCATCCGCCCCCACGGAAGCCAGCTGAGCCATCGCGGGTGCCGACAAGCCAGCCGCCAGTACGAGCACGAAAACTTTAAGAGATTTCAACATGGTTCAAGTCTCCGGATTCGGTCCCGCCGAGTAGTACCCGGCTGGGCACCTCACTGTTTGCATGTCAATTGAAGATGCGTTCGCGCAACTGGTCGAATCGGCCAGAGATGGCGTCCAGAATACCGCCGGTATCCTTTTGCGCCTCGATCTGTTCCTCGAGCGCGTCGAGGTCGTCATGGATATCTTCGAAGTCGCGTTCGCGCCCATAACCCAGCGCCTCGGCTATCTCGAGTTCCTGCCGCGCGGCCCGCACATAGTCGCTGGGCGTCAGGTCGGCATGGGCGTCATCGCCGTCTTTCTCAGCTTCGCCTTGCAGGATGTCTTCTGCGGCCTCAATCATGGCCTCTGCACGCAGCGGTGGCAGAGGAACGGCCGTTTCCTCGATGACCTGCGTACCCAAGGCCGTGTTCAGAACGGTCAACGCCTCTTCGGTTTTGCCATCGTCAAGCAGCGCCGTGGCCTCGAGAATAGCATCAGGATAGGTGGCCAGAGGCAGGCTTGTCGTTTGAATCACCACTTCCGATGCGAAGTTGCTCAGCAGCCTGCGCGCCTTCTGGAACTCACCATCGTCGACAAGATCCTCGATCCGGTTTCCGGTATCCTTGATGGATTGAAGCGACCCGAGGACATCGTAGGTGATGTAATTGACATCCACCGGCGCCAAGGCCAGACCGGGTTCACGAGCGACCACCGTTTCAAGCTTGCCGGTTGCCGCCGCAAGAGCAGCCAAGGCGGCTTCGGTGTCGCCTTCTTCAATTGCCGTGATCGCCCGGTGCGTTTCATCCAGTGCGCTGATGGCTTCTTCGATAAGAGCCGTCCGCTTGTCAGAGAGTTGGGCGTCGGTCTCATCGGTGACGCTGTCTTCGACCTGCGTGCGTCCTTCAAGATCAAAAGCTGCTTCGGGATCTGCGGTGTCCTGTGCCCAAGAGACGGAGCTCATGGCCATAACCGCTGCCAGAGCTGTACTGGCGAGAATAGATTTTCTGGTCATTTTTGTCTCCTTTCTTCTGCATGGGGTTTGGTGATGCCCGGCGGCCCGAGTGCCGCCGGGCTGTTCTTGAAGTCAGGCCTTTTTGACCTCGATCTGTTTGACCTTGGCCTTGGCTTCGGGCGTTTGCGGCAACTTGATGGTCAGCACACCATTCTTGAAGCTGGCATCGGCCTTTTCGCCATCCACCCCCGGTGGCAGCGGGATCGTGCGGTAGATCGCGCCATAGCTGCGCTCGGAGAGGTAATAGCCCTTCTTCTCCTCTTGCCGTTCGATCCGTTTCTCGCCCTTCACCGTCAGCATGTCCTCAGTGACCGAGACCTCGATGTCCTTCATGTCCATGCCGGGCAGTTCGATCGAGACTTCGATTGTGTCATTGGTTTCGACCACGTCGGATTTGGCTTCGCCGTGGCCCCAGGGCCAGTCGAAATCGCCAAAGCGGTTCTGGAAGCCCTCGAAAACCCGGTTCATCTCGTGTTGAAGGGCGGCAATCGGGTTGTGCTCTTCCGATTTTGGCTCGGGCGCATGGTCCTTGCGCGCCCATGGGATCAGGTCCTTGATTTGCATAGGTCTTCTCCTTTTGTTGATCAAACGCCTTTCACTGCGATCTTCTTGGGCTGGGCCTCGGCTGCGCGCGGCAGCGTCAGTGTCAGCACACCGTTGACAACCGATGCGTCGATCTTGTCGGGGTCGAAATCGTCTGACAGGGTAAAGCTGCGTTCGAAATCGCCTTCGCCATATTCCGCATAGGCCAGTTGCAGCGTTTCGGGCGCGGTCGGTTGTACCTTGCCGCGGATCGTGAGCACGCGTTTTTCCAGCGTGACGTCCACGTTTTTGGCGGCCACCCCCGGCATCTCGAGCATCAGCGTCACGCCATCGGGCGTCTCCATGATGTCCGCCAGTGGCCGGTAGATACGAGCACCGCTGGTGGTTTCCGGCGCTTCGGTCGGGGTTTTTTCGGCGGTTTGAGTGACTTCATTGGTCATTGTCTCATCCTCCTCTTATGCGGCCTTGATTTCGATTTTCTTCGGCTTGTCCTCTTCGGGTCGCCCGATCACGACATGCAGAACGCCGTCGGCCATCCTGGCCTCGACATTGTCTTCGGTGGCCGCGAACGGCAGCTTGATGGAGCGTGTGAACTTGCCGTAGCCACGCTCGCTGCGATGCCACTTCGCACCTTCGGGCAAGGTTGGCACCTTGCGTTCCCCCGACAATGTAAGGACGTTGTTTTTGACCGAGATGTCGATGTCCGCAGCGTCAACACCGGGCAGTTCCGCAGTGATCGCGATGGCGTCATCACCCTGCCAGACGTTCACGGCCGGAAAAACGGATTGTGCCGTCCGGTTCGGTATGAAGCGATCAACATCGCGCATCATGGAACGCATGAGCGCAAACGGATCGTTACGACGGATATAGGATGGGTAGTACATGTCTCGCCTCCTTCGCTTCCAATCGATGACGTGACGAAGGTCACGCCGGATCGAAACGCCCACGGAGGACGGCCATGAGAAAAGGGACGCCGTGCCAAGCGGCGGTCGGTGTCAATCGCGTTGCCCAATCGTTCCCGTACAGGCGAACGAGCGGCGGTCCGCTGTCTCAGCCGAACCTTTTCTGCGTATCCGTGAAACCCCAAACTGGGCGTTTCGAGTCATAGAAAGGGAAGGTTTTTTTTCAACTTCAAGAGCCCGACAGGAAAAAATTTTCAGGCAAAAATTTCTCGGGCAAAAACCGGACCGTCCGGCACTTCGGGCCGCATCGGAAACGGCCGCACGAACGAAAGCTTGGCTTGCCCACCGTCAAGGGGCCTGGGGCGCATGCTACCTTGATTGGGGGAGTTGTACTGATCAGAGAGGGACTGGAAATACCGCAGCGGTGCAGAACCATGTTCGAGTCAGCCGAGCCGCCAGACCAGGCCAAAGGCTTGATGGCGCGAAATTCATCCTGCGCCAACGCGTTGGAATCATGAAGAACAACTGCGGTCACAGCGTCAATCTGAGACGCGTGAAAATCAAAGCCCGGTATTGACAGAACCCTTCTTCATTCACACATCTCGGGCGCAAGCCATATGCTATCAATTCCTACACTGGCAGAAGGTATGCTTACCGATGATGCACAAGACGGATGATCTGGTCAGCACTCTGTTTCACGACCTTGCAGACTTGATCCGAAATTGGATCTGCGCTGCCACTTTCGGCCTGAATTTGGCGCATGTACGCTGCGACGTCTCAACCGGGCCGAACTTGAAACAGCGCTGGCCCGCGAACTGCCGGCCGGGTTTGTCGCGGGCGGTGACCGGGTCGAAGTGACTTGGTCGGCGGACGCACAGAAGACCGCCCAACGCACGATAGCCCGAGAACGCCCGAGAGGGCGCCTGACACGACCGCGCAAAAGCCCGAAAGGCGAAGCGGTTGACGCCGAGCCGAAGGCGAACAGCGACGGTGAGGTCGTATTGAACGCCGACGACGACGCTGTGACGTCAGTTTGGAAGAAAAACCGGATTGGGTGCGGATTCGCCCTCAGTCCGCACACCTGGCAAAGCCACTGGAATCACCCGTGATTGATGGAGTGTGCGATGAAGATCAAAATCAGATACGACAACCTGCAAGAAGCGGACCGCAACTGTGCCGAGGATGAAATCGGCAGAATCCGTGATGCGGTTGCACGCGTTTTGCCGCGAATGGAACCAGGCCTTCAACGCCTCGAAGGTCATATCCGCAAGGCCGCGAAAGGCCACCGCTATGCCGTAAGCCTGCGCCTGCATCTGCCGTCCGCAACCCTGGTTTTCAGGAAAGAGACAACCGACTTTGCCGCCCTGCTGGCAGAGTCTCGCGAAGCCTTGATACGACAGGTTCGCAGGCATCTGGCCCATTTGCGCCACTTCCATACATGGCGCAGACAGGTGCGCCGGGACATCCTGGCCAAACACAAGGCGATCGAAGAGGACACGCAACGTCGCGAGCACCGCGACCTCTTCTTTGAAATGATCGAGCACCATCTTGACCTTGTTTGGAACTACGCATCGCGCGAGCTGGCCTATCGCGAAGCAAACGGGGACCTTCCGGCAGGTGCGTTGTCCTTGCAGGATGCGGTCGATGCCATTCTGCTCAACGGGGTGGAAGCGTTTGAAAAACGCCCGCCGAATATGGGCATAAAGGACTGGCTGCTTCAACTGAGCATTCGGACGCTGGATGCTCAATCGCGTCAAATCAGGAATACCAAGTTGGCGGACGCCGTCGCTCTGGATGACAATCCTCCGTCATCCTCAACAGACCCGACGGAAGCAGACCAGGAATTCTACGAATTCTTTCAACCCGACGACGCGCCGACGCTTGAAACCCTGATCCCGTATCCCGAAACGGGATCAACCGAGGATCACTACGCCGAGCGTGAAACGGCACTTGCCTTGCACGCTGCGGTCGCCGAACTGCCGTCACTCTGGCGTCATGCGCTGGCCCTGGTGCACATCGACGAGTTGCCGGAAGACGTCGTGGTTGAAATCCTGGGAATCTCACCGGTGGAACTCACCGACATTCTTGTGGATGCCCGGCGCTACCTCAAGGCGCGCCTGGCGGATCGGCCGGATGCGAATAAGCTGCAAAGCGACACGGCCCTGGACGCGGCACTTCGCGGGAACAGTTTAAGGGAACCGAACGCAGATGCTCAGCACCTGATTGCGTCCCGATATCGCGGGACTTGCACGACAAGCTCCAACCCGCAAGCTGTTTGATGGCACTTCAAAAAGAGGCACGGCAATGACTGACGCCGCTCTGACTGAAGCACGTCAAAACTGTTCGCTTTCGAAGAACCGGATGGCCTTTCCATGGCGAGGGATTATCGCTTGGGTTCTTGCCGTCCTTGCACGGCTGATGCCAGCCCAAGGCGTACTGTTCCTGACGGTCCTGTTCGGGTGCGCCCTCATATGGATCTTGTTCTCAACACCTGTCGGCAGCGTTCTGGCCCTGGGCTGGTTGCCTGGAACCCACGCAGCGATCTTTGGTGCCGCCATGATCCTTCTGGCGTTGAAACCGGGGATCCTTGATACATCGGATGACGCGCCCGGCGCCGCAGTTTCGGCCTGATGGACGAAAAGGGAATGATTGTGATGACAGGACAGCATTGGCACAACCGACCGCCATTTGACCCCAGGATACCGGGCACCGATCTGCGCTGGAAAGAGGTGCCGAGGGTCCGGATCTACCGGCCCGCGAAATCGGCGACACAATCGGCGCCACGCAAACACGACTGGATTCTCGAGTTCGAACCGTTTCGCGCAAAAGCATTGGACTCACTGACGGAATCGACACTCGGCAGGGATCCGTTCCGGCAAATCCGGTTGACCTTCCCAGACCGTGAAAGCGCAATTGCCCATGCCGAGAACAACGATTGGCGCTATGACCTGCGTGATGATCCGGCCACCAGACGCAGCCTCGGGCCTCGGCGGTTCTGGTGGGAGGAGGTTCCGGCCAGCAAGGGGTCCGATGCGCCCGGCTCGTGGAGCATCGACACCGGGCGCCACCCAAAGAGCGCGCACAGGCTCTTTCGTGGCGTGGACGCACCCGGCACGTTCGACGCTTCTGGTGGCACACTCAACGGCCCCATGGACCCCGTGCCAAAGACAAGTCTCGCGTCCTTTCCCGCCTCGGACGCGCCCGAGTGGACCGGTACGACACCGGCAACCGGGGCGTCCAAACCGTGATTGATCTGGCTGTCGTCTCCGTCGTTTTACTTGTCACTGCGGCACTCGTTCACCCCAGGGTCAGCAAATCGATCGGGTGGCGTGCGATCGTCACGCCGCTCGCGTCAATCATCGGAAGCGGGTTTCTGGTCATCGGCCCCATACTCGACACGTCTTTTGGTTACCTTGCGCCGGTGGCGATGGCCCTTCTGTGTGTGGTCGCATACGCCTTTGGCGCCGCCATTCGCCGCAACATACTGCGTCTAGAGCAGACCCCGGATCGTTCCCGGGCCGAGAACATCCTTGATGCGTCCGCTTCGTGGGTTCTGGCAGGTGCATATACAATCTCGGTCGCTTATTATCTCAACCTGCTGGGCGCGTTCTCGGTAAGCTTGACGCCTTATGACGAGCCCAACGCAGCGCGTCTGATCACGACCGCAACATTGATCCTTATTGCCTATGTTGGATGGACACGCGGCTTTGCAGCCCTTGAGGGGATGGAAAAGTTCACCGTCACTTTGAAACTGGCGATCATCGCCGGGCTTCTGGTCGGGCTTGGCGTCCATTTCGGACGGACCGCAGCAGCAGGCGAACTTCTGATCAACACGCCTCTGACGACTGGTTGGTCAGGCCTGGCGTTGCTTTTCGGTCTGATCGTCACGGTTCAGGGGTTTGAAACATCCCGATACCTGGGCAAGGAGTACGACGCAGCAACCCGCGTCGCGTCCATGAAACGGGCCCAGTGGATCGCAACCGCAATCTACATGATCTATATCGGGATGCTGAGCTATGTGTTCGCCGCCGGGACGATACCGTTCAGCGAGACCGCAATAATCGACCTGATGCAGATCGTCGCACCGATCCTTCCGGCCCTGCTTGTTGGGGCCGCAATTGCCGCGCAGTTCAGTGCGGCGGTAGCCGATACCGCCGGGTCAGGTGGTCTTCTGTCAGAGCTGACCAGAAACCGGATCACCGCACGAGCAGGATATATTTTGCTTGCAGGCGTCGGTGTGGCCCTGACATGGACAGCGAACGTGTTCGAGATCATCACAATCGCGTCGCGCGCCTTCGCCTTGTACTATGCCATACAGGCGGCCATCGCGGCTTTGGGTTGTTGGAAGCGCGAACAAAACACCAAGGCGATCTGCTTTTTGGGATTGGCTGTCCTGGGGCTTGTCATCGTGGTCGCCGGGACACCTGTTGCGGTGTGAATTGCTTGGGGCATCCAGCTTCGCTCCGGCCCCGGCACGGCACACAATGCGGAAACGGCAGACAGGCAACCGTGCCCGCCCCGCCCGGCTCATGCGTTATGTTTACCGCCGGCTGAGATTCGAACCTTGCCCAAGATCGGTCAGCGCTGTGCGCATCCCAAAGCAATGCAGGGAAAGCCTACCTTGCCGCAGTGTCAGGGCGAGGTTTCTTCATTCGCTTCACTCTCTGGTCCGCAACAAGCGCATCATAGGCTTGGAACAGGCGGCGATCGCACCGCAATTTGCGACCAGTTCGACGGTAAGCGGACTGTCTTTGGACCAGCCATCTTCAATCAAAGCGCAGGACCGAACAATCGGTCGCTCAACGCCCGTTCCGGTGAACTCATCCTGTTTCAGAAACGTCAAAAAGCGTATCCAGGATCGGACAGTCGGGAACATCACCTCGGCTGCATTCTGCCGCCATCGCTTCCAGCGCGTCCTCCAACCGATGCAGGGCCTGTATCTTCTCTTTGACCGACGCGAGGTGATTGACCGTCATGGAGTGAACCTCGCCACATGTAAAGTCGCGTCGATCCACCATTTCCAGCAGTGCGCGGATTTCTTCGATGCTGAATCCGATGTCCCGTGAACGCTTGATGAAAGACAGGCGCTTGAGCTGGTCGTGGTTGTATTGCCGGTTGCCCCCCGCCGTTCTGTCGGGTTTCGGCATGATCCCAATGCGTTCGTAATATCTGATCGTTTCAATATTGACGCCTGTGTGCTTCGACATCGCGCCTATTGGATAGCCTCGCGCGTTCGTGAACTCAGCCATCGAAAAACCCTCTTGCTTCTGTAGCTGCTACAGATCCTATCTTGCATCTCGAAACTTGAAAAGCGGGTTCTCGAATGACTGATGCACTTGATGTCGATCTCAAACAGGTCGGCCCCGAAACGAAAAAGGCGCGCATGATTGCGGCTGGCGGTGTTCTTGGCGCCCTTGCGGCGTCAACCTGCTGCGTCGTTCCCCTGATCCTGTTCAGCCTTGGTATCTCCGGCGCGTGGATCGGCAATTTGACCGCGCTCGAGCCCTACAAGCCGATCTTCATTGCAGTCACACTTGGCTTCCTCGGCTACGGCTTCTGGATGGTTTATCGCAAACCCAGGGCCTGCGCAGAAGGCGAAGCCTGCGCGCGCCCTCTCCCCAATCGGCTGGTGAAATCCGCGCTTTGGGTATCGACAGTTCTCATCATGATTGCGTTGTTCTGGAATTGGATCGCGCCGATCGTCGCCCCCATTCTTCTTGGTCTGTGAAAGGAACCAAAATGAAACTTTACACGCCTGTCTTGACCCTCGTCGGCCTGTTGACCGCGGCTCCAGTACTTGCAGCAGAGCAAACCGTGACATTTTCGGTGCCTGGTATGCATTGCCCCAGTTGCCCCTTTATCGTTGAATCGGCAATGGGCAGCGTCGAAGGCGTCACACAGGTGACGGCGAATTCTGACACGTTGACGGCGGAAGTCGTCTTTGATGATGCCGTTGCGAGTGTTGAGGACATTGAATTTGCATCAGCCGCGGCCGGGTATGAAGCCCAGCTTGTCACCGCTCCGTCCGATTCCTGATCGCAGCCCATGAAGGACAGATCCGCAGGTGGCATTCTTGCCTTCATCGTTGCAGCCCCGGTGATCGTGATTTGCTGTGGCGGACATGCCGCCGTGGTGATGTCCCTGCTGAGCGGAGCAATCGGAACGGCGACCGGCCTTGATGTTCTTACTACCCTGCTGATCGCCGTTGGAACTGGCGTGGTCGTTCTTTCGGTTCGAACAATCCTTCGAAGCCGCCGGGATCATGACGCCGAAGATCGAAATGCCAAGGAAACCTCGTGACCAACAAACTTCTCAAAACGGGTATCATCGGCACTGTCATCGCCGCACTTTGCTGCTTTACACCCTTGCTGGTTGGTCTTCTCGGCATCGTCGGTCTGTCCGCTGTCGCTGGATATCTTGACTACGTTTTCATGCCTGCCCTCGCGATATTCATTCTGATTACAATCTACGCGCTGATCCGTCGCGCGCGAAACACGACTTCCTGAAAGGCCATTCCATGTCTGACTGTTGCAAACCCGAAAAATCCGGCTCTGACCGGTTTGACCTTGTCGTCATCGGCGCAGGGTCTGCCGGTTTTTCTGCCGCCATCACGGCTGCGGAAGAAGGCGCGCGTGTCGCGCTGGTCGGATATGACACGATTGGCGGCACATGTGTGAACGTCGGTTGTGTCCCGTCCAAGGCCATGATCCGCGCGGTCGAAACGCTGCACGTTGCGAAAGCGGCCCGCCGCTTTGACGGGGTGGAAGCATCCGCCAAAATCTCTGACTGGAAGGCGCTGATTGCTCAGAAACAAGCCCTGGTAGATGATCTTCGGGCTGCAAAATACGTCGATGTGCTGCCAAACTATGAGGCTGTGACTTACATTGAAGGTCAGGCAGTGTTTCAGGAAAATGGTTCCATTCAGGTTGGCGACCGCAACCTGAAAACCGCGAAAGTCATCATTGCAACCGGATCAACTCAGCACGTGCCCGACATTCCCGGCCTGGCCGAGATCGAATGGCTGGACAGCACGTCCGCCTTGCAGCTCGATAAACGGCCCGCGTCCCTGATGGTTATGGGTGGGGGTTACATCGGTGTCGAGATTGCACAGGTCTTTGCACGCGCCGGTGCGGACGTCACGATTGTATCACGCAGGGGGCTGTTGCCCGAAGCCGAACCCGAGATCAGTGCGGCACTCACCGACGCCTTCACAGCGGAAGGCATCACGGTGCTTGATGGCCTGTCCTACGACCGGTTGGAAGCCATGGATGGCGTAGTTCGGTTGCACGCCACCCGAAACGGCCAGCCGGTGACAGTGGATGCAGAAAAACTGATGCTGGCGACAGGGCGCGTCCCGAACACCGGATCCCTCGCGCTTGATGTCGCAGGGATTGCGACGGACGAAAGAGGCGGAGTAATCGTCGATCCTGCGATGAACAGTTCCCGCGAGGGTGTATATGCCGCTGGTGACGTAACCGGCAATGATCAGTTCGTCTATATGGCTGCCTATGGCGCAAAGCTGGCGGCAAAGAATGCCATGAACGGAAACTCGCTGAGCTATGACAATAGCGTCATGCCTTCTGTGGTCTTTTCAGATCCTCAAGTCGCCAGCGTCGGTGCAACTGAAGCGCAGGCTGCTGCTCAGGGCCATGACGTCATCACATCCGTATTGGGCCTGGAGCACGTCCCACGCGCGCTTGCGGCCCGCGATACGCGCGGCCTGATCAAGCTGGTGGCGGACAAACAAAGCAAGAAACTGCTTGGTGCCCATATCATCGCGCCCGAAGGATCAGACACAATCCAGACCGCTGCGATGGCTCTGAAAATGGGTATGACCTACGACGACTTGGGTGACATGATCTTTCCATACCTCACGACGGTCGAGGGCCTGAAACTGGCCGCGCAGACATTTGAGAAAGACGTTGGCAAGCTGTCCTGCTGCGCGGGCTGACAGCCGCTTTTGCTCGCAGCTCTGGTCTTGTTCGGGCAACCGCAAAAGACCCTTGGGCAAGTCGTGTGCTGCGGGCTTTCACATTTCCGGATCGTCTGTTGTCCGGGTCGTGTTTCAACCCCTTCCGTTTGCTCTGCTTCGACCATGTGAGGACTGCACCTCTCATGCCAGGTTCGGGGGCTGCCTCATGCGAATTGGCAAACGCCTCTATCTGACAGGTTCGTCAAACAAGGTCTTTACCATTACTCAAACCGCTATTCCTTGAGAAATATAATGTCCCCAGGCGATCGAAAAACGAAACTTCATGACAAGCAGGGAAGGATGAACTAGGAATCTAACAAAGAAAAAGTTCTGGACGTATTGTGGAACACATTGCCTTTACCTTCGAGATGGGGGTCGTTTGCACCCTTCTGGCTTTCACCGTTTTCTTGTTCGTTTCCGAGATCATCAGGATCGACCTTTCCGCCATATTGGTTCTGGTTCTCATAGGTTTGCTCAGCTACGCGCCCGGGCTGGGAAATCTGGCGGATGTCACCCTTCTGTTCGACGGCTTCGCATCCAATGCCGTAATCTCGATCATAGCGGTCATGATCGTCGGGGCTGGTCTGGACAAGACGGGGATCATGAACAAGGTGGCTGCCGTCATCCTCAAATACGGCGGCAAATCGGAAGGCAGGGTCGTTCCCATCATCTCCGGAACCGTTGGCGTCATTTCCTCGTTCATGCAGAATGTCGGCGCCGCTGCTCTGTTTCTTCCCGTTGTCAGCCGAATATCTTCACGGTCAGGTATACCGCTGTCGCGCCTGCTGATGCCGATGGGATTCTGCGCCATTCTGGGCGGCACAATGACAATGGTCGGGTCGTCTCCTCTTATCCTGCTGAACGATCTGATCCTGACGGCAAATGACAGTCTGCCGACCTCTCAGAAAATGGAGCCCTTCGGCCTGTTTTCGGTCACGCCGATCGGTGCGGTTCTGATCCTGACCGGAATTGGTTACTTTTTGCTGTTGGGACGCTGGGTTTTGCCCGAGGCTGAAGAGCCTGACAATACGGGTACCGGACAAGGGACACAGGAATACCTGCAAAGGGTCTATGGCCTCAAAGCCGATGTGTTCGAAGTCGTGGTGCCCGAGGACAGCCCCCTGGTCGGCGAGATTCTGGCCGACATCAACCACGAAAACCACCTGTACATCATTTCCACCTTCTATCGCGGCAAAACCTCGATGGTTCAGGTTTTGACAGCGGAAATTGCAGCGCCGTGTCGGCTGGCCATCGTCGGCCGCCGTTGGGAGGTCGAGAAATTCGCCGAGAAATACGGGCTGACCGTTCTTCCCGACTTGGACGTTTTCGTCGAAGAGTTCGCCCCAACCAATGCAGGCGTGGCCGAGGTGGTCATCACGCCCGACAGCAAGCTGATCGGCAAATGCCCCCGCGAGCTTTTGTTTCGCAAGACCTACGGGATGTCACTGCTGGCCATTCACCGCGGCGAAGAGACGCTGAGCCATGTCGAGACCGAGGATCACGAATCCACTCAGATCGGGCTCGAAAAGTTTCAGGCGGGCGACATGCTCGTGGCGCATACCAGATGGGACAACCTAATGCGGATCAAACGAGATCCGGATTTCGTCGTTGTGACAACGGACTTTCCACAGGACGAGCTGAGGCCGCAAAAAGTCGGCTGGGCCCTGGCATTTTTCGCCATTTCGCTGTCATTGATCCTGTTCACGGATGTCCGGCTTTCACTCTGTCTTCTTACCGGCGCGGTGGGCATGATGTTGACCCGTGTGCTCAGCGTGGATGAGGCATACCGCGCGGTCGGCTGGAACACCGTATTCCTGCTCGCCTGCCTTATACCGTTGGGACAAGCCGTACAGAACACAGGCACCGCTGCGTGGATCGCCCAGCAGATCATGATAATTCTGGACGGCTGGCCGATCTGGTCGCTGCAAACCGGCATCGCCATTCTGGCGACGGCCTTTTCTTTGGTCATGTCAAATGTGGGGGCCACGGTTCTGCTGGTGCCTCTGGCGGTATCGATTGCGATAGCGGCTGGCGGGAATCCGGCCGTCTTTGCCCTGACCGTCGCCATTTCAACATCGAACAGCTTCATCATCCCAACCCATCAGGTAAATGCCTTGATCATGGGGCCGGCAGGATACAAGGTGATGGATTTCGTGCGGTCCGGAGGGATCATGACTGTGCTGTTTCTGGTCGTCTCGCTGCTCATGATCAACGTCATTTATTAGCGCGAGAGGATCCGGGGTATTAGGTGGTCTTTTCCCATCATCGGGACAGGTTCCCTTGAGCCACCCGCTCACCACAGTGTACGACCCTAGCAGAGATACCGTTGGTCGCCGGGCTCATCTCAAGCTGAACCCCGCACGACATGCCGCCCATCGACGCCCACAGGTCGCTTTCTACTCCTCTGCATCATTGTTGCGCGCGACTCGCTTGACAAGCAGGCCAGCGGTGCCGCATGTCCCTTTCGTTGGTGTCGGTGACAGCCGATGAAAAGGGAATGCGTCAACGGTCATGCCGCCAAACGCAGCCGCCCCCGCGACCGTGAACGGAGAGGATGCCCAATGCCACTGGCCCAAAGGCCGGGAAGGCGGGACATCCGACAGAGGCCCGCCTCTGGCATCCGCAAGCCGGGAGACCTGCCAACAACCGAAGTTGAAACCGGGCGGGGTGTTCCGGTGTCGGGTCCGTGACCAATCGTGGCCCGCATGAAACCCCGTCCCCCGCGAAGAGGATTTGGGGGGATGAGAGACATGACCGAGACCACACCAGTCGAGCTGCTGGTCTGTACCACCTGCCGTCGCGGCCTGCCTGTCGAAGATGACGCGCAACGCCCGGGCGCTTTGTTGCACAAGGCCCTGGAACAGGCGGACCTGCCCGACGGTGTCACCCTGAAAGCCGTTGAATGCCTGTCAAACTGCGATCAAGGCTGTTCGATCGTATTGCGCGGCGGGCCGGGCCGCTGGACCTTCGTGTACGAAAACCTGAGCGAAACAGATCATGTCGACGTCATTGTCGACGGTGCGACCAAGTATCTGGCCACTGAAGATGGCTTGGTGAAATGGCGCGAACGCCCCGAACATTTTCGCAAGAACTGTGCCTCGCGCATTCCCCCGATTGGAGCCTGACATGTCGAACCTCGAAAAACTCCCCGTCACAGTGATCACCGGCTTTCTTGGCTCGGGCAAAACCACTTTGGTGCGTCACCTGATGCAGAACCCGCAGGGCAAGCGCCTTGCTGTCGTGGTCAACGAGTTCGGCGATGTAGGCGTCGATGGCGACATCCTGAAATCCTGCGCCATCCCGGATTGCCCGGCGGAAAACATCATGGAACTGGCCAATGGCTGCATCTGCTGCACCGTGGCAGATGACTTCATTCCCACCATCGAGGCCCTGATGGCGCTGGAGCCGCGACCGGATCACATCCTGATCGAAACCTCGGGACTGGCGCTTCCCAAACCGTTGCTCAAGGCGTTCGACTGGCCCGATATCCGTTCCAAGATCACCGTGGACGGCGTTATTGCTCTGGCCGATGCCGAGGCCGTGGCCGCCGGTCGTTTCGCGCCCAATGTCGAAGCGGTGGACGCCCAGCGCATGGCCGATGACTCGATCGACCACGAAACGCCCCTGTCCGAAGTGTTCGAGGATCAGATCTCGTGCGCCGACATCATCCTGCTGACCAAGCCCGACCTCGCCGGCCCCGAAGGCGTGGCGAAGGCGCGCGAGATCATCGCCGCCGAGGCGCCGCGCCCCCTGCCCGTGGTCGAAGTGGCCGAAGGTGCCGTGGACGTTCGCGTCGTGTTGGGTCTGGAAGCCGCCGCCGAGGATGACATGGACGCCCGGCCCTCGCATCACGACGGCCACCATGATCACGAGCATGACGATTTCGAAAGCATCATCGTCGAGTTGCCCGAGCAAGCCGATCCGACCCAACTGGTGGCCAATATCGAGCGTCTGGCGAACGAGCTGAACATCCTGCGGGTCAAAGGGTATGCTGCCGTTCAGGGCAAACCCATGCGCCTGCTGGTTCAGGCGGTCGGTGCGCGGGTACGGCACCAGTATGACCGTCCGTGGGAACCCGGCGAAGAACGCCGTTCGCGTCTGGTCGTCATCGCCGAGCATGACGATATCAAAGAAGCGGAAATCCGCGAAATCCTCGTGGGTGTGCGTGAGGCTGCCGAGTAAGACCCATGCACGTCGTCTTCCGCGAAAGCCACGGGCTCGAGGAAACCGAGACCCCGACCGATCTGGGCCAGAGCCCGGCGGATCTGGTGGTGCTGTCCTTTTCGGACAGCGACCTGGGTGCGTTCGCGGCGGGCTGGCATCGTGGTGGCGGGCCCGAGGGGCGGATGCCCTCGTTGCGGCTGGCCAACCTGACGGCGCTGAAACATCCCCTGTCGGTCGATACCTATGTCGAACAGACGTTGGAGGGCGCCAAGGGCATTCTGATCCGTCTGATCGGCGGGGTTCCCTACTGGTCCTACGGGTTGCAGCAGGTGCTGGCGCTGGCACAGGCCAAAGGCATCGCGCTGGCGGTGCTACCCGCCGACGGGCGCGAGGACACGCGGCTGGACGACTATTCCACCCTGCCCGATTCCACCCTGCGGCGGCTGGCGCATCTGTGCGATACCGGCGGCGAGGTCGCGGCACAGGCGGCGCTGGCGCAGATGGCGCTGGCGGCGGGGCTTTATGCCGGGCCGGTGATGGGCGCCAAGACCTTGCCCGAATGTGGCGCGTGGTGTCCGGATCGCGGCGTAATCCCGGTGGAAACCGCGTTCGAAGGTAACGCCAAACGCATCCTCGTCACCTTCTACCGCGCTTACCTGACCTCGGCGGACACCGCCCCGATCGCGGCCCTGATCCGCAGCCTGCACGCCCGTGGGTTCGAGGCGGTGGGCCTGTTTGCCCCGTCGCTCAAGGCGCCTGTAGCCGCCGACTGGTTGCGGGACCAGGTTGTTGCGCTGAACCCATCCGCCATTGTCAATGCCACTTCATTTTCGGGCAAAGGCGCGTCGGGAACATCGCCTCTGGACGCGGCAGGAGTGCCGGTGTTTCAAGTCGCTCTCGCCACCTCGCGCCGCAAAGCCTGGGCCGAGGCGGAACGCGGGCTGTCCCCCGCCGATCTGGCCATGCATGTGGTACTGCCCGAGGTGGATGGGCGGATTTCGGCGGGAATCGCGTCTTTCAAGGAACCAGGCAAACGTGATCCGCATCTGGAATACGCGCGCTTTGCACATCGGCCCGAACCGGACCGGATCGAAGCGATCATCGACCGTGTATCGGGCTGGCTTGCACTGAATGACAAACCCAAGGCAGATCAGATTCCCGCGCTGGTCCTGTCCACCTATCCCGGCAAAGACTGGCAGATGGCGCATGCGGTTGGCCTTGACGCGCTGGCTTCGGCCGAGGCGATGCTGTCGGATCTTGACGAAGAAGGCTATGACATCGCGACTGGCGAACCGATTGCCGACACTCTTCTGGACGCCCGGATTTCGTGGTCGCTCGGGGATTATCTGGATGCGCTTGCGGAATTGCCCGAGACCCTGCGCACCGATCTGCACACCGTATGGGGGGCGCCCCAAGATGATCCGGCCTGTGCCGATGGGGCCTTCCATTTCACCGCCATGCGACGCGGCAAGGCGCTGGTCGCGCTGCAACCCGAACGCGGCACGCCCGAGCTGCGGGATGACGACTATCATGACCTCTCGCGCACCCCGCGCCACGGGTATGTCGCCTTCTATTTGTGGCTGCGCAAAGGGTTGGGTGCGGATGCGCTGATCCATATCGGCGCACATGGAACGCTGGAATGGTTGCCCGGAAAATCGGTCGCCTTGTCTGCCGATTGCTGGCCCGAGGCGCTGATCGGCGATCTGCCGGTGATATACCCGTTTATCGTGAACGACCCGGGCGAAGCCGCGCAAGCCAAGCGCCGGATCGGAGCCGTCACGCTGGGCCACATCCCACCGCCGATGAAGGACAGCGGCACGCCGGATCGGATGGTGCGGCTTGAATCGCTGCTGGATGAGTTTTCCAACGCCGACGGGCTTGACCCCAAACGCCGTGACCGCTTGCAGGAAGATATCCGTGGTGAAGCGCAGGCCATTGGCTTGGAAAGCGATCTCGGCCTTGATCAGGCAACCTGCACCGCCGAAGCGATCACCCGCATCGACCGCTTTGTCTGTGACATCAAGGAAAGCCAGTTTGGCGACGGGCTGCACATCTTCGGGCGCGTGCCCGAGGTGACGGGCAATTTCGATCCGGCCCCGTCAGCCCATGCCGAACGCGACGCGCTGATCAAAGCGCTCGAAGGCAAACGGATCGATGCCGGGCCTTCGGGTTCACCCTATCGTGGTCGGTCAGATGTTCTGCCCACCGGGCGGAACCTTTACACCACCGATCCGCGGTCGGTCCCGACCCGTGCGGCCTATGCCCAAGGCGTGAAACTGGCCGAGGAACTGGTGCGACGCCATCTTCAGGAAGAAGGCGATTACCCAAAAGGGCTGATCGTCGATCTGTGGGGGTCAGCCACCATGCGCACGGCCGGCGAGGAATTTGCCATGGCCTTGCACCTGCTGGGCGTCAAACCCGTATGGGACAAAGGGTCCGAGCGGGTTTCCGGCATCGAGGTTCTGCCGATCACTGACCTGAGCCGCCCGCGCCTGGACGTGACCTTGCGGGTCTCGGGCCTGTTCCGGGATGTATTCCCGACGCTGTCCGCTTTGTTTGGCCAAGCGGTTCGCGCATTGGCCGCGCGCGATGAAGCGACGGACTGGAACCCCTATGCCGGGCAGGAGCCGGCAGCGCGTGTCTATGGACCTGCGCCCGGAAGCTATGGCGTCAACATGACCGAGCTTTCCGAGGTGTATACCGACGAGGCCCGTGCACAGGCCGGTGAGGCGTGGCTTGAGGCCAGTTCCTTTGCATTGGAAGGCGAACACATCGCGCAGGACAAGGACGGCATCACCCAACGCGTTGCAAATGCAGACAGTTTTGTCCACTTGCAGGACCTGACCGAAACCGATCTTCTTCTGGCCAACGATTATGCCACACACGAGGCGGGTTTTGCCGCCGCCAAGAAGATCGCCGGCGGAACCGCGCAGCTTTACCATCTGGACAACACCAACCCCGAAAATCCGCGTGCCCGTACTTTGCGCGAAGAAATCAGCCGTGTCGTCCACGCCCGGGCCGCAAATCCCGACTGGATCGCCGGGATGCAACGCCATGGTTTCCGGGGGGCGGCTGAAATCGCGGCAACGCTGGATCATATGGCCTCATTCGCGCATCTGTCCGGCACGGTCGCACCGCATCTTTTTGACCTCTACCATGATGCCACGCTGGGCAACGAAGAGGTGGACGCGTTCCTGCAAGAGGCCAATCCCAAAGCTCATCAAGCCATGCAGGACCGGTTCCGCGCGCTGCTTGAGGCCGGGCTTTGGAACACGCGCCGGAATTCCATCCGGGCTGATCTGGAGGGATTGAGATGAGTGCTCCGATTGTTCAGGGCTGGTGCCCGGGCGCCCATCGTCCGATGATGTCCGGTGACGGTCTGGTCGTCAGGGTCAGGCCCCGGTTGGCGCGTCTGGACGCCGATCAGGCTCTGGGACTGTGCGATCTGGCGGACCGTTTTGGCAACGGCTCGATCGATTTGACCAATCGCGCCAATCTGCAATTGCGGGGCGTGGAAGAGGAAGACCACCAGCCCCTGCTCAAAGAGCTTGCCGTGCTGAACCTGCTGGATGCGGAACCCGGTATCGAGATACGCCGGAATATTCTGGTTACACCGCTCTATCAGGCGGGCGATTTGACCGCTCGACTGACCCGTGACCTGATCGACCGGCTTGCGGAGCTGCCGGCCCTGCCCGCAAAGTTCGGCTTTGCCATCGACACGGGCCCCGAACGTCTGCTGGCGTCGGATTCGGCGGATATTCGTCTGGAAACAGGTGCAGACGGCCTGATCCTGCGCGCTGACGGGTGCGAAACCGGGCGGAGCGTGACCGAGACCGACGCCATTGACCACGCGATCGCGTTGGCAATGTGGTTTGCTGAAACCTACACGCCCGAGAGGCGCCGCATGGCGCGTGTCATCGACTCCCTTCCACAGGAATGGCAAGGCTGTGCGCCCGGATCAGTTGGCGCAAGGCTTCAACCCGGCCCCTGCGAACTGGGTGCTCTGTACGGCGCGGCTTTTGGGTCGCTGCCGGCGCGCAAGCTGTATGATCTGATCGAAGATAGCGGTGCTTGCGCCCTGCGCGTCACCCCGTGGCGGCTGATCCTGCTGGAAGGCGGGGCGGCGATACCTGCCCCGGCCTTTGTCGAAGATGGAACCGATCCGTTGATGACCACCGACGCCTGCCCCGGCGCGCCGTTCTGCCCGCAGGCGCAGGCAGAGACGCGCGACATCGCCCGGGCGTTGGCTTCGCGGGTTTCCGGACGCCTCCATGTTTCAGGCTGTAGCAAGGGATGTGCTCGCATGGGTACTGCGGACATCACATTGGTAGGCGATAACGGACGATTTGATCTTGTCAAACAGGGCCGCGCGGGGGATGAGCCCTGCCAGCGCGGGCTTGACCCCCAAACACTCATGACCATGGACTTCACCTGATGCCCTATACATACGAAACCGATGGCGCAGCGATCTACAAGGAAAGCTTTGCCACCATCCGGTCCGAGGCTGATCTGGCCCGGTTTGATGCCGATGAAGAGCAGGTTGCCGTTCGCATGATCCACGCCGCGGGTATGGTCGGGCTGGAAGAGTTCGTGCATTTCTCGCCCGGCTTCGTGCAAACGGCCCGTGCTGCTTTGGAAAACGGTGCACCGATCCTGTGTGATGCGCGCATGGTCAGCGAAGGCGTCACCCGCTTCCGCCTGCCCGCCGACAACGAAGTGATCTGTACCCTGCACGATGAACGCGTACGCCCGCTGGCCGCCGAGATGAGCAACACCCGTTCCGCCGCTGCGCTGGAGCTGTGGCGGCCGCATCTGGAGGGCGCGCTGGTCGCCATCGGCAATGCGCCCACCGCACTGTTCCATTTGCTGAACATGCTGGAAGACCCGGATTGCCCGCGCCCTGCCGCGATTATCGGCTGCCCGGTTGGCTTTGTCGGTGCGGTGGAATCCAAGGATGCGCTGTGGCAGGCGCAACCGGTGCCGTCCTGCATTGTCAAAGGTCGTCTGGGCGGCAGCGCCATCACGGTGGCGGCCGTCAACGCCATCGCAAGCCGGGCGGAATGAAGATGGGCACCATATACGGTGTGGGCCTTGGCCCCGGCGACCCGGATTTGATGAGCGTCCGGGCTGATCGCCTGCTGCGCAATGCAAAGCATGTGGCGTTCTTCCGCAAACCCGGTCGCAGCGGCCAGGCCCGCAAGATCGTCAACGGGATGATCCCCGAAGGTGCGATCGAGTTCCCTATGGAATATCCCGTGACCACCGAGATCCCGGTCACAGATCCGCGCTACAACGAATTGCTGGCGGCGTTCTACGAAGACTGCACCAAGCATCTCAAGGCCCTGTCCGAACAGGGTGAGGACGTGGTTGTTCTGTGCGAGGGTGATCCGTTCTTCTATGGCTCGTTCATGCATCTTTACAGTCGCCTGCGCGAAGACGCGCCGGTCGAAGTTGTACCCGCCATTACCGGCATGTCCGGAGCCTGGACAGCGACAGGAGACCCGATCACCTGGGGTGATGACGTTCTGACCGTGCTGGTTGGCACTCTGCCCGAAGACACGCTGGCTGAACGCATGGCTCAAACCGATGCACTGGTCGTGATGAAAATCGGGCGCAACATAGACAAGGTGAAACGCGCCCTGAAGACCGCTGGCCTGTATGACCGGGCATGGATCGTGGAATATGCGCAGATGCCAAACCAGACGGTGACCAAGCTGTCTGAAGCCTGCGAGAAGATTACCCCGTATTTCTCGATCATCGTCGTGCACGGTCAGGGGCGGCGACCATGAGCGGCTGGGTCAAAATTGCCGGTCTTGGGCCGGGTGACGAAGCGCTTGTAACGCCGGAAGTAACGGCCGCGCTAGCCGAAGCCACCGATGTTGTGGGCTATATCCCATATGTGGCGCGTATTGCCGAGCGCCCGGGCCTTACGCTGCATGCCAGTGACAACCGGGTCGAAATCGACCGTTCGCAACACGCGTTGCAAATGGCCGCAGAAGGCAAACGCGTGGTCGTTGTGTCCTCGGGTGATCCAGGCGTGTTTGCCATGGCAGCAGCCGTCTTCGAAGCGCTGGAATACGGCCCCGTGGAATGGCGCGATCTTCAGATCGATGTGCTGCCGGGGATCACGGCGATGTTGGCTGCATCCGCGCGCGCGGGCGCCCCGATGGGGCATGATTTCTGCGCCATCAACCTCAGCGACAACCTCAAACCATGGTCATTGATCGAAAAACGCCTGCGCCTTGCTGCACAGGCGGATTTCTCGATGGCCTTTTACAATCCACGCTCGAAGTCCCGCCCGGAAGGCTTTGTAAAGACGCTGGAAATCCTGCGTGAAGAGTGTGAGCCCGAACGTCTGATCCTGTTCGCCCGCGCCGTATCGCGGGCCGATGAACAGATGCGTATTTCGACACTGGCCGAAGCCACGCCCGACATGGCGGATATGCAGACCGTGGTGATCGTGGGGTCATCCCGCACCCGTGTGATCGAACGCAACGGCGCACCGATCGTCTACACGCCGCGCTTCACCCCTGATAAGGATCAGGGATGAAACAGCCAGTCCAGAACCTGTGCGACCTGCGAAAACTCGGTCCGCTGTGGCAGAACCGGGCGGTCGATCATCAGCACGGGAAGGCCCAGCGCCCGCGCCGCGTCCAGCTTGGCGCGCGCGCCCGTGCCGCCTGCGTTCTTGGATACGACCAACTGCGTGCCGTGGCGCTGCATCAGCGCCCGGTCGTCAGCTTCGGTAAACGGCCCTCGGGCAACGACAACCTCTGCGTTCGGCAAGGGCACAGTGTCGGGGTCATCCACAAGGCGCAGCAGGTAACTGTGTTGAGGCTGGGGCAAAAAGTCTTCAAGATGCATTCGGCCAACTGCAAGGAAGACACGCTGAGCATCGCCGGACAATGCGTCGACGGCGGCAGCGATGTCGGGCACGTGACGCCAGACATCGCCGGGCTGCGACACCCAGGCCGCGCGTGTCAACGCGGCCAATGGCGTCCGCGTCGCGGTGCATGCTTCAATCACGTTCCGGCTCATCCGGGCCGCAAATGGATGGGTCGCGTCCACGACATGGGTGATGGCATTCTCATGGATATAGGCGGCCAGACCTTCCGGACCGCCGAAACCGCCAACCCTTACCGGCAAGGGTTGCGGACGCGGGTTTTCGACCCGTCCAGCGTAGGAATACACAGCCGCAATCCCTTGTTCCGAAACAGCTTTGGCCAGCGCATTGGCCTCGGTCGTGCCGCCAAGGATCAGGAGGTTTGTCATGTCTGAATCTCCGTGGCTGACCGTTCTTGGATTGGGCGAAGGTGGGTTTGATGGCCTGTCGCCATCCGGCCGTCAAGTGCTGGACCGGGCCGAAGTGATCATGGGGCCGCCCCGTCACCTGTCGTTGCTGCCTGAAACAGGAGCGGAACGTGTCGAATGGCCTGCGCCGTTCTCGGATGGGCTGCCGATCCTGAAAGGATTGCGTGGCCGGCAGACCGTTGTTCTTGCCTCGGGCGATCCGTTCTGGTTTGGCGCAGGCTCTGTCATTGCGCGCAATTTCGATGCCGGTGAATGGACCGCCCTGCCCGGCCAATCCACCTTCTCGCTGGCCGCTGCCCGGCTCGGCTGGCCTTTGGAAAGCACACTGACCTTCGGCCTGCACGCCGCTCCACTGACCCGTTTGCGACCGCATCTGGCCCCGGGAGCGCACGCGATCCTGTTGCTGCGTGACGGAAAGGCGGTGGCGGAACTGGCACGGTATCTGACCGAGACAGGCTTTGCCGACTCGGCCCTGCATGTGATGCAGGCCCTAGGTGGTCCGCGCGAAACCACCCGAACAGTCACGCTGACCGAGGCGCTGTTGGGTACGTTCGACCATCCGGTCTGCGTCGGTCTGGAGGTTTCCGGTGCAGGACCTGCCCTGTCCAAGGCGTCTGGTAAACCGGACCACATCTTCGAGACGGACGGGCAGATCACCAAACGCCCGATCCGCGCGCTGACACTCTCGGCGCTTGCTCCGCAACGGGGCGAGCATCTGTGGGATATCGGAGGGGGCACCGGTTCGATCAGCATCGAATGGCTGATGTGCGATCCGACCCTGACCGCAACCAGCATAGAACCCCGTGCTGACAGGGTTGAGCGCATTCGTCGGAATGCCGATGCATTGGGTCAGGATCGGTTGAACGTCATTCATGGCACCGCGCCCGCTGCTTTGGACGGGCTGGAATTCCCCGACGTGGTGTTCATCGGAGGGGGGCTTGATCCAGACCTGCTGCACTGGCTGCACCAGAACCTGCCTTCCGGCACGCGCCTGGTTGCCAATGCAGTGACTTTGGAAAGCGAGGCCACGTTGGCCCATTGGCATGAGAAGCTGGGCGGAGAGCTTCTGCGGATCGAACTCGCGCAGTCGGCGCCGCTTGGACCGCGCCGCGGCTGGAAATCCGCCTATCCGGTGGTGCAGTGGAGCGTGACGCTATGATCGTTGCCGGTTTGGGATTCTCGTCCACCGCCACGGTTGACAGCTTGCGCGCCGTATTTGACACGGCGGCCGCAAACCACGATGTCGCCGCCCTGGCAACCGTTGCCGACAAGGAAGGTCATTCCGCCCTGACGGTTTTTGCCGAAGAACTGTCCCTTCCACTCCACTTCGTTGCCGCCGCCGATCTGGCCGGTCAACGCACACTCACCTGCTCGACCCGCAGCCGCGTCACCTATGGCACCGGGAGCGTGGCCGAAGCATCCGCATTGGCCGCCGCCGGAAAGCTTTTTGGCCCGGGCGCGCGGCTGCTTTCACCCAGACAGATTTCAGACGACCGGCTGGCGACCTGCGCCATTGCCATCGGAGGACAGACATGACCGTTCATTTCATCGGCGCCGGACCGGGCGCCGCCGACCTGTTGACACTGCGCGGGCGCGACATCATCGCATCCTGCCCCGTTTGCCTTTATGCGGGTTCCCTGGTTCCGGAAGAAATCCTCGGCCACTGCCCCGAAGGCGCAAAGATCGTGAATACCGCGCCAATGGACCTGGATCAGATCATGGCCGAGATCGAGGCCGCACATCAGGCCGGCCAGGACGTGGCCCGTCTGCATTCCGGCGACCTGTCGGTCTGGTCGGCGATGGGGGAACAGATCCGCCGCCTCAAGGAAATGGGCATCCCGGTCAGCGTAACTCCGGGCGTTCCGTCCTTTGCGGCGGCTGCGGCGGCTTTGGGAACCGAACTTACTCTGCCCGGGCTGGCGCAATCCGTGGTTCTGACTCGGACGCCGGGCCGTGCATCTTCCATGCCCGAAGGCGAGACGTTGGAAAATTTCGCACGCACAGGGGCGACACTTGCCATTCATCTGTCGATCGGCAATCTGGACAAGGTCATTGCCGATCTGACCCCGGCCTATGGGGCCGACTGTCCGGTCGCCGTGGTCTATCGCGCAAGCTGGCCGGATGAACGGATAATCCGCGCGACGCTGGGAACGCTCAAAGAGACGCTGGATGACAGCATCTCGCGGACTGCGTTGATCATGGTCGGTCCGGCCCTGGCGGGCGAAGGTTTCGACGAAAGCTGCCTGTATTCGAAAGATTACGACCGCCGCTATCGCCCGCAAAGCGCCGAGAGCCCCTGGTCAAGCTGGAGCCATGGTGATGATTAACCCTCCGGGCCTTCTGATCTCCGCACCGTCCTCGGGCACGGGCAAGACAACGGTCATGCTGGGCCTGCTGCGCGCGCTGGCCGAGGATGGCCTGACCGTTCAACCGTTCAAGAGCGGACCGGATTATATTGACCCCGCCTTCCACCGAGCAGCGGCTGGGCGGGCTTCGTTTAATCTTGACAGTTGGGCGATGGGCGATCCTTTGTTGAACGCGATCTCAGCTCAGGCCGAAGGTGCCGACATCGTGGTGGCAGAAGGTTCGATGGGTCTGTTCGATGGCGTGGCCAAGCCGGGTGAGTTGGGTCATGGGTCGAGCGCCGAGACCGCTGCGCGGATGGGTTGGCCGGTCGTACTGGTGCTGGATGTCGGCGGCCAGGCGCAATCTGCGGCGGCCACCGCGCTGGGGTTCAGGATGTACAACCCCGATCTGCCCTTTGCCGGCGTGATCCTGAACCGCTGCGCCAGCCCCCGGCACGAGCGCCTGACCCGGTTGGGGATGGAACGTGCAGGCCTGCCGGTTCTGGGTGTGCTGCCGCGCCGAGGCGATCTGACCCTCCCCGAGCGGCATCTGGGCCTGATCCAGGCCGTCGAACACCCGGATCTTGAAAGCGCCATCGTAGGCTATGCCGCATTTCTGCGCGAACATGTGGATCTCGAGGCGATCAAACGGGCGGCTTCCTCAGGCCCCATTGGGCCATCGTCAGACGCGCTGCCGCGCCCTCCGGCCCAGCGGATCGCACTGGCACGGGACGCGGCATTTTCCTTTACCTATCCACATTTGCTGGAAGGCTGGCGCGCAGCTGGGGCCGAGATCCTGCCCTTCTCGCCTCTGGCCGACGAAGCGCCGGCGGCGGATGCCGATCTGGTCTGGCTGCCCGGCGGCTATCCGGAACTGCATGCCGGGACGTTGGCTGCTGCCCAAACGTTCCTCGCTGGTCTGCGCAAGCACGCGGAAACAAGGCCTGTGCATGGCGAATGCGGTGGGTATATGGCGCTGGGTCATGCGCTGATCGACAAGGATGGCGTGCGGCATGAAATGGCTGGCCTGCTGGGGCTGGTGACGTCGTACCAAAAACGCAAATTCAACCTGGGCTATCGCAAAGCGGAACTCTTGGCCCCGATGCCGGGATTTGCACAGAATGCGGCGCTGCGCGGGCATGAGTTCCACTATTCCTCGATCGTGGATCAGCCTGACGCGCCGCTGGCCCGTGTGTTCGATGCCGAAGGCGCAGAAGGACCTCAGACCGGCTCCGTTCGCGGCAATGTCACCGGTACGTTCTTTCACCTGATTGCGGAGGCATCTGAATGACCGGATTTGTCTCTTTCGTCGGATCCGGCCCTGGTGATCCCGAATTGCTGACACTGAAGGCCGTGGATCGCCTGCAAAAGGCCGATGCGGTTTTGTTCGATGACCTCAGCAGCGGGCCGATATTGAGCCACGCGCGCGAAGACGCGGATCTTGTGGGCGTGGGCAAACGGGCTGGTCGACCGTCCCCCAAGCAGGACCATGTCAGCCGGTTGCTTGTGGACTACGCCCAGACCGGCCAGCATGTCGTGCGGCTGAAGTCCGGCGATGGCGGCATGTTTGGGCGCCTGGAAGAAGAGCTTGTTGCCCTTCGTGATGCAGGCATTGAATTCGAGATCATTCCCGGCATCCCGTCTGCGGTGGCCGCCGCAGCTGCCGCTGGCATTCCTCTGACGCGTCGTCTGACCGCACGGCGGGTGCAGTTCGTAACGGGACATGACGTCAGCGGCGCGTTGCCGGACGATCTGAACCTGACCGCACTGGCCGATTCTCAGGCCACCACCGTCGTATTCATGGGCAAACGAACTTTCCCGCTTCTGGCAGAAGCGCTGCATTCACACGGCCTGCCTTTGGATACGCCCGCCCTGATGGCTGAATCGGTTTCGGCCCCGGATCAGAAGCTGACGCGCGCCACCATCGGTGCCCTGGCCGAACAGCTGAAATCCGAGATCGGCACAGCTCCGGCCCTGATCCTTTACGGGCCGCTGGCGGAGTGCGAAGATGATTGACCTGAGCCTGATTGGCATCGGCACCGGCAACCCGGATCATGTGACCTTTCAGGGTGCACAGGCGATCAGGTCGGCCGATCTGATCCTGATCCCCCGCAAGGGCGAAAACAAGGCCGATCTGGCCGGGCTGCGAGAGGACATCATCGATCGGGTAACCGAGACACCGCCAAGGATAGCCTATTTTGACATTCCCAAGCGCCGGGCGGATGACGGCTATCTGCGCGGCGTAGACGAATGGCATGACGCCATTGCACTGCGCTGGCAGGAGGCCATCGCGGCCCACCCGGAGGCGCAGCACATTGCGCTGCTGATTTGGGGCGATCCGTCCCTGTATGACAGTTCGCTGCGAATCGCGGCGCGGCTGGACCCCAGGCCCAACACAAAGGTGATCCCGGGCATCACGGCCTTGCAGGCTTTGACCGCGGCTCATGCGATCCCGATCAATGATCTGGGCGCACCCTATGTCGTGACCACCGGACGCCGTATCCGGGATGACGGCTGGCCTGAAGCCGCTTCGAAAGTCGCCGTCATGCTGGACGGGGAATGCTCGTTCCAGTCCCTCAGGATGGCAGAGTATGACATCTGGTGGGGGGCCTATGTGGGCATGAAAGAAGAACTGCTGATCAGCGGCCCTTTGGACCAGGTCGCGCAGCGGATCCTTAACACGCGCGCCCGCGCCCGAGCCGACCATGGCTGGATCATGGATATCTACTTGCTGAAGAAACGCGGGGGGCAGCAGCGCGCGGTGAACACGGATTCGTGACTGCGCAGAACCCTCAAGTCTGGCACACAGGTCAAAGCAAGATACCGGAGACGCGTTGATGAAAGCTCTCATTCCCCTGTTCTGCCTGATCGCTTTACCTCTGTGGGCTCAGAATGTGCCCGAAGGCTGGGCCGTATACCCAACCCAGAAACCGTATGCAGAACTGGTTGACGCAACCAAAGCCGCGATCAAGGAAAACGGGTTGATCGTCGTGACACAGGCGGGCCCGACCAAAGCGGCGGCAGCACGTGGGATTTCGATTCCCGGAAATCGCGTGATCGGGGCCTTCAACAATGACTACGCCGTGCGGGTTCTGGAGACCTCGGTCCACGCGATGATCGAGGCTCCGATCCGGTTTTACGTAACCGAGAACCAGGACGGGACGGCGACCCTGTCTTACAAGACCCCCAGCTTTGTCTTTGCGCCTTACGCCCCGGAAGGTGGGCAAGACCTGCTGAATATTGCCGCCGAGCTTGACACGACGTTTCAATCGATCGCTGAACGCGCAGTCAAATAGTCACACTGCCGTGAACCGCCTTGCGTCCAGAGGCGTCCTCCGCAATCTGCTTCGAAACAGTTTCTCGGAGCATGACTGATGCAGGACCCCTCGCCCCGCGCTGCGGATCTTCTGGCCCAACGTCTTTATGAAGCGGGCTGTCGTCACGCCTTTGGGATGCCGGGGGGCGAGGTCCTGACGCTGGTCGATGCGCTGGAAAAGGCTGGGATCACCTTTCATCTGACCAAGCACGAAAACTCTGCCGGGTTCATGGCCGAAGCCGTTCATCATCGCGACGGAGCACCTGCGATTCTGGTGGCCACCCTGGGTCCGGGTGCAATGAACGGGATCAATGTGGTGGCGAACGCTTTGCAGGATCGTGTGCCGATGGTCGTTCTGACCGGATGCGTCGATGCCGACGAAGCGTTGACCTATACCCATCAGGTCATGGATCACAGCCGGGTTTATCGCTCGATCACCAAAGGCACTTATACGCTGACAGCCAAAGGCGCGGATGTCATTGCTGACAAGGCGGTGTCATTGGCCATGCAGCCACGACCGGGCCCGGTTCATATCGATGTCCCGATCTCGGTTGCCGACACGCCTGTTACCGGCGTGAAACGCCGCCGGCTGGCCAAGGTTGCGCCGGTCAGCCCCGGTGGCGAATGCCTGGAAAAGGCCCGCCGCTGGGTGGCCGAGGCCGAACGCCCCATTGCCATCATCGGCCTGGATGTCCTCTATGACGACTCGCGCAGTGTCGTGCAGGCGTTCCTGGAACATTTTGGTATTCCTTTCGTGACGACCTACAAGGCCAAGGGTGTCGTGCCCGAGGATCACCCACTGTGTCTGGGTGGCGCGGGGCTGTCGCCGCTGGCTGACAAGCATCTTGTGCCTCTGATCGAACAATCGGATCTGGTATTGTGTCTGGGATATGACCCGATCGAAATGCGCCCCGGCTGGCGTGAGATCTGGGATCCGGAAGAAAAGCGCGTCATCGATATCTCTGCCGTGGTCAACGACCACTACATGCATCAGGCTGGATTGAATCTTGTCGCCGACACGGGCGAGACATTGGAGGCAATTGCCAAAGGCAACCCGGCCCATGAAACATGGCCGGGCAACGAACCCGCGCAGGTCAAAGCCGCGCTGGCAAAGGCCTTCCCCACCGATGAAAACTGGGGGCCCGCTGCCGTCATTGCCGAAACCCGTGCCGTCCTGCCGCCTGAAACGTTGGCCACGGCCGACAGTGGCGCGCATCGCATTCTGCTGAGCCAGATGTGGGCGTGCAACGAAGAACGCGGGTTGATCCAATCCTCGGCGCTCTGCACCATGGGCTGCGCTGTTCCGATGGCCATTGGCCTGAAACTGGCCGAACCGGACCGCCCGGTGATCAGCTTCTCGGGCGATGCCGGGTTCCTTATGGTTGCGGGCGAGTTGTCGACAGCGGCTGAAATGGGCGGCAACCCGATCTTTCTGGTCTTCGTGGATGCCAGCCTTGCCCTGATCGAATTGAAACAGCGCCAGCGGCAGATGGGCAACACGGGCGTCGATTTCGGCCATCATGACTTTGCCGCCATGGGCCGGGCCTTTGGCGGCAATGGCCATACGGTTCATAACAGGACAGAGTTGCGCACCGCACTGGAAGCTGCTGTAAAGGCTGAGACATTTACGGTGATTGCTGCAGAAGTTGAGCGTGGAGGCTATGATGGCCGCATCTGAAGGCCCGTTGAAGGGTGTCAAGGTTCTGGACCTTAGCCGGATTCTGGCAGGCCCCACCTGCACGCAACTGCTGGGCGATCTGGGTGCAAGCGTCATCAAGATCGAAAACCCGGCAACCGGGGGCGATGACACGCGGCAATGGGGGCCGCCCTACGTGAGCGATGCCGAGGGCAACCGCTCGGACCTGAGCGCCTATTTCATGTCGGCCAACCGCAACAAGAAATCCGTCGCGCTGAATATCTCCTCGACCGAGGGTCAGGCGGAAATCAGACGGTTGGCGTCACACGCGGACATTCTGATCGAGAACTTCAAACCGGGCGGCTTGGCCAAGTATGGGCTGGACTACGCCACCCTGTCGCAAGAGTTTCCAAGCCTCGTGTACTGTTCAATCTCGGGCTACGGTCAAACCGGGCCGAATGCCAGCAAGCCCGGCTATGACCTGATGGCGCAAGGCTATGGCGGGATCATGTCGCTGACCGGAGACCCCGAGGGCGCCCCCATGAAAGTGGGTGTTGGCATCGCCGACGTGATGTGCGGGATGTATGCGACTGTTGGAATCCTGGCCGCGCTGCGCCACCGCGACCTGACCGGCGAAGGCCAACAGATCGATCTGGCGCTGGTGGATTCTCAGATTGCCTGGCTGATCAATGAAGGCGTCAACTATCTGACGTCAGGCGATGTTCCGCAAAGACGCGGCAACGGGCACCCGAATATCGTCCCTTATGACGTCTACGAAACCGCTGATGGGCACGTGATTCTCGCGGTTGGAAATGACGGCCAGTTCAGAAAGCTCTGCGACTTCATCAATGCTCCTGAACTGGCAGTCGATCCGAGATTCGCGACCAACCCGGCCCGTCTGGAACATCGTGATGCACTGAATTCCATCCTTCGCCCCGCAGTGAAGGCGCTGGACACCCAGACCGTCATTTCCGGCCTCGAAGCTGTCAAAGTGCCCGTCGGCCCGGTTCAGACGCTGGATCAGGTGTTCAACACGGAACAGGTGGCCGCAAGACGAATGCAGATTGCCATGCAGGCCCAGCCGGGTCAGGTCAACCTGATAGGGAATCCTCTGAACCTGTCTCGCACACCTGTAACATATCGAAACGCTCCACCGGTCTGTGGAGCCGATACCGAGGCCGTTCTGAGCGCAAAAAACCCGTTCGAGGATTGAAATACTTGCACATTTAGGCGGCAAGTTGCTGAAACATGCCCTTGAATCGGCGGTTTTTTTCGTCTTTTTCGCACACGTCATTTCACCAATTCGAGAGCAGCGTCGATACTGTTACGCCGCTCTTGCACACTCTGTTACATCGAACAGTGTCAAATATCGCAATCAGATTGGACCCAAGCATGAAACAAGACGTTTTCGGACAGATGAACACCCTGACCCAGCCGGCGGCCGTCGAAGCGTGGAATGGTGTTCTGCTTGGGTTCATGGCTCATGCCGCTGTCACGCCTCAGCATTTGGGCAAAGTGCTTGAACTCGAGCCCGACTTCGCGCTGGGTCATGCGATCAAAGGTCTGTTCATGGCGCTGCTTGGGCGGCGCGAGATGATGGCCGTTGCCGTCGAAGCGCTGGCTGCTGCCCACGCGGCGATAGAACGCCAGCCCATCACCACGCGTGAGCGTCTTTATGTGGAGTCGCTTGCCCTCTATCTGGCGGGGCAACAGACGCAGGCGGTTCAGAAATTCGAAACGATTCTGCGCGATCACCCGCAGGACACGCTGGCGATGAAACTAAGCCACGCAACCCGCTTTGTCCTGGGCGACGCCAAAGGGATGCGCCGCTCGATCGAGCGGGTGTTGCCCGCTTATGAACCCGATCATCCGGGGCGCGGCTATCTGCTGGGCTGTCATTCCTTCGCACTGGAAGAAACAGGCGCTTACGAAAAGGCCGAAATCGCGGGCCGTCAGGCGCTGTGGATGGTGTCCGATGATGCCTGGGGCCTGCACGCGGTGGCCCATGTCCATGAGATGACGGGCAATGCGCAGCTGGGCCTTGACTGGCTGGCCGGGCGCGAGGCGGCCTGGTCCCACTGCAACAATTTCCGTTACCACGTGTGGTGGCACAAGGCGCTGATGCATCTGGATCTGGGTCAGGTCGATCAGGTGATGGAACTGTATGACGCCCATATTCGCAAGGACAAAACCGACGATTACCGGGACATCTCGAACGCAACTTCACTTCTGTCTCGGCTTGAGCTCGAAGGCATAGATGTTGGCAACCGCTGGGAAGAACTGGCTGATCTGAGTGCTGCGCGGACTGAAGACGGCTGCCTGATATTCGCGGATCTACACTATATGCTGGCGCTGACCGGCGATAACCGCGCCGCCGCCACGGCCAAGATGCTGAGCCGCATGAACAAGGATGCAGCGCGCGCCAATGACGACATGACCCGCCGAATGGCTGACCCCGGTGTTGCCGCTGCCATGGGCCTCGAGGCCTTTGGTGACGGTCATTACGCCACGGCCTTTGATCATCTTTTGACGGCACGCGATTCCATGCAACTGGCCGGTGGCAGCCACGCTCAACGCGATGTATTTGAACGCATTACCATCGATTCCGGTCTTCGGGCCGGGCGCCTCGATACAGTCGAGCGTATTCTAGATGATCGCCGCGCAAAGCGCGCCGGAGGTGAAGACAATTATGCCATCGCGCGCCGCGCCCTGATCGACGCGGCCCGTGACAGTGGTGACGCACAAAGCGTTCCCGCAGAATAACAAAAAGACCAAGAAGGACAGAAAACGTATGGCGACCATATCGCCCGCTTCTGATTTTGTACCCGCTGCGGCCCCGGCCGCTGCCTCTGCCAGCACGCGCGATCCGCGGCTGGATTTCTACCGCGGCATTGCGATGTTCATCATCCTGATCGCCCATATTCCAAACGATCCCTGGGCCAAATGGATTCCCGCGCGGTTTGGCTATTCCGATGCAACCGAGATCTTTGTGTTCTGTTCGGGCATGGCCTCGGCCATCGCCTTTGGAGGTGCATTTCTGCGCAAAGGCTGGTGGATGGGCACCGCCCGAGTGGCCTACCGCATCTGGCAGGTCTATTGGGCGCATATTGCCCTGTTCTTCTTTGTTGCCATGACGATGGCCGCGCTGGATCAGACTGGCGCGTTCGAGAAAACCTATGTCTCGTCGCTGAACCTACAGCATTTCTTCAATGATCCAGCGCCGCAAATGGTCGGGATTTTCACTCTGACCTATGTTCCGAACTACTTCGATATCCTGCCGATGTATCTGGTCGTACTGGCGCTGATGCCGCTTTACATGGCGCTCCATCGCGTCAGTTTCTGGCTGATGGCGGCAGTTTGCTTGGCCATCTGGTTCATCGCACAAACCGGCGCGCTGGCCCTTCCCGCTGAACCCTGGTCCGAGCGCCAGTGGTTCTTCAACCCTTTCGGCTGGCAATTGCTGTTCTTCACCGGCTTTGCCTTCATGCGCGGTTGGATTCCGGCCCCGCCCGTGTCGAAGTCTTTGATCTGGGTGGCAATTGCCTTTGTCGTCCTGTCAGCCCCGTTCGGGTCTTGGAAGGTCTTTACCTGGATCAATACGGCTGCGCCCGAGCTAGGCGCAGTGATCCGCAAGGGCTGGCCCCTGACCGAAGAGCTGCGCGGCAAAACCGAGTTCGGCCTTCTGCGATATGTCCACTTTCTGTCGCTGGCCTATCTGGGATGGGTCGCAGCGGGCGAGCACGGCCACCGTCTGATCGCGACAGGCCATGGTGTGGGCGCACGTATCTGGCAATTCCTGCTGGCCGTTGTCACCAAGGTCGGCCAGCAATCCCTTGCCGTCTTTGTGTTTTCCATGGCCGCGGCCCGGCTGATCGGCGTCGCGCTGGATCAGGCTGGGCGGGATGTCGCCACTGTCTTTGTCGCCAACATGATTGGGTTTGCGATGATCATCGGCGTTGCCTATCTGGCAGCTTGGTTCAAGTCACAACCCTGGAAGTCGAAGAAATGAAATTCACCCGCCGCGCATTCCTCGTCTCGACGACTGCTTTGGCCTTTGCCCCGACCGCGTATGCGACGGGCGGTGAGACGCCTTTTGACCGCGACTACGTAATTGAAATGGCCCGCGATCTGGCCAGCCGCCCCTATGTGGAACGCGAGATGGTACCGCAGGAATGGCAGGACCTGACCTATCAGCAATACCGCTCCATCCGGTTCCGGCTTGATCGGGCACTGTGGTATGAAACCGAGACGCCATTCAATGTCGATTTCTTCACCCCCGGCCTGTATTTCCCCCGCACCGTAAAGGTGGAGACGGTCGAGAACGGCATGACCAAGCCGGTCGCCTTCGATCTGGAAATGTTCGACAAGTCCGAAGACGTGCCGCAACTGCCGATCGATGACACGCTGGGCTTCTCGGGCCTGCGCCTGCGCACTGAAATGCACCGCCCCGGCAAGACAGATGAATTCTGCGTCTGGCAGGGGGCCAGCTATTTCCGCGCCATCGGTCTGCACGAGGTTTACGGACTGTCCGCGCGGGGTCTGGCGTTGAAAACCGGCGACCCGGATGGCGAGGAATTTCCCGAATTCATCCGGTTCTGGCTGGAGCGTCCCGAACCGGGCCAACGCAACATGGTCGTGCATGCATTGCTGGACAGCCCCAGCGTGACCGGCGCCTATCGTTTCAACGTCACGGCGGGCGCGGATTGCATCATGGATATCGAAGCAACGCTGTTCCCGCGCGAAGACCTGTCCCATGTGGGCATCGCTCCGGGAACTTCGATGTTCCTGTTCGACCAGACCAACCACAGCCGGTTCGACGATTTCCGCCCTGCTGTGCACGACAGCGACGGGTTGCTGATCCGCAATGGCGCAGGCGAAGTGCTGTGGCGTCCGTTGGCCAACCCGACCCGATTGCAGGTTTCATCCTTCGTCGACACAAACCCGCGCGGGTTTGGTCTGATGCAGCGCAAACGAGAGTTTTCGGACTATGCCGATCTTGAAGCCAATTATCACAAACGCCCGGGCCTGTGGGTCGAGCCCCGTGAAGACTGGGGCAAAGGCTCGGTCACGCTGGTCGAGATCCCGGCAGATCAGGAAATCTATGACAACATCGTTGCCTATTGGCGGCCCGCTGAACCCTATGCGGCAGGCAGTCAGGTCGACCTGTCCTATCGCCTGATCTGGGGGGAAGAACCCCAGCGCACACCGATGCCACGCGTGATCAACACCGCGATGGGCGAAAACACTTTTGGCGAAGGCCGGTTGGCCGTCATCGACTTTGAAGAAAGCGATTTGTTCGCGGATATAGACGCGATCACGATTTTCGTGGATTCCCCCCATGCGGAAACCTCGGAAGGCGTCTTGCAACGCAACCCGGATACCGGTGGCCTGCGTCTGGCGTTCTCATTCCAGCCCGGCGAGCGTAACCATGTGGAATTGCGGGCGCAGTTGCTGAAAGACAAACAGCCTGCCTCCGAGGTCTGGCTATACCGTTGGACCACATGAGCAGCGATCTGCATATCATGCCGCCCGAAGCGCCCCTGGCGATGCCTGCGCAGAACTTCAGCGCACGGTTCCGGGATGCGGACGCACCTTCCGGTCAGTACAAATCATCTGCCGGATTCTGGCGCGCACTGGCCTTTTCGCCTGCAATGGCCGCCACTCTGGCCTTGCTATGGGTCATGAGCGATTGGTTCGGTGCGGAAGGCATCAACGTGATTGAAGGCATCCTTTTGACATTGATTTCGTTCAACTTCTTCTGGATTTCCTTCACCGTCTGCACCGTTTTGCTGGGCATGGTGTCGCTGGCAAAACAGGAACGTCCCGAGCGCCTGACCGCAGCGCAACCCCTGCGGGTGGCCCTGCTGACCCCGGTCTACAACGAGGTCCCCTGGAACGTACTGGGCAATGCCCGCACCATGTTGGAGGATCTTCAGGCACGCGGCGGGAAACATCATTATGCCATGTTCATTCTGTCGGACACGCGCGACCCCGAGATTGCGGCGCAGGAACAGGCCAGCGTCGAGGCGCTGCGCACCACGCTGGCACCTGGGCTTGAGCTGTACTATCGCCGCCGCGAACAGAATACCGATCGCAAAGTGGGCAACATTGCCGACTGGGTCAGCCGCTGGGGCGCGGATTGGGATGCCATGCTGGTGCTGGATGCCGACAGCCTGATGACCGGGCGCGCGATCCATCGCCTGACTGATGCACTGGCATGCGATCCGGGTGCGGGCTTGATTCAAAGCTATCCGCAGCTGATTGGCGCGCAGTCGGTCTTTGCCCGGATGCAGCAATTCGCAAATGGCGTCTACGGCATCGCCTTTGCCGAAGGTCTGGCCCGCTGGTGCGGGCAGGAAGGCAACTATTGGGGCCACAACGCCATCATCCGCACCAGGGCTTTTGCCACCAGCGCCGGACTGCCCAAGCTGCGTTCGTTCAGCGGTCAGGACAAGCTGATCATGAGCCACGATTTCGTCGAGGCCGGCCTGCTGCGCCGCGCCGGATGGGCCGTGCGCTTCCTGCCTCGTATTCGCGGGTCATATGAAGAAACACCGCCCACCCTCATCGATCACGCCATGAGGGACCGCCGCTGGTGCCAGGGCAACCTGCAACACCTGAAACTGCTGGGTTCTTCCGGATTCCGTGCCGTATCGCGGTTCCACATGTTCCATGGCGCAGTCGGCTATCTGATGTCCCCATTGTGGTTTGCGCTATTGTTGATGTGGGCGCTGATCGGTCAGGGTCAGGATGCCTCTGTCCTGCATTATTTCAGCCCCGACAATCCTCTGTTCCCGCAATGGCCCGAGATGTCGGAAACCCGTCACGTGCTGATCATTCTGGTCATGTACGCGATGCTTTTGGCCCCCAAGGTTCTGGGCGTTCTGGCCCTGCCGCTGAGCGGTGTACGCTATGCGGATTTCGGTGGCGGGCGCAAATTCCTCGGCTCTTTCCTGGCCGAGGTTTTGTTGTCGATCCTTTACGCTCCGATCCTGATGGTGCAACAGATGATCGCTGTTTTCCGTACGGCTTTTGGCATTCAGCGCGGCTGGTCGCCACAGGCCCGCGACGGTGGCACCTATGGTCTGCGAACGCTGATCCTGTGCCACGCGCTTGAAACCGTAAGCGGAGTGGCGCTGAGCGTCGGTATCCTGTCCGGTCTGGTGTCGATCTGGCTGGCCCCGATCGCCATCAGCCTGGCACTGGCTATCCCGTTGTCTGCGCTCAGCGGTGTCTCGGCAGGTGCCGCCCGCAAGATGGTCGGAATGCGAGAGGATTTCAGCGAACCCGCCATTACCCGGTCAGCGCGCCGCTATCGCGATGAACTGAAGCGACTGGTCGAAGGCAAAGGCAACATGACCCCGGCCGAGTGATCAGCTGCCGGGAAGCCCTTCATACCAATCGACCATCATGTCGGCCCAGCCTGCGGGAACGGTATGCCCTCCGGGAAACAAAGCAAATTCCAGCGCGCTGCCTTCGGCACAATTGGTCCAGCGGCGGCGCATGAATTCACCCGTCGTGCTGAACCCGGCCGGTTTGTGATCGACACAACCGTTGGCATCACGCCAGATTTCCAGGCCCGCGTAGATATCCCCCTGCTGAAAGCGCCCTCCGCCCAGCAAGCGCCCTTCCAGCGGCACCACATTGTCGGTCCAGCCATGCGTATGGAACATGCGGATCGGACCTTTGCAGGTTTCGGGGTGCGGGCGCCAGAAACCACCGGACACCGGAACATAGGCCGAGAACGCATCGGGGGCCTCGCAAGCCAGATAGTTGACCATGAAAGCGCCAGCGGAAAACCCGCCCAGCAAGACACGGTCGGCGTCGATACCAAACCGCCTTGCCGCGTCTTGCACCACTTCGGTCAGAAAGGCGGTTTCGTCCCGATCCCCAAAGCCTGGATAGAAATTCCAGCTTTTGGTTCCGCCCCGGTTGGGCCGTTCCAGTCCCTCAGGGGCCATCACCGCATACCCGCGTTTCAACAGTGGTTCGACCATCCCGCGATTGCGCATCGTACCCGACCCGCTGCCGCCATACCCATGCAGGAACACCACCATGGGCGCATCGTCCGCATCGGGCAGTTCGATGTGGTAGGCTCCCATGGGAGTCTCACAGGTATCCTCTTGGCCGGCACACCCCGCGAAAGCGCTCTGCCCGGTCACTGACAAGGCCAAAGCCAGGCTGAACTGCCGGATCATCCTGCATCCTCATCATATTTACGCACCGGCAATCCGGCCCGAACCCATCCCGGCCCTGCGGCCGAACCCAGCATACCCTCTGGCACGTCGATCACATTGGTGAATCCAGCCTCGATCAGGCGGTTGCTCAGGCGTGCTGAACGCACACCGCGCGCGCAGATCAGCGCCACCGGCGCTGCCTGATTGCCGCCGGTCAATTCCGTCAGTGCATTGACGAAATCTTCTCGCCGCATGTCCAGCGGCACAGCACCCTCGCCAATTCCGGATGCCCGCCATTCGCGCGGCGTGCGGATATCGACCAGCAGAATGCGCCCGTCTGATGCCTGTTCATGAGCAACGGCTACGCTGATCCGGCCGCCGCCATGATCTTCGGGGATCAAACGGTATTCCCTGATCGCAAACCCGCCTGCGATCGCAGCACAAACGCCGATCAACATCCATCTTCGGGCTCGGTTCACTTTCTCGGCCAAGATTCAGCCTCCTGTTCGCTGAGATTTGTTCTATCACAGATGGTCTGAAACGGGGGCGTTGAAAAACCCCGGCCCGCATCAAGATCGCGTCATTTTTTCGCAACGTGGCAGAATTCCTGACCGGGCCATTAGGACTCTGTAAAAAAGTTACAATATCTGGACAGTCGGGAAAATATCCTTACAAAATTGGCTTCACACTGACCGCCCAGATCGGAGTATCGCACTTGTCCCTATTCCTTATCGCGGCCCTTCCCTTCCTTGGCGCTGTTTTTCCCGCCCTGTTGATCCGGGCAGGCCGGAACGCAGCCGCCTCCGCTGCCGGGTTGACCACATTCCTGGCCCTGATGGGCTTGTTGATTCATATCCCGTCAGTGATGCGCGGAGAGGTGGTGACCGCCCGGTTCGATTGGATACCGGGGCTGGGTCTGAACGCAAATTTCATGCTGGACGGATTGGGCTTTTTGTTTGCGTTGCTGATCCTGGGCATAGGGTTGCTGATCATCCTTTATGCAAGGTTCTATCTGTCGCGCGAAGACCCGATGGGGCAGTTCTTTACCTATCTTTTGCTGTTTCAGGGCGCGATGGTCGGGATTGTCCTGTCCGACAATATCCTGCTTCTGCTTATTTTCTGGGAACTTACATCGCTCAGCTCATTCCTGCTGATCGGCTATTGGAAGCACCTGCCCGAAGGTCGTCAGGGGGCGCGCATGGCCTTGGCTGTCACTGGCTCTGGCGGCTTGGCGATGATTGCAGGGATGCTGATCCTCGGCAATATCGTGGGGTCCTACGACCTCAGCGTCATTTTGCAGAACAAAGAACTGATCCAGGCTTCACCCTACTACATGCCTGCGCTGATCCTTATCCTGCTGGGCTGTTTCACCAAGTCGGCGCAGTTCCCGTTTCATTTCTGGCTGCCGCACGCCATGGCCGCGCCGACACCGGTTTCGGCCTATCTGCACTCTGCCACCATGGTGAAAGCCGGCTTGTTTTTGATGGCACGGATGTGGCCGGTTCTGGCCGGTACGGATGCGTGGTTCTATATCGTGGCCACCACGGGTCTGGTTACCATGCTGATCGGCGCGTCTATCGCGTTGTTCAAGGACGATCTGAAGGCATTGCTGGCGTTTTCGACCGTTTCGCATCTGGGCCTGATCACCATGCTGCTGGGCTTTGGCACAAAGATTGCAGCCGTCGCTGCCGTGTTCCACATCATCAACCACGCGACGTTCAAAGCCGCCTTGTTCATGACCGCCGGGATCGTGGATCACGAGACCGGCACGCGCGACATCAAAAGGCTGGGCGGCTTGCGCCACCTGATGCCGATCACCTTCACCATTGGCACGATTGCCGCCCTTTCGATGGCCGGGCTGCCACCCTTGAACGGCTTCCTGTCCAAAGAGATGATGCTTGAGGAGACCGTGCATACCACATGGCTTCACTCTCATTACCTGGTGCCGGGGCTGGCGCTGTTGGCTGCGTTGTTCTCGGCCGCCTATTCCTTCCGCTTTGTGAGTTACGTTTTCCTTGGTCCACAGAGGGAAGACTATCCGGCTCATCCGCATGACCCGCCCGTTGGGTTGTGGATCGCGCCTGCATTCCTGGTCGTACTTGTTATCCTGATCGGCCTCTATTCCGCTGCCATTGTCGGACCTCTGGTTGCAGTGGTGTCAAGCGCAGTGATTGGCGGCGAGAAGCTTCCGTATTACTCGCTGAAACTCTGGCATGGCTTCACACCGGCCCTTTACATGTCGGTCGTGGCGACTCTGGGCGGTCTGTTCCTACTGGCGCTGCACAAACGGGGTGAGCAGATCTGGAACGCCCTGCCCCGCCCCGAAGCCAAGCAGATCTTCGAAGCAATCATAGAAGCACTGACCAGGTTGAGCCGCTGGATCACGGATGAATTGCACAACGGGGTCCTCAGCCGCTATGCCATCATCTTTGTCGCCTTTACCGTTGGCCTGGGTTATTACGCGTATTCGACCGGGACAATTGGTATTGAAACCCGCGTTCCGCTGCCGGCTCAGATCATTCCGATCATTGGCTGGATCTGCCTTGTGGGTGCGACGCTGGGCATCATGTGGTTCCACCGGAATCGTCTTCTGTCGCTGGTATTGATCGGTGTCGTCGGCCTGATCGTTTCGATTGCCTTCAACTATCTCTCGGCCCCTGACCTTGCTTTGACGCAAATCTCGGTCGAGGTGGTGACAATGATCCTTTTGTTGCTGTCGCTGAACTTTCTGCCGACCGAAACGCCCTGGGACAGTTCGGCGGCGCGGCGCTGGCGGGACGCGGCGATTTCCGTGGTCGCGGGCCTTGGTACCGGTGCGCTGATCTACGCGATGATGATGCGCGATTTCGCTTTCCCGACGATTTCAGAGTTCCATCTGGCCAATTCCTACAAAGGCGGCGGCGGCACCAATGTGGTCAACGTGATCCTTGTCGACTTCCGGGGTTTTGACACCTTTGGCGAGATCATCGTTCTGGGCATTGCTGCACTGATCATCTTTGCGCTGACTGAATCCGTGCTCAGCACCAACGTCCGCAGCTATCTGCTGAACCGCAAACCGCACTGGCCTCAATCCGGCGACTCTCATCCCTTGATGATGGTTGTGGTTACCCGCGTGATGATGCCGATCGCACTTATGGTCGGGGCTTACATCTTCTTCCGCGGGCACAACCAGCCCGGCGGTGGCTTTATCGCCGGCCTGATCGTCGCCATCGCTTACCTGATGCAGTACATGGCCAGCGGTTATACCTGGGCCATCGAGCGGCAGAGGTTCTATTACCACGGCACCATCGGCTGGGGCGTTCTGATCGCCGCAGCAACCGGACTGGGCGCTTGGTTCAACGATCGTCCTTTCCTGACCAGCGATTTCGGCTACATCAACTGGCCTCCACTGGAGGAGTTCGAATGGGCCACCGCCATGCTGTTTGATACAGGCGTATTCCTGGCGGTTCTGGGTGCGGTCATGCTTGCATTGGACAGCCTGTCCCGCTTTGCGTGGCAGCCGGGAATGGCCCAGGAATTCCCGATGGATATCAACCCACTGCGGGATGATCTTCTGGAAGAAAAACAAGAGAAGGAGCAGTCCTGATGGAAGCGCTCGTAGCCTCCGCCGTTGGCATCATGACTGCCGCCGGGATCTTCCTGATCCTGCGCCGCCGGACGTTTCCGGTCATTCTGGGCCTGTCTCTGATCACATACGCGGTGAACGTCTTCCTGTTCGCGACTGGACGACTTGCGCTGAACGCGCCAGCGGTTCTGAACAAGTACAAGGACGTGCCCTATACCGACCCTCTGCCACAGGCGCTGGTCCTGACGGCTATCGTGATCTCGTTCGGGATGACCGCCGTGATCGTGATGATCTCACTCAGCGCATACCTGTCCGCCAAAGACGACCATATCGACATGACCGCCCAGGACAGTGTTGACGCGCCGGGAGATGACGCATGAACCACTGGATCGTTGCGCCGATCGTCCTGCCCGCGATTCTGGCCCCTTTCATCATCATGGTTTTGCGATACCATCTGGACCTGCAACGTATCTTCTCGGTCGCGGGTGTCGTGGCTTTGCTTGGGATTGCGCTGACGATCACGGCTCAGGCCTCGGGCGGGGACATTCAGGTTTACGAGCTGGGCGACTGGCCCGCCCCCTTTGGCATTGTCATGGTGCTGGACCGCATGTCCGCAATGATGGTTCTGCTGACCGCCCTGCTGGCCCTGCCGATCGTGCTGTATGCCATTGCGTCGGGCTGGGATGACCGGGGCAAGCATTTCCACGCGCTGTTCCATTTCCAACTCATGGGCGTCTGCGGGGCCTTCCTGACCGGCGACGCCTTCAACCTTTTCGTGTTCTTCGAGGTTCTGCTGATCGCCTCTTACGGCCTGATGACACATGGCGGTGGCGCGGTGCGGTTGAAAGCGGGTGTGCAGTATGTGGCGTATAACCTGTTGGGGTCGACCCTGTTTCTGTTTGCCCTCGGTACGATCTATGGCGTGACCGGAACGCTGAACATGGCGGACATCGCCGTGCGCGTTGCAGAAATTCCGGCCGAAGATACCGCATTGCTACGGGTTGGCGCGGTGCTGTTGCTGCTGGTCTTCTGCATCAAGGCTGCCGTTCTGCCGCTGCATTTCTGGCTGCCCGCCAGCTATGCCAACGCTCCGCTGCCTGTTGCGGCCCTGTTTGCAATCATGACCAAGGTCGGGGCCTATTCGATCCTGCGAATGTACACGCTGGCCTTCGGCCCCGACGTCGAAGTCACGCAGGGTCTGGTTGGCGAGTGGCTGCAACCTGCGGCGCTGCTGACGCTTGCGGTCGGTGCCGTCGGCATTCTGGGATCGCAGCATATTGCCCGCATGGTTGCCTTCTGCGCCATTGCGTCCATGGGTACTTTGCTGATCGCGATTTCGCAATTCACGCCCGGCGCGACGGCAGCCGCCCTTTATTACGTGTTTCATTCGACACTTGCGACCGCGTTGCTGTTTCTCATTGCTGACCTGATCATGGAACGGCAGGGAGGTGCCATAGCCCCCAAGCCACCGATGCCGCAAAGCGGGTTGATAGCTGCATTGTTCTTTGTCGGCGCCATCGCGATGGCTGGAATGCCGCCGCTGTCCGGCTTTGTAGGCAAGCTTTTGGTTCTGGACGCTTCGCGCGATGCATCCGATGCCACCACGGTCTGGGCGGTTATCCTGATTGGATCATTCGTCACCATCGTCGGGCTCGCCCGCGCCGGGACGCTGATTTTCTGGAAAAGCTACGACGCTGAGGTTGTCACAGCCGATGAAACCGCCGAAGGCGATGAGGCGCCTGCCCCCGCCGCCCCCGAACCGCAACCCGGCCTTGCCTTTACGGCTGTGTTCGGGGCCGTGGCAGGTCTGATCCTGCTGACCCTGTTCGCAGGTCCGGCTCTGGAGTACACGAGCAAAACCGCAGAGCAGTTGTTTACGCCTGAAAACTACATCTCTGCCGTATTGGGAAGGGAAGAGTGATGAAACTGCTGCGCCGGATTTTCCCGCACCCACACCTGACGATTTTGCTGACGCTGGTCTGGATTCTGCTGGCGAACAAGCCTTCGCTGAACTCTCTGGTCTTTGGCCTGATCCTCGGGATCATCATTCCTTTCATCACACAGCCATACTGGCCGGATCGTCCCAAAGTGCGCAACTGGCCAATGGTTGTGGAATACATGCTGGTGGTGCTTTGGGATATCGTGGTTGCAAACGTAACAGTGGCCCGGATCATCCTGTTCAAGCGCAATGATGACCGCCAGCCCAACTGGGTCTGTGTCCCGCTTGAGCTGCGCACCCCCGAAGCAATCACCTTTCTGGCCGGGACCATCACGATGACTCCCGGCACCGTCAGTTGCGATCTGTCGGCGCAGGGGCACAACCTGCTGGTACATTGCCTCGACGCACCGAACCCTGACGAGGTGCGAGACCAGATCAAGCAGCGCTATGAACGTCGCCTGAAGGAGATTTTCGAATGATCGACTACGCGATTTATTTTGCATTTGCCTGTTTCGGTGCGGCGATCATGATGTGTCTGTGGCGGATCATCACCGCTGACGGGGTTGGCACTCGGGTTCTGGCCTTGGACACGATGGTGATCAACACCATCGCCCTGATGATCCTATATGGGCTGGATCAGGGCACCGAGATCTTCTTCGAGGCCGCCATGATCATAGCCATGCTTGGTTTTGTCTCCACCGTGGCCTACGCGCGCTTCATGTTGCGCGGCAATATTATCGAGTGAGGGCGGGATGACATTCATCGTGGAACTGCTGATCGCCTTTTTCCTGATTGTCTCGGGTATCTTCGGCTTTGTCGGGTCTTTTGGCATGATCAAGTTGAAAGACCCAATGTCCCGCCTGCACGCGCCGACCAAGGCAACGACCTTGGGGGTGGGTGGCGTGCTTTTGGCCTCGATCGCACATTCTGTTTTTCTGGAAGGAAAGCTGTCCCTGCACGAACTGCTCATCACGCTATTCCTGTTCCTGACCGCTCCGATCACGGCCCTGTTCATTGCAAAATGGCACATACACCGTCATGAAAAACCAGAAGACCTGCCGGATGCTGGCGAGGATGAGCTTTGGGCCACCCACGCCGTCGAGCAGGTCGAGGACGTCCCGGACCATAGCGCGAATTGAAACCTATGCATATTCCCCCACTGCCCCTGACCCGCGATCTGGTTCTTGTTGGCGGAGGTCACACCCACGCGCTGCTGCTGCGCAAATGGGGGATGAACCCTTTGCCCGGGGCACGGGTGACCGTGATCAACCCCGGCCCGACGGCCCCTTATTCCGGAATGTTGCCAGGTTACATCGCAGGGCATTATGACCGGTGGGAACTGGACATCGATCTTGTCAAACTGGCGCGTTTTGCAGGCGCGCGGGTCATTCTGGGCTCGGCCGACGGACTCGATACCGATCGTCAGGAAATCCATGTTCCCGGGCATCCTCCGGTTGGTTTCGACGTGGCATCGGTCAATGTTGGCATCACGTCGGACATGCCCGCAATGCCCGGCTTTGCGGAACATGCGGTACCGGCCAAACCACTGGGGCCATTCGCGGCAAAGTGGGCCGCTTATCTGGAAGGCAGCGGCCCTGCCTCGGTCGTCGTAATCGGCGGTGGAGTCGCCGGAGTTGAACTGGTCATGGCGATGGCTCACGCGCTCAGGGCCAAAGGTCGGACAGCACAGGTTACACTGATCGACAATGCCTTCGCCCTGACCGCCACCAAACCCAAGGCGGCAGCGACGATCCGGCAAGCCATGCAGAATCTTGGTGTAGAGGTGATCGAAAACGCGGCAATCAGCCGGATCGCTTCGGATCACGTCGCATTGCAGGACGGGCGCACAATTCCCGCCAATTTCGTGACAGGTGCGGCCGGAGCCCGCCCGTATGACTGGATCGAAAAGACCGGGCTGGACCTTGAGGATGGCTTCATCCGGGTGAACAGCTACCTGCAATCCAGCGATCCCGTGGTTTTTGCCGCCGGTGATTGCGCCCATCTGACGGACAATCCCAGACCCAAGGCCGGAGTTTATGCAGTGCGCGAGGCACCGGTTCTGTTCGACAATCTGCGCGCGGCGCTGGGGGCTGGGCGGATGCGCAGATATGTCCCGCAGAAAGATTACCTGAAGCTGATTTCGCTGGGCGGCAAATCAGCGCTGGGTGAGCGGTTTGGGTTGTCCTACAGCGGAGCGATGATGTGGCAATGGAAGAACCACATCGACCAGACCTTCATGAACAAGTTCCGGGACCTGCCGCAGATGAGGCCCCCTGTGCTGCCGCGCGCACGTGCCGCCGGACTTGTCGAGGCGCTGGGTGAAAAACCGATGTGTGGCGGATGCGGTGCCAAGGTCGGGCGGGGTGCATTGCAGGTTGCGCTGAAATCGCAGCCCGCCCCCATTCGCCCGGACATCACCCCCCTGCCCGGCGATGACGCGGCTCTGCTTCAGACGGGCGGAGTTCAGCAGGTCATGACATCCGATCACCTGCGGGCTTTCACCAAGGATCCTGCGCTTATGACCCGTATCGCGGCTGTTCACGCCTTAGGCGATATTTGGGCCATGGGGGCCACGCCTCAGGCAGCCACGGCAACCATCATCTTGCCGCGCATGTCTTCTGCCCTGCAAAGCCGAACCATGTCGGAAATCATGTCGATCGCAGGAGCCGTCATGCGGGACGCCGGTGCCGAGATTGTGGGCGGACACAGCTCCATGGGTGACGAGATGACGATCGGCTTCACACTGACCGGGTTGTGCGATTCCGCCCCGATCACACTGACGGGCGGGCAACCGGGGGATCGTCTGATCCTGACCAAACCCATAGGAAGCGGTGTTCTTATGGCGGCCGAGATGGCCGGCCAGGCCAATGGTGCCTGGGTCGCCGCAGCCTACCAGCAGATGGTGCAGCCGCAGGGCAAGGCGGCCCGCATATTGGCCGGGGCCCATGCGATGACCGACGTGACCGGGTTTGGTCTGGCCGGACATCTGCAAGGCATCTGTGACGCTTCCGGATGCGGGGCCATGTTGGACCTGGGTGCCGTGGACGTGATGGATGGCGCGCAGGAGCTGACGGACCGGGGTGTTCGGTCAACCCTTTTTGCAGACAACCGGTCAATAGCACCTGCCCTGCCCGCCGAGGGCAAAGCCGCCTTGATGTTCGACCCGCAGACAGCAGGCGGCCTGCTGGCCGCGGTCGCGGCAAAGGATGCCGATACCGTCCTGCAAGACCTCAAGAACGCTGGGTATCCTGCCATGGCAATCGGCGAACTCACCGAAGCACCGGGGCTGCGTCTTCAAAGCTGATCCAGCAGGGTTTCGATCCGGGTCGCTGCCTCGCTCAGGCCGGCGTCGTTCAGAACGGCGATCTCAATATCGGCCAGCACCTCGACGGAACGAGACCGCCGCGACTTTGCGTATGCCGGGTCGTAATGCTGCTCCATCAGGGCCCGGGTCAGCACCTGTTTTTGACCTGCATTGATCAGCTGCACCCAACCATCAACAACCTCGTGCCCACGATGAGAACGCAGCGGCGACAGCCGTTCTCGCAACCGGTCGCTGTCAGACAGGATGTCGTCATAGGCCTGAACGAGATAGGCGGCACGCGCCTCGAGCGGAGCCGAAATGTTCACCCGCGGGGCTGCGCACAAAGCGTTCCACAGGCTGGGTGGCAGTATCAGGCTGCCGATCCTGGAAGATTCCGCTTCGATGACAACCGGGCGCGCCGTATCCATCGCACAAAGCGCCCCAGCCAGAGCCGATTCAAAAGCTTTCTGGCTGGGCTGCCCACCCGGTCTTTCCCCCAGCAGGGACCCTCGGTGATTGGCCAGTGCTTCGAGGTCCAGAACCTGCACCCCGCGTGACTGCAAAAGTGCCAGCAATTCTGTCTTGGCCGTTCCGGTATAGCCATCCAGCGCCACCAACCGATGTGGCAACGGATCATCGTACAGATACGCATTCACCAGCCTGCGGTAGGTGCGATAGCCGCCCTCGATCACATCCGCACGCCAGCCGATCTGTTGCAGCATCCATGTGAACGACCCGGAACGCTGTCCGCCGCGCCAGCAATAGACCAGAGGGCGCCAGCTGCCTTCATAGTGGCTTAGATGTTGCTCGATGTGGTTGGCCGCATTGCGGAACACCAGAGCGGCCCCGAGTTTACGCGCCAGAAACGGGCTCTCCTGTACATACATGGTCCCGACACGGGCGCGTTCCTCGTTGTTAAGAACCGGCAGGTTGATCGCGCCAGGCAGATGATCTTCAGCGAACTCTGCCGGGCTGCGCACATCGATGACTGTGTCAAAACCATGGGCATAAAGCTGTGTCAGATCAGGAAAGTTCAGAGCCATGCCGAAGGTCTAGCTTGCCGCGTTTGCAAAGGAAAGGCCGCACGCCCTCACACGTGCAAAGGCTCGATCAGATCAGGCCCGCTGGCCCGGTTCGAGTTCACGACCGGATCAACGCGATGAAACGTCAGCACATCCTCTGCCCCCGGCTGCATCAGACGAGCAGCCCCCTTTCCCGCTTCACCCAGCCACAATGACCAGTGCTCGGGTTCAAGGATCAGCGGCATCCGATGATGGATGGTGCCAAGGTTTTCGTTGGCCGCCGTTGTCACGATGGCACAGGTGCCCTGACGGTTTTCATCCACCCCCCAGTCCTGCCAGATCCCTGCAAAAGCAATCGGGGCGCCATCCCTGCGATGGATGTACCAGGGCAAGCGCGTTCCCTCGTCCGTCTTGGTCCATTCGTAAAACCCTGTTGCGACAATCAGACAGCGGCGTGATCGGCAGGCATCGCGAAAGGCGGGCTTTTCCGCCAAAGTCTCGGCACGTGCGTTGATCAGCAACGGGCCGGCAGTTTCCGTCTTGTACCAATGTGGCAAAAACCCCCAGCGCAGCGCATCCAGATGACGGCCTGATTCACCACCCCGCACCACATGCACCTGATTTGTCGGACACACGTTGAAATTCGGGACGGTTGGCAACGCATTAGCCGGGCGCGCGGAAAACAGCTGCGCGATCGCGTCATTGGGAAGAGTTATTGCAAACCGTCCGCACATGGTAATGGACCACCGTTACAATCCTGGTTCTGACACAGGACCTTACTGGATTGCATGGAAAACCAGAAAACGCGATCCCACAAGAGCAAAGCGGTGGCCTTTTGGGAGGCTGACAAGCGTCCACAGGTACTGAAAAGACCCCGCGGGGACTCAAAAAGTTCCCGAAGAACTCGGACTATCAAGCCTTTTCCGGCTTCGTTTTGACCGGGGTGAAGCTGTAAGGAAAGCCCTGCTCACATTTCACTGAAGCCTCGTGGACAAAGCCCGATGATCCGCAGTTTGCCGAGAAATTGGCGAACGCGCTGATACACACGGATCAGGTAACGCGTGCCTTGGCTGATACCCGAAAAGGAAATACCATTCCCAGACCAGCGGAACCTTGTGCGGGTCATGGACGAGAGTAGGCGTGAGGGGGAAACTGGAGGTCAATTGCCCGGTTCACCACCCGCAAACTGGCCTCAAACTCCGACAACCCGGAAGTGCCTGCAAAAACGCGTGCAAGCTTGCCAGCCGCCAGGGGTTCGTCCAAGTCAATCAGGGGCTGGCGCGAGGTCGCGGATCAGATCAAACCGATGCTTGACGGCCTGGGCTCGGAACTCTGGCCGGAATACGATTTCAGTTGATCCGCAGAAGCAAAAAAGCCGCATCATGATGACGCGGCTTTTGTCCTTTTGTCCTTTTCGAAAACAGAGTCACTTCTGCTTGATGCGCCCATCAACATAAGGCTGATACGGAGCATTTGCCGCCAGGTATTCCGCGGTTACATCCGCAAGATCCGGACCGAAATCATAGGCGTTCTTGTCATCGCCCTCGAACATCGAATACCCATCGCCACCATTGCGGACGTAATTGTTGGTTACGACCAGGTAGGTTTTGTTCGGGTCGATCGGAACAAACCCATCGCCTTCGGCGACCATCACATCAATGATACGCCCTTCGTTCGGCGCTACACTGGGATCCCAGGTAAAGCGCAGGCCAGCGACCTGAGGAAAACGCCCCTTCACGTCTTCCACCTGACTGACGCCATTTTCCAGCGCGTCAATAACGGTCTGCCCGTTGATCTCAAAAGTGGACAGCGTGTTCTGGAACGGCAGCACGGTCAGCACTTCACCCATGGTCACGTCTCCGGGGTCGATAGACGCCCGCAAACCACCCGAGTTCGCGATGGCAATCTGTACACCCTGATCGGCAACCCGCGCCAGCATCGCATCAGCAACAAGATTACCCATCTGGCATTCCTGTACACGACATACAGAGCGGTCCCCCTCGATGGCCTCGGCCGCGCTGGCGACAACCTTGTTTCGGATTTCATCCAGAGGCTGAGCAAGTTCGGCGATCCGATCCAATGCGGCCTGATCCTCGGTCACGGTGTTGTCCATGATCAAGGGTTCACCAACGGCTTCGACCACATTGCCGTCGTCATCAAACGTGACGTTCAGTTCGCCCAGAAACTTGCCGTAGGCATAGGCTTGAACGATCTGCACACCGTTGACCACCGTGGGATACGGGCCCACGGCCTTGTCCGATGCATTCGAAAGATAGGTGTTCGAATGCCCACCAACGATCACGTCGACCCCGCTTGTCTCTGCCGCGACACGCTGGTCAACGCCATAGCCCGAATGGCTGAGCACGATGATCTTGTTGACGCCTTCGCCCGTCAGCTTGTCGACCTCGGCCTGAACAGCCGGTACCGGGTCTGAAAAGGTCACGTTGGGACCAGGCGACGCAAGTTCATGCGTATCGATCGGCGTCAGCCCGATCAGGCCAATCTGTTCGCCACCCACCTCGATCACAGTAGATTTCTTGATGTGGTCGGTCAGAAGCTCTTCGTCGCGAATATCGGCATTGGACATCAGGACCGGGAAATCGACCGAGTCGATAAAGCCACGCAGCACTTCCGGGCCGTCGTCAAACTCGTGGTTGCCCACGGTCATGGCGTCATAGCCCAGCTTGTTCATGAACTCGGCAGCGACCTTGCCCTTGTAATACGTGTAGAAAAGAGACCCCTGAAACTGATCGCCGCCATCCACCAGAATCGAATTGTCGGCACGATCACGTGCGTCTTTCACGGCAGTGACTAGGCGCGCCGATCCACCAAAGCACTTTCCTTCGGCATTGTCTTCCGCGTCGCATCCGCTGTCGTATTTGTTGATCGGCTCGAAACGAGAATGAAAATCGTTGGTGTGCAAAATTGTCAACTTGTAGTCGGCTGCCGCAACTCCGGCGGTCAGGCCCAGAACCGCGACTGAAGTCAAAATTCGGGTCTGCATCATGGTACTCCCAGTTGTTATTTGTGGTGATCGTGCGCGCATGACGGCAGAGAGTCAAAGAAGAAATCCGACTTGATTCCATCTTCGGCGCGGGGCATCAGGTCCGTATGCTGATTTACAAGATTTTCCGAGCCGAAGAGTGGGCCGCCTTGCAGAACCAGGGTGCCTCGGACGGCGCACCGATTGATGTCGCTGACGGGTTTGTCCACTTTTCCACCGCTGAACAAGCCGCTGAAACCGCAGCCAAACATTTTGCCGGTGTCGATGGTCTGGTTTTGCTGGCCTGTGACGCAGACGCGATGGGCGACGACCTGAAATGGGAGGTCTCGCGCGGGGGTGCCCTGTTCCCGCACCTTTATCGCCAGATCCGGATGAGCGATGTCGTCTGGTCACGCCCTCTGCCCTTTGACGGCACGACGCACCAGTTTCCCGAGGACATGACATGACATCTTACATCGACCCGGACCGCGACCAGTTCGAGGCCTTCAAGGCATTGGATCGGGACATGCCGATCGAAATGCTCAATCTGGTGAAGTTTCGGGCCAAGGCGCAGTACCCAACCGCGCATGAGCTGGCAAATGCAGGGCTGACCGGAGCGCGAGCCTATGAGAACTACGGGGCTGAAACCGCTCCGATCATTGAACGCATCGGGGCGCGCATCCTCTGGCGTGGGGTGTTTGAAGCAACCCTGATTGGACCGGCGGACGAGGCATGGGATGTCGTTTTCATTGCCCGCTATCCGACGGCACATGCATTTCTGGAAATGGTCACTGACCCGGTCTATCGGGCGGCGGTGATCCACCGTCAGGCGGCGGTGGAAACGTCGCGCCTGATCCGATGCGGTTCAGGTGAAGCCGGGGCGACATTCGGATGAAACTGTTGGAGAAACTGGGCCTTGCCGCCCTGCACCGCATGGACCCCGAGACCGCCCACGGGATGTCGATCAAGGCGTTGAAGTCCGGGCTTGCACCCGCACCGGGGCCGGTAACGACGCCGCGCCTGAAAACCGTCGTTGCCGGGCTGAACCTGCCGAACCCGGTCGGGCTGGCCGCAGGGTTCGACAAAAACGGCGAGGTTCTGACCCCGCTGTCCCGCGCCGGGTTCGGTTTTGTCGAAGTCGGGGCGGTTACGCCGCGTCCGCAGCCGGGGAACCCCAAACCCCGCCTGTTTCGCCTGACCGAGGACAGGGCAGCCATCAACCGCTTTGGCTTCAACAACGAAGGCATGGAGGTGATGGCCAAACGGCTGGCACACCGCCCCAAAGACGCGGTTATCGGCCTGAATCTGGGGGCGAACAAGGACAGCGAAGACCGCGCCGGCGACTTTGTCAAAGTGCTGGCCCATTGTGCCGAGTATCTGGATTTTGCGACCGTCAACGTGTCATCCCCGAACACGGAAAAGTTGCGGGATTTGCAGGGCAAAGCCGCACTCACCGCGCTTTTGAGCGGTGTGATCGAGACGCGCGATGCGCTGCCGCGCCCGTTGCCGATCTTCCTGAAAATCGCACCGGATCTCACCGAGGCGGAGTTGCAGGACATCGCCGAGGTCGCCCGCGAAACCCGGGTGGACGCTGTGATCGCCACCAACACCACCCTGTCCCGCGACGGTTTGCGCAGCGTACACAAAGACGAAACCGGTGGTTTGTCGGGCGCCCCATTGTTTGAAAAGTCCACCCGTGTACTGGCGCGGCTGAGCAAACTGACGGACGGGGATATCCCCCTGATAGGCGTGGGCGGCATCAGCAATGCCGAGCAGGCCTATGCCAAGATCTGTGCCGGGGCATCGGCTGTGCAGTTCTATACCGCGATGGTGTATGGCGGCATTTCCCTGGCGTCCGACATCGCCGAAGGGCTGGATGACTTGCTGGCGCGTGACGGTTTTGACACCGTATCGCAAGCTGTCGGCAGCAAACGAGAGGATTGGCTGTGATCGAATACTGGCACAACCCCCGCTGTTCCAAATCCCGCGCCGGTCTGGCGCTTTTGGAAGAAAACGGTGCGCAGATCTCTGTACGAAAATACCTGGAAGACACGCCGTCAATAGATGAGTTGCGCGCTGCGCAATCCGCCCTTGGGCTGTCGCCCATCGAAATGATGCGGACAGGCGAAAAACGGTTCAAGGAATTGGGGCTGGCCAAAACCTCGCCCGACGAAGACCTGATCCGTGCCATGGCCGAAAACCCGATCCTGATCGAGCGGCCTTTGGCAATTGCCGGAGACAAAGCCGCCATCGGGCGTCCGCCGGAAAACCTGTTGACGCTGCTCTAGGCGACCTGTGCCTCAAGCTTGGGATAGCGCCAGCCCATTGTCACCCCACGTGCGATGTTGAGAACCATCAACGCGGCCCACAGGCCGTGATTGCCGAAACTCGGCACCAGTATGAAAAGTGCGACCACATAGATCGCCACTGACTGAATCATCGCGTTGCGCATGGCGCGGGTCCAGGTGGCACCGATGTAGATACCGTCGAACATCCAGCTTGCCACTCCGATCACCGGGGCGATTGCAGCCCAGAACAGGTATTCGCGTCCGGCCTCACGCACTTGCGGTGAAGTTGACATCAGGTCGATCAGCGCCGGGCCGGCCAAGAAGAAAACCGTTCCCAGCAACAGCGCCCCCCCAACGCCCCATTGCGAGGCCATGACCGAGGCGCGACGCACCTGATACCTGTCTCTGGCCCCGACTGCGCCTCCGACCAGCGCTTCGGCGGAAAAGGCAAACCCATCAAGCGCAAAGGCGGTGATTTCAAGAAATTGAAGCAAGACCTGATTGGCGGCCAGATTCACGTCACCCAGATCCGAGCCAACAAAAAGGAATGTCGTGAACGATCCGGTCAACAGAACCGAACGCAGCATGATATCACCGTTGACCTGCAACATGCGCCGCAGCCGGGCAGCATCGAACACCCGCGCCCAATCGCGCCAGATTCCGTCTGCGAACCCATCCCGGCAAAGCCATAACCCCAATGCCAATCCTGTCCATTCTGCAATCAGGGTGGCAATGGCAACTCCCTCGACCCCCCAGCCAAGCCCAAGAACGAACCACAGGTCGAGAACGATATTCAACCCGTTCATCCAGACCTGAAGGACGAACACGCCGCGCGTACGCTCGACGGCAATCAGCCAGCCGGTAACGGCATATAACGCGATGGTGGCAGGTGCCCCCCAGATGCGAATCTCCAGGTAGGACCGGGTCAGGGCTTCGACTTCGGGGCTTGCCGGGGAAAGCGCGAACGCACCCGCAAACACGGCCACTTGCGCAAGGATAAAGAACAGCCCTGCCGCGCCTCCCAGGATCAGGCCGCGCATCAGCAGCGCCCGGGTTTCAACGATATCGCCTGCCCCGCGTGCCTGCGCCGCCATCCCGGTGGTTCCCATCCGCAGGAAACCGAAAATCCAATAGACTGTGGACAGGATCACAGCGCCGATGCCGACCGCCCCGATTGGGGCCGCCTCGCCCATCTGCCCGACCACGCCCGTATCCACCGCACCCAGAATGGGCACGGTGGCATTCGACAGGACAATCGGCACCGCGATCTTCAACACCCGCCTGTGCGTAATGGGCGCCGAGGCGTCCCGCACGGTCAGCTCTTGTCTCTGGGGGGTTGCGGCATCAGGAAATGTCCGGAAGCCTGCGCAAACAGTTTCGCATGATTGTCCTGCCAGGCTTCGACCCGGACCGAGGCATACCGCCGCCCGGATCTGCTGATAAAGGCACGCGCATATGCATCCCGTGGAAGGCCCGAACGCAGGTAGTCGACGGTAAAGTCGATGGTTTTGGGAAAGCGGATATTCGGGTCGGTCACAATGGCCTCTCCGTCGATCTCGCCACTTTCGATGCGCGGGAACAAATGCTCCCAACTAAGGGTAATGACAGCGGTCACTTCGAGGAATGCCGCGGTTACACCGCCGTGAATCGCAGGCAGGAACGGGTTGCCAATCAACTTGTCATCGAAGTTCAGAACACCGGTCAGTTCATCCCCGCGCCGGTCGAAGCTAATATTGAGAAAGCGGATGTAAGGCACACCGTCAACTAGCGCACGCAACGCTGCATCGCGTCGCTGCTTGACCACCTGCATTGGTTCGGGACGAGGTCTTGCCATGTTATTTCCCCTCAACCGTAAAAGACCCCGAGGCCGTGGCCACCGGCAGGTCCTTGTCGTCGTCCATAGCCGTCGCTCGTACAAAAGCCACGTTCCGCGTGATGTGATAGCAGACGGCGTGCGCCGTAACCGTCTGACCCGGTGTCGCCGCGCGCATGTAGTCAATTCGCAGGTCGATCGTGGCTGTCCCGCCGGGGGCCGAGGGGTGGCTCATCACAGCAGCACCGCAGCAAGTGTCCAGAATTGTGGAAATCGCCCCACCGTGAATCACCCCTGTGCGCGGATCACCGATCAGATCCTCATTGTAGGGCAACGTGATCTCTGCCTCGCCCTCGCCGATCTGCGTAAGCTTGAGGTTCAATGCCCGCGCGTGGGGGATCGCCTCGATAAACTGGCGGGCTAAAACTGTCTTGTCGACCATAGGTTTGCGTCCTGTTCTCTGCCCGTCCTTTATGAGCCGCTGTTTCCGCAAAGGGCAAGCCCACCTGTTGCGCTTGGGATCGGGACCGCCTAGGTTGCTGACAAGGAGATCGGGAATGTCCAACAACCGTTTGTCATTCAAAGAGATGTGCGCCGAGTTCGACGTGACCCCGCGCACTCTGCGCTATTACGAATACATCGAGCTTTTGCAACCGGACCGTGAAGGTCGGTCCCGGTTTTACGGCCCGCGTGAATGCGCGCGGATGAAACTGATCATGCGCGGCCGCAAGTTCGGATTCCCCCTGGAAGAGATTCGCCAATGGCTTTTGATCTACGAAGATCAGGGCAATGAGGCGCAGATGGCTACGTTCGTCGAGATGGCGGATCGCCAGATGAACGAGCTTCAGCAGCAGCGCCAGCAACTGGATGAAGCCATGGACGAACTCAAGCGTCTGCGCGACCAGACGGCCAAGTCGTTGGGATAGCCGCGCCTTCCGAGTCCGAAAAACCAAATTGATCACCCTGAATCCGCGCAAACAAATGCGCAGTGTTTCCGCAATTGCGACAGCTTTGGCGGGAAAAACTGCATGACGTGACGGAAAGAAAATTGCGTCAGACCATGCTTACGTGACCGGATGTTACGTCAACTTTGAAATGACGCAGCGTCTGGATTACGTAAACGTCACTCTCGTGTTGTAAAGCGCGTATCAACTGCGCAACTCATATCTCATGACGCCAGTGACGAGAGTATGACGAATGACCGAAGATGTGATGACCATCCGCGAGATGTGCGAGACCTATGATGTCACACCACGCACCTTGCGGTTCTATGAGGCCAAGGAACTTCTGTTCCCGATCCGTGAAGGCCAGAAACGTCTGTTCACCAAGCGTGATCGGGCGCGGCTCAAACTGATCCTGCGCGGCAAACGATTTGGTTTCAGCTTGGAAGAAATTCGGCAACTGCTGGATTTGTACCATGTCGGCGACCAGCAGGTCACGCAGATGACCCGCACCTATGAAATCGCGTGCGAGCGTCTGGAGGACATGGAATCGCGCCGCGAAGAGCTGACGCAGGCCATCGACGATCTGAAAGAGCAGTTGCGCTGGGGCGAGAAAGTCATCGCCTCGATGAAACAGGAAAAGAAGGCAGCCGAGTAACCTCGACCTGTCATCCGGACATATGAATTAAGGGAGCTTCACATGCCCGTTTACAACGCGCCAACCAAAGACATGCAGTTCATCCTGCACGACGTACTGAATGTCTCGCAGTCGGACATACCCGGCTACAACGAACTGGAAGCCGAGTTTACCGGCGCGGTTCTGGAAGAAGCCGGCAAGGTTGCCACCAATGTTCTGCATCCGCTGAACGTTGTCGGCGACACCGAAGGATGCCGGTTGGAAAACGGCATTGTGTACACCCCGACCGGGTTCAAGGACGCCTTCGAGCAGATGAAGGAAGGTGGCTGGACTGGCCTCGACATGCCGGAAGAGTATGGCGGTCAGAACATGCCCTATGTGCTAGGCACCGCCGTGGGCGAGATGTTCTCGGGTTCCAACCAGGCTTTCACAATGTACCAGGGCCTGACGCACGGTGCTGCATCGGCGATTCTGGCGCATGGAACGGACGAACAGAAGAACAAGTACCTGCCCAAAATGGTCAGCTGTGAATGGACCGGCACCATGAACCTGACGGAACCGCATTGCGGCACCGATCTGGGCCTGATGCGCACCAAAGCGGAACCGCAGGGTGACGGAAGCTATAAAATCTCGGGCCAGAAGATCTTTATCTCGGCTGGCGATCACGACATGGCCGACAACATCATCCATCTGGTGTTGGCGAAAATCCCCGGCGGCCCCGAGGGTATCAAGGGTGTCTCGCTGTTCATCGTTCCCAAGTTCATCGTCAACGAAGACGGCTCTTTGGGCGAACGCAACGGCGTATCGGTCGGCAAGATCGAAGAGAAAATGGGCATCCACGGCAACTCGACCTGCGTCATGAACTATGACGAGGCCACCGGCTGGCTGCTGGGCCAAGAGCACAAAGGCATGCGCGCCATGTTCACCATGATGAACGAAGCGCGTCTGGGTGTGGGCATGCAAGGCCTGTCTCAGGCCGAAGCTGCGTATCAAAATGCTGTCGAATACGCCAAGGATCGCCTGCAAGGCCGTGATGTTACTGGCACAAAGAACCCGGACGGCCCGGCCGATCCGCTGATTGTTCACCCTGACATCCGACGAAACCTGATGGACCAGAAAAGCTTCACCGAAGGTGCACGCGCATTCATTCTGTGGGGTGCCACGATGATCGACAAGGCGCACAGGTCGGGCGACAAGGACGCAGACGGCCTGATCTCACTGTTGACCCCGGTCATCAAGGGCTTCCTGACGGATGAAGGTTACGACATGACCGTTCAGGCGCAGCAGGTCTATGGCGGCCATGGCTACATCGAGGAATGGGGCATGTCGCAATATACCCGCGATGCCCGGATCGCCATGATCTATGAAGGCGCCAACGGCGTACAGGCGTTGGACCTTGTTGGCCGCAAACTGGCGCAGGATGGCGGCAAGCATGTCATGGCCTTCTTCGACATGGTCAAAACCTTCTGCAAGGAAAACGCGGGCCAGAACGAGGCGTATGACAAAGCCTTCATCGAACCGCTGAAGGCTGCGTCCAAGGATCTGCAGGCTGCCGGCATGTATTTCATGCAGGAAGGCATGAAGAATCCGAACAACGCGCTGTCCGGTTCCTACGATTTCATGCACATGTTTGGCCATGTCTGCCTGGGCCTGATGTGGGCGCGTATGGCCAAGGCCGCGCAAGAAGCGCTGGACAATGGCACGTCAGACAAAGAGTTCTACGAGACCAAGATCAACACCGGCCGCTTCTACATGGCCCGGCGCCTCCCCGCCACGGCGTTGCACCTGTCGCGCATTCAAACCGGTGCGGACACGGTCATGGCGCTGGACGCGGCAAGCTTCTGATCTCAATCTGGGTCCGGGCAACATTGACCGGACCCAGCTTACCGGAGGAACAACATGCCAAAACGTTTCCGCCTGACCCGCCGCTTTCCCGTGGCAATGACCGAGGACGGGTATCGCAAGCTCAAAGCGTTCGCGCGCGAAGCCGGTCTGGACGAGGGAGAGGCGCTGTCGTTTCTGTTCGAAAACTTCAACAGCGTAATCAACGAGGACAACCTGACCCATCGCCTGCGAATTTTTAATTCCGAACTGGAAGCCCGGAAAAAGTGAATGCCAGCAGCGATTTATTACGAAACCGCTAACTTGGATGCCGGGTGCCTCCGGCGGGAGTATTTATGAAAAGATGAAGCTGCGACGCGTCCCTGCCACCGGGCGCACTCGCCATCAGGACAGGGACGACTTCACCTTTTGCGGTCATCGGCTCTCCAGCCTGTACCGCGCGACCATTGAATAGGAAGATGGTTGATCAAAGGTTACCGACTGACCTTCATCTTTTCAAAAATACTCAATTCCGGCTTAGCCACGTGCGCCACGGGAGGGGCGATTGCATGAGCATAAAACTGCACTGTTTCGGAGAAAGCGGCAATTCCTACAAGGCCGCTCTGGCGCTGGAAATGTCCGGTCTCGATTGGGAGCCTGTCTTTGTCGACTTCTTCAAGGGTGTCACCCGCAGCCCCGAGTTCCGTTCACAACTCAACGTGATGGGCGAAGCACCCTTCATGGTCGATGGTGATTTCCAAACCTCCCAATCTGGTGCCATTCAGGCCTATGTGACTGAAAAATCCGGCAAGTTCGGCGGCAAAAACCGGGAAGAGAACTATGACATCCTGCGCTGGGTGCTTTGGGACAATCACAAGCTCAGCTCGATGGCGGGCCTGACCCGGTTCCTGATCAATTTTCTGCCCGAACAGCATCGCAACCCGGATGTGATCGCCTTTAACCAGGGCCGCCTGAAGGCTGCCTATCAGGTGCTGAACACGCATCTGGAAGGCCGCGACTGGATCGTCGGCGACGGCGTAACCAACGCTGATCTCAGCTGCTGCGGCTACCTTTACTACCCCGAACCATTCGGCTTTGACCGTGCCGACTGGCCCAATATCGACGCCTGGCTGACTCGCCTGTCCGAGCAGCCCGGCTGGAAACACCCCTATGACCTGATGCCCGGCAACCCGTCGGATCGAGCTTGAGGAGAAGACCCATGACCGAAGCTTATATTTATGACGCTCTGCGCACACCGCGCGGCAAGGGCCGCAAGGATGGCAGCCTGCACGAGGTAACCTCGGTGCGCCTGTCCGCCCTGACCCTGAACGCGATGAAAGAACGCAACAACCTGGAAGGCCACGCCGTCGAAGACGTGATCTGGGGCAACGTCACGCAGGTGATGGAACAAGGCGGCTGTCTGGCGCGCTCGGCTGTTCTGGCCTCGGACCTGGACCAGTCGATCCCCGGCCTGGCGATCAACCGTTTCTGCGCGAGCGGAATGGAAGCCGTGAACCTGGCCGCAAACCAGGTCAAGGGCGGCGCGGGCGACGCTTACATCGCAGGTGGCGTTGAGATGATGGGCCGTGTTCCCATGGGCAGCGACGGCGCGGCGATTGCCGTTGACCCCTCTCTGGCGATGGAGACCTACTTTGTGCCGCAGGGCATCTCGGCCGATATCATTGCAACGGAATACGGATTCAGCCGCGATGACGCGGACGCTCTGGCGGTTGAATCGCAAAAGCGCGCGGCGGAAGCCTGGGCCGACAACCGGTTCGAAAAGTCGGTCATCACCATCAAGGACCAGAACGGCCTGCCCATTCTGGACCGTGACGAATACATGCGCCCCGGCACCGACATGCAAAGCCTTGGCGCACTGAACCCGTCCTTCCAGATGATGGGCGAACAGATGCCCGGCTTCGACAAGGTAGCAATGTTGAAATACCCGCATCTAGAGCGGATCAATCACATCCACCATGCCGGTAACAGCTCGGGCATCGTGGATGGGGCTGCGGCCGTCCTGATCGGCAACAAGGAATTTGGCGAGAAATACGGCCTGAAGCCGCGCGCCCGCATCAAGGCGACCGCCAAGATCGGCACCGACCCGACCATCATGCTGACCGGCCCGGTTCCGGTGACCGAGAAGATCCTGGCCGACAACGGCTTGAAGATCAGCGATCTGGACCTGTTCGAAGTCAACGAAGCCTTTGCCTCGGTCGTGCTGCGGTTCCAGCAGGCGTTTGACGTCGATCCGGCCCTGGTCAATGTCAACGGCGGCTCGATCGCGATGGGACACCCGTTGGGCGCAACCGGTGCGATCATCATCGGCACCTTGCTGGACGAACTGGAGCGCCAGGACAAGGAAATCGGTCTGGCCACGCTCTGCATTGCGTCCGGCATGGGTGCGGCAACGATTATCGAGCGGGTCTGATGCCCAAGCTGGATCTCTCTCAGATCCCGTTCAAGGGGGGCTCGTCCTATCCGGGCAAGCTGGCCGAGGCGACCGATGGTCGTTTCGTGCAGCGCGTCGGGGATGCGGGCGGGCTGACCCAGTACGGGGTCAACATCGTGCGGCTGGAGCCCCAGGGCCTTTCGTCGCTGCGCCACTACCATATGGAGCAGGACGAATTTGCCATCATGCTCAGCGGCAAATGCGTGCTGATCGATGACGATGGTGAGCATGAGATGCTGCCCGGTGACTGCGCCGCTTGGCCCGCTGGTGAGGCCAACGGCCACCACCTTGTGAACAAAACCGATGCGCCCGCGACCTTTTTGGTGGTGGGCACACGGACCCCGACCGAGACCGGCTATTACAGCGACATAGACATGATGGTGAAGGATGATGAGAACGGATTCTCTTTCACCCGGAAAGACGGCAGCCCGCTGACGGCTGACCAGATTGGAGATGACAATGACTGATTTCACTCTGACCAAAGACGCGGACGGCGTCGCTTTCGTTACCTGGGACGCCCAGGGGAAATCCATGAACGTGCTGACCCGCGAAGCTTTTCAGGAAGTCAGCCAACTGATTGATCAGGCCCTGAGCGACGACGAGATCAAAGGTATTGTCATCACCTCGGGCAAGGAAGGCTCTTTTGCCGGTGGCATGGACCTGAACACACTGGCGACTATCCGTCAGGAAGCGGGTGACGAACCCGCACAGGCGTTGTTTGATTTCGTCATGGGCGGGCATCACATCCTGCGCAAGCTGGAATTGGCGGGCATGGACCCCAAGACCAAGAAAGGCGGCAAACCCATCGCCTGCGCGATCAACGGAACCTGCGCCGGGATCGGGACCGAGATCGCACTGGCGTGTCATCACCGTGTTATGACCAGCAATCCAAAGTCCAAGATCGGTCTGCCCGAAATCCTGTTGGGCATCTTCCCCGGCGGCGGCGGCACTATCCGTTACAGCCGCATGGTTGGCGCCATGGCGGCGGCCCCCGTACTGCTTGAAGGCAAGATGATGGACCCGGCCAAGGCCAAGGGCGCGCAGTTGATCGACGCGGTTGCCGACGATCCGGTTGCCGCGGCCAAGGAATGGGTTCTGAATGCCAAGGACGCTGATCTGGTGAAACCCTGGGACGCGAAGGGCTACAAGATGCCCGGTGGCGCGCCTTACCACCCTGCCGGTTTCATGACCTTCGTGGGCGCGAGCGCCATGGTTCACGGAAAAACGCAAGGTGCGTTTCCTGCGGCCAAAGCCCTTCTGAGCGCGATCTATGAGGGCGCGTTGGTTGATTTTGACACCGCTTTGAAAATTGAAGCCCGCTGGTTCACCAACGTTCTGATGAACCCGTCCTCGTCGGCGATGATCCGGACACTGTTCCTCAACAAGGAAGCGCTTGAAAAAGGCGCGGTCCGTCCGAAAGGTGTGCCCGATCAACGCGTCAAGAAAATCGGCGTTCTGGGCGCTGGCATGATGGGGGCCGGTATCGCACTGGTTTCTGCCCAAGCTGGCATGGAGGTCGTTCTGATCGACCGTGATCAGGAGGCGGCCGACAAAGGCAAAGCTTATACCGAAACCTATCTGGACAAGGGTATCAAGCGCGGCAAGGTCACGGCTGAAAAGAAAGAGGCCATGCTGGCGCGCATCACGGCGACACCGGATCTGGACCATCTGAAAGGGTGTGACCTGATCATCGAAGCCGTGTTTGAAGACATGGACGTAAAGGCCGAGATGACCAAAAAGGTCGAGGCGATCATCCCGGAAGACTGCATCTTTGCCTCGAACACGTCGACCCTGCCGATTTCAGATCTGGCCAAGGCAAGCGTGCGTCCGGACCAATTCATCGGCATCCACTTCTTCTCGCCGGTCGAGAAGATGTTGCTGGTCGAGATCATCAAGGGCAAGGAAACCGGTGATCGCGCCGTTGCCAAGGCGCTCGACTATGTGCGCCAGATCCGCAAGACGCCGATCGTGGTCAACGATGCGCGCTTCTTCTACGCCAACCGCTGCATCATTCCGTACATCAACGAAGGTGCACGGATGATCACCGAAGGCGTAAGCCCCGTGCTGATCGACAACGCGGCGCGTCAGCTGGGCTTCCCGGTGGGGCCGATTCAGCTGACCGACGAAACCTCGATTGATCTGGGGGCCAAAATCGCCCGTGCGACCAAGGCAGCCATGGGCGATGCCTATCCGGAAAGCCCCTCGGACGATCTGATCTTCTGGATGGAAGAACAGGGCCGTTTGGGGCGCAAGGCAAACGCCGGCTTCTTCGTCTATGACGAAAAGGGCAAACGCGTCGAATACTGGAAGGGTCTTCAAGAGAAGTATCCACTTGCCAAAGACCAGCCCGACCTGATCGAAGTACAGGAGCGCCTGATGTTCGCGCAGGTTCTGGAAGCGGTTCGGGCGCTGGAAGAAGGTGTGCTGGAAGACATCCGTGAAGGCGACGTAGGCGCCATTCTGGGCTGGGGCTTTGCGCCTTGGTCCGGTGGTCCGCTCAGCTGGCTCGACATCATCGGCACGCCCTACGCAGCCGAACGATGCGATCAGCTGGCCGAGAAATATGGCGAACGCTTTGCCTGCCCGCCGCTGCTGCGTGAGATGGCCGAGAAGGGGCAAACCTTCTACGGGCGCTTCAACCCCGAAGCAAAAGCTGCCTGAAACAGTGATGCAGGCGCGTGAGTTCACGCGCCTGCATCGTTTTTGTCAGTGTTTGGTTAGATCTGCCATTCGGGCCGCAAAAACAGCACCGGTGCGTTTGGACGCCCCGGTCGACCCGGCCGCCTGACCCCAGAGGGCGGACGGATCGGAAAAATCGGTTCCTGCGGAATGGGTGCAGGCAGGGCACCCAATGGATTGGCAAGGGCCGACATATCGCCCCTGCTTGCAATCTGGTTGACCAGTTCTGTGCCGGTCTCTTCATCGGCGACATCGTAACCAGCCCCGCTGGCTGTGCCGCGCATGTTGAACAGGCCGGAAGGGCAGTACGCTTGCAGGCCGCCCTCGACAAAGATCACCTGATCTTCGTCGAAAAACAGGGAACGGACCTCAAACGACGATCCCGGTGCCTGCGACATAAACCGACCCACGCCATTCAGCAATCGTGCGGAGACAACGGAACACCCGCTGACACTGGCATCTATCTGCGACAGGTTCAGAGCGATGCCCTGCTCGGGCATCAGCCAGACGGGGCGCCCGTTATATGCGGCGCGTGCAGGTACGAAAACCGGCAAATACTCGGAACGGCGCTCTTCGGCAGGAATGACCACGACGCTGGTCGAGATGCGGCGCACCTCTTTGAACCCGTGATCCAGAGTTCGGACCAGATCGCCGACGGCAATGCGTTCAACCGGTTTCCACCCGCTGGTTGTCGCAACCTTCGTGCCGTTCAAAAATCCGCCACGGCGCGCATTCACGGCGTGGTTCAAACCGGATGGATCAGTTTCGGACGACTGATCAAGATATACAGAAATACTCGTAACTTCAGACACGTGCCTAACCCCCTTTGGCACAAACTCACTATGCCAAACAGCTAACATCAAAAATCGGGGCTGTCTTATTTCGGACATATTTATGCCCAATTTAAGCCGTCTCAGCGCGTTCTCAGGGCGATTTAGTAAACACTCACAAGGCTTAAACAGGCTTTTGTGCAATTTTCGAAACGGTCAGCATGCATGGAACTTACGAATCCATCTGCACCTGATCCGTTGAAATGAACCCGCTTGTTGAGGTTGCAGCCGCAAAATCCGTTGGCAGTGCGCTGTTGTACGTTTCAGGCAAGTTCCTGCTGGGTGGATGACCGCCTGGCCCGCCAGCCCAGCAAAACCCCTGCCGCCGCGATCAGGACAATCCCGGACACTTGCATCAAATCAAGGGCCTGACCCAGTGCGACGAATGCAAAGAGCGGCCCGAAGATCATCACCGAATACTCGAACACGGCCACGTAAGAGGTCTCGCCTACCTGATAGGCCTTGATGAGCATGAAGACGGCAATCGTTGACCCGACGGCCTGAACAACAATCCATTGCAGCGCGGGCCCCACTTCCCAGACCCAACCCCGTGTAACAAAGCCGTCCGGCCCGTCCAGCGTGGCAACGGGTGCAACTGTGAACAAGGCGGCACCCACGGCACCTGACAGCCCAAGGGTAATGACCATGGCTGCCAGCATCGCTACCGTGCTTTCACGCGCGCAATATGTCCGCGTCATGATCGAACTCAAGGCATAGAAAAAACCAGCGGCAACCGGGAAAACCGAACGCATGTCAAATGCAACCGGGTTTGGCTGCAAAACCAGAAGAGTGCCCGAAAAACCAACCAGAACGGCCAGAATGCGCCACGGCCCGATCTTTTGCCCGAGCGCTATGGACGAAATCAACAGCACGAAAATCGGCGAGGTGAACAACCCTGCCAGGGCTTGCGCAATCGGCATCATCGACAGCGACGCAAAATAGAAAAACATGGCCGTCGTGATCAGAAGACTGCGCAAGGTGACCGCTCCCCACCGATGGGGCCTCAGCCCGCCCAGCCCCATAAGGGACAGGCCGACAATCAGCGGCAGCATCAGCAATGCACGCATGAAATGGAATTGCCACAGCCCGACCGTCTCGGCCAGCAGGATCACAACATTGTCGATCACACCGATAATTGCCATTGCAGCCACCATAAGGACCGAAGCCAGCACCGGAGAGGTGGTCGTGTCTTGCTGCATGTCCGCGCCTTTGTTGCGATCAAATTTTTCCTGACGGGTATCCAGCACAAATCGGAATACCTGCGCAACAGGTTTGCGCCCGGCGATTTCACCATGCTAAGCTGTGGCAAAACAATTTCGAGCAGACCCCAACCAGATGACGGCCCTGAAACAGTACCAGCGGATCGAAGCCACCGGTCTGTGGCGCCCTTCGCCCGATGAACAGCGGCGCGAAGTTGTGGTGTCGATTGGCAAGGCCACCCTGACCATTTCCGATTTCAATGACAGGGCTTTGACGCATTGGTCTTTGGCAGCGCTTGAACGGCAGAACCCCGGTGTCTTTCCGGCTGTTTTTTGCCCCGACGGCGATCCGGATGAGACACTGGAACTGGGAGAATCCGAAACCACGATGCTTGAAGCGATCGACCGGCTGCAACGTGCCATCGAACGCTCTCGTCCTCATCCCGGTCGTTTGCGCTGGATGAGCGTCGGAGGCGTTGTGGCCGCGGTTCTGGCGGTATTGTTGTTTTGGCTGCCCGGTGCGTTGCAAAACCATGTTGTCTCGGTCGTGCCCGAAATCAAACGACAGGAGATCGGAGACACGATCCTGCGGCGGATCGAGCGCGTCTCGGGCCCGGCCTGCACGTCTGTGGATGCGCAGGCTTCACTGGATCGGTTGGCCAGTCGTACGGGCGTCCGGCAGATCGTTATTCTGCCCGCGGGCGTTCAGGACAGCCTCAGCCTGCCGGGTGGCACCGTTCTATTGAATCGTGCCCTGGTAGAAGACCACGAAGACCCTGCGGTCGCAGCAGGTTATGTTATCGCAGAGCGCGCGCGGACGGCGCTCAAGGACCCGCTGGATGATCTGCTGGACAGAACCGGGGCATCCTCGGCCTTTCGGTTGTTGACGACCGGGGAACTGACACCTGAGATCATTGACACGTATACCGAACAGGTCCTCTCGCAGCCCCGACCATCCCTTCCGGACGACGACTTGCTGGCGATGTTCTCGCAAAGCGCCCTGCCCTCTACCCCTTACGCCTATGCTCAGGACATTACCGGTGAATCAGTACTGGGTCTGATCGAGGCTGATCCCATGGCTGGCCGTACCCTGGAACAGGTGTTGCCGGACCGCGATTGGGTCCGGCTGCAAAACATATGCGGCGAATAATCCGGGTTACTTGGTTCCAAACATCCGGTCGCCCGCATCGCCCAGACCCGGCATGATATAGCCTTTCGAATTCAGTTCGCGGTCCAGTGCGGCGGTGACGATGTGCACATCCGGGTGCGCCTCTTTCATGCGCGCCACACCTTCCGGCGCGGCCAACAGACAGAGAAAGCGGATATCCGTCGCCCCCGCCTCTTTCAGCAGGTCAATCGCCGCAGCCGAACTGTTGCCGGTGGCCAGCATCGGATCCACCGCGATAACCAAACGGTCCTTAAGGCTCTCGGGTGCTTTGAAGTAATACTGCACGGGCTTCAGCGTTTCTTCGTCGCGATACAGGCCGACAAAACCGACGCGCGCGGAAGGAACCAGCTCCAGCACCCCATCCAGCATCCCGTTTCCAGCGCGCAGGATCGACACCAGCGCCATTTTCTTGCCCGCCAGAATGGGGGCGTCCATTTCTTCCATCGGTGTTTCGATATGGCGCGTGGTCAACGGTATTTCGCGCGTGACCTCATAGGCCAGCAGCAGCGTAATTTCGCGCAGCAACTGCCGGAACACGGCGGTCGAGGTCCCCTTGTCCCGCATGAGCGTCAGTTTGTGTTGCACCAGCGGGTGATCGACGATGGTCAGATGTTCGCTCATGTTTTCTCCAGTCTTTTCTTGACCCGCGCACGGGTAGCGTCATCGCAAAAGGCCGCTTCCAGGGCGGTTTCGTTCAGGGCCGCAAAATCTTCGGCCTCCCAGCCGAAAGCTGCGTTCAGCATTTCATATTCCCGCCGCATGGTCGTGTGAAAAAATGGCGGGTCATCCGTTGAGACGGTGACTTTCACGCCCGCATCACGCAAGGCCGCGATTGGATGTGTCGCAAAATCCGGGAAAAGCCCCAGAACCACATTCGATCCCGGACAGACCTCAAGAGTGATGTCCCGGTCGACCAGTTCGCGAACAAGGTCCGGATCCTCGATGGCGCGAACACCGTGCCCGATGCGCTCGACCCCCAGATCACGGACGGCATCGCGCACGCTTTGAGGGCCTCCGAACTCACCGGCATGTGTCGTCAGCCGCAACCCGGCCTCGCGCGCGCAATCGAACGCCCATTTGAAATCGCCCTGAGTGCCAACGGATTCATTGCCACCCATGCCAAAACCGGTGATCCAGTCGCCCGCAGTCTCTGCCGCGCAATAGGCGCTGCGCTTGGCTTGATCGGGGCCGAAATGGCGCACACAGGTAATGACGCCGCGCAGGGTGATGTCAAACTTGCGCTCGGCCTCGTCCGCCGCGTCCTGAATGGCGTTCAGATAGTCCCGCCAGGCGTGCAGGTCGCCGCCGCCACAAAAATCGGGGCTCAGAAAAGTCTCAGAATAGACGACACCGTTTTCGGCGCTTTCTTCGAGAATGGCCAATGTCAGCCGCCGGAAGTCTTCGGGCGTCTTCAGAACTTCGCAAGCAGCTTCATACACATTTAGGAAATGCGCGAAATCGCGGAAATCATAGGATCCGTCCGGCTTGAAGATACCGCTCAGGTCTACCCGTTTTTCATGCGCAAGCTGACGTATGAATGCCGGTGGCGCGGCGCCTTCGTGATGCAGGTGCAGTTCTATTTTCGGCAGATCGGCGACGCTCATAGAAAGTTCCTTCCCGGCCCTTGCGCCGGAATGTTCAGGTGATGGGCGATGCTGGCGGCAATGTCGGCAAAGTCCACCTGGCCGATCTGCCCCGTGCCTGATCCGGAAATCAGAACCGGTACTTGTTCACGTGTGTGATCTGTCCCGGTCCAGCTGGGATCATTGCCATGATCGGCGGTCAACACCAACAGGTCGCCGGGGCGGAGCCGGGGCAGAATCTCGCCGATCTCGTGGTCGAACCATTCCAATGCTCGGGCATAACCACTGATATCGCGGCGGTGGCCATAAAGACTGTCGAATTCAACAAAATTGGCGAAAGTCAGGCTGCCCTCTTCGGCGTCATCCACCAGATCTGAAAGGTGTTGCATGAGTTCAGCGTCCGACCCTTTGCGCAGCGTGTCGATACCCTGCATGGAAAAGATGTCGCCGATCTTGCCCACTGCGTGCACTTTCCGCCCGGCATCCTGCGCCCAATTGGTCAGAACCGGAGCGGGCGGCTGAATGGCGAAATCCTTGCGGTTGGTTGTCCGTTTGAATCCCGCCTCTGGCGTGCCGACAAAGGGGCGCGCAATGACACGACCCACTTTCATCTCGTGCAAGCGCGGGGCAAGCGCGCGGCACATACCCAGCAAACGGTCCAGCCCGAAACTCTCTTCATGGGCTGCGATCTGAAACACACTGTCGGCTGAGGTGTAACAGATCGGCCAGCCGGTTCGCATATGCTCGGCACCCAGTTCAGCGATGATCGCCGTGCCCGAGGCATGGCAATCGCCAAGGATGCCTTCGGTCCCGGCGGCTTGGGCCGCTGCGCGGCTCAGGTCCGCTGGAAAAGCTGGAACCGTATCCGGGAAATAGTGCCAATCCCACGGCACCGGCAGACCTGCCAGTTCCCAGTGGCCCGAGGGCGTGTCTTTGCCGGGCGAATGCTCGCGCGCGCAGCCCCACAGCCCATTGGGTTCGGCGTTCAATCCGGGGGTTGCGTCCCCAGACGCCAGTCGCGCAGCCGCACCCAACCCCAGCGCGTCGAGGTTCGGCAGGTTCAAAGGACCCGAGCGACCGTCTTCGGCCCGCCCTTCGGCACAGGCCTGCGCGATATGAGCCAGCGTGTTTGCCCCACTATCCGGGACGTCGCCATTGAAAAAACGATCGGCATCAGGCGCACCGCCTATTCCGACGGAATCCATGACGACGAGAAAAGCACGGCTCATACGCGAACCCTTTCGTGGATCAGATCTGGAAGCGTCGGAGCCGTATCGCTGATCTCAATCGCGCTCAGCACGGTTTCTGCGGCTCGGCGCGCGGCATCTTCCCGCGCAGCATGGATCACGGCAATCGGCGTGCCTTTGGACACGCGATCGCCAAGCCGAAGAATACTGGATATCCCGACGGCGGGGTCGATCTCGTCACTTTCGATCTGACGGCCACCGCCCAGCGCAACCACGGCAAGACCCAGAGCTTCGCCATCGACGGCCGAGATGAAGCCGTCCTGCGGGGCCGGAACCTCTTGGATGACATTCGCCTCAGGCAGGAACCGAGCCCAGGTCTCGACGAACTGAACGGGGCCACCAACAGCTGCCATCATGCGACCAAATCGCTCTGCGGCGCGTCCGTCTCGGATGATTTCAAAGATTTTATCACGCCCCTCCTCGACCGAACCGCACATTCCTGCATCGGTCAGCAAGACGCCCCCCAACTCGGCAGAAATGTCTGCCAAAGGTGACATATCCGACGTGGTTAGCACTTTCATCACCTCAGCGATCTCCAAAGCATTCCCCAACGCCGGGGCCAATGGTTGATTCATGTCAGTGATCACCGCCGACGTGCGACACCCTGCTGCGTTGGCGGTCTCGGTCAATGCGGTGGCCAATTTGCGGGCATCTTCCATCGTTTTCATGAAAGCGCCGCTGCCGACCTTGACGTCAAGAACCAGCGCGTCCGGGCTGGCGGCCAGCTTTTTAGACAGGATCGACGCTGTGATCAGGTCTAGGCTCTCAACCGTCGCGGTCACATCCCGCACCGCATAAAGACGCTTGTCTGCGGGCGCGATCTGGCCCGTCGCCCCGACGATGGCCGCGCCGGTATCGCGCAGAATCTGCGCAAGACGGTCCTGCCCTATCTGAGTGCTGACCCCCGGGATGGCCTCAAGCTTGTCAAGCGTTCCACCGGTGTGCCCCAGGCCCCGGCCCGAGATCATTGGGACATACGCCCCACATTCCGCAAGCGCCGGGGCAAGAACCAGGCTGACACTGTCCCCGACACCACCGGTCGAGTGCTTGTCGACCACCGGTCCGTCCACATCCCAGGTCAGTACGTCACCGCTGTCGCGCATCGCGATCGTCAAATCCGCACGTCCCCGAGGGCCCAAACCGCCCATGCAGACAGCCATGGCAAAAGCCCCGGCCTGCGCGTCGCTGACGCTTCCGTCCGCAAGCCCCTGCGCAAACCAGATCAGCTCCTCGCGACCGGGCACCTCCTGCCTGCGCAGTTTTGCTATGATCGAGCGGGCATCCATGCGTTCAGACATCCTCCATGTGTGACGCGTCGAATGCGCCCGGCAACAGATCCCCGATGGTTGTCTCGAATTCGGCACCGTCCACGGTTGCCAGAGTAACTTTCACATCGCGCTTGCCAAACTCGGCGAGTTTCTGGCGGCACCCACCGCAGGGCGGCACAGGCTGAGGGCTGGAGGCAACCACGTAGACCTCGGTCAGTTCCTGCTCGCCCGCAGCAACCATCGCGGCGATTGCACTGGCCTCGGCACAAGTGCCTTCGGGATATGCCACATTCTCAACGTTGCACCCGGAATAGACCTGACCCGAGGAGGATCGAAGCGCTGCGCCAACCTTGAAATTCGAATAAGGCGCATAGGCGTTTTCGCGGACTGACAAGGCAGCGTCTTTGAGCGACATGGCGATTCCCCGTTTTTTTGATCATCTGGTCAGAAATTTGGACCGTTAAGTAAAAAGGCAGAGGAATTGAAGCCCCCAGCCAATGTTTTTCAGTCAGCCCAGTGTTGTCGTGAACGTACCGGGCAAGGTGACTTCCAGCAACTCGATGTTGTCCGAGGGCGAGGACAAGCGCGTGCGCATCCCGGGCGGGATGACAAAGGCGTCTCCCTGCTCCAGCCGATAGGGCTCGCGTCCTTCGCCTTCCAGTGTGACCGCTCCGTCCATCACGAAGGTAAAGTGAATGTCCGTATCGTGGCTGGCCCATTCGGTATCGCCCTGCCCTTTGCGAACGACCTGAACGCCTGCGACCCCTTTGGTGTTCTCGGCAATTGTCGTGTCGCGGCAGATGTAACCCGGAAGGCGGAACGGTGCCCATTCGGCGTCCTTGGCCCGGTTGTAGACAAAGCGTTGTCCCTGCCATTCGCGGTCCGGGCGAAAATGCGGCGTGGGAAGCTGCATGTCATGGTCGATTTCCGTGACATGTTCCGCTGGCACACCTATCTCGATGACCTGAACATTGTCCGACGCCTCAAGCACGCGATGACGAATTTCCGGCGGCTGGATAAAGCAATCCCCTGCGGTCAGGCGCATTCTCTCTCCCTGATCCTCATAGACGACATCCACCCAGCCATGAATGCAGAATATCAGTTGGAACCCGACTTTGTGAAAATGCACCATATCGGGCACCGGGCCCCCGTCCGGAATGCGGATATGGCTGGCGATGATCGATCCGCCCAGACGATCCGGCACCAGATCGCGATAGTGCATCCCCGCTCGACCGATGATCCAAGGCGCCTGATCCTTGAGCCTGCGCACCACGAAGGAATGAACTGTTTCAGGCATCACCAGCGGCGGATTTCGCTCTTCGATTTCGATCCGGGTCCCATTCGGCGCGACAAGAACGCGTTGGCCATCTGCAAAGCGTTCCGGGTCATCTGTCAGGATGCGCAATGTTCCCGGACACTCGGGCGCGTCTTTTTCGATCCGCAACCGCAGACCGTGCCCTGAAAACACTGCGACGCGCGGATCGTCTGCGGGATAGATCATGTCCATCTGCATCCCCAACACCTTGGTATAAAAGGGGATGTCGTTTCGAATTTCCTGGGTTGGCAAACGAAATTCAGCTTGGGTCTGCGAAGGCTCGGCTGTCTTTGTCATGAGATGTCTCGTCAGATTTCGATTTTGGCCATCCGATCAGAACGGAGGCCAAAATGCCAATCGAAAAGAACATCTCGAGCGTTTCTTCCATGACGAAAAGTCGCGTTTTCATAACTGTCGACAAAGCGTCGCTGTGCAGCCCGGTATATTCCTCAAGAAGCTGAGCGATGACGGCAAGACAGCCGGCCGCCATGAACGCGATCATAAAGGGAGCGCGCCGTTTGACAGCACGCCATCCCGTCGGGGCCCCATGCCAGATGACGCCGCCCAGGATAACGCAGGCCAGCAAGACCCTGACCACATTGACGTCCAGCACGACATCCAGACCGTCAAGGATCAGGAACGGCAAACTGCCTTCAGGGTAAACGCCTGCTTCCAGCTCACGCTCGGCCAACAATAGGAATGTCAGCCCGATATACAGCCGGGTGACACCCGGGTATCGCCACAACGCCACCAGCCCCGCAACAAACAAACAAACCGCGGAAACCGTTTCGAACAATCCGCCTTCCTGGTTGAAGAACGCTGCCTGTTCCGGCCAGATGACAATCGCACCGAGAAGCATAACTCCCGTCACCGCCGCAAACCATATGGTCAGCCGCCCAAGTCCAGTGCCGGCCCCAGGACCGTTGGACAGGCCGTGGGCCTGATCATCTGTCTTGTATGTCATTGCTGCTTCGTCTTGCCTGAGTGTTTGTGCGTTTCGCAAAGTTACCTAGATGTAAAAAAAATGTGTCAAAATTCAACCCATGTCCGGCTCGCAACTGCGACACGTCGGCATTGTTACGCAACGTAGCCAAGCTCGGACGAATAGTTTAATGTTAAATCAAATTCTCAGAGGGAACTGAATCTCCAATGTCTGACACCCCCAGCCTGCGACAGGCCGCGCTTGACTATCACGCCCATCCGAAACCTGGAAAACTCGAGATCAAGGCCACAAAACCGATGGCCAATGGTCGCGATCTGGCGCGCGCCTATTCGCCCGGCGTTGCCGAGGCCAGCCTTGAAATCAAAGCCGACGCCGCAAACGCGGAAAAGTATACGGCGCGCGGCAACCTTGTCGCCGTGGTGTCCAACGGCACTGCGGTTCTTGGTTTAGGCAATATCGGGGCGCTGGCCTCGAAACCGGTGATGGAAGGCAAAGCCGTTCTGTTCAAAAAGTTCGCAGGCATTGACTGTTTTGATATCGAAGTCGATCAGCCCGATCCGGAAAAGCTGGCGGATATCGTCTGCGCGCTGGAGCCGACATTCGGGGCCATCAACCTGGAAGACATCAAGGCGCCGGATTGTTTCATAGTCGAAAAGCTGTGCCGCGAGCGCATGAACATTCCCGTTTTCCACGATGACCAGCACGGAACCGCCATTGTCGTGGGGGCCGCTGCGAAGAATGCTCTGCATGTAGCCGGCAAGACATTTGCAGACATCAAGGTCGTATCAACCGGCGGCGGGGCCGCGGGGATTGCCTGCCTGAACATGCTGGTGAAACTGGGTGTGAAACAGGAAAACATCTGGCTGTGCGATATTCACGGGCTCGTCTACGAGGGGCGTGCCGAGGATATGAACCCGCACAAGTCGCAGTTCGCGCAGAAAACGGACTTGCGGACTCTGGATGATGTCATCGGCGATGCGGATCTGTTTCTGGGCCTGAGCGGCCCGAATGTCCTGAAGCCTGAAATGGTTCAGAAAATGGCCGATCGTCCGATCATCTTCGCACTGGCCAACCCGACGCCTGAAATCTTGCCACAAGCCGCGCGTGAGGTAGCCCCGGACGCGATCATCGCCACGGGGCGCAGCGATTTTCCCAATCAGGTCAACAACGTATTGTGTTTCCCGTTCATCTTCCGGGGCGCTCTGGATGTGGGCGCGACCGAGATCAATGACGCGATGCAGATCGCCTGCGTTGACGGCATTGCGGAAATGGCCCGCGCGACGACAAGCGCCGAGGCGGCTGCCGCCTACAAGGGCGAGCAACTGACCTTTGGGCCGGATTATCTGATTCCGAAACCTTTTGATCCGCGTTTGGTGGGCGTCGTCTCATCTTCCGTTGCCAAGGCAGCCATGGAAAGCGGCGTCGCAAAGCGCCCCATCAAGGATCTTGAGGTCTACAAGGAAAAACTCAACCAGTCTGTTTTCAAGTCGGCGCTTTTGATGCGCCCCGTATTCGAGGCCGCGGCCGTCGCATCCCGTCGCATCGTATTTGCCGAAGGCGAAGATGAAAGGGTGCTGCGGGCTGCACAGGCCATTCTTGAGGAAACAACGGAAACACCGATCCTGATCGGACGCCCCGAAGTCATCGAATCCCGGTGCGAAAAACTGGGCCTGACCATTCGCCCGGGCACGGACTGCCAGATCGTGAACCCGGAAAACGATCCGCGTTATTACGATTACTGGAGCTCGTATCATCAGATCATGCAGCGCCGAGGTGTGACCCCGGATCTGGCCAAAGCGATCATGCGCACAAATACAACCGCCATTGGCGCGATCATGGTGCATCGGGGCGAGGCTGACAGTATGATCTGCGGCACGTTCGGCGAATATCGCTGGCATCTGAACTATGTTGAACAGGTGCTGGCTGACGGCGACCTGCGCCCGCACGGCGCGTTGTCGCTGATGATATTGGAAGACGGCCCCCTGTTCATCGCCGATACGCATGTCCGGCAATTGCCGACACCGGAGGAGTTGGCCGAATCGACCATTGGCGCCGCGCGGCATGTTCGCCGATTCGGGATCGAACCCAAGATCGCGTTCTGCTCGCAGTCGCAATTCGGCAATCAGGCGGAAGGATCGGGAAAACGCCTGCGCGCCGCATTGGACATCCTGGACCAGAAACCGCGCGACTTTGTCTATGAAGGCGAAATGAACCTGGATGCGGCCCTTGATGCGGATCTTCGGGCGCGGATTTTTCCGGGTTCACGCCTGCAGGGCGCGGCAAATGTGCTGATCTTTGCCCATGCGGATGCGGCCAGCGGCGTGCGCAATATCCTGAAAATGAAAGCGGACGGGATCGAAGTCGGCCCCATTCTGATGGGAATGGGCAACAAGGCGCATATCGTCACCCCATCCATTACCGCACGCGGATTGTTGAACATGGCTGCCATCGCGGGGACGCCGGTGGCGCATTACGGGTAAGCCGGCCGCCCGACACCCTGAACCACATCCCCCGCGGGGGTGCGGTTAACACAATTCTCACACTTTGACGGCTATATGTCGTGGCATCTCCGTGGGAACCCTGGGGCACGCGGAAGAATGGCGAATTGGCATTATGCCGACTCGCCTCGGACGTGATCTTTTGCATGGTCGAGTTTGCAAGTTTGCAAAATGGCCTCTTCGGCGCAGAAAATCCAATGGTGAGAAAGAAGTTTGCAAAAATTTGCAAGCCGTTGCGCGAATTACTGCAAATATTTTGCGATAAACTGACGCGTCGTCATTTGACGCGCTTGCCCGATAGTTTTCTGGGTCCTAACACAAAGACCAAGTCGTTGTGAGGAGGACGAGATGGCGTATCAGGACGTTTATGACAGTTGGAAGAAAGACCCCGAGGCGTTCTGGATGGACGCAGCCAAGGGGATCGATTGGGTCAAAGAACCCAGCAAAGCTCTGTTCGACGACAACGCGCCCTTGTACGAATGGTTCAGCGACGCACGGGTCAATACCTGCTGGAACGCCGTGGACCGCCACGTGGAAAACGGGCGCGGCGAGCAGACCGCCATCATCTATGACAGCCCGATCACCCATACTAAGCGCGAGATTTCATATGTCGAGCTGCGCAACCGTGTGGCCAATCTTGCCGGCGCGCTGCGGGCGAAAGGCATCGAGAAAGGTGACCGCGTCATCATCTACATGCCGATGATCCCCGAGGCGCTTGAGGCGATGCTGGCCTGCGCACGTCTGGGCGCTGTGCATTCCGTAGTGTTCGGCGGATTTGCCAGCAATGAACTGGCGGTCCGCATCGACGACGCCAAACCCAAAGCCGTCATTGCGGCGTCCTGCGGTATGGAACCTGGCCGGGTCGTGCACTACAAGCCGCTTCTGGACGGCGCCATCGAACTTGCCGAGCACAAGCCGGATTTCTGCGTCATCTTTCAGCGCGAACAAGAAGTTGCTCAGCTGATCGAAGGGCGAGACTACAACTGGCACGGGTTCCAGTACGGTGTCGAACCGGCGGAATGTGTTCCCGTCGACGGAGACGATCCGGCGTACATCCTGTACACTTCGGGCACCACAGGGGCACCCAAGGGCGTCGTGCGCCCCACTGCCGGGCATCTGGTGGCGTTGAACTGGACCATGAAGAACATCTATAACGTCGATCCGGGTGATGTATTCTGGGCGGCATCCGATGTGGGTTGGGTCGTTGGACATTCCTACATCTGCTACGCACCCCTGATCCACGGGAACACGACGATCGTGTTCGAAGGCAAACCGGTCGGCACCCCTGATGCGGGAACCTTCTGGCGTGTAATCTCGGAACATAAAGTCAAAAGCTTCTTCACCGCCCCTACGGCGATCCGTGCCGTCAAACGTGAAGATCCAAAGGGCGAATTGATCGCCAAATACGATCTGTCTCATCTGCGGGCGCTGTATCTGGCGGGCGAACGCGCTGACCCCGACACTATCATCTGGGCACAGGATGCGCTGAAGGTTCCAGTGATCGACCATTGGTGGCAGACCGAAACCGGTTGGGCCATTGCCGGAAACCCGCTGGGCATCGAAGAGCTTCCGATCAAGCTGGGTTCGCCCGCGAAACCGATGCCCGGCTATGACGTGCAAATTCTCGACGAAGGTGGCCACCCGATGAAAGCCGGCGAACTGGGGGCCATCGCGGTCAAGCTGCCGCTGCCTCCGGGCACCCTGCCAACCCTGTGGAACGCCGAGGAGCGGTTCAGGAAATCCTACCTGGAGCACTTCCCCGGGTATTATGAAACCGGCGACGCCGGAATGATCGACGAGGGCGGATATCTTTATATCATGGCCCGCACCGATGATGTCATCAACGTCGCGGGCCACCGCCTGTCGACCGGGGCGATGGAAGAAGTGCTTGCCGCTCACCCGGACGTAGCCGAATGCGCGGTGATCGGTGTATCGGATCAGCTAAAGGGTCAGATGCCCGTTGGGTTCCTGTGCCTGAATGCCGGCGCTGATCGGGATCATGGCGACGTGGTTCAGGAAGTCGTCAAGATGGTGCGGGAAAAGATCGGCCCGGTGGCGGCCTTCAAACTGGCCGTCGTCGTCGACAGGTTGCCCAAGACACGCTCGGGTAAAATCCTGCGGGGTACGATGGTGTCGATTGCAGACGGTCAGGACTATAAAATGCCTGCAACGATCGATGATCCAGCCATTCTTGACGAGATCAAAGAGGCCTTGCAGACAATCGGTTACGCCAAGTAACCCGAGGGCGGCGCAAGCCGCCCTTTATCGTGTCTTCTCTTGCAACCGGAAGCAGCCTCCCTACTGTCACGTTAAGACAGTGAGGACCCATGACACAGACCGATATCTGGCGTCTCAGCGCCACAGACCTGACCACCCTGACAAGACGCGGCGACCTGAGTGCGACCGAGGCGGTTCAGGCCTCGATCGAGCGAATGGATGAGGTCAACCCGGATTTGAATGCGGTGGTGGAAGACCTTCGCGAGCAGGCGTTGGAACGCGCCAGAGCGCTGGACAATGCGCGGGCTGGCGGCAAACCCACGGGCCCGCTGCATGGCGTGCCGGTCACGATCAAGGTGAATGTTGACCAAAAAGGCCACGCCACAACCAACGGTGTCGTCGCATTGAAGGATGTGATTGCACCAGATGACGCCCCGGTTGTGAGCAATCTGCTAAAGGCCGGGGCTGTTGTTATCGGGCGGACCAACACGCCCGAGTTCTCTTTCCGCGCCGACACGGACAATCCGCTGTATGGCCGTACGCACAACCCCTGGGGGCGGCATATCTCACCCGGCGGCTCTTCCGGCGGGGCTGGCGCTGCGGTCATGGCCGGAATCGGCGCGCTGGCCCACGGCAACGATATCGGCGGCAGCCTGCGCTTTCCCGCGGCGGCCAACGGAGCCGTGACGGTGAAGCCCGGGCTGGGGCGTGTCCCTGCATGGAACCCAAGCCAGAAGGTCGAGCGCGGTTTGCTGGCGCAGTCGATGTCAGTTCAGGGCCTGATAACCCGGTCGGCCGCTGACCTGCATCTGTCCATGCCCAGCCTGATCGCCGCCGACGCGCGTGATCCGTTTCACGTGCCGATGCCCTGGCGTGACCCTGACCCCGACGCGCCCGTCAAGGTGGCCTTTACCAAGAACACATTCGGCTATGCCTTGCACCCCGAGGTCGAGAAAGCACTCGACACGGCACGGGACGCACTGACCGATGCGGGATATGTGGTGCAAGAGATTGACCCGCCTGACGTTTTTGAATGCGGTCGAATCGGTTATCGTACGCTGATGGGCGAAGTGCTGACGCTTATGAAATCAGATATCGAAGCCGCTGGTTCGAAAACGATTCAGAATATCTTTGCGGTGTATTTTCAGGAATTCCCGCCAATTGTCGAAACCGAGATGGTTCGGATGCTGGCCAAACGAAGCCACTATGCGCGCGAATGGTCCCTGTTTTTGCAGGAGTACCCTTTGGTGCTGTCGCCTTTCCTGCCACAACCGTTCTTCAAACCCGACCGGGACACCGAAGGCGCTGAGGGTGTGCACGAGGTTTTGGGGTGCGCCGTATATTCTTATGCGATGAACTTTCTGGGCCTGCCTGCGGCATGTGTCCCGGCCCGGCTGGCTGAATTGCCGAAGGGTCCTCAGCCGATCAGTGTTCAGATTGCCGCTCAGCGCTGGCGCGAAGATCTGGCGGTGGATGCGGCCGCGGCCATCGAGGCACGCGTGGGGCAAATGTGCCTGCCGCTTTGGGAAAAGACAGAGTTGAAGGGTGGCTGCAAAAAATAGACCCCGGGACATTGTACCCGGGGCCCGACTGCTAAAATAAGCCCGGATTTCTGATGACGAGCGTAGCACCACCCACCCTCGCCAGCGCAAAATCTGCGCAATCATTCGAATACGCCGTTCAGGTGGCCACTCACTCCCACCTTGGCGTGTTCTCCGGGCAGTTTCACATTAGCCAATCGCCAGAAGATTCCCTGTGAACTGCTTCACACAGTTTCAAAAAATCCTCGCAGCGACACAAATTTATGTGAATTGTTCGGAAATCAGTCGTTCTTCCAAACCGTGCCCGGGGTCAAAAAGAATGCGGTGTGAAATCGTGGGATCGGATCGGATCTCGACCCAGTCAATGTCTGGGAAAGCTACGGAATCAGCGGCAACGATTACGGGTCGCTTGTCCGCATCCAGCACATCGAACCGTACCTTCGCGATTTTCGGCAGCAATGCACCACGCCATCGGCGTGGGCGGAATGCGGCGATTGGGGTCAACGCGAGAACGTCCGAGCCAATCGGCAGAATAGGCCCGTGTGCCGAGTAATTATACGCCGTCGACCCCGCCGCAGTGGACAGTAGCGCTCCATCGCAGACAAGTTCATCCATGCGCTCGCGGCCATCAACACTGATCTTCAAACGAGCCGCCTGTGGCCCAGCGCGCAACAGCGATACTTCGTTGATTGCCAACGCCTCGTGCAGCTTTCCGGACTGATCCATCGCCCGCATCGCCAGCGGATTGATGACCTCTTCCTCGGCATCTTCCAGGCGGGCCATCAGGTCGTCTTCGTGATACTCGTTCATCAGGAACCCGATCGTGCCACGGTTCATCCCGTATACCGGTGTATCAAGGTGCTGCATGTTGTGCAGGGTATGCAACATGAAGCCATCCCCCCCAAGAGCAACCACAACATCTGCGTCGCGGGGCGCCGCATTTCCGTGTTTGGACACCAGAATATCCCGGGCCGTTTGCGCCACTTTGACCTCACTGGCAAGAAAGGCGATTCTTTTTTTCATGTTTTCCGGTTTCCGGTGCTGCACATTTGGTTCCGAAACAAACATACCTTTCCCCGATAGGCCAGTCTTGACGCCGCAGCGGGCCAAATCGTCGCTTTAAGCCTTTTGCAAATGTGGCGTTTCCGATAGGAAATCCGCAAGATTTTTACCCAGCCATGTGGAGCGCCCATGAACGCCAATCTTCGTGACACCGGATTTTTCACCCAGTCCCTTGCTGATCGTGATCCCGAGCTTTTTGGCTCGATCACGTCGGAACTGGGTCGTCAGC
>NZ_JBXWML010000011.1:0-121852 GCF_059609845.1 Ruegeria sp. YTSC002
CCACCACCGTTGCCACCACCGTTGCCACCACCGTTGCCACCACCGTTGCCACCACCGTTGCCACCACCGTTGCCACCACCGTTGCCACCGCCGTTGCCGCCACCGTTGCCGCCACCGTTGCCGCCACCGTTGCCACCACCGTTGCCACCGCCGTTGCCACCGCCGTTGCCGTTACCATTGCCGCCGGCATTGCTTCGGCCTGCACTGTTTCCACGAGTGGTAGGGGCACTCTGAGCGTTGTTGCTTTTGGATTTGGTTGAATTGCGTGCGGCTTCAGAAATCTCGCGCCCCGTACTTGAGCGGTTCGAGACGACTGTGCCGGTTTCGGCGTTCACGATCACGCTGACGATTTTCCCGCCCGGCTTTTTGACCAGAATACGATAGTAAATCTTGTCTGTTTTGAATGCGCGCGCATCAACAGGTGTTCCGCCGTATGCTTTCTTCACGCCTTTGATCACACGGTTCAGCCGTATCGCACTGCCTGACAACGTCGCCATGCGCAGTTCAGACTGTTTGAGTTCGCGTGCATCTGCCGCCGCTTGCCCACCAGACAAGACAGTCAGCAAAGCTGCAACCAGAAAAAACGCTTTGGCCTGCATAACACCCTCAAACACCTTCATCGAAGACTACTAGGCCAGACATGAACCGATGATGAACAAGCAGTTAGCCCTGCGTTCAAGCGACCTAAAGTTAAATCAGTGGCAACGGTTTTGATTCGACTGCGAGTCAGACTGCCGAAACACCGTGGTCAACCTCAGCGCGCTGATTGCCGTTGCTGGAGGTTTTGAGGAGATTGAAAATGAAAACCACCAAGTGCGGACTGCTTAAAGCTTCGACGATCGCGATTGCCTTGTTGGGGTCCACGGCCATTGTAGCCACCGTCGCAGCTCCTGATTTTGCTTATGCCAAGCCGGGTAACGGTAATGGTGGCGGCAATGGCGGTGGAAACGGCAATGGCGGCGGCAACGGCGGTGGTAACGGTAATGGCGGCGGCAACGGCGGCGGCAATGGAAACGGCGGTGGGAATGGCAACGGCGCCCAGGGAGATCGCGGAGACAACAGCTCGGCTGGGAATGGTGGCCGTGGGAAGGGGGCCGACAAAAGCCGTGGCGGGGCCAGGGCCGGGATATTCGGACAGGGGAAAACAAAATCGCAGTCTGCTCGGTCTGGTACGAAAAAAGGCGGAGGGTTTTCTCTGAAAAATCTGTTCAACGGGAAAGGCAAAGCTCGCAATACAGCAACCACCTCAAGGGTTGCTACGACAACCCTTCGAACGCAAAAGACCAAGGTGCAAAGAAAGGTTCGCCAGAATGTGATTTTAGAAGAGTCCAAGCGCCCAGTTTCCCGGACAAAAGGCAATCGTATGGCTGCGCTGCTTGGTGCACATCCCTCTGAGTTGGGCGCACTGAACGCCGCCAATGCAAGCCCAACGGCCCTAGCCAATGCAGCACCCAATTCGCGGGTTGGCAGAATTGCCACGTACCGAGACACAGTGCTGGCCGGAGAGCCTTTGCGGGAGGAACTGGAAGAACAGCTGGAGTTTCTTGAAGGGTTGGAAGAACCAGAGCGGACAGTTCAAGAAATCGAGGATGACTTGGAAGTCGCAGTAGGTGAGGTACAAACCAACCGGGACACGGTCGCAGAACTTGAACAAGCTTTGGAGGACGCGGGCGGTAGTGATCCGGATATCGAAGCGCAGCTAAAAGAGGCCCAAGCCGAATTAGACGCTTCGATTGATGAAGCCCAGACTCTGAATGACGAAAGAAAAGCAGCCATTGAATACAATGAAGCCGTTGAAGAGGTGGAAGAGCTGACTGAACTTGTCGAAGAGCAAGATCTGGCCGAACGTGAGGCACTGGAAGCCGCTGCCAACAAGCCTGTTACGGATGAAGTTGAGGAACAGGTTAAAGCGCTGCTGGGGCTGTGACCTGAGGCTTCCCGGCCATCGCCAGCCTCCACTTCAGGATGAACTGAATGCTGGAGCGTCGATAAGCCTTTCGGATACTAAGTTGGGAGGTCGATTCAGTCGGCCTGCTAGGCGCAAGCTCTTGATAATTGCGATGCGCAACAAGAAAACCTCGCCCCAAGCCGGGACGATTTCTTGTTACAATTCAGATGTTTAGGATGAAAATCGAGAACTTTCGGGGGGCAGCCGATTTGCCTTCAGACGTTTTGGTGAGCCTCGGATAGCCGCTTGTTTTTTGTGATCTCTGTCAGTGCATTTTCGATAGGAGGGAAGCGGCTATTGCTCGAATTCATCGCGGTTTGAAGGCGCTCTTCAGCAGATTTGCTAGAGGTCCGCATCGCAATTTCAGCGCTGCGATCTTCAGTCACAAAGGCAGGTTTGACCATTTTGTTCCCCTTGTTTCCGTCAAACGATATACGTCTCGTTCGATCCAACTTAGTCAGTATGCGCAAAGTTGTTTGAACCTAATGAGAATACACTGTTCATGTTCGGTTAATGTTGTTTACGAAATAAGAACAAAGGATTGGTCTGGCCGGGCGCCCCTTCAATTGCCCCATTCCAACTTGACGGTTTCAAAGGTCGTTAGATGAGAATGTTGTGCCAAGCGAACCATAGCGTCACAGCAGAAGACTTCGGCAGTAAGCCAGTCTCCGCCGATGCATTGGTCAAATCCCGAAGGAGATCATAATTGGAAAGATCAGTTAAAGGAGGCGGAAAAGATGAAAACGGCTTTGGCAATCACGGCGACGGTGTTCACTATGCAGGCCGTGCCCTTTGCGGGTGCGAGTTTTGACATCCAGTCTCTTGATCTTGGACAGAGTATCGGGTCGCACAATGCACTGCAGCCTGTTTTCGTGAAATCAAAAGCCGGTAGCTGTCCTCCGGGTTTGGCCAAGAAAGCAGTGCCATGCGTTCCGCCCGGCCAAGCTAAACGATACCGAGTTGGGGATTTCATCTACAATGGGTATGTTCGCATCGACAATCCTAGCCGATATGGCCTGCGGCGAAACGGCTACTATGTGCGTGCCGGAGACTATGTTTACCAAGTGAACCGGGAGACACACGAAGTGCTGAACCTAATAGGGGCAGTGGTCGATGTTCTTAATTGATTGCATACTTTACGATCAATCACTGCTCGGATTGACGCCCTTGGGTTGTAGATGAAGCACGGGAGTTTGGGCTTTTCGAGGCCGTCATAGGCGAAGCAGCATCACCGTTAATCTTACCCCGTAACGTCACTAGGGAAGGTCCAGAGCCGACTTTGAATGTTCCCTCACAAGTCTGTAGTCGCCGCCCGCTTTCCGATCATGTGCCGCAGATCTAGGTTCTAGGCTTCAGCGAATTCACCAGATGCGCAGGAAGCCGCCGCTAGCTGCACTGCGATGCAAAGAGACCATTTGAATGTCTGGTCTGCGGACAATGCGGACCTTATGGCCCGAGCGACTGACCCGTCAGGATAGAGCTATCTCCAAACGGTCCAACGCATTGGGCGGCCACACCTCATCGAATTTGTAAAATTCCTCAAAGATAGGAATGTCTTTGCTGAGTGGCACCCAGGCCTGCTTGCTGTTGGTGAAAATCTGTACATCCGGAGGACATTGATCCGGGTTGTTCAATGTTCCGACGCGCACGTACCTTAGCTTGCCAAGGCGGATCATGTAGCTGCTAAAAACGGCGACGCCACAATCCCTACAGCGCATAATGATCTGACCTTTCCCGCTTGGAGTAGAGAGCTCATGTTCAGTGATTGGCCCCTCAAACTGCACGCGATCAGCTTCAATGATTGCGTTCAAGACGTAGGCCGCTCCGGTTTGTCGCTGGCATTCGCGACAGTGGCAGCAATGCACGAACATGGGTGGCGAAGTCATCTTATACGTTACGGCTCCGCAGCCGCATTTCCCTTTGATCATTATTTCCCCCGAGTTGTTTCCCTTTATTCAAGCCATGGCCCTTATTGGACAAGTTCGTAGTGCTTGATAGAACGCGACTCGACCAATTCGGCCTCCGCCGGATCGATATGCGGACTCTGGTAGTTATCGCCGACAAAAGCCTTTAGTGACTCCAGGTTTTCCCAAATCATCACAAAGCTGAACTCTCGCGGTGTGTCAGCACGTGCGGCACCAGGAAAAACTTTAACGATGCCCTTGGTACCCCTCATCAAGGGGATAGCTGTTTCATGGAAGAATTTGCTGAACTCTTCCTCTTTGCCTGGCCGTGTCACGACCTGAAAAATACGCATGATCATTCATCCGTCCTCCGTAAAGTACGGTTCCTGAATGTATGAGCGCCTCTAGTTCTGCGAACATATCATTTCGTTCCGAGATTGTCTGCTTTGGGCTCAAGGACGAAGCCGCTCGCGCGGCAATGGCGCTTGTGGCTGGTGTTGATCTCAATCTGATGGACCTGCGTGTTTTGCGATCTGGCTGACCTGTCTGACGATTGGGGCTTTCTCAGTCGACAGAGGAGGTTCCAATGACAGAGGAGAGAACAACACCGCTGCGGGAGCGGATGATCGAGGATATGCGCATTCGGGGTCTGGGGCACCAATCTCAGCGAGCGCATATCCGGGCGGTGAAGGATTTCGCTGGGTTTCTGGGGCGGTCACCCGATACGGCGACGACAGAAGAGCTTCGCGCATACCAGCTTCACATGACGGATACCGGGGTCACGCCCTCGGTCTACAACGCGCGCATCACCGCGCTGCGTTTCTTTTTCTCGATGACCTGCGGGCGCGAGGAGATGAAGCGATACATGCAGTTCCGCACGCAGCCGCGCAAACTGCCCGCGGCGCTCAGCGCCGAGGAAGTTTCTGAGCTTCTGGCGGTCGCACCCGGGCCAGGGCTTAAATATCGTGCCGCGCTCAGCATTTCCTACGGTGCAGGTTTGAGAGCTTCCGAGGTTTGCAATCTTACGACCAGCGATATCGATAGCGACCGGATGCTCATCCATGTCGTGCAGGGCAAGGGGTGGAAAGATCGCAATGTCATGCTGTCGCCCGATCTGCTCGATCTTCTACGAGACTACTGGTGTGAAGCACGGCCAGAGGGCTGGCTGTTTCCCGGCAAGCCGAAGATCAACCCGATCTCGCCCCGCCAGTTGAACCGCGCCTTCACCTCGGCCAAACGTATGGCGGGGATCAACAAGCCCGCGACGCTGCACACACTCAGGCACAGCTTTGCCACGCATCTTTTGGAAGCGGGCACGGACGTGCGGGTCATCCAGGTGCTCCTTGGTCATGCCAAACTGACGACCACCGCCCAATATACCAAGGTCGCCACCAAGATGATCCGGGACACAGCCAGCCCGTTCGAGGCGCTCAAGCAATTGAACCTGCGGGCCCGCAACAAGCGACCGGGGTGAGACGCGGGCCTTGCCCCGCATTAAGCTGGAGATCGCTGACATATCCCGGAGATATGGCCCCGCGTGGCGGCGGGCCAATGCAGGGCATATCAGCCTGAGGCAGCTCAAGGTGATGTCGGCCATTGAGGCTTGCCGAACAGAGGCGCTCGGCGGGCATGTGGCCGCTTGCACCAAATGCAGCCATCAGCACATCGCCTATAATTCGTGCAAGAACCGGCACTGTCCCAAGTGCCAGGGACCGGCCGCGCGCGACTGGGTGGAGGCGCGTGCCGAGGACTTGCTACCGGTCGAGTATTCCCACGTCGTCTTCACGCTGCCAGCCGAGGTCGCGCGGATCGCCTTCTGGCACAAACGGGCGGTTTACGGGCTGCTGTTCAAGGCATCGGCCGAGACCGTGATGACCATCGCCGCCGATCCCAAGCGCCTGGGTGCGCGTGTTGGCATAACCAGTGTTCTGCACACCTGGGGTTCCGCTCTGACCCACCATCCCCACATCCACATGATCGTGCCCGGCGGTGGTCTATCGCCGGATGGCACCAAGTGGGTCGCCTGCAAACCAGGGTTCTTCCTGCATGTCCGAGTGTTGTCTCGGTTGTTCCGACGCTTGTTCATCGAAGGGCTGATGGCGCTGCATCGAACTGGGCAGCTTGCCTTCTTCGGCGGCCTGACCAAGCTGGCTGACGCGGAAGCCTTCGCCGCGTATCTCGCTCCGCAGCGCAAAACCGAATGGGTGGTGTATGCCAAACCGCCCTTCGGCGGACCCGAAGCGGTACTGGCCTATCTCAGCCGATATACCCATCGGGTGGCGATCTCGAACCAGCGCCTGATCAGCGCCGATGCCGACACCGTGTCGTTCCGATGGAAGGACTACCGGATCAAACGCGGAGACCGAATGAAGGTCATGCGGCTTGATACACACGAGTTCATCCGCCGCTTCCTCATGCATGTCCTACCTGACGGCTTTCACCGCATCCGCCACTACGGCCTGCTGGCTTCCGCACAGCGCAAGGTCAATATCGCAAAGGTCCGCGTCCTGATCGGGGCAAGCACACCAGAGCAAGAACCTCCGCCCGAGGATGATCCTGTACCACTTACCCTGCGCGAGCCGTGCCCCTGTTGCGGTGGCTCGATGCGCATCATTGAAACGTTCCGGCGTGGCCAGGTTCCCCGATCCCGCGCTCCACCAAGGGAACAGGCCGCATGACCAAGTGCCCAATCATCCCATCCACTGCAGACCGGTTGGCCCCGCCTAACCGGCCAAAACCCCCTGTGCGCAGCGGTCCGGCAAATCGCGCAAAAGGCGCAAACCGCCAGCAATCAGGGTTAAATCCAAGGCAAACCCTCCAGTGGAACGGGGACGCGACTGCTTGCAACCTGTTCAATCTTCCCAGCAACGCGCCCGAAACGGCCACAGACCCAACCGGAATCGCACTTTCCCCATAGACACCACCAAGCCCCCGCGGCTTCCTCCCTGAGAGATTTTCCAACGCGGGCCACCGTCAGGCCAAGCCGAAACCTCACACCCTGGCCCGCATCAGAAAATCTTCATCAAAGCAGTCGTTTGCTACAACCGGCGTGAGTGTCAGCTATAAGTGTTTAACCAACGTTCTGTTGCATGACACGTTGCGCTATCCGCGCTTGATATCCGGCTTTGTGTGGTATGTATTGTGGTTTCTTTTCTAAAGGTCTGAATAAATTATATATTTAACATAAGCTTGTAGGCTTAATTATGCTGACTTCGTCTCCGCCATCCAATTTTCTTTATCTTTCTGTCCGGTGGGATGCGGCTCGAAGATGGCTGGGCCCCAGATATCCTGTTTTGCATTAGATTCTGCAATTTCTCGACAGATCGGAAAGCAGCGGCGGGGCTTGGTGTCCAGCACGATCTAAGCCCTTTCTATGCTGGGTATTCTCAATGTGTTGCAGAACAGGGCAAAAAGCCGGCCGGAATGACCGGTCACGATCCGGTAACGGAGTCGTGCGAATCGTTGTTTCCGTCGATCGGGAGAACAACATGCCGCAACATATCGTTCCGTCTGAACCCTGGCAGGACCTGGAAAAGCCCAATCGCGGATTGAACCGGGATCAGTGTCATTTGAATGCGCCGATTGGTGCCCGAGACAGGGCGGCCGAAGAACATAACGGCGAAGCAGACCTGTTTGCCGGGACTTGGCCCACGAGCTTTTCTAAGGGCTTGCGGCATGACGAAAACGGCATTGTCGACGCGCAGGTTTATACCGAATTTCTGGAAGAAGTGGCTGACCCTACCTGCACCGACAATCAAGGAAACAGGCTGACGCTGTTTGACACGCCAGCCTATTCCGGGCCCTTCCGCACCGCGCCATCAGAGGGTGGTGAATTTAGATGGCGTGCGTGGGAAGGGCCTATCCTGGGTCATCGGTTGGGGTTCAATGGTTTGGACGCCGGCGGTTTGGGTATTGCCCCGGCGCCCAGGCTTGGGTCAGATGAATTGGCGGCAGAGATGGCCGAACTCTATGCGATGGCCTGTCTGCGGGATGTGCCCTTCGATACCATTCGGGATGGTGCCGAAGGAACCGACAAGGTACTTGGCGCCCTTGGCCGGTTGGAGTGGTTCCGCAAAGACGGTTGCCCAAAGGATGCCAGTGGCGCCGCGATCGGGAAAGTACCGGCAGCGCGCCGGGTTCGAGATGGCGAAGGTCTGTCTTCCCGAACCTTGTTCCGCGGCTCGAGCCCAGGCTGTTCGGACGGGCCCTACGTGTCGCAGTTCCTTTTGCAGGGGTACGACCCGCTGCCCTCGGGCGCGGCGCATGTGCAAGGGCGGTGGTTGGCAAAAACTACAGCATCAAAGGCAATGCCATTTGGTGCATTGCGGCTTGACCAAAGGGTTGCTCCTCAGGCTGTTGGCGTGGACTATTTGCGGGACTGGGCCGAGTGGCTGGACGTTCAGAACGGGGCAGACGCGACCGGTGAACAAGCCTTTGAGACCTGTGGCCCGAAATTTGTCGAAACACCTCGTGACCTTGCTGCCTATGTGCATTTCGACACGGTCTATCAGGCTTTCTTCAATGCCTGCCTGTTGATGTTGGGCCGAGGTATTCAAGCAGATAACGGTCTGCCCGAAGTCTGGAATTCCCGTGCGGAGGATGGCGGAGCCCATTGGGGCGGATCGCACGCGCTTTCAATGCTGGCGGAAACCGCGACCAGGGCAATGCGGGCCGTGCGACGCCAGACCTTTCAGGTGCACAACCGTGCCCGCCCTGAAAAGCTGGGCAGTATTGCAACTCTGGTGGCGAATGGCCACGGTGCGGTGCTTGGGGCAGCGGAACCGTTTGCCGCAGCCCATCTTGAGAAATTGGAAAGCGCCGCCTGCGAAGACTTCAGTCTGATGGACGCCATTGCCGCCGCGCCAGCCACCAGGCGGTTCGCGCACAGCGCGCTTTCTCATAACGGGCTGCCGCAGATCGATCGCAACCTGCTGTTGCCTGTTGCCTATCCCGAGGGCTCGCCAATGCAGCCGTCCTACGGGGCGGCCCATGGGGCAGTTGCCGGTGCATGCGCGACGCTGCTCAAGGCGTTCTTCAGGACACATGCGCCGGACGGGTCCCGGGTAACTTTGGCAGAGGCGGGTATGCCGCGCGTCTTTGTTCCGGCTCCGGGTGGCAGGACACTGGTTGAGTCCGTGCGACCAGAGGATAGCGCGGCAAAGCTGACGCTAAATGGCGAGCTGAACAAGTTGGCTGCGAATATCGCGATCGGGCGCAGTTTTGCAGGGGTACATTTCTACAGCGACTATTTCGACAGTATCCGAATGGGTGAACGCGTTGCAGTGGGCATTCTGGCGGAACAGATGGCGAATCTCCGGGTTGCCGCGAAAATGTCGCTCGAAACGTTTGATGGAGATCGCCTCAACATCCTTGGCGGTCGTTCTTGCGGTAGTGAAATCCACATTGTGAACAGTACGCCCGAATTGTGGTGGACCCGTCATTTGCCCGAACAGGCGGGATGGGCAGGATGAAGGTATCAGGCCCCGTGACAGGTCGATTTTCATGATGCTTCCTTGTTCGTCACCTTCGGCGATCGCCCCGTCGGAATTGAAACCCTGCGGGCATCGACCGCTGACTTTCCATTCCAGTGTCTCTGAAGCCCAACGGTGTTCTTTGATGTCTGTATTCCAATCGCCGGGACTTGCTGATCAAGGCGTGAACGAAGCCACCCGATCAGCGTGGAATTCAACCATTCAGAACATATTCGACGTGCAAGGCGTCAGCCCGTTTCTGGTCATGGATCCGCGTGACATCGAGGCGGGCCAGCCTTCGAATGGGTTCAGATGGCGCGCCGATCCCCGGGAACCGCGGGACTGTCTGGGTGATGAGCTGGCGGCGCGCGTCTCTGACCAAGGCTGGCCCGGCAGGGTTGAGCTGCACAATGAATATCTTGAATACACGTTGGTAATGCGACCCGATGCCGGTGGCAGACTGCGCCCGAAGCGTTTTGTTGCCACAACCGAGTTTGCGGAGTGGTGGCAGTTCATGGCGGTGTTCGATCTCGATCACTTCCTGTCGGTGGTCGCATCGGTGACCGGGCGCTTCTACTCCTGCAACGACCTGTTTGAAGTCTCACGGTCGGATTGGACGTCGATGGATGTTTCCGAGCGCGCGGCCCGCTTTCACAAAAGGCTGGTGGGTACGGATCACGCGCATGCGCCGGAACATCCGTTGAATATCCAGCATGCCCTGTTTCTGGCCAAGGGTACGAACCGTTTGACCGATCTGATCCAGACCATGCATTTTTCTTCCTTCCCGTATCTCGTGAAGGACGGCGAGAGCAGGCGGCGCGCCCGGCTTGAAGAAGTTCTTGATTTCGCGAACCGGCAGGATCAGTACAGCGGGCATGCAGGGGTCCGCTTGGTGAGCGATACGTTTGAACTGGCTGCGGGGAGGAAATGTGGCAAGTCTCCTGCGGGCCAGGCGATGGCATTCTCTGATCCGCTTGGGCTGTATATTCGGGCATTCCATACATCACAACTGTTTGTGGGTGCGGGCAGGGTGCCTCGGGGCTGGGTCCGGTTCAGGCGCGGCGCGCCGGGAATGCACATGCGCCTTGAGTTCGGGCCTGCCGACGACGATCCCCGGTTTCTGGATGATATCACGCTGGGAACAGGCCCATCGGCGCGCCCGGTCTCGGGCTATACCCTTGCCAGCCTGATCGACGTCGGCCCCATGATCACAGTTGCCGCCAGGCCACGCGTGATCACCCGTGTCGAATTTGTTGAAATTCCGCGTGTTGATCCAGGGCGGGTTGTCCGCAGCTTGCCCGAGACCGAACGTTGCAGGCAGCTTCTGGAATTCGCGGACCGTTGCAAGGCAGAGACCAACGACGACACGACGCGCTTTCCCAGAGACGGATCCTGACAGGTGCTCAGACTGGCACGGCTTTGACCACCGGCAGGGGAATTTCAGGTGCCGTCATGTCAAAAACCGCAACCGGACGACCGAGAGCGCGGCTTGCGGCCGTCAATACAGTCGTCAGCGACGGGTTCGGGCTGTCCCACGCCTGCGTGTCGAACACCCGCGTCGGAGCAACAGGCCGGTCATTTTGCGCGCCACGATAAAGCCGGAACAAGCGCGCCTGTTCGGCATCCATGCCGTGATCCGTTACACCGTTGTGTTCAAGCATCACCATGTTGCGCCAGGACACCACCGCCTCGGACGCTGCGTGCCAGACGCCCTGCGCCAGATCTGCGGAAAGCGCCGATCCATAGGTCGGCCTGCCGCCATCCGCGTCTGCGCAAACCGCGTGCAGCAGAAGGCCGATGCCCGGGACTTCGAGGGTGTGAATACTCAGTTGCCGCAGTTGAACATTCAGCCACTGCGTCAAATCGTGGGGCAGTGCAGGCTCCGGCGCCAGGTGGTCAAACCCCTGCGATCCAAGAGCGTGTTCCAAACACTCCAGCGCCGCCCAAAGGGCGGCGGCTTCGTGTGTCGGGCCGGCTGCTGCACCTTTTGAAGTGACCTTTCCGTCACTGCCCGGAACACCCAGTGCAAGCGCGTCGTTTGGCATCACATGGGATGCGCCATCCGACGCGATCAGGCTTTCGCGGGCTTGTGGTGCTTCGGCACTGTATTGCAAGGCATAGCGCTCAATCGCCTCAAACCCGGCCAGCCGCGCCGCCTCCTCCGCCGTGCGGCCTGTGCCGAAAGACACGCGATGGCCCATCCCGCCTTTGGGGGGCAGAGTCCCGTTGCGCAGCTCGATCAAGCGAAAAGCCGCGTGGATCGGCGCACCCTTGGGAAATTCGGCAAACGAGGGTTCGGAAACTAGCCGAGCAGTTTCAGCGCGTTCAATCAACGTGTCGGGCATTTTCGTTTCCGGATAAGCATGTAACGCGGTATACAAGTGGGCATTGTTGTTTGAGAAGGAGATTTTACATGGCTCGTTTGACAATCAACCCGAATTATTCGTTGAAAGACTTGGGGTGTGAAGTTCTGAATGCCGCGCGCGGCCGTGCGCTTGGGTCGCAAGATGACCAGGACGCGGCGGAACGCAAGATTCAAGAAATCCTTGCGGACAGTGGTAACCCAGAGATCAGGTTTGTCTATGATACCAAGGATATGGTTCATATCGTTGTTCCGGACCTGAGTGACAAGAAGCCGGATCCGAACCCCGATCACGAGTCATGGTGCTGCAAACTGGCCTATGAAGCGATGGGCGGTATCGTCATATTTGGATGCAGCGGTTAACGACAACCCCCGAACGTTTTTGAGGGCCGTTAGTGACTGAGGCAAAAACCAAGGTTTTTTTGACCGGACCGTTTCAGATTATCCGTGACGACGGTCAGGATGTGACGCCTCGGGGCACCAAAGCGAAAGCTCTTCTTGCTTTGGTGCTTCTGTCGAAAAACGCGATACGCAGCAGGGCTTGGTTGCAGGACAAGCTCTGGAGCGAGAGTTCGCCCGCACAAGGCGCGGCGTCGTTGCGCAAAGAGTTGAGCGTACTCAGCAAACACTTTTCCAAGCAAAAACTTGATGTTCTTGAAGTCACCCGTGAAACGGTGTCGATCAATCTGGCAGAAGTCGAGGTTGATCTGTTTGACGAGCAACTCAGTTCCGACCGCGCTGAGTTGCTGGAGGGGTTGGACGTTGCCGATCCCGAGTTCGAGGCATGGCTGACGGTTGAGCGGCAGGCTTATTGGGACATCGATACAGAGTCAGACGGTCCGGTTCTGGCGGGCCGCGGTTTGCCGGTGCATTGGGGGCGTTTGCGTCCAGCGGTTGTGGTTGAGCCTTTTGAAGTTGTCGGGGAAACGCCGGATATCAGCATCGCTGCTTCCTCCATACGAGACGAACTCATGTTTCTTCTGGGCACAATGTCCGACGTGATCGAACTGCGTGACGCGCGCAGGCAGGAAGGCCCGGTTGAAGGCTATGTTCTCAGCGGCAGCGTGGTCGGCGCAGAAGGCCTGCGGGTGGCCGCTCAATTGACGTCAACCGCGGATCAGGTTTGCCTGTGGACACAGCGGTTCCGCTTTCGCGCAAAGGAAACATTCGACGCGGTCGAAGAAATCGCCATGAAGGTCGTCGAGGCGCTCCAACTGCGATTGCGCGACGGGTATTGGTCTGAAATCTGGTCAGGTCGCGCGACTTCGACCGAGGCCTGGTCTGCATTCCAGAAAGCGCGTATATTGGAAAGTCAGGCAACGGAAGACGGGTTGCAGGATGCCATCCGCCAATACCGCGCCTGTCTCGAGTTCGACCCGGGATACCTGCCGGCCCGTGTGGCGATCGGTTTCTGTCATTTGGACATGATCCGCCTGGGCATGGATGCAAACCCGGCCGAGACGCTGGCAATGGTCGAGGCCGAATGCAAGAAACTGCGCAATCTGAACCCGACTGACCCGTATTGCTCGGCCCTCCATGCCTTCACCCACAGTGTTGCCGGCAACACGTCAGAGGCTTGCAGCTTGATGCTTGCCGTCGTGGAACGTTTCAGCGGAAGCCCTGAATTGTTGGGATATTACGGCATCCTGTTGGTGTATGATGGCCGGGCAGAAGAAGGCGTTTCAGTCTGCAAGAAAGCGTTGGCGTTGACGCCGCATCCCCCTATTTGGATCGAAGCAAATCTGGCAATCGCAATGATGATGACCGGGGACAAGGCCGCGTGGCAGCATGCCCATAACGTGTTGCGGGTTGACCCCGGGCGCGTTCGTCCCAGGGTGGTGCTGTGCATGCTGTCCGCCGCCGCCGGGAACCATTCCCTGGCGCGTCGACATGCCCGACAGATTCTGGAATTGCAGCCGGGCTTTACGGCCGAACGCTGGGCTTGGCCCGGATGTTTCAAGAACAGGCGACACTACGAAAAAGGCGTGCGGCTGTTGTCGGCGGCTGGTCTGTGACGGGTCGTCAGGCTTCTTCCAACACCTTGCGGGCCACGCGAAAACACTCCAGCGCCTGAGGAACACCGCAATAAATCCCGACCACGTGGATGATGGCGCGGATTTCTTCCTTTGAAACCCCGTTGTTGATGGCGCCCCGGCAGTGGATTTCCCATTCATGCATCTTGCCCAGCGCACCGATCATCGACAGGTTCATAATCGACCGGGTCTTGGCGTCGATCACGTCGTCGCCCCACCCAAAACCCCAGCACCAGGCCGTCATGGCTTCTTGAAACGGGCGGGTGAAGTCGTCGGCGGCAGCAAGGTTTTTCTCCACATACTCTGCGCCCAGCGTGTTCTTCCTTTGCTCCAATCCTTTCAGAAACAGGTCTTCGTCGAAAATGTCGGCCATTGCGGGTCTCCGGTGTGTCAGTATGTCAGGCGTTGTCTGTAAAGGTGATCGTAATGCGGTTTCATCCTTCGGTGCACCTGTTTCACACGGTCTGGCGCGTCCGCGATGTCGATATGCGTGCGGGTCTGCGGCGCAAGCCCGGTCGATTTCGCCAGGTTGCCATGGAACGACCCGCCGTCCCACCAACTGAGGGCGGACGGATCACCGCCCGGTTCCCAGCTCAGCGCCTCTTGGATGAACGGAATTCCCACCGCGTCACAGAAGGCCCGGGTCATGCCGTGCGGGTCTTCCAGCAGGTCATCGCTGTCAATGACCGGCGGCGGAGTTCCGTTCAGTGCGGTCAACAGATCGAACAGGGCACGCTGTTCGGGAAAGCCAACCTCGCCTTCGGCAAAGTCCGGCCATTGCTTGTACATCGAAGTGATGGTCTTGGCCGGGTCCCGGATCAGGAAGGCGTGGGTGAAATGCGACAGAAACTCGGCATCCCACATGTGGTTGATGTAATGCGGAAAGTCCTTGAGGAAGACCGGCCCCCGTTTCGCCCGCTGCTGAATGTCCAGCCACACGCTGTCCAATGTCAGGCCTGGCGTTGTCACGTCCCCTGGTTGGAACCGATGCCAAAGCGGGTCTTCACCCTGATACCACGCCTCGCCGAAGGGCTCGTGCAGGCAGTCGAGATCACCGCGTTGCCGCATCATCCACTCGAACGCGGTTGACGTGGACCTTGGTACGGCCCAGAGCGCGAGGATTTTGGGCATGGTCATGACCTCTCGAATAGCTAAAGACGTTTCAACAATTGCCCGTGCGGTGTACCGGGCGCGATACCGAGGGATTTGAAGATGCGCCAGTAAAGCGCGATGTCGTGGCCGATCACCGGTTTGCCCAGCGCGTCTTCAAGCATATCGGCCAGATGCAGCGGGCGCTGGGGCAAGCCACCGGGCCCGGTCCGGAAATTGCACATGCCATTGATCAGGATCGCTTCGGCCCGGGGTGCCTTGTCGGCCACATATTCAAAGCTTTTCAGTGCCAGATCACCATCGAACACCCAGCGGCAGTCATTCACGGCTTCCTGACTGTCGAACCAGCCCTGATCGTAAAAATTCCCGGCCCAGACCACATCAAACCCGGCTTCTTTCAAGAAACCGACCGTGCCCTGCCACCATTCCGGCCAATGATAGGCGGCGTTCAGGGCAACCTTTTCGACGTTCATGTCGCGCAGCGCTTCGACCATGGCATATCCGGCCATGTGAAAGCGGGTGCCATATTTGTCTGACAGGTCTTCGCAGTGTTGCCGGACGCCTTCCACGCCCAGCCCGCAGGCATGGACCCAGTTCGAACCGACCTGACCGCAGACATCGACGCCGTTGCGGGACATGCAGTGCACGAAGTCTTCGAGCATGCCAAAGTTCTGTCTCCGCTGATCCAGCCCGTGCGCATAGTCTGGCACGTGCAGCATCCAGCCATGCACGCCCACCGTTTCGGGGCACATGCGCAGGAAATCCGAGGGCGCGGCGTCAAAATCGAACGGCGGGCAGGTGAACCCGACCTGATGGCGGAACAGTTTGTGTTCCGGGCGCCAGACTTCAGGCATCAGCATCAGCGTGCAACCTCGGCCACTAATCCACAGCCTCGCGCATCCATTGCTGAAGCCGCGCGATGGAATGTTCCGACATCACGCCGCAGCCCGGATCCAGAACAAGCGGTCCGGGGCGATAGCCCCGCGACTTGAGCCCGCGATGAACGGATTCCACAAGGCGGATGTCTTCCTCGACCGTCGTTTCGCGGTCCTGGACCGCCAGTTGCCGGATGACCGCACTGTCCGAGCCGCCTTCGGTGTACCAACCGCGCCAGACGATGCAGTGATCGGCATCAACCGCGCGCCAGTGATAGGTGTTCAGCACATTGCCGGGATAACACTGGAAGGAAAACATCGGCCACAGGAACCATGACTGGTAATCGCCCGCGTGCGGTACCGACAGGTCGATGGGGTAGGTCATCTTGTCAAGGCTCTGGCATTCCGTCGTGTGACGCAGCACATAGCCGCCGCCCGCATCCGGCTGAATGTCATAGGTCTCGGGCTTGACCACACCTTCGGCAAAGGTCGGGTGATTGGTCGGGCAATGGTAGCATTCCGAGTAATTTTCGATACTGACCTTCCAGTTGCAGTTTTCGGGAATCTCGACCCATTCCAGCGGTTCCAGATCGTCGATATGCGGGACGAATGCGCGGATTTCCTCGCGCACACCGGGGAACCATTCATCCATGGGGGCGGGTTCATCGTCGAGGTTGACGAAGATGAACCCGTTGAACACCTCAGTTCGGACCGAGGTCAGGCAGATCGCACTGCGGTCAAAGCCGGGGACCGATTTGATATTGGGCCCGGCACGCAGCTGTCCGGTCAATTCATAGGTCCACGCATGATAGGGGCAGACAACGACGCGGGTGTTGCCCGCGCCGGTGACCATCTCATGCGCCCGGTGCTGGCAGACGTTGTAGAAGGTGCGGATTTCGCCGTCGCGGCCGCGAATGCAGAACAGGTTCTGGCCGGCGATCTCAAACGCAAAGTAATCCCCTGCTTCCCGGACCTGCGCGACATGGCCCGCAAACTGCCACGTTCGGGCCAGAAGCCCCTGCATTTCCTGCTCGAAAATCGCAGGGTCGGTATAGTATCGCGCGTCCAATGAGTGGGTCAGGGGTGCATTCATTCGGGCTCCTCCGCGTAGAGGCCAAGTTGGTGTCTGCGTTGGTGAAACCGTTCCACCCGCTCGACGATCTCATCGCTGGACACGGCGATCACGAAGGACAGCAGTGTTTCCAACAAGGCAATCGTCGAAACGGATGACGGAAAAAACTGCGGCGTGTCGGCGGCAACGACAAAACCGTGATGGGCGTTCAGGATCACCGGGCTGGCCGGGCTGTCGGAAATACCGATGACGGTCAGACCCTGTTGCCGTGCCAGCTTGATCGCCTCGATGACTTCGGTGCGATAGGGGTGGCAGGTGATCGCGATCAGCACGTCCTGTTCATCGGCCCAGGCCAGATCATCCACCGGGGTCGAGCCGGGGCGGGGAATCGCGTGGAACTGCTTCATCCCGGTTGACGCAAGATAGGTGAAATTGCGCGCGTTCGAATTGTTGACGCCAACGCCCAGCGTGAAGATCTGGCGGCAGTTCCAGATATCCTCGGCGGCGGATTTCAGGCTCGTTTCATCAATTCCAGCGAAGGTGTCTTCAATATTGCGGATCGCCGCACCCACCATATCGGCATAAAGCCCACCCAGCTCACCTGACTTGCCGATCTCTTGCAACCAGCGTGCGCGGTCGGGAAACGACACGTTGCCCCGTCGAATCGCTTCGCGGAAGGGGGCCCGGAAATCTTCGTATCCTTCGAAGCCCACCTGCCGGGCCATACGCACGAAAGTATTGGGTTTGACCTTGGCCGCCTCGGCAATCTCGCGCACGGTCGAGACCCCAACATCCGTTGGGTTCTCCAACACGTAGCGCGCTGCTTTCTGTGCCTCGGGGGTGAGGGCGTCCCATTCCCGGCTCAGGCGGTCGAGGACGGTTGATGATACATTTGTGTCATTCATGATTGACGATGGTACATTTGTGGAATTAGCCTGTCGAGCAGAAACGCGACTCGGGAAGAGGAAAAATCATGTCCGGGAACGAACTGCCGTCACACGCCCGCGTGGTTATTGTCGGAGGCGGCGTGATGGGGGTCGGTCTGGCCTATCATCTGGCGCATGAAGGGTGGGGCGCTGATACCGTCCTGCTTGAAAAGGCCGAGCTGACCAGCGGCAGCACCTGGCATGCAGCGGGACAGATCACGCATTCGACCTCAAGCTTCGGGCTGGGAAAATGCGTGGATTACAACATCGGGCTGTATTCCGGCCGGTTGGAGGCCGAAACCGGCCAACCGGTCACATGGCATGGCTGCGGATCGTTCCGTCTGGCCTATACCGAGGATGAGATGGACTGGCTGCGCCACACCTTGTCGGTGGGCCGGTCGCTGGGTTTCAATATCGAGCTTGTCGGCCCCGAAAAGGTGGCTGAATTGCATCCGTTCTACAATCTCGAAGGTGTTTTGGGCGCGTTGCACACACCCGATGACGGCCATGTCGATCCGACCAATGTGACGATGGCGATGGCGACCGGCGCGCGTCAGAAGGGTGTCCGCATCTTTCGCAGCTGCCGCGCGACCAACATCACGCAGGCCGGGAACGGTGAGTGGGTTGTTGAAACCGAAAAGGGCACGATCACCTGCGAGCATGTAGTGAACGCAGGCGGAACCTATGCAAGGCAAATGGGCGAGTGGTCGGGGCTGCAACTGCCGATGACCTCGATGACGCACCATTATTTCGTGACCGAACCGGTGCCGGAATTCCAGAACCTGGACAAAGAACTTCCGGTGATCCGCGACGACCGCAAGGTCTCGGGCTATATCCGGATGGAGCAGCAGCGCGGTCTGATCGGGATTTACGAAAAAGAGAACCCGAACTCGGTCTGGCATGACCATTGCCCGTGGGAATACGAAAACTGGCTGTTCGACGCGGATTACGACCGGGTGATGCCGTGGCTTGAGGAAAGCCTGAACCGGATGCCGATCTTTGCCGAACTGGGTATTCAGCGCGACGTTCACGGGGCGATCTCGCATCCGCCGGATGGCAACCCTCTGATCGGACCAGCACCGGGTGTTCGGAACTATTGGTGCTGCTGCGGGACACAGATCGGCATCGGCTGGGGGCCGGGTCTGACCCGCGAACTGGCGCGGTGGATGGTGCATGGTGCCGCCGATATCTCGATGCGCGAATTTGATCCGCGCCGGTTCGGCAGCTATGCCACGAAGGATTGGCAGGTGATCAAGGCCGAGGAAGACTACTGCCTGCGCCATGAAATTCCCTTTCCGCATTTCAACCGTCTGGCCGGGCGACCGATCAAGCCGTCGCCGCTGCATGAGCTGTTGAAATCCAAGGGCGCAGTGCATGAAGAAGTGTATGGTTTCGAACGCCCCCGCTGGTTCGCCCGCGACGGCGTGGAACAGCGCGATCACTATTCCTTCCGTCGCACACCTGCCGACGACATGGTCGCGGCCGAGGTCAAAGCGGTGCGCGAAAGCGTCGGCATCATGGACGTCACCGCCTTCACCAAGGTCGAGGTTTCGGGACCGGGGGCCTATGCCCTGCTTGACCGGCTGACCGCAAACCGGATGCCGCAAAAGGTCGGTTCGATCACGCTGACCCATATGCTGAACCGTCGTGGCCGTATCGAATTGGAGACCACGATTGTCCGCATGGCCGACGACCGCTTCTATCTGGTTTGTGCGGCCTTCTTCGAACAGCGCCTGCTGGATCATCTGGCGCAGCAATGCGCGGATGAGGATGTGCAGGTAACAGCCCTGTCCGCAGACTGGTCGGCCCTGTCGCTGAACGGTCCCCGGTCGCGGGATGTGCTGGCGCGCTGCACCGATGCCGATCTGACCAATGCCGGGTTCCGCTGGCTTTCCGCGCAGGAAATCAACATCGCCGGTCACAAGGTCTGGGCTTTCCGCATGTCCTATGCCGGGGAACTGGGCTGGGAGCTGCACATGCCCAACACCGCCTGCCTCGACGTCTACAACGCGCTTTGGGCCGCGGGTGAGGCGTATGGCATCACCGACTATGGCAGCTTTGCCATGAACGTGATGCGGATGGAGAAGGGCTTCAAAGGCGCGGGCGAGCTGACCAACGAGGTTACTCTGGCCGAGGCCGACGTGCTGCGTTTTGCGCGCACCGACAAGGATTATCTGGGCAAGGACAAGACGCTCAACACCGATCTGCCCTGGATCTGTGCCTATCTTTCAATTGAACCGGATGGAGAGATTGATGGCCATGGCGGAGAGGCGGTGCTGCTGGACGGGCGCGTCGTCGGGTCCACGGCGTCGGTCGCTTATGGCCACACCGTCGGCAAAATCCTGGCCTTTGCTTACCTCAAGCCCGAAGCGGCCAAAGCCGGGACAGAGCTGGAGGTCGTGATCCATGGCCAACCCCGTGCCGCCCGCGTTCTGGGTGAACCTGCCTACGATCCCGACAGTTTGCTGCCCCGCAGTGACGCCATACTGGAGACCGCGTGATGAGCCTGCCCGATACGATGAGAGCCATGGTCACGATGGGCCATGGTGGACTGGAACAGATGGTGTTGCAGGAAGACTGGCCGCGCCCCGAACCCGCTGCCGGTGAAGTTCTGATCAGGGTCGCAGCCTGCGGCCTGAACAATACCGACGTCAATACGCGGTCCGGCTGGTATTCCAAGACCGTAAAGGATGCGACCACCGGTGGCGCATTCGAGGAAGTCGGTGAAGAAGACCCGACATGGGGCGGCAACCCGATCACCTTCCCGCGCATTCAGGGCGCAGATGTCTGCGGCCGTATCGTGGCCGTTGGCGAGGGCGTAGACGGCGCTCGTATCGGCGAGCGTGTCATCACGGATGGCTGGCTGCGAGATCCGGCTGATCCCGGCAACATGAACAAGACAGGGTACTTCGGGTCGGAACGCGATGGCGGGTTCGCCGAATATACCACGACTCTGGCGGTCAATGCGGTGCCGATCACTTCGGACCTGTCGGATGCCGAACTGGCCACGTTCTCCTGTTCTTACTCTACCGCCGAAGGGATGCTGTCGCGTGCCAACGTGACGGAAAAAGACACCGTTCTTGTGCCCGGGGCCTCTGGCGGGGTGGGTGGTGCCTTGGTTCAATTGGCCAAACGCCGTGGCGCGCGTGTGATTGCGATGGCATCCGAATCCAAACACGCCGACGTGGCCGATCTTGGCCCTGATCTGGTTTTGCCCCGCGCACCTGAAGATCTGCGGTCGGCGCTGGGCGACGAGAAGATCACCGTGGTCGCCGATGTGGTAGGTGGCCCTTACTGGCCGAACCTGATCGACGTACTGGAGCGCGGCGGGCGCTACACCTGTTCGGGTGCCATTGCAGGTCCGATGGTCGAACTCGACCTGCGGACGTTCTATCTGCGCGATCTGACCTTCACCGGTTCGACCGTGATTGACCCGCAGGTGATGCAGAACCTTGTGAAATACATCGAAGCGGGTGAGATCAAACCGGCGCTGGCTGCGACCTACCCATTGGAAGAGCTGCGGGAAGCGCAAGCCGCCTTCATCGCCAAACAGCATACCGGCAACATCGTGGTGGTGCCATGACGCTGGATGATGTTCTCGAGGCGGCCCGCCAATTGCATCAGGCGCATCCTGACCTTGCCGCGTTTGCATCATGGCCGGACGATCTGACACCGACGGGTTTGCAGCCTGCGTACATGCCGGCGACCGATCTGGTGGGCGATTTTGGCCTTGATGGCGTGGCGCCAACCCATGATCTGGTCGCGGCGATCAAAGCCAGCGCGCATCTGGCGCAATGGAAACACACATACACCGCAGAGGAAGTCGGCGCGGATTTCCTGAATCGGTACGGGTATTACGAACTGTTCGGACCGACCGGGCATTTCCACTCGACCCAATTGCGCGGCTACGTGGGATATTGGGGCGCTGGTCTGGATTATGACTGGCACAGCCATCAGGCGGAAGAGCTGTATCTGACCCTGGCGGGCGGAGCGGTTTTTCGAAGCGACGAGGATGAAACCTTCGTCGGCCCGAACCAGACACGACAGCACAAAAGCTGGCAAAGCCACGCTATGACCACGACGGACCAACCGATCCTGACCTTTGTCCTGTGGCGCGGCGAAGGGATGGGCGACCTGCCCAGAATGGACGCCGCATGAAAACCACAGGCATCCGAATTTACCAGACCGGACTTCCCTATGCTGGCAGTGCGTATGTCCGGGGTGCGGACAGTGTTATTGAAACTGCCATCGCATCGGTTGTGGCCCGTTTCTCGGCGTCGACCCCGCCTGAATACCTTCAGAACACAACGGATCTGATGAACTACAACACGCGATCTACCGGGAATGGCGGCCCTGTCGCGAAAGACGGAACGCTTTATGAAGCCGATTTGCCGGGATTGGGTGTAACCCCTGGTTTTGAAAGCCTCGGCGCACCCGTGGCGGAGTATGCTCCATGAAAATTGAAACCATTACCGTTTTTCAGGTCGATTTGCCGCTCGAGCATCCCTATTGGCTGTCCGGTGGGCGTTTGAAGTTCGAAACGCTTGATGCGACGCTGGTCAAGCTCGTAACCGATACCGGTCTGGTCGGCTGGGGCGAGGGTACGCCCTGGGGGCACACCTATGTACCCGCGCACGGGCCGGGTATCCGGGCCGGGATCGAAACGATGGCCCCCTTCATCCTCGGCCTTGATCCGCGTCGCGTGCTGGACGTGGAACGGGCCATGGATATTGCCTTGCCCGGGCATCTCTATGCCAAAAGCCCCATAGATATGGCCTGCTGGGATATTGCCGGTCAGGCGGCGGGCCTGCCGATTGCCGATCTGATGGGCGGCGGATCGCGGACACCGCGCCCGATTGCGTCCTCGGTCGGGGCAAAAACCGTCGAGGAAACACGCGAGGTCATGGAGCGATATCGCGAGCGCGGCTATATCGCGCATTCGGTGAAGATCGGCGGTGACGTCGAGCGGGACATTGCGCGTGTGCGGGATGTGGAAAGCATCCGGCAGCCCGGAGAGATTGTTCTGTATGATGTCAACCGTGGCTGGACGCGCCAGCAGGCCTTGCGGGTGATGAGCACCTGCGAAGACCTGAACGTGATGTTCGAGCAACCCTGTGAAACACTGGATGATATCGCGACGATCTCGGGGCTTCATGCATCCCCAGTGTCTGTGGACGAGTCCCTTGTGACCTTGCAGGATGCCGCCCGGATTGCCCGCGATGGTCTGGCCCAGATATTCGGGATCAAGCTGAATCGCGTGGGTGGACTGACCAAGGCCGCGCGGATGCGCGATATCGCGCTGGCCCATGGGATAGACATGTTCGTGATGGCCACCGGCGGGACGGTTCTGGCCGATACCGAAGCGCTGCATCTGGCCGCCACGATCCCGGATGACCACTGCCACGCGGTCTGGGCCTGTCAGGACATGATTACGGTTGATGTTGCAGGCGGCCGCGGGCCCCGCAACGTCGATGGCCATCTGCATCTGCCCGAGGCGCCGGGGCTGGGCGTGCATCCGGACGAAGCCGCATTGGGTGATCCAGTAGGAGAATATGCTTGAGAATTGACAAGATAACGCTCTGGTCCGTCGAACTGACCAGCCATGAAACCTATCACATGGCTGACGGCAAGACCTGTGCGACCGTGACGTCTCATATCCTGCGCCTTGAGACGGATACAGGTCTGACAGGTTGGGGTGAGGTCTGCCCGATCCCGCATTATCTGCCCGCCTTTGCAAATGGAGTACCGGGGGCAATCGCTGAAATGGGACCCGAGATTCTCGGGATTTCGCCAATTGGGGTCGACGCACCGATGCGAAAGCTGGACGGATTTCTGCAAGGCCACAGCTACGCGAAATCGATCGTCGACATTGCACTGTGGGATCTGTTCGGCCGCGCGGCGGGGGTGCCGGTTTACGCGTTGCTGGGCGGGCGGACACGGGCAGATATGCCACTTTATCATTCGATCACATGTATCGCGCCGGACGAAATGGCGCGCATCGCCAAGGCAGCCTTTCAGACGGGCATTCGGCAATTCCAGGTCAAGCTGGGTGTCGAGGGTGATTGGCAAGCCGATACCGAGCGGCTGATCAAAGTGCGCGAAGCCGTGGGAACCGGACCGCTTGTGTATGGCGACTGGAACTGCGGCGCATCGCGCCTTCAGGCAACGCGAACCGGGCGCGCGGTGGCGCATCTGGATGTGATGCTGGAACAGCCCTGCAAAACACTGGAAGACTGCGCCGCTGTTCGTCAGTCGACGGGTCTGCCAATGAAGATCGACGAAAACGCCTTTGATCTTGCATCGCTGATGCGGGCGCATGAGTTGGGTTGCATGGACGCGGTGGCGCTGAAACTGTCGAAATTCGGCGGTCTTTCGGCAATGCGCCGTGCACGCGATCTGACCGTGCAGCTGGGTGCCGAGATTTGTGCAGAATGCACCTGGGGATCGGATATCGTCACGGCGGCCTCGTCGCATTTTGCTGCTTCAACCCCGCATGGATCGCTGATGAACACTTGCGACTTGTCCTCTTACGTTGCTCCGCGCCTGTGCCCTGACGCACCAAACCGTGAAAACGGTCGGATTGCCCCGCCCGAAGGCCCGGGTTTAGGTGTGACACCTGACCTCGAAATTCTTGGCGCCCCGATTTTGGAGATTGATTGAGATGCTGAAGATCCAGACACAGTCCGAGTGGATAGCGCGTGCAAACGAAGTTTTGCCTGCCGGCGGTTTCGGCAACTTCGATCCGGGTATCATCATCGCCCGTGGCGAGGGCAGCCATGTCTGGGACGAGGACGGGAACGAATATATCGACTATCTGATCGGGTCCGGTCCGATGTTGCTGGGCCATGGCCACCCCGAGGTGATGGAAGCGGTGCTGGAACAACTGCCCAAAGGCATGACCTTCTTCGCCAACAACAGCAAGGGCATCGAACTGGCCGAGGCCATCATCGAAGCCGTTCCCTGTTGCGAGCAGGTGCGTTTTGTTGCCTCTGGGGGCGAGGCAGACATGTACGCCATGCGGCTGGCGCGCGCCTATACCGGGCGCGACAAGATCCTCAAGTTCGAAGGGGGGTATCATGGTATGAGCGCCGAGGCGCAGATGAGCCTGGCCCCCAGCCGTCGGGTCAATTTCCCTCAGGCCGTTCCCGACAGTGCCGGTATCCCCCAAAGCGTGGCCGAGCAGATGCTGATCGCGCCTTTCAATGATCTTGAGGCGGTGGCAGCGTTGCTGGATGAGCATGACGATGTCGCAGCCATCATGGTCGAACCCTTGCAGCGGATCATCCCGCCCGAACCGGGGTTTTTGCAGGGCTTGCGGACCTTGTGCGACAAATTTGGTGTGCTGCTGATTTTTGATGAGATCGTCACCGGGTTCCGACTGGCTTACGGCGGCGCACAAGAGCGATATGGCGTGACCCCGGATATCTGCACGCTTGGCAAGATCACCGGTGGTGGCTTTCCTCTGGCCGCGCTGGGCGCCAGTGCCGAGATCATGAAGCATTTCGACAAATCGAAAGTCAGAGAACAGGGCTGGCTGATGCAGTTGGGCACTTTGTCCGGCAACCCCGTTGCCTCAGCGGCGGGGCTGAAGACGATGGAGGTTTTGCGGCGCGAAGGCACCTATGAACACCTGCGCTCGATTGGGAAGCAGTTGCAACAGATGCAATCGGACGCTTTGAACGAGGCAGGCATTGCCCATCGCATCTGCGGTGACGAGACCTTGTTCGACATTTATTTCACCAAGGCCGAATGTCGGGATTATCGCAGCGCAAACCATGATGACCCGCAGCGCAACGCCACTTACAATGCAACGTTGCGGGCGCATGGGGTCTTCAAGGCTCCGGGCAAACTGTACCCGTCGCTGGCGGTTACCGAAGCGGATCTGGATCAGACCAGAGAGGCCGTTCGTCACGCCGTTGACGCGATTTCCTGAACGCGGGTCTGGCACAACGCAATCTGGTACAACGTAAACGGGTCGCTGTTGAACCCAACAGCGACCCTCTACCTTTGGAAGCCGGGGGTCAGTCTCGCCCCCTCGAATACTGATTAAAACACCGGCAATCTGAAAACTTTTCGATACTTTCGAGACTGGCCCGACTTCCTCTTCGGTATGTCACATTAATGCCTGATTGTTCCGCCTGCTACAGTGATCAAGTTCACACTAAGCAAATTTATTTTGAATTTTTCCAATCGAATAGATCAGGTCCCGCCTGTTCAAGCAGTTCCGCAGCCATTTCGCGGGCCATCTCAGGCCCATCCTTGACGGGGCCGGTCATATCTCTGCTGGCGGTTTCCGTTCCGTCCGGGCGCAGCACTTCGCCCCGCAACCTTAGGGTGTCGCCGTCCAGTTCGGCAAGGCCGGCGATCGGGGTTTCGCAGGACCCGTCCAGCGCAGCCAGCAATGTGCGTTCGGCCGCCAGGCGGTATCCCGTTTCGGTGTGATGAATCGCTTCAAGCATTTCGGCTGCGCGCATGTCGTTGCTGCGCCGTTCGATGCCGATGGTACCCTGCGCGATTGCCGGCAGCATGTCGTCAGGAGAGATGGCGCTGGCCGGAACCTCATCCATTCCCAAACGGCGAATGCCTGCCATTGCCAGAAACGTGCAATCGGCAACTCCGTCTTCAAGCTTTTTCAGCCGTGTCTGCACATTTCCGCGAAACTCGACCACTTTCAGATCCGGCCTCCGGTTCAGCAGCTGCGCACGGCGTCGCAAAGACGAGGTGCCCACCATGGCGCCTTCGGGCAGATCGTGGATCGAGCCCAATCGCGGAGAGATGAAGGCGTCGCGCACATCCTCGCGCGGCAAGAACGTGTCCAGGACCAGCCCTTCGGGTTGTTCAACGGGCATGTCCTTTGTTGAATGCACGGCGATGTCGATCTCGGCGCGCAGCATCGCCTCTTCGATTTCCTTGGTGAACAGGCCCTTGTTGCCGATTTCCTTCAGCGGGCGATCCGCGTCGATCATGGCGCGATTGTCACCGGTCGTCTTGATCACTACGATTTCGAACGCATCCTGTGGCAGATCGAACGCATCGCTCAGGCGCTGGCGCGTTTCATAGGCCTGAGCCAGAGCCAGTGGCGAACCACGGGTGCCGATTCTGAGGGGCGATGCGGGGGTGGGCAGGGTCAAAGTCATGTGCACAGCTTTAGTCGCGTCACATTGCCCTGACAATGGGGGCTGAGCTTGACAAATTGCCGCCGAAGGACGACCCGTTGCCAAAACCTGAATGCTGGGGGCGAACATGGCCGAGACAAAGAAACTGCTGCGGGCGCTGGCGGGCGAAGTACAGGATGTGCCGCCGATCTGGATGATGCGTCAGGCGGGTCGGTATTTGCCGGAATACCGGGCCACACGTTCTCAGGCCGGGGATTTCCTGTCACTGTGTTACAATCCTGAACTGGCAGCAGAAGTTACCTTGCAGCCAATTCGGCGATATGGGTTCGATGCGGCGATCCTGTTTGCCGACATCCTGCTGGTTCCACAGGCGCTGGGGGCTGACCTTTGGTTCGTGACCGGCGAAGGCCCGCGTTTGTCTACCATCACGCAGCAGGCCGAGTTTGATGCGTTGAAACCGGTTGACGCGATTCACGAGACATTGTCACCGGTTTACGAAACGGTGCGCATTCTGTCGCGGGAATTGCCGTCCGAGACCACCTTGATCGGATTCGCAGGCGCGCCGTGGACAGTTGCCACATACATGATCGCAGGGCGCGGCACGCCGGATCAGGGTCCCGCCCATGCGCTGCGCGAAGGTAATACTGCTTTGTTCGAGGCGCTGTTGGATCGCATCACCGCGGCAACGATTGAATATCTGTCCGCTCAGATCGACGCCGGGGCCGAGGTGGTCAAGATATTTGACAGTTGGGCGGGGTCTTTGAAGGGCGAAGCTTTCCGCAAATACGCGGTCGAGCCGTGCCGGGTGATCACGCACGCCATCAAGGAGCGCCATCCCGGCATCCCCGTGATTGGATTTCCGCGGGAAGCAGGCGACGGGTACATAGGGTTTGCAAGGTCGACCGGCGTGGATTGCGTGGCGCTGGACAATTCCGTGTCGCCCGAATGGGCAGCTGAGAAGGTGCAGATTGATGGCTGTGTGCAAGGCAATCTGGCATCGTCGCACATGGTTACGGGCGGGCAGGCGCTGGTGGATGAGACCCGGCGCATCGTGCGCGCATTTTCCAAGGGGCCGCATATTTTCAACCTCGGCCATGGGATCACACCGGATGCAGATCCTGAGAATGTTCAGCTGATGATCGACACGGTGCGCGGCGGGTAGGGCGCGTGGGAGGGGGCCAGCCCCCTCTTGGCCGCTGGCCAATTCACCCCCGGGATATTTCCGGCCAGATGAAGCGTACGTCAGGTGCTTTCGGGGGCTTGGAGGTCGCTCAGGATCTCGGTTGTGTGCTGGCCGCGAGCCGGGCTGGGCTTCGGTTGCCACCGGTGTGTGGAGAAGCGTGGGGCGGCGGCGGCCTGTAGGGTGCAGTCTGTCTTGCGCCAGGATTGACGGGCCGCATTCATCGGATGGGCTGCGGCCTCGTCGGGGCTGAGAACCGGGGCGACGCAGGCATCTGACCCGTCGAACAATTTGGCCCAATGGTCGCGCGGTCTGGATGAGAAGATCTCGGCCAGGCGCCGGGTCAGGTCGGGCCAGAACTTGCGGGTGTATTGTTGTTGGAACGCCGGGTCATGGGACAGGCCCAGGATTTCCAGAAATCGGGCGTAGAATTTTGGTTCGAGGCATTGGACCGAAACAAATCCACCATCCGCGCAGGCGTAGGTTCGGCTCCAATGCGGGCCGTCCAGCAGGCTTTGGCCGCGGGTCTCGGACAGGTTGCCGGTTTGGCGCATGGTCATCAGAAGGTTCATCATATGGGCCGAGCCGTCGTAGATGGCGGCGTCAACCACGGTGCCTTTTCCGGTTCTTTGCGCGTTGATCAAACCTGCCAGGATGCCCGCGACAAGGTACATGGCGCCTCCGCCGATATCGCCGACCAGGGTTGCCGGGGTTTGAGGCGGCTGATCCGGGAGAGAGGCGTACCAGAGCGCACCGGACAAGGCGATGTAATTCAGGTCATGTCCTGCCGTGTCGGCCAGCGGACCATCCTGCCCCCAGCCTGTCATGCGGCCGTATATCAGTTTTGGGTTGCGGGTCAGGCAAAGATCCGGGCCAAGACCCAGCTTCTCCATCACACCGGGGCGAAAGCCTTCGATCAGTGCATCCGCCGTGTCAATCAGGCGGCGGGCGGTCGCCAGATCTTCGGGATCCTTCAGATCAAGCGCGATCGATCGTTTGCCGCGGTCCAGAAGCGAGCGGTCCGGCATGCCCGGTGTTACTGCCTGGCCTTTGCGATGGATCGTGATGACGTCGGCGCCCAGATCAGCAAGCTGCATGGCGGCAAACGGGCCGGGGCCCAGCCCTTCGATTTCGACAATACGTATTCCATTCAGCATCAGCGCCCTCCGTTGTGGCAGAGTTTGCGGGTGGGTTGACGGATTGCAAGTTGGAATTGAGCATGGTTCTGACAACCACTAGAAAATGCGCAGCACGTTGTGCGGAATTGCCCTGTTACAGGCTGGTTCCGCGCGATAGGGTCTCGGTCGGAACGGGGAACGGATATGACGACCATTTTGTCCATCAATGATCTTCGCAAATCTTACGCCGATGGGTTCGAGGCGCTGAAGGGTGTGTCTCTGGATATTGAAGAGGGTGAGATACTTGCGCTTCTGGGACCAAATGGCGCCGGGAAGACAACCCTGATTTCGACGATTTGCGGGATAACAAACCCGACTTCGGGGGTGGTCACGGTCGGTGGACATGACATCCAGTCCGACTATCGCGCAGCGCGCAGGATGATCGGGCTTGTACCGCAAGAGATCGCGTTGGAACCCTTTGAAAAGGTCTGGAACACGGTTCGGTTGTCGCGCGGGCTGTTCGGCCTTGGCAAGGACAACGCGCGGATCGAAGAGATTCTGCGCAAGCTGTCCCTATGGGACAAGCGCAACAACGCGATCAAGGAATTGTCCGGCGGCATGAAGCGGAGGGTGCTGATCGCCAAGGCCCTGGCCCATGAACCCCGGGTGCTTTTTCTGGACGAGCCAACTGCCGGAGTGGATGTCGAGTTGCGCAAGGACATGTGGGAGCTTGTGGCGGAACTGAAACGGGACGGTGTCACCATCATTCTGACCACCCATTACATTGAAGAAGCAGAAGCAATTGCGGATCGCATTGGCGTCATCGACAAGGGAGAGCTTTTGCTGGTGCAGGACAAGGCCACACTCATGTCGCAGATGGGTAAAAAGCAGATCGAAGTCATGCTGACCGAACCCATCGATCGGATCCCCGACAGTCTGGCCAGCCACAATCTTGCCCTCAATGGCGCGGGGGATTGCCTGATCTATACCTACGACACCCATGCGGATCGTACCGGCATAACGACCTTGCTGAATGACGTGTCCGAGGCCGGGTTGGTGTTGCGCGACGTGCAGACCAGGCAATCAAGCCTGGAAGAGATTTTCGTCAATCTGGTATCCGGAGAGGCCGCATGAACTGGACCGCGATCGCTGCCATCTACCGGTTCGAAATGGCCCGTTTCTTTCGCACTCTGGCACAGAGTTTTCTGTCGCCGGTTCTGTCAACTTCGCTTTATTTCGTGGTGTTTGGCACCGCCATAGGCAGCCGTATCCAAGAGGTCGAGGGCGTTTCATACGGTGCGTTCATCGTGCCGGGGCTGATCATGTTGTCGGTGGTGACATTGTCGATTTCGAACGCGTCGTTCGGGATTTATTTTCCCAAGTTTCTGGGCACCATCTACGAGCTGTTGTCCGCTCCGGTCAATTTCATCGAGATCGTGATCGGATATGTCGGTGCCGCCGCAACGAAGGCGTTGTTTGTTGGGTTGGTGATATTGGTCACAGCGACGTTTTTTGTCGATATTCGGATCGAGCATCCATTCGCCATGGCGGCGTTTCTGATCCTGTCCTGTCTCAGCTTTTCGTTGCTGGGATTCATCATCGGTATCTGGGCCAGCAACTTCGAACAGATGTCGCTGGTGCCGCAGTTGGTGGTAACGCCACTGATCTTTCTGGGGGGTACGTTTTATTCGATTTCTATGCTGCCCCCATTGTGGCAGACCATCACGCTGTTCAATCCCGTGGTCTATCTGATTTCGGGTTTCCGCTGGTCCTTTTACGGGCTGGCAGATGTGCCGATCGTTTTCAGCCTTGTTGCCATCGTCGCTTTTACAGGGCTGTGCCTGGCGGTCATCGGCTGGATATTCAAAACCGGCTGGCGCATTCGCAGCTGACCCTCGCCAAGGCGTTGCATTTTTGCCCGCCGGGTGTGGGAATTTGGTTCACGTCGCGTTTAACGCCGGCAGAGTCCCTTGTTTACGGGTTGGGGGCACTCTACATCGGCACCCATGAAGCTCAGCCTGCCGTTCGTAAAAAAGCACCCTTGCGTGGCCGTTGTCCGTTTGTCCGGTTCCATTGGAATGGCCGGTCGCGGGTCCTTGAACGATACCACCCTGGCCCCGGTTCTCGACAAGGCGTTTCGAAAGGGTAAACCTGCGGCTGTCGCGCTCGAGATCAACTCTCCGGGCGGGTCGCCTGTACAAAGCTCTTTGATTGGCGCCCGAATTCGGCGCTTGTCGGAAGAGCTGGACGTGCCCGTGATCGGGTTTGTCGAAGATGTTGCGGCATCCGGAGGGTATTGGCTGGCGGCCGCCGCGGATGAGATCTGGGCCGACGACAGTTCGGTTCTTGGCTCGATCGGAGTCATTTCGGCAGGTTTTGGCGCGCATGTCTTCCTGGCGCGGCAGGGGTTCGAGCGGCGCGTCCATACAGCGGGCAAATCGAAATCGATGCTGGATCCCTTTTCGCCGGAAAAGAAAGAGGATGTGGCGCGCTTGCAAGGGCTGCTGGGTGACATCCACGAAAACTTCATCGCGCATGTCAAAGCCCGCCGAGGTGACAAGCTGGATCACAGTGCCGATCTGTTCACGGGTGAAGTCTGGCTGGCGCGTCGCGCGCATGAACTGGGTTTGATCGATGGTATCGCCCATCTGAAACCCAAAATGCAGGAACGCTTTGGCGACAAGGTCAAGTTCCGCCGTTATGGCTTGCGCAAACCAATCTGGTCGCGGTTCGGGGCCAACCTGGCACAGGATGCCATCGCCGGATTAGAGGAGCGTGCGGCCTACGCGCGTTTTGGTTTGTGACGTGATCATCAAGGCTGTCACACTTTTTCTGATTGGCATGGGTGTCCTGGCGATGTTCGGCAAACTGCGCTTTCCGGGGCAGAAGAAACTGAGTTCCGCCAAGTGTCCGCGCTGCGGACGGTTTCGCATAGGCAAAGGCCCCTGCGCCTGCGAAAAAGGAGGTCGGACTTGATCACCACTTGGCTGCTGTCTGGTCTTGGGCTGTTGATCCTGCTGCTTGCAGGCGATGCGCTTGTGCGCGGTGCTGTAAACCTGAGCCTGCGTCTGGGTGTTCCGGCGTTGATCGTCAGCCTTACGATTGTGGCCTTCGGCACGTCTGCGCCCGAGTTGCTGATCGCCATCAGCGCATTGAAAGAGAACGCGCCCGGTATTGCGCTGGGCAACGTTGTCGGATCGAACACGGCCAACATCCTGTTGGTTCTTGGACTGCCCGCATTGCTGGCAACGCTTCACACAAGTGAATGTGACAGCCGCAGGAATTACGTCTTCATGCTGATGGCGACGGTTCTGTTCATCGGGCTGGCTTTTTGCGGAACATTCACCTTCTTCAGCGGTCTGATCCTGCTGGCGGCGTTGAGTCTTGTCCTGATGACTGCCTTTCGTGAGGCAAAAGCACATCGCAAGGCCTGTGGTGAGGCTTGCGCGGATGACGACGAGCTTGAAGGCTTGGAGGAAGCCGACCCTGACATGCCCTACTGGAAGGTATCGATTTACCTGATCCTGGGGTTGGTGGGGCTTCCGATGGGTGCGCACTTACTTGTCGACAACGCGACCGTCATCGCAAGAACCTATGGGGTCAGCGAAACGGTCATCGGCCTGACCCTGATCGCGGTTGGAACCTCTTTGCCCGAACTGGCGACGACGCTTATGGCGGCATTGCGCAGACAGGCCGATGTCGCGCTGGGCAACGTGATCGGTTCGAACATGTTCAACCTTCTGGCCATCATCGGGATCGCAACCTGGTTCGGACGCATTCCGGTCGATCCGGAATTCCTTCGGTTCGACCTGTGGGTCATGCTGGGCTCGTCGCTGCTGCTGGTTCCGTTTGTATTCCTCAAACGCGACATCTCGCGCGTCTGGGGGTTGGTGTTGACTTTCCTCTATGTGCTTTATGTCATCGTATTGCTGGTGTGATCTGACCAAACGAGGTGAAGCATGACCCGAGCTTTAGTCACCGGCGCCGGTATTCGTCTGGGCCGGGCCATGGCACTGTATCTGGCGGATCGTGGTTTCGATGTGGCCGTGCATTACGCCTCATCCGAAGGCCCGGCGCAAAAGACAGCGGCCGAGGTACGGGCCCTGGGCCGAAAATCCGTGACCCTGAAGGCCGATCTGCTGGATGAAGCTCAGGTTCAGGCGCTGCTGCCCAAAGCGGCCGAGGCGCTGGGCGGGCCGATCACCTGTCTCGTGAACAACGCATCGATCTTCGAATACGACAACATCCGCACGGCAACCCGGCAAAGCTGGGATCGACATCTCGACAGCAACCTGCGCGCGCCCTTTGTGCTGACGCAGGCCATGGCAGATCAGGGGCTGAGCGCTGGCGCAGATGAGAATGGCGAACCGCTTGCAACCGGCCTCATCGTCAACATGGTGGACATGCGTGTGCGCAAACTGACACCCGAGTTCATGTCATACACCATCGCAAAAATGGGTTTGTGGGCACTGACCCGAACGGCGGCGCAGGCATTGTCTCCGACGATCCGCGTCAATGCGATCGGGCCGGGCCCCACGATGCAGGGCCACCGCCAAAGCGAAGAGCATTTCCAGGCACAGCGTTCAAATACCGTTCTGGAACGGGGATCCAACCCGTCTGACATAACCGCAGCGCTTGGGTATTTTCTGGATGCACACGCGGTCACCGGACAGCTTTTATGTGTGGACGGCGGTCAGCATCTGGGTTGGAAAACTCCGGATGTTCTGGGTGTTGAATAAGCAATTTTGCTGCAAGTTTTGCACCGCTCTCAATTCTGTTACATGTGCGTTACAAAAATGTCTTTTTTTTCATACACTTGCTAAGTATGCAAAAAAATATCCTTTAAAAACAAGTCCTTGATAAGTTGCCTATTTTTTGTGCAAGTAAAGGAAAGGGCAAGGAAACAAGGGGATTTCCGATCTTCCGGAATTTTATCTTCACACTTATCCACAGAAACCGTGGATTTGTTTTCTCTTGATCTGAAAGGCATGAGATTGCAGCCATTGCCAGAGAATCATATCTCAGGATCATGACCAGCGACAGCGAATCATCCCCTACCGGCTATGCCTGCATTCAGCGCTATGTGAAAACGCTGGACAGTTCTCCGGGTGTCTACCGCATGCTCGATGCAGACAGCCGGGTTCTGTATGTCGGCAAAGCCCGAAATCTCAGGGCACGGGTGTCGAATTACACACGGCCGGGTCATTCGGGGCGGATCGAAAAGATGATCGCCGCGACGGCCTCGATGATGTTTTTGACCACGCGAACCGAGACCGAGGCCCTGCTGCTGGAGCAGAACCTGATCAAGCAGCTCAAGCCGAAATACAATGTATTGTTGCGGGACGACAAAAGCTTTCCGAACATACTGGTCGCCAAGGATCATGACTTTCCGCAGATCAAGAAACACCGAGGGGCGAAGAAGGAAAAAGGTGCCTATTTCGGCCCCTTCGCCAGTGCCGGTGCGGTGAACCGGACGCTGAACCAGTTGCAAAAAGCGTTCCTGCTGCGCAACTGCTCGGATTCGATGTTCGACAGCCGAACGCGGCCATGCCTTCTGTATCAGATCAAACGGTGTTCCGGGCCCTGTGTCGGCCTGATCTCGGAGCAGGATTACCGTGAAAGCGTGAAGGACGCCGAACGCTTTCTGTCGGGTCGCTCGACCAAGGTACAGGAGGAACTGGCCGAGCAGATGATGGCCGCATCCGAGGCGATGGAGTTCGAGCGCGCCGCCGGTCTGCGTGACCGCATCCGGGCGCTGACGCAGGTGCAGACCTCTCAGGGCATCAACCCGCGCGGTGTGGCCGAGGCGGACGTGATCGGCCTGTATATGGACAGCGGTCAGGCCTGCGTGCAGGTGTTTTTCATCCGTGCGAACCAGAACTGGGGCAACAAGGATTTCTATCCGCGCGTCGGGCCGGATGTTTCACCTGCCGAGGTGATGGAGGCCTTTCTGGGCCAGTTCTACGACAACAAGGAACCGCCGCGGCAGCTGATCCTGTCGGACGGAATCGAAAACGTGGATCTGATGCAGCAGGCGCTGGCCGAAAAAGCCGGGCGCAAGGTCGAAATCCTTGTGCCGCAGCGTGGCGAAAAACAGGAACTGGTTGCCGGTACCTTGCGCAACGCACGCGAGGCTCTGGCCCGCCGCATGTCGGAAAGTGCCACGCAGGCCAAGCTGCTGCGCGGGCTGGCCGAGGCGTTCGAACTGGACGGTCCGCCGGGACGGATCGAGGTCTACGACAACTCTCATATCCAAGGCACCAATGCTGTCGGCGGCATGATCGTTGCGGGCCCCGAGGGATTCATGAAGAACGCTTACCGCAAGTTCAACATTCGCGGTGATGACCTGACACCGGGTGACGACTTCGGCATGATGAAAGAGGTGCTGAACCGCCGCTTCACCAGATTGCAAAAGGAAGACCCGGATCGCGACAAAGGGCTGTGGCCCGACCTTCTGCTGATCGATGGCGGTGCCGGGCAGGTAAGCGCGGTGCATCAGATCATGGTCGAACATGGGGTCGAAGACATTCCCATGGTCGGCGTTGCCAAAGGGGTCGACCGCGATCACGGCAAGGAAGAGTTCCACCGGATCGGCCAGCGCCCCTTTGCGCTGAAACGCAACGATCCTGTTTTGTATTTCATTCAACGCTTAAGGGATGAGGCGCACCGGTTCGCCATCGGCACCCATCGTGCGAAACGCGCCAAGGCCGTGGGTGCTACGCCTTTGGATGAAATCCCAGGGGTAGGGGCTGCGCGCAAGCGTGCTCTGTTGGCCCATTTCGGCAGCGCCAAAGCCGTCAGCCGGGCCAATCTGGCCGATCTGAAAGCGGTCGAAGGGATCTCGGCCGGGTTGGCGCAGAAGGTTTACGACTTCTTCCACGACAAGGGCTAGGCGCGCCGACCCCGCGACAGGATATAGAGGCCCGACGCGACGATCAGCGCGCTGCCGATCCACATGGTAGGGTCCAGGCTTTCACCAAACATGGCCACCCCCAACCCGATGCCGAACAACAGCCGGGTGTATCTGAACGGGGTCACGGCAGACACTTCACCCGTGCGCATGGCCTTCATCAGCGACGCATAGGCCATTACGCCCATCAGCACCGCGCCGGTCAGGTGCAGGCTTGTGTGCACGCTGAGTGAAACCATCGGCGCGCCTTCCCAAAACCGATAGGCCACGCCGGCCACGATGATGCTGAGGAAGCCGTAAAACCCCAGGACTTCGGTTCCAAGCGTGGCGGGTGCTGCGCGGCTGGCCAGATCACGCCCGGCAAATCCCAGCATTCCCAGCACTGCCAATATCGACATTAGCGAAAAACTGTCTCCGGTGGGTTGCAGGATGACGACGACGCCGATCATGCCGACAAAGATGGCGCTCCAGCGCCGCCAACCCACTGTCTCGCCGAAGAACAGCGCCGCGCCTGCAACAACGACCAGAGGCGTGGCTTGCAGAATCACAGTGGCCGAAGACAACGGAGTCAGTGCGATGGCCAGAACATAGAACAACCGACCAAAGACCTCGAACAGCACCCGAATTTTCATCGGGCCGGACAGAACGTCAGGGTGCAGCAGCCGCTGCCCGCGCGCCAGGGCCACCGCGGCAAATACCACGGACCCGCCCGCGCCGAAAAGAACCAGAACCTGCCAGATCGGCAGCGCGGCTGAGGCGGCTTTCAGCAACGCATCCTCCAGCGCAAAACCGGCCATCGCGGCGACCATCCAGAGGCTGCCGATCATGTTTGACCGTGTGTCGGTTTGAATATGCGCTGTCATCTGGTGCTTTCCGGCTGGGCTTGCGCGGCAATCTGACCGCAAAGCCGGGAAAGGCCAAGAGGTACTGTTCTGAGACGTCAGGCCTGCGGCGCTTTGACCAAGCGATTGTGAGTGATGAAGTTTTTTGCCTGATTGGCTTTTCTGTTCCGGACCAGCAATATAGGGTCCAAGCCATGAAGTGGAATTTACCCAATCTCCTGACTGTGCTGCGCCTGCTGGCCGCGCCCGGACTGGCTGTAATGTTTCTGTATTTCACCCGTCCCTATGCGGACTGGTTTGCACTGATCCTGTTCCTGACAGCGGCGATTACCGATTGGTTTGATGGGTATCTGGCCCGCGCATGGAAGCAGGAGACCAAAATCGGAGCGATGCTGGATCCGATCGCCGACAAAGCCATGGTAGTGATCGCGCTTATGATCCTTGTGGGCTATTCGACCGAGCACTGGACACCGTGGCTTGTCCTTCCTGCAACCGTGATCCTGTTTCGCGAAGTTTTTGTCTCGGGCCTGCGGGAATACCTGGGCGATGTGGCCGGCACGCTCAAAGTCACCAAACTGGCGAAATGGAAGACCACGGCCCAGATGGTCGCCATCGCGGTTCTGTTTTCGCAGGGTATCTTTGAACACTATGCCGTGATGGCGAGTTTTGGCATGGATGCCGAGCTGGTCGAGCAGATCATTGCGGGGCAGGTCGAAGACGTGAACCACCTGCGCCTGAATGTCGATGGTATGTACTGGGCGGGTCAGGTCGGGCTGTGGCTGTTGTGGATCGCAGCAACGCTTACATTGATCACCGGCTATGATTATCTACGTAAAGCCATGCCTCATCTGAAGGAGAGCTAACCGATGGATGTTCTGTATTTCGCCTGGGTGCGCGAACGCATCGGCTTGCCAAAAGAAAAGGTCGAAACGCAAGCGGCCACGGTCAGCGACCTGGTGGCTGAACTGAGCGCTCGGGAAGATCGCTATGCCGCGGCGTTTGCCGATTTGTCCGCCCTTCGCGTCGCGTTGGATCAGGAACTGTCAGATTTCGATGCTTCGCTGGCAGGTGTTCGGGAAGTTGCGTTTTTCCCACCTATGACGGGCGGTTGACCGATGCGGATCGCGGTTCAGGAAGAGGCATTTGATCTGGGGGCCGAGGCCAATGCCTTTGCCGCCGGGGATGATGCCAACGGGGCCATCGTTACTTTCACCGGCGTTGTGCGTGACCTTGCAAGCGGTGATCTGGATGTGATGGAGATCGAGCACTATCCCGGTATGACCGAACGTGCCCTGACCAAGATCGCCCAAGAGGCGCAGGCGCGTTGGGCATTGGGCGATGTGCTGGTCATTCACCGTTTTGGACGTCTGGCACCGGGTGACAAGATCATGATGGTGGCCACGGCGGCGCCCCATCGCAAGGACGCGTTCGAGGCGGCCGAATATCTGATGGACTACCTGAAATCCCGCGCGCCGTTCTGGAAAAAGGAAACTACCCGTTCCGGCGCCGAATGGGTTGCGGCCAAAGATCAGGACGAAGACGCTCTGACCCGCTGGTAGCGTCGCGCGGCCACCGCGGTGGTTCTGGGATCCGAGCGGTTTCAATTCTTCTCTGAACGCCGGTTCACGAGCCTGCACCAAATCCGTGAAAATGGATCGATAGGATGGCGGCAAGCACCACGGATTGAATCACTAAGGCCTTGCGACACAGACAATTCATTCGGAAAAAGCCTGGCCCCGACCAGCGGTGCGTTTGCCCGGCAGATGATCGATAAACTCCGGATCGTTCACTATGCCGTGTCGCTTGGCCACCATCGCAGTCTGATATTCTGGATGGGAACCGAAGCTTTGATGCAATCGTCCTTCCGATTGGAAGGGGCGCAATTGGCACGTTATGGGAATTGCGCAGTGGATGATGTGTTTAGGCTGTCGGTTGGTCTGGAAGACCCCGAAGACCTGATTGCGGATTTGGCGCAGGTCCTTGAGCCGTCCGGGACAGCGGTTGCTCAGTCGGCGTTGTTGATCCGACCGCGCATTTCCTCGGCCTCTTGCCGCGCGGCGCGCAGACCGTCCATGGCTGCGGCCAGTTCTGCCTCTGTCTGGGTCAGCTGATTGGTCAGCTCGGCTTCGCGCTGCTGAAGGTAGGTTATGGCCTGATCGCGGGTTTCTTCCGCTTCGTGCAGTTCCTGGCTCATGCGATCCAGATCAGCGACGTCGCTTTGGCGGACGCGGGACAGGCGGTGTGCCAGCCAGTTGGCAAACCAACCCATGCAGAAGGCCGCAAACAGAATGACGGCTGTGGCGATGATGAATTCGGTTCTGTTCAACTTACTGGTCCTCTGCATCCGCATCAGGTGCGGTCGTTTCGGTCTGATCCGTTTCAGGCGCGTCAGCCTCGGCCTCAGCCTCAAGCGCTTCGAGACCTGTTTCCGAGGCCTCGACAGGCTCGGGGCGGATCAGCCGGAACTCGATCCGCCGGTTTTCCTCGCGGCCTTCTTCGGTGTCGTTATCCGCAATGGGCTGTGTTTCACCGTACCCGACGGCAGTATAGCTGCTGGTGGGAATGCGCCGCCCGCGCAGCTCGTTCAGAATCGATTGCGCCCGTGCCTGGCTGAGCTGCTGGTTCATCTCTTCGCGGCCCTGGCTGTCCGTATGGCCCTGGATCTCCAGCCGGATCGGCCCGCAGTCGCGCAGGATGTCGGCGATCTGGTTCACCGTATCGCGCGAGTCGGATGCGATCGTTGCCGATCCGGGTTCGAACGCAATTTTGCTGACGGTCTGGATTTCGGCGATCTGCGCTTCGCAGACTTCAGGATCGGGCAGCGCGTCTTCGGGCTCTGGCGGCGGCTGATAAGTGATCGTCAGGGTGAATTCCTGCCCTTCGCCCAGCTTGTCCGACAACTGACCTGCGATCCGGGCCTTGGCATCCTCTTCATGGCTGAGGCCAGTCAGTTCGACCGAGCCTGGTGTTACGGTCAGGGCCCCGTTGTGAAGCTGGGCCAACGCCTCCAGGCCGGCCAGAACACGCACCGGCCAATCTGCCGGAAGCCCCGGCGCGATGCGGGTCGCGGTATAGACCTGATCCGAGCCGAAGGCCGCGCGGGCATAGCTGTCGACCATGTCCCGCAACGTTTCATCCCCCAGACGCCCTCGCAGTTGCACAAGTCCTTCGGGGCTGCGGGTCGCCGAGAACTCGATGGGCCCGGTCTGTTCGCTGGTTTCAGGTTCCGGCAGCACGGCATGCAGGGCAAAGACCTGAGGCAACGCTGTTTCAAGTTCACCTACAACCCGGTCAAACAAGGCTGGATCGGTGCCTTGTGCCGCGACCAGGGTGATGTCCGCATCCGACATCGTGACCGAGCCTTTGCCGATTCTGGCCAGTGCCCGAATGCTCTTCTCGGCGGCTTCGGGCCAGCGTGGCGAGGGCTCGCCCAGACCGATGGTGCAGGAATATGGCCCCGTCAAGCCGGCATCGCGCGCAGCGGTCACGATCCGGTCGCGCGCTTTTGCATCCTGTGCCGAGCAGGCGTCAAATTGCCCACCGTCTTCGTTGATCAGAAAACGCAGCGTAAAGGGCGTAATGACGGGCCGGGGGGCCGAAATCGCCAGCCCGATCCGCAGGCTGGGCGGTGCGGCGCGGGTCAGATCTTGTTCGAGACGTTGTTTTTCCTGTTGGCTGTCCGCAATGGCGGTGATTTTGACCAAGTCCGCACTTGCGGAAATTTTGGCACGCGGCAGGCTGGCCAAAGCCTCGATGGCATAGGATATCGCTGCATCCCAACCGTCGGGCTTGGGGTAATCCGCCGTTTCCATCAGGTCCGAGACCGCGATGTTGCGGTCGAGATTGCTCAGCCGTCTGATCAGGTCGTCCCTGTCTTCACTGGCGGGGATCAGACCGATGATCGAGATACCGTGATCATTGCGCAGAATTTCTGCCGAAAAGCGTGGTGACGCGAGGGCAGAGGTCGCTTCGACCTCCATTTCGTCGATTACGCGGGACGCATCGACCTCGGTTCCGGCTGCGGTCAGTGCGTTGAACCGTGTCGCCTCATCCGGTGCAATCCCGGTCAGGACCACGCGCAAGCCATCGGATTCAACCTCGGCCCAGTCGTGCCCTTTGAGGTCAAGCGCCCGGCGCACGGCGAATTCCGATGTCTCTTCGATCTTTGTGACGGCATAGCTGGCTGCCAAAAGCGACAGCCCGGCTGACACAAGAAAGATCAGGGAAACAACGATAAAATACGGCAGACGCATATTTGGGTTTGACACTCCTCAGGCGGTTGGGCCGATCTTTACAGGCCCCGTTCAGCAGGTGCAATCAGAGCAACAGGGCGACGCAGAGGAAGATCAGCGGAATCAAGCCAGTGTCGCGGTTGACCCTGAACAATTGCAACAGCCTGGCATTGTCTTCGATGTCCAGCGCGCGGAGTTGCCACATCATGTGCCAGCCCATTGCCCAAGGCCCACAGAGCGCAACACCCAATGCCAGCATCGAGGCATCCGGCACCCCTGCATCGACGATGGCCAGCCCCATCAGCGACACGGTCGCCACCAAAAAATACTTCAGCCACCGCGCTGTATCGGCTCCGAACAGCCGGGCGGTTGATTTGATGCCGATCAGTTCGTCATCCTCGGCATCCTGATGCGCATAGATGGTATCGTAGAACAGGGTCCACGCGATTCCAGACAGGTACAGCGTCACCGCTGGCCATCCCACGGAACCGCTATGCGCCGCCCAGGCCAGAAGGGCGCCCCAGTTGAAAGCCAGCCCCAGGAACACCTGAGGCCACCACGTAAACCGTTTGGCAAACGGATAGATTGTCACGGGCAGCAGGGACAATACGCCCATGGCGATTGCCGCCTGATTGAAGCTGAGAAGGATGCCAAGCGCCAGAATGCATTGCAGGACCATCCACGCCGCGGCCTGCCGGACACTGACCTGACCCGAAGGAATCGGGCGCGAGCGAGTGCGTTCGACCTGCCCGTCGAATTCCCGGTCCGTGATGTCATTCCAGGTGCAACCGGCGCCCCGCATCAGAAAGGCCCCGAATGCGCATCCCATGGCGATCCAAAGATCTTCCCAACGTGGCTGACCGTCGTTAAGGATCGCCAGCGCCAGCCCCCACCAACAGGGAATCAGCAGCAGCCATGTCCCGATGGGCCGGTCCGCGCGGCTGAGGCGCAGATAGGGGCGGGCAAAGGCCGGGGCACGGGTGTCGACCCAGTTGCCACTGACGGCATCAGCGACTTGACCATCTGGTGTTGGGGCATTGCCTTGCATATGTAGGGTCTCATGAGTGCGAAGATCAGACTGTATGTAGAGCAGCCCTTGGGTCAGGGGCAATCGGTTCCTTTGACGCGCGACCAGGCGCACTATCTGTTTGGTGTCATGCGCCTTGCGGTCAAAGGGCAGGTCGCCCTGTTCAACGGGCAGGACGGAGAGTGGTTGGCCGAAGTCTCGGAGGCGGGAAAACGCGGCGGGACGCTGACCTGCCTTGAGCAGACGAAACCGTTGCAGATGCCGCCCGATCTGTGGTTCCTGTTTGCACCGATCAAAAAGGCCCGCACCGATTTCATCGTGGAAAAAGCCGCCGAAATGGGCGCGGCGCGTATCATGCCGGTGCAGACCGAGTTCACCAATTCCGAACGCATCCGACAAGATCGGTTGCAGGCCCATGCCGTCGAGGCGGCCGAGCAATGCGGCGGAACCTTCGTGCCCGAGGTCGCCGATTTGCAGCGGTTGGATCGGCTGTTGGATGCATGGCCCGAAGATCGGCAACTGATGTTCTGCAACGAAGCTGAGGTTGGATCGGCCTTGCGATTGGCCGCCAATGAAAAAGGTTACCCGTGGGCGATTCTTATCGGCCCGGAAGGCGGGTTTTCTGACAAGGAACGCGCGCGTTTGACAGGGTTGCCATTCGCGCATGTCGTCAGTCTTGGTCCGCGTATCCTGCGGGCCGACACGGCGGCAGTCGCTGCACTGACCATGTGGCAGCAGGCGCTGGGGGATTGGGCGTAATGTGGCGCGCAGCACTACAGAAGGATGTTCCAGAAGTTCAGCGGTTTTTGCGCCTCCACCTCCAAAGCTCGATGTTTCCTTTGGGCAATTTGGAAGATTTCGGTCTGGGTGGTTCCCATCCTCGGGGCATGTCGTTTTGGTTGCTGGGTAAACCGCTGCGCGGTGTCTTGGGTATCACCAATGAAGGAATGGTCTTTCCGCAATGCCCCAACGTGAAGCGTGCAGAGCTTTTTGCCGCCTGGGATTTGATCCAAAACCGAGCTGTCTCGGGAATCATCGGTGAAACGGCGCAGGTTAGAGACTTCGTCAAAATCGCAGGTTGGCGAGACAGGCTGACGGGTCTCAATGACGATGAACCGGCATTCTCACTTAACCTGAACAACCTTGTTGTTCCTCAAATGGAAGATGTGCGCCTTGTTCCGTTGGCCGGAGTGGATCGCAATCAAGTGATTGCCTGGCGGAGGCAATACCTTCAGGAAACGCCGGGTTTGCTTCACAAGGAACTGGACAAGCAGGCCAGAGAAGACTTGAAACGTTATCTGGAGCGCGACAGTCACAGAGCCCTTATCTACAAAGGACAGCCGGTTGCGATGACAGGCTTCAATTCGGCGCTTTCGGATGTCGTTCAGGTAGGTGGTGTATTTACCCCTCGCGAGCTGCGCGGGCGAAGTTATGCGCGCACCGCTGTCGCTTTGCATTTGAAAGAGGCGCGCGAGGCAGGTGTGAACCGAGCCGTCTTATTTGCCGCTTCAAATGCGGCCGCTCGTGCTTACATAGCGATTGGATTCATGCCGGCCGGTTCGGTCTCACTGGTTCTGTTCAACGATCAAACGGAGTCCGCTCAATGAGCTTTTTTCGACCCGAGGCAAAACTGGCACTTTGGCGCTGGCGTGAAGTTTTGGTCTCGGTTTTTGTCCTGATCCTTGGCGTCAGTTGGGTCAGCGGGCCGGGTGGGTTGCTGGCCTGGGTCGGTTGGTTCCTGATCGTCGTGTCCGCGGCTTTGGCCGTGATCGGCATACAGCGCGCACGGTTCAGAACCGGCGCAGGCGGGCAGGGCGTCGTTACGGTTGATGAAGGGCAAATCACTTATCTCGGCCCTCTGGATGGCGGCATTGTTGCGACACGAGAAATCGAACGGCTTGCACTTGATCCGACCTCCAGTCCGGCGCATTGGGTTCTGGATCAGCCTGGGCAACCGACGCTTCACATTCCTGTGAACGCTGAAGGAGCCGAAGCTCTGTTCGACGTTTTCTCAAGCCTGCCGGGCTTGAAAACCGAACAAATGCTGTCTGAACTCAACGGCAGATCGCCGCATAAGGTCGTTATCTGGGAGCGTACGCCCTCGCGCCCTGCACACCTTCGGCTGCATTGACACCGGCGCGGTTTGCCCCCACGACTGGCCAAAAGACAGACACATCAGGATCGGAGCACGGTTCATGTCCATCCCTCAGTCCGGCGGCGGTCCGATCGAACGCCACGAGCAATTGGCCGAATATCTGGAGTCGGGCTGCAAGCCCAAGGCAGACTGGCGCATCGGCACCGAGCATGAGAAATTCGGCTACTGCAAGGACACGCTGAAACCGTTGCCCTACGAGGGCACCCGTTCGATTGTGGCCGTGCTGGTAGGTCTGCGGGATCGCCATGGCTGGGCTGAAGTCCGCGAAGCAGGTCATCTGATTGGTCTGGAAAAGGACGGCGCCAATGTCAGCCTGGAGCCGGGCGGCGCGCTGGAGCTGTCGGGTGCTCCGCTCGAGACCATCCACGAAACCTGCGATGAGGTGAACACCCACCTGCGTGAGGTGAAAGACATCGCAGATGAGATCGGCGTGGGTTTCATCGGTCTGGGCGCGGCACCGACCTGGACACATGAGGAAATGCCGTTGATGCCCAAGGGGCGTTACCGGCTGATGAACGACTATATGGAAAAGGTCGGCACCATGGGCCGCGCCATGATGCGGCGGACCTGCACGGTTCAGGTCAACATTGATTTCGGGTCCGAGGCCGACATGGTGCAGAAACTGCGCGTGGCGCTGGCCTTGCAGCCGGTGGCAACGGCGTTGTTTGCGAACTCGCCCTTTTTCGAAGGCAAGGTAAATGGCCAGAAAAGCTGGCGCAGTTACATCTGGCGGCATCTGGACGATGCGCGTACGGGCATGCTGCCTTTCGTGTTCGAAGACGGCTTTGGGTTCGAACGTTACGTGCAATACGCGCTCGATGTTCCGATGTATTTCGTCTATCGCGACGGCCAGTACATCAATGCGCTGGGCATGTCTTTCCGCGACTTCCTGAAAGGTGAACTGCCCGCCTTGCCGGGGGAAACACCCACGCTCAGCGATTGGGCCGATCACCTGACCACCGCCTTTCCCGAAGCACGGATCAAGAAATTCATGGAAATGCGCGGGGCCGATGGTGGACCATGGCGGCGCCTGTGTGCCTTGCCCGCCTTCTGGGTTGGCCTGACTTACGATCAGACGGCCCTGGACGCGGCCTGGGATCTGGTCAAAGGCTGGGACACCGAGACCCGCGAGGCGCTGCGTGTCGCGGCGGCCAAGGACGGGCTTCAGGCACAGGTCGGCAACATCAACATGCACGATCTGGCGCGTGAGGTTGTTGCGATCTCCGAGTCCGGCCTGAAAGCCCGCGCCTATCCCGGGGCCGGTGGACTGGTGCCGGACGAGACCCATTTCCTCAACGCGCTCAAGGACAGCATCCAAAGCGGGAAAGTGCCTGCGGATGAGTTGCTGGAACACTACAACGGCGACTGGAACGGTGATCTGACCCGGATTTTCCCCGAATACAGCTATTGATCCGCCCGGTCCCGCTTGCATTCGCGGGGCTGGCCCGATAGCAGGTTGGCGACCAAATTCAGAGGGCGTCATGGACGATCTTAAGGCAAAATATCTGGGCCAAATCGCCGAGGCAGGCGACGAGAACGCGCTTGAGGCGATCCGCGTCGCCGCCGTGGGCAAAAAAGGCGAAGTCGCGCTGAAGATGCGCGAGTTGGGTAAAATGACGCCCGAGGAACGCCAGGTGGCAGGCCCCGCGCTGAATGCCCTGAAGGATGAGATCAACTCGGCCCTGTCCGCCAAGAAGGCGGCGCTGGCCGATGCCGCGCTGGATGAGCGTCTGCGCACCGAATGGCTGGATGTCACCCTGCCGACACGCCCGCGCCGTCAGGGCTCGATCCACCCGGTCAGCCAGGCGACCGAGGAACTGACCGCGATCTTTGCCGAACTGGGCTTCTCGGTGGCCGAAGGGCCGCGGATCGAAGACGATTGGTACAATTTTGACGCGCTGAACATCCCCGGACACCACCCCGCGCGGGCCGAGATGGACACGTTCTACATGCACCGCGCCGAGGGCGATAATCGCCCGCCGCATGTTCTGCGCACCCATACGTCTCCGGTCCAGATCCGCTCGATGGAGAAACAGGGCGCGCCGATCCGCGTGATCTGCCCGGGCGGCGTGTACCGCGCCGATTATGACCAGACCCACACGCCGATGTTCCATCAGGTTGAGGGGCTGGCCATCGACAAGGACATCTCGATGGCGAACCTGAAATGGGTTCTGGAAGAGTTCGTGAAGGCGTTCTTTGAGGTCGACGATGTCGAGCTGCGCTTCCGCGCCTCACACTTCCCCTTCACCGAGCCATCGGCCGAGGTTGATATCCGCTGTTCGTGGGATAACGGTCAGCTGAAGATTGGTGAGGGTGACGACTGGATGGAGATTCTGGGTTCCGGCATGGTCCACCCCAAGGTGATCGCCGCCGGAGGGATCGACCCCGAGGTCTATCAGGGCTTTGCGTTTGGCATCGGCATCGACCGTCTGGCGATGTTGAAATACGGTATTCCCGATTTGCGGGCGTTTTTTGACAGCGACCTGCGCTGGTTGAGGCACTATGGGTTTGCGGCGCTGGATATGCCTAACCTGCATGGTGGTTTGTCGCGGTGATTGAAGTAGCCTCGTCAATCTGGGCGACTCTTGATCCAATTCACGACGAACTAATCGGGCTAGCTTTCACGTTATTGGCCGCTTGCGTGCTATTCTTGTTTAGGCCGCGCGTGAAACTGATTTATGGGCGCGCCAATAACTCCCGCAATATCATTTCTGTGCCAACGGAGGATAACACCAGCAACGGCAACCACACAGAAATCTATACTGAAAAGTTTTTTCTCCAGAATGTTGGAAGTAAGCCAGCTACAAACGTGGAGTTTGTGTTGTCGGATTTTCCAGCGGACATCTCAGTTTGGCAACCGCGAAATGTAGAATACAAAAATGTCGAAAAAGGACATTGCTTGGTCACGATACCGCAAATGGCCCCTCGTGAGTTGGTTATTGTCGATTGCGTATACTTAAACCAACGGGCGGCCTTTGTCGCATCTGTTAAATGTGCTGAGTGCATAGGAAATGAAGTTCCATTTTGGACAGTTCGTCGCTTTTCATGGTGGATCAACACATTGATAGCCGCTCTCATGTTTTTTGGAGTTGCTTATCTATTTCAGATTGTTTTCAAGCTTTTCGCTTGATGTCCGGTCCGCACGGGCTGGCGATTTGTCTCCGTTAGCTCTCCGTTTGAACGGCACACGGATTTGGCCAGCATAAATTGCCCACCACTCCCCGAAGATCGCCATCCCGCGGTCTGGCGATGGCGCGGCTTGTTATCTAGCCTGACAGACGGGTGACAGCGCGGCTTGTTACAGGTTCCCACAGGGTTGTGACGTGACTTGGCGCTCAGGCTGGGTAGGGTCAAGCGCATGATCCATCGACTGCTTTTTCTTCTGCTGACCGCAACTCCCGCTTTCGCCATGGGACCATGGAAGTCGGATTGCCATGGCGATACGGCCTGTGAAGTCGGCGACCGCTCTTACCATGTGCTGGAACCGGATGGATGGGATGGCGAAACGCCTCTGCCGGTGTTGCTGCATTTCCACGGCTGGGCGCGGCAGGGGACCGTTGTGGTGAACCACGAACGCATCGCGGGCGCGACCAAGCTGCGGGGTGTGCTGTTGGTGGCCCCGAACGGGCTGGGCAAAAGCTGGGATTTCTGGACGTCGGAGACCGGCGATGTGCCCTTTGCCGATGCGGTGATTGAGGATGTCGCCAAGCGCTATCCGATTGATCCCGATCGCATCTATGTCTCAGGCTATTCTTATGGCGGTGCGATGGCGTGGCGCTATGTCTGCCAGTCGGGCAATGACATCTCCGCCTTGCTGGCCGTTGCGGGCAGCATCCGCCAGACCGAAGATTGCCCCGAAGCCCCGCGCGAGGTGCGCCATGTGCACGGGCTGGACGACACGGTGATGGATTTCCCCTTTGGGCCGGGCGGCGACAAGACCTATCCGGTGGCGCTGTGGCGCGAGAAATACAACTGCAACGGTGCAACCCCGCGAGGGGATTGGAGCGTGAAGCCCTTTCTGACGCTCAGCCGTGTGGAATGGACCGATTGTGTGCAGGGGCAGGTGGTGCTGGACACCCATCCGGGTGGGCATTTCATCCCCCATGGCTGGATCGGGCGGCAACTGGACGAGCTTTTGGGCCGCACCCCCACCTATCCGTGACCCGCAGCGCTTGCACCTTGGCGCATTCTTTGTCATTGCCTGTGCCGACTGGATGTTTGCCAAAAAAGGCCCCGAGCAATGAAATTCACTTTGTCCTGGCTGAAAGACCACCTCGATACCGATGCGTCGGTTGATGAGATCACTGAGGCGTTGACCGACCTTGGCCTTGAGGTCGAAGAGGTCATCAACCCGGCTGACAAGCTCAAGGACTTTACGCTGGGCTATGTGAAACACGCGGAAAAACACCCCGACGCCGACAAGCTGCGCGTCTGCAAGGTGGACACGGATGAAGGCGAATTGCAGATCATCTGCGGCGCGCCCAACGCCCGCGAAGGGATCACCGTCGTCGTCTGCAAGCCGGGCATGTATATCCCCGGATTGGACCTGACGATCAGCGTCGGCAAGATCCGCGGTGTCGAAAGCTTTGGCATGATGGCGTCCGAGCGCGAGCTGGAGTTGTCGGACGAACATGACGGCATCATCGAGTTGCCCTCGGGCGAGGTCGGTGACAGATTCGTTGATTGGCTTGCCGAGAACGACCCCGCCAAGATCGATCCGGTGATCGAGATCGCGATCACTCCGAACCGGCCGGATGCGCTGGGCGTGGAAGGCATCGCGCGTGATCTGGCGGCGCGTGGGATCGGCACTCTGAAACAGCGCGACTACGTGCCGGTGCCGGGCGATTTCGAAAGCCCGATCAAAGTATCGATTGATGAGGATACGCTGGATGGTTGCCCGCATTTCACGGGCCGCCTTATCAAGGGTGTCAAGAACGGCCCCAGCCCGCAGTGGTTGCAGGATCAGTTGAAGGCGATTGGGCTGCGTCCGATTTCGGCGCTGGTGGATATCACCAACTACATGACCTTTGACCATAACCGCCCGCTGCATGTGTTTGACGCGGACAAGGTGCAGGGCAACCTTCGCGTTCATCGCGCCAAAGGCGGTGAAACCCTGGTGGCGCTGGACGAAAAGGAATACACGCTTCAGCCCGGCATGATGGTCATTTCCGATGACAAAGGGCCGGAATCCATCGCAGGCATCATGGGCGGTCAGGAAACCGGCTGCACCGAGGACACTGTGAATGTGTTCCTGGAGAGCGCGTTCTGGGATCATGTGCAGATCGCGCTGACGGGTCGGGCGCTGAAGATCAATTCGGACGCGCGGTATCGGTTCGAACGCGGCGTGGACCCTGAATACACGCTGGAAGGGCTTGAGCACGCAACCCAGTTGATTCTGGACATCTGCGGCGGTGAAGCGTCCAAAGTGGTCGAGGCGGGCAAAGCGCCGAACCACGCGCGCGCGTACAAGTTGGATGCCGAACGGGTGCAGTCTCTGGTCGGGATGGACATTCCCGAAAGCGAACAGCGTCAGACGCTGACCCGGCTGGGTTTCCGTCTGGAGGGCGAGATGGCCCACGTGCCCAGCTGGCGCCCCGATATCATGGGTGAGGCCGATCTGGTGGAAGAGGTCGCACGAATCGCCTCGTTGACCAAATTGCAGGGCAAGCCCTTGCCGCGTGTCACCGATGGTATTCCCAAGCCGGTGATGACACCGATGCAACGCCGCCAGTCCATGGCGCGCCGCACCTGCGCCGCGCTGGGTTACAACGAATGCGTCAGCTATACGTTCATCGATCAGGCTTCGGCTGCTTTGTTCGGTGGCGGTGACGATGCGACCATGCTGGAAAATCCGATCTCGTCCGAGATGAGCCACATGCGCCCCGATCTGCTGCCCGGATTGTTGCAGGCCGCGGCCCGCAATCAGGCACGCGGATACGCCGATGTCGCCCTGTTCGAAGTCGGCCCCGTTTTCCATGATGGCGAACCCGGCGACCAGAAAACCCAGATCGCCGGCCTGCTGGTTGGCCGCAACGGCCCCAAGGATGTGCACGGGGCCTCGCGCCCGGTGGATGTCTTTGATGCCAAGGCGGATGCCGAGGCCGTTCTTGCGGCGATCGGAGCACCGGCCAAGGCACAGATTCTGCGCGACGGCGATGCCTGGTGGCATCCGGGTCGTCACGGCAAGATCTGCCTGGGGCCGAAAAAGGTGCTGGGTGTCTTGGGTGAGCTGCACCCGCGCGTGTTGCAGGCGATGGATATCAAGGGTCCGGCAATGGCCTTTGCGATCTGGCCGGACGAGGTTCCCTTGCCCCGCAAGTCCGGTGCCACACGTGCCGCATTGGAATTGCGTGATTTGCAAGCGGTCGAACGTGACTTTGCCTTTGTCGTTGATGAAAACGTCGAGGCGCTGACATTGGTGAACGCGGCGGCAGGCGCCGACAAGGCGCTGATCGAAGATGTGCGTGTCTTTGACGAATTCATCGGTGGCAGCCTGGGTGAAGGTAAAAAATCGCTGGCCATCACGGTACGTTTGCAGCCCACGGACCAGACGCTGAAGGAAAAGGACATCGAAGCGGTGGCCGAAAAGATCATCGCCAAAGTCTCCAAGGCGACCGGCGGTGTTCTGCGGGGCTGATGCAGGGCCGCCTCCGGCGGGAGTATTTCAGAAAAGATGAAGGGGCGGTGGCGCCCTTTTGCGTGTTTACGGAGGACGAAAGATGCTGAACGTGTACCTCTCTGGCGAAATCCATACCGATTGGCGCGAACAGATCATCGACGGCGCACAGGGGTTGGATATCACCTTCAACGGCCCGGTGACGGACCACGCGGCAAGCGACGATTGCGGCGTTGCCATTCTGGGGGAAGAGCCGAACAAATACTGGCATGACCACAAGGGTGCGATGGTCAACGCGATCCGGACCCGCAAGGGCATTTCGGATGCTGACGTTGTGGTTGTACGGTTTGGCGACAAGTACAAACAGTGGAACGCGGCTTTTGATGCGGGTTATGCCGCAGCGCTGGGCAAATCCATCATCGTGCTGCACGGTCCCGACCATCAGCACGCGTTGAAAGAAGTTGATGCGGCCGCGTTGGCCGTGGCGGAAAAGCCCGCGCAGGTGGTCGAAATCCTGCGGTATGTGCTGACGGGCGCACTGCCGGGCTGAGCTTTGCGAAGAGGGTGCCAGCTTTGGCACCCTTCCTATCGCGAAACCGTTTAAGCGCGTGCGGGTATGGTCTTGCCGCGCTGCACCGCCGGGCGCTGCATGAAACGGTCGACATAGGCGACGACATTGGCGTAGTCGTCCCAGCCAACAACCTCTTTCGCGCCATAGAAGTCCAAAGCATCCAGCCAGGGGGCAAGAGCGATATCGGCGATGGAGTAATCGCCTGCGATCCAGTCCTGCCCGTCCAGTTGCATGTTGACCACGTTCAGAAGGCGTTTGGCCTCGTTGATATAGCGTTCGCGCGGTCGGGGGTCTTCGATTTCGCTGCCTGCGAATTTGTAGAAAAAGCCAAGCTGACCAAACATTGGTCCCACGCCCCCCATTTGGAACATCAGCCATTGTGTAATGCGATGCTTGTCTGCTGCGCTTTGTCCCAGCAACTTGCCTGATTTCTCGGCCAGATACAGCAGGATCGCTCCGCTTTCGAACAGGGTCAGCGGCTTACCGTCCGGCCCGTTGGGATCGATGATGGCGGGGATTTTGTTGTTTGGGTTCAGCGACAGAAACGCGGGGCTTTTGACATCCGCATCCGATAGCGTCACCAGATGGGGCTCATAGGGCAGGCCGGTTTCCTCCAGCATGATCGACGCCTTTACGCCGTTTGGAGTCGGATAGGAATACAGTTGAATCCTGTCCGGGGATTGCGCGGGCCAACGCGCCATGATCGGATGAGGGTTGTTGTCCAGCATTGGGGGCTCCTGTTTGGGTGTCTGTGTAAAAGCTAGGGGCCACGCCTGATTAAATTAAGCCCTTTGCAATGTGCATTTCCGGTCAGGCCGTGTTTTCTGGCGAACAGAGGGGAATTCCAGTGAAACTGGCACCTAGACCGGAAATCAAACTTGGCTCACAATCTGGTGACCCCCGCGAAAACCTCGCGGGTTTCTTGCTGTTGAAAGGAGATGGGCGTGGATGAGGTCGTAACACAGGTGGGAGCATATGCCCCGCTGATCATGAGTGCCGTCAAGGCGCTTGTCGTTCTGATCCTGGGCTGGATCGTAGCTGGTGCAATCGGCGGCATGGTTCGCCGCCGGATCAATTCGACGCCGCATATTGATCCGACGCTTGGGAACTTTTCGGCAAGCCTGGTCAAATGGGCCATTCTCGCCATGGTTCTGGTTGCCGTTCTGGGTATCTTCGGAATTGAAGCCACCAGCATCGTCGCCATTCTGGGTGCCGCATCGCTGGCCATCGGTCTGGCGCTTCAAGGCACGCTCAGCGATCTGGCCGCCGGTGTGATGCTGGTTGTCTTCCGGCCCTACAAGCTGGGTCAGTTTGTTGATATCGGCGGCACGTCGGGCACCGTAAAGGACCTGAACCTGTTCACGACCGAGCTGGTGACGCCTGATAATGTGCAGATCATCGTTCCGAACGGTCAGTCATGGGGTTCGATCATCACGAACTACTCTGCCCATGACACGCGCCGTGTCGATCTGGTGTTCGGAATCGACTACGGGGACAGCGCGGACAAAGCCATGCAGATCATTCTGGATGTGGCCAAAGCGGACAGTCGCATTCACAGCGACCCGGAACCATGGGTTCGGGTTACGAACCTGGGTGACAGTTCGGTGGATCTGACGGCACGGCTGTGGTGCTCGGCACCAGACTATTGGGATGTCAAATTCGAGCTGACGAAAACGATCAAGGAAGCCTTTGACGACAAAGGTATTTCGATCCCTTATCCCCATTCGGTGGAGATCCAGAAACAGGGGTGACGGCTCCCGCCCGTCGATCGGGCATTCGAAAATGCCCTCCTCCCGTTGGGCCGGGCACCGCGCAAGGGCGCGGTGCCCTTTTCTTTGTTCAAACCGTCGCCTCGAGTCCGACCGCGCCACGCCTGCGGCGTGGCGCTATGCCCAACGCTGGAAATCGCTTTTCAAAAGCGATTTCAGGGGCGGGAGTGTTCACGACTTGACGATCACGTTGGGTGAAACAACGTCGATACCAAGGGCCTTGCCGACCGCATAGTAGGTCAGCTTGCCAGCGTGGACGTTCAGGCCTTCCAGCAGATGCGGATCGTCCTGACACGCCTGTTTCCAGCCTTTATCCGCCAGAGACAGCATGAACGGCATCGTGGCGTTGCCCAGGGCGATGGTCGAGGTGCGCGCAACGGCGCCCGGCATGTTGGCAACGCAGTAGTGCATGATGCCATCGACATCGTAGATCGGATCGGCATGGGTGGTGGCTTTTGACGTCTCGAAGCACCCACCCTGGTCGATGGCAACATCGACAAGTACGGCACCGGGTTTCATCGTCGACAGCTGAGCTCGCGAGACAAGTTTCGGAGCCGCAGCGCCGGGGATCAGAACGGCACCGATGACCATATCTGCATCCTGGATCAGCTCGGCCGTGGCGCCTGCGGTCGAATACTGGTTCTTGAAGGTTCCGCCAAAGACGTCATCCAGATAGCGCAGCCGCGGCAAGGAGCGATCCAGAACGGTGACATCCGCGCCCATTCCGGCAGCGATCTTCGCCGCATGGGTTCCTACGACGCCGCCGCCGATAACGACCACTTTGGCAGGGCCGACACCGGGTACGCCACCCATCAGAACGCCGCGCCCGCCATTGGCCTTTTGCAGTGTCCACGACCCGACCTGAGGGGCCAGGCGACCGGCGACTTCGGACATCGGTGCCAGCAGAGGCAGGCCGCCGTTCGCGTCGGTTACGGTCTCATAGGCGATGGCAGTACAACCCGATTCCAGCAGGTCATGCGTTTGATCCGGGTCCGGAGCCAGATGCAGATAAGTGAACAGCAGCTGCCCTTCGCGCAGCATCTTGCGTTCCACGGCCTGGGGTTCCTTGACCTTCACGATCATGTCGGCGGTGGCAAATACTTCTTCCGCAGTGTCGATGATATGCGCGCCTGCCGCGACATAGGCGTCATTGTCGAAACCTGCGCCGATGCCTGCACCGGATTCGATAAGGACTTCGTGACCACGTGCAACAGCTTCCTGAGCAGCATTGGGCGTCATCCCGACGCGGAATTCCTGGGGTTTGATTTCCTTGGGGCAACCGATTTTCATGGGGGTCTCCGTTCCTAAACTGCTTAAATTATGTGCATTTCGCAGCGCAATTTCTGTGAAAGAAAACGTGTCAATACGTTTTTCTTTGGAAGAATTTCGCGTAACGTGTCGAAATCTTGCAAAGGACTTGCATAAATGAGCTTGGATGCGACTGATCGAAAGATTCTGGCGGCACTTCAGAAAAACGGCAGGATGTCGAATTCGGAATTGTCTGAACAGGTCAACCTGTCTCCGTCCGCTTGCCACCGGCGTGTTCAGCGGCTGGAGGTTGAAGGCTACATTCGCAACTACGTGGCTTTGCTGGATGCGCGGAAGATGAACGTGCCGACAACGGTTTTTGTCGAGATCACGCTACAGGGTCAGGCCGAAGAGGTTCTGGATGCGTTTGAAAAAGCGGTGGCCCGGATCCCGGATGTGCTGGAATGCCATCTGATGGCCGGTACGGCGGATTACATTCTGAAAGTCGTGGCGGAAAACACCGAAGATTTCGCCCGCATCCATCGCCAATACCTGTCGCGCTTGCCCAGGGTGGCGCAAATGCAAAGCTCGTTTGCCCTGCGTACCGTGTTCAAGACCACTGCCTTGCCCGTCTGATTGTCATAAAGGTCCGGGATAGGTGAACAAAAAAAGGTGGGTCAGGTTGAAGCCGAAATGCATCGCAACAGGTACCCACAGGCGCCTGGTTGCATAGTATCCCAATCCGCAGGCCAGCCCGAGAATGGAAGCAAAACCCACGAGCGCCGGACCTCCGGCGAAATGGGCCAGTCCGAACAGCAGGCTGGCAGCGATCACCCCGGGTGACATCAATCCTGTCACCGAGGCAATGCTGATGAACAAAACCAGCAACGACAAGCCGATGCCTGTCCGCCGGGCCAGCGCCATCAATTGCGCTGATATCAGAACAAGCCAGGGCCAGATCGCGAGCAACGCGGAAAGAAGGAATGTCACAATCGTCTCATCTGTTTCACGCACCCCGTGATGCCGCACCAAAACGAGGCAATGCAAGCAGCCATGGTGAAGCGCAATGCATTGCGTCAATTCAGACGCTTGTATCCCGCGGGCCAGATGTACAAATTCAGGGGAAAGACCGTATACCCGCGCTGGACCTGATTTGCAGGCGTGACAACAGCCGCAGGACTCGTGACCCTCGCATCAATTTATCTGATGACATCAGGTGGTTACACGGGCCCGATATGGTCCGAACCCGAAGACCGAGAAGGAGCTGACCTTGGACAACGAAAAAACTGGCGCCCCCAAAGACTGGCTGGAAGCCGAGCTCGAGGATACGCTGGACGAAGATTTCGAGATAGAATTCAGTGAGCCGATGCTGTCGATGGAAGTCCGGAAAATCTATCGGGAACAGCATCCGGACATGTTGGATCGCAAGGTTTACTTCCGCAACCTGCTGCGCCTGCAAGCTGAACTGATCAAGGTTCAGGACTGGGTACAGCATACCGGGGCCAAGGTCTGTATCCTGTTTGAAGGCCGTGACAGTGCCGGTAAAGGGGGCGTGATCAAGCGGATCACCCAGCGTCTGAACCCGCGCGTGGCGCGCGTGGTCGCGTTGCCGGCACCCAGCCGCCGCGAGCAAAGCCAGTGGTATTTCCAGCGCTATGTACCGCATCTGCCGGCGGCGGGAGAAATCGTTCTGTTCGACCGCTCGTGGTACAACCGGGCGGGGGTCGAGCGGGTGATGGGTTTTGCGTCCGAGGACCAGGTTGAACAGTTCTTTCAGGACGTCCCCGAATTCGAACGGATGCTGGTGCGGTCAGGGATCATTCTGCTGAAATACTGGTTCTCGATCACGGACGAGGAACAGCAGTTGCGATTCCTCATGCGTATTCACGATCCGATGAAACAATGGAAGCTGTCGCCGATGGATCTGGAATCCCGCATCCGCTGGGAATCCTACACGAAGGCCAAAGAGGATATGCTTTTCCGAACCAATATTCCCGAGGCCCCGTGGTACATCGTCGAAGGCAATGACAAGAAACGCGAAAGGCTGAACTGCATCGAGCATCTTTTGACAAAAATCCCGTACGAGGACGTGCCTCAGGAAAAGGTCAATCTGCCCGACCGCAAGTACAACCCGGAATACGAACGCCGCGTTTTGCCGGATGAGCTTTACGTACCAAAGATCTATTGAAGCAAAATCAGGCTCTGAGCCGGAATATGCGAGGCCGACACGGCCGGCCTCGCACAGGGTCAACTGATCAGGCTGCATCCATCATGCAGTCAAAGTGGAAGAAGTTGACCATTGTGATGTCACAGTCATCGACGTCGGCGGTTTCGGTGCCCGCAGGCTCGGATTCCGTTTCCGGCGTGGCGTCGGCGGTCGGCATCATGTCGATATCATCGGTGTCTGCCACGTCCGTGTCGCCGTTCACATCGTCACCCCAGTTGAACTCGTCAAACTGCGCTTGCAGGTTTTCGAGGAAACTGGCGATTTCATCCAGGAAAGCCTGAACGTCAAAGCAGAATGCTTCGGGCTCACCGCCATCAACCACTTCGGTGTCCGGCGTTTCGGGTTCCGGCTCTTCGGTTTCGGTGACGTCGGTATCTGGTGCATCGGGTGTTGGTTCTTCGGTTCCGGGCATTTCGGGTTCCGGTTCCTCGGTTTCGGTGACGTCAGTATCCGGTGTCTCGGATTCCGGCTCTTCGGTTTCGGTGACGTCGGTGTCTGGTGTCTCGGGTGTAGGCTCTTCGGTTCCGGGAGTCTCAGTTCCTGGCTCTTCGGTTTCGGTGACGTCAGTATCGGGTGTTTCGACTTCCGGCTCTTCTGGTACGGCAACTTCGTCCGGCGTGGTTGGCGGAACGGGCGGCGTGTTCGTATTGCCGTTGTCCAGCATGACTGCCGCGTCGGTTGCGGCAAAGTTCTGGGTGACCATCACCGCATCAAAGCCCTGCATGTCACCGGTTTCGACGCCGATCCCGATATATTTGAAATCCGGATTCAGGATATTGGCGCGGTGGCCCGGGCTGTTCATCAGGTTCTGGTGCAACTGCGCCACGTCATCGCTGATGCCGGGCTGCCCGCGTTCGGACTGCCATGCGATGTTTTCGCCGGTCCGCCAGTTTCCCTCAAGATCAAATCCGGCGTTTTGCATCCGCTGGGTTGCACTGGAACCGCCCGAACCGGTGTGACTGAACGTGTCTGTGTCCAGCATCCAGGTGCTGTGATCTTCGGATGAATCGTTCAGCTGCGTCTCAAGTTGCAGCGGGTTGAGCCCGCGGGATGTGCGTTCCTGGTTGATCAGCCCCAGCATCTCGCGTTCGAATGTACTTGCAGTCGACATTTTTGCCTCCGTTTGTGTTTGTGTCCTTCCGGACGGGCTCACTTAGAGGTGGGGGTGTCGACGGTGGTAGGGGGCGGTTCACTTCAGGCGAGTTTTGGCAACCCGATGCTACCGGTGCGGGATTCGCTGCGCTGCAAAATGCCGGGCAAAATGTTGCTGGTGAGGAAATGGCGGCTTGTCGCACAGCCGGTACCACGAGTCGGCGGATTGAAACCGATCCCCGAAACGACAAACCCCCGGGCGATGCCTCGGGGGTCGTCAAATAGTGTCATCCAAAGCTGGACGAGGAAAGTCTTAGAGCAGACCTTCGCGCTGTGCTTTCTTGCGTGCCAGTTTACGGGCACGACGGATCGCTTCAGCCTTCTCGCGCGCTTTTTTCTCGGACGGTTTCTCGAAATGTTGCTTCAGCTTCATTTCACGGAACACGCCTTCGCGCTGCAGCTTTTTCTTCAGGGCACGAAGCGCCTGATCGACGTTGTTGTCGCGAACACTAACCTGCATGTGGTTGTCACCACCTTTCTAGATAGAGTTGCAAGGAAATTGCAGGAGTTGGCCGTATAGCAAAGCCGCTCTAACTTGTCTAGTACTGGGGCCGACAACCGGAGAACCGCCATGACGACCACATATGAAGATGCAAAACAGCAGCTTTTGGATGCAATGCTGATCCATGTTCCCTTCGATGGGTGGTCGGAATCCAGTTTTCGCGCCTCCATTTCCGATTGTGGTCTGGATGACGGCCTGGCGCGCGCGATCTGTCCGCGCGGCGCGGTTGATCTGGCGCTGGCCTACCACGCGCGCGGCGATCAGGCGATGCTGGACCGCATCAAGTCCGATGACCTGAGCGGGCTGAAATTCCGTGACAGGATTGCCGCTGCGGTTCGGTTTCGGTTGCAGGCCGTCGAGGACAAAGAGTTGGTGCGCCGGGGCATGACGCTGTTTTCCCTGCCGACACATGCAGCGGATGGTGCCAGGGCGGTTTGGCAGACCTGCGATCTGATCTGGGATGCGCTGGGCGACACCTCGGATGATGTGAACTGGTACACGAAGCGGGCCACTTTATCGGGTGTCTATTCCTCGACGCTGCTGTTCTGGCTGGGCGATGACAGCCCGGATCATCAGCGCACGTGGGAGTTTCTGGATCGCCGGATCGCTAATGTCATGGAGTTTGAAAAGTTCAAGGCACAGATGCGCGACAACCCGGTGTTGAAACCGTTTCTGGCGGTTCCGAACTGGCTGGCGGGTCAGGTGAAGGCTCCGGTAAAAATGCGGGCCGATCTTCCGGGGATGCTGAACCCCCGAAAGTAGCGCGTCTTGGTGCTGGGCCTTGGCCCTGATGCCTGCTAGGCATTGGGCAAAGGAGGTGCCTATGACCCAGATGATGCGCGCTGTTGAGATCACCGAACCGGGTGGTCCCGATGTTTTGCAACTGACCGAGCGTCCGATTCCCGAACCGGGTGCAGGGCAGGTCGTTCTGAAAGTGGCCTATGCCGGGGTGAACCGCCCGGATGCGTTGCAGCGCGCGGGCGCTTACGATCCGCCGCCCGGTGCCAGCGACCTGCCGGGGCTTGAGGCTTCGGGCGAAGTGGTCTCGGTCGGGGCCGGGGTCGAAGGACTGTCCGTCGGCGATCAGGTCTGCGCGTTGCTGCCGGGCGGCGGCTATGCCGAATATGTCGCCACCCCTGCGGCCCATTGCCTGCCGGTCCCTGCCGGCATGGGACTGAAAGAGGCGGCCTGCCTGCCCGAGACCTTTTTCACCGTCTGGTCCAACGTGTTCACGCGGGGCGGGCTGAAGGCAGGCGAGAGATTTCTGGTCCATGGTGGCTCGAGCGGGATTGGCACGACGGCCATCCAGTTGGCCAATGCTTTTGGGGCCTGCGTTTTTGCCACCGCAGGGTCGGATGAAAAATGTGAGGCTTGCGTCAAATTGGGTGCGGAAAGGGCGATCAACTACCGCGATGAGGACTTTGTGGCCGTCATGCGGGCCGAAGGCGGGGCAAACCTGATCCTCGACATGGTCGGTGGCGACTATATCCCGCGCAACGTCAAAGCTCTGGCCGAGGATGGGCGGCTGGTCCAGATCGCGTTTCTGCAAGGCCCGGTGGTCGAGCTGAACTATGCCCTGATGATGGTCAAGCGCCTGACCCTGACCGGCAGCACCCTGCGCCCGCAAAGCGATCTGGCCAAGGCCCGGATTGCGCAGGACCTGCGCGAAGCTGTCTGGCCTCTGCTTGAGGCCGGCAAGGTTGCGCCTGTCATGGACAGCGAGTTTGATCTGGCCGAGGCTGCCGCCGCCCATGCACGCATGGAAAGCTCGGGCCATATTGGCAAGATCGTTCTGAACGTCGCGGGCTGAACTCTGCGCGCGCGGGGCAGACCCGCGCGTTCACGCAACCGCGCGGCGGTACAGGTGCCATGTGGCATGACCCAGAACCGGCATCACTATGATCAGGCCCAACAGCATCGGCAGGGCTCCCAGAAACAGAAGGGCCGCCACGATGAACCCCCAAGTCAAGATGACGCCGGGGTTGTGACGCAACACGCGAAACGACGTCACGACCGCCACCGGCAATCCGACTTGCCGGTCCAGAAGCAACGGAAAGCTGACGACGCTGATGGCCAGAGCGCAAAGAGCGAATACGAAACCAACGGCGAGTCCGACAACCATCATGGTCCAGCCGGCAGTCGTCGTGAAAGCCTGCGTGGCAAAAGTGCCAAGTGATGCGGGGGCTTCAGGCCCCATTGTATGCGTATAGATGCTCTGGGCCACCATCAGCCAGATCAGCAGAAGCATCACCAGATAGAAGCCCAAAACCAGAATTGCGCCGAATGCCGGCGAGCGGAATACGCCGAACGCATCCAGCCAATGCACCGTGCTGCCTTGTTCACGTTTGCGGCTGATCTCGTACAAACCCACAGCTGCCACCGGACCGATCAAGGCAAAACCTGCGACCAGAGGCGCCAGAAGTGGAACCATGTTGACGTTCAGGGCAAAGCCGAACATCAAAAGCCCCGCGATCGGGTAGATCAACACAATGAATATGGCATCCGCCCGTGTTTCGACAAAGTCGTGATACCCCGCCCGCAGGCAAGCGCGCAGATCCTGCACCGTCAATGTCTGCACCATCGGCAAGTGTTTGGTATCTGCGCTTCCGAGTTGTGAAACGCTATCCGAGACATGATCACTGGCCGCCCCCAGATTCCGGGCGGCCCAACTGATCGGATTTCCGATTGTTTTAGCCATTTTCATCCCCTTTCCTGGCGAGAATTGCGCCGCGGAATGGATCCGGCATTTGGTTGTCCGCGGCCGGACCAGCCGACAACGCCTGGTCGCAGTATAGCACAGTTTGGCGGAATCCTGATCAACACTGTGGCACCAGACGGATTGCCCTGCATTGCAGTCATGTTAGCTTGATGTCAGGCAAGAGGAGGTCAGGATGCAGACAACAGCGAAAACGGTGGTATTGCACGAATTCGGCGGGCCCGAGGTGTTGCGGATCGAAGACAGGCCATTGGGCGACCCCGGACCGGGTGAAATACGTATCCGCCATCATGCCTGCGGTCTTAATTTCATCGATGTTTATCAACGCACTGGATTGTATCCCCTGGAACTCCCCCATGCTTTGGGGATGGAAGCGGCGGGTGTCGTCGAGGCCGTCGGGGACGGGGTAACGCACCTGCAACCCGGTCAACGGGCCGCGTATGCGGCAGCCCCGCCCGGCGCGTATTGCGAGGCCCGCGTAATGCCTGCGGCACAGGTGTGCCCTCTGCCGGACGACATCTCTTTCGACGCTGCCGCGGCTATGATGTTGAAGGGCTTGACGGTTGAGTACCTGTTTCACCGAACCACTCCGCTGAAACGCGGGGATACTGTGCTGTTCCATGCAGCGGCGGGCGGGGTCGGACTGATCGCCTGCCAATGGGCGAAATCCGAAGGGATCACCCTGATTGGTACGGCGGGGACCGACGAGAAATGCAGCCTCGCCCGGTTCAACGGGGCTGCGCATTGCATCAACTACCGATCCGAGAATTTCGCCGAACGGGTGGCCGAGATCACCAAAGGCAAGGGCGTGGACGTGGTGATGGATTCCGTCGGGGCGGACACGTTCGAAGGGTCGCTGAACTGCCTGAAACCCTTGGGGATGATGATTTCCTTCGGCAACGCCTCAGGGCCGGTGCCGCCATTCGATATCGGTGTTCTGGGTCGGAAAGGATCGCTCAAGATCACCCGACCCACCTTGTTCACCCATATTGCGGACCACTCCGTGTGTCAGGCAATGGCGCGCCGCTTGTTCGGCAAGGTCGAGGGCAGAGAGGTCAAGATCCACATCGATCAGCGCTTTGCGCTGGATCAGGTGGCCGATGCACATCGCGCGTTGGAAGCGCGGCAGACGACCGGCAGTACGATTCTGGACCTTTGATGCGAAACCCGGCCTGTCAGGCCGGGTTCAACTTTATCCGGAGTGCCGTTCAGAACCGGTAAGAGACACGAACCTGCAATGTGGTTGCGTCGACATCCACATTGTTTCCGTTGAAGTTATCGAATTCGTGGTACAGCAGCTCTCCGCCAATGCTGACATTCGGGGCCACGATCTGTTCATAGCCTGCGCCGATGAACCACCCGTCATCACTGCCCAGGGTGTCGGTGCCCGCTTCGGCGTAGCCTGCCGTGCCGTACAGCAAACCTTGCGGGTTTACCTTGTAGCCGGCGCGCGCTTTCAACCGCCAGACATCTTCAACAGTTGCCGCGCCGGACAGGCCCACGTCAGTCCAGTCATAGTCAAAACCGCCGCCAACGACCCAGTCGCCCAGATCATAGTCGTAACCCAGGATGATACCACCGATTACGCCATCGCCGTCGACCCCGGACAGGCTGGTGTCCACATCGGCATAACCCAGTTGCAGACCGCCATAAAACCCTGTCCAGTTGCCCGAGGATTGCGCCATTGCCGATCCCGCGACCACGGTTGCGACAGTGGTGATGAGAGCCAATTTCAAAGTCATCTCATTTCCTTTCGATTGTCACTCTGCTCAAGTGAAATTCAGTTCACCTATGCAGACCATTACGATCCGCTCGCGTTATCGGATCAGTGATACCTACGAATTCCAGCCCGTATTCTGGCGTTGAAACAAAAACAGACACGCCGGTGCCCTCTGAAAACGGCCACTTCTGATAAAGATGAGATAGGACGAAATGAGAGGTCTTCAAACGACATGCGGCGGCGGAACATTCCGCCGCCGACACGTCTGAAAGTTTCAGCGGGTTATTGCTTCTGCAATTCAGCAGGGGTCTTGTCCGCGATGTCTTCCCATTTTGCGCCCGCGCTTTCGATAAAGCCCGGGATGTCGCCTTCCCAGCGTTCCTGGATGTCTTCCGACAGGTTCAGGTATAGCTTGTTGTCGACGATTTTCCAGTAGTTCGGGTCGCCGTCGAACTTGAAGCCCATGGCTGTGCCAAAGGCACAGTAGCCCCCGTAGGCAGGCAGGTAGGCTTCCGGGTTGGCTTCGAAGGCGGCTTTGTTTTCCTCGGACGAGAAACGGTACAACGCATCGTCGTGCAGCGCGGTGATGCGGTAGTCGCCCTTGGTCGCTTCACCAACGGTGAAATAGGCAACCGGGTCATAACCCTGCATGGCCAGACCAGTCGAGCTTGCGTTGATGTCCACACCAGCGGCCAGAGCGGATGTTGCCAGTGCAACGGACAGAGCGACGCCACCGATCAGAGATTTAAACTTGTTCATTGTTCCACCTTTCGTGAAAGGAGCCTCGTCTGTGTGCCGATCGAAGGCTCCGGATTGTTGTCCTGTGTGGCCCGTAATTGACCGTCACGACAGCGATCTGGGAAGCAGGCGGATCACGTTCAAAACAATGAATCGTGATTGTGCGCCAGAGAGGAGCGTCTGTTCAATAATGCAGACCTGACATTACGCGTCCGGTTCAAAATCCAGAACAAACGCGATGACTTTGCAGGCCGCCATTTCACAAGGCTTCAGCAGGGCGCCGCTGAGGCGCGTCTGATACAGGTTCATGCTGATATAGTCGGTGCCGCCCAATTCGTGCGCAACCAGCTTGTGGGATTTCCCCTTTGCCATCTGTTGGCGCACGACGACATAGCGCCGATCCCCCGATGAACCGGTAAAACTGCCTTCGGGCAGCGCGAAAAACGCGGAAACGAAAGCGTCCGGCGGTGTCACGACTTTCCGATTTTCGGTTCAGTCCCGGCCTTGATCCGTGCGACGTTGGTGCTGTGACGCCAATAGATCAGAAGGGTCAGGATAATCCCCAGGATAAAGGATTGTCCGTTTGTCAAAACCAGCACCCAGGTCGTTGAAAGCGCGGCCGCGGCCAGCGCGCCGACCGAAGATATCCGCCAGATCGCCGCCGCCACCAACCAGCTGAGACAGCACGCAACTCCGACGCGCCAGTCCAGCGCCAGCCAGAGGCCCAGAAAGGTGGCCACGCCTTTCCCGCCCTTGAAACCCAGCCAGATGGGAAAGCAATGACCCAGAAAGGCAAAAAGGGCTGCGATCTGTGCGGCGTCTTCTCCGGCATAAGCACGGGCAATCAGAACCGCCACCGCGCCCTTGGCCGCGTCGAACAGCAAGGTCAGCGCCGCGGCGGCTTTGTTGCCGGTGCGCAGGACGTTGGTTGCGCCGATATTTCCGGATCCGATTTCGCGCAGATTTCCCAACCCCATGACCTTGGCAAGCAGCAGGCCGAAGGGAACGGAGCCCATCAGATATCCAACCACCGCCCACTGGAGCAGTTCGCTAGTCGAGTTGTCGATCGGGGGCATCAGGAACTCCGGAACACTTCTTTACCTGCAACATAGGTCGAAATGACCTTACCTTGCATCCGCTGGCCGTCAAATGGAGTGTTCTGAGATTTGGATTTTAAGGCAAAGCGATCAAGCACAAAAGGCACATCCGGGTCGAACAGAACCAGATCCGCCGGGGCGCCTTCCGACAATCGGCCGCTTTCCAGACCAAGCCGTTTGGCCGGGTTCAATGCCATCGCCCGGAACAGGGTTGGCAGGTCCAACTGGTCGGCATGATACAGGCGCAATGCCGCAGGCAACAGCGTTTCCAGCGCCACCGCGCCCGAGGCGGCTTCTTCGAACGGCAGCCGTTTGCTTTCCTCGTCCTGCGGTGTGTGCATCGAACTGATCGTGTCGATCAGACCGGTTCGCACCGCCTCGATCACCGCCTGCCGGTCATCCTCGGACCGCAGCGGAGGCTTGACCTTGAAGAAGGTGCGATAGTCGGCCACGTCCAGCTCGTTCAGTGTCAGGTGATGGATCGAGGTGCCAGCGGTGATGTCCAGCCCGTTGCGCTTGGCCCGTTCCAGCGCGGGCAGGGCGCGGGCCGTGGTGATCTGGTCGGCGTGATAGGCCGCGCCCGTCATTTCCAACAGCGCGATGTCACGGTCCAGCCCCATTCGCTCGGCCATGGGCGAGACCGCAGGCAATCCGCGCAGGGCGGCGAATTTGCCGCTGGTGGCCGCAGCGCCATGGCTCAGGCCCGGGTCCTGCGGATGGGCAATCACCAGCGCGCCGCAGGATTTCGCATAGGTCAGTGCGCGGGAAAACACCTTGGTATTGGTGATGACGTGATCGCAATCGGTGAAGGCCACGGCGCCTGCGTCCTGCAAGAACCCGATTTCCGTCATCTCACGCCCGTTGCGCCCCTTGGTCAGCGCGGCCATCGGCAGAACGTTGACCGGTGCATCCGCCTGAGCACGCCGGGTCGCGAATTCCAGCGTTTCCGGTGTATCGACCGCCGGCAGTGTATCCGGGCGGGTGACGATGGTGGTCACACCACCGGCCGCGGCAGCGAGACCTGCGGACTTGTAGCTTTCCTTGTGCCGCTCGCCCGGCTCGCAGACCTTGACGCCGATATCCACGATGCCGGGGGCGAGGCACTTGCCGCCGCAGTCGATGACCTGCCCGTCGGTGGTGGGCGCATCCCCGTCACCGGTGCCCTGAATGAGGCCGTCGGCAATGTGCAGCCAGCCGGGATTGTCCGTGCCGGTTTCAGGGTCGATCAGGCGGGCATTGGTGAAGATCAGGGTGGTCATGGAATGGCCCTTTCAATCGCGGCTTTGGTGGCGGCCGGGTCTGACTGGTACTTGATCAGATGCTTGTCGCCGGATTTGGTGACAACCTGGACGAAGCTGCCCATGATATTCACGGCGGTGATCTGGTTCAGCGGCACACTGCGTCCGCCGGGACCGGTCAGTGTTGTGTCTGACATTTCCCAATTGGCGACCAGCTCTTCCGAGGCCAGATACCAGGCGCGTATGCCGATGGCAGCAAGGCCGGCGGGGGCTCCGGTCCAGACGTAGGGATTGCCGATCAGCCAAAGCACGATCATCGCACCGGCCATGGCAAGAGCAGCCAGCCATGCGTTGGTGCGGATATAGGCCCCCTTGTCCGGGGCGAAGATCACAGGATCAGCCATAAGATGCCTCCGAAGACCAAAAGCGCGACCAGTGCCAGTATGGCCGATCCGACGCGGCGTGGGGTGTCACCCGCTGTGACGGTTTGCGGAGCGGAAAAGGGCTTGGCGCTTTCGGTTTCAATGGTCCCCCCGGTCCAGTTCGTGGCCTCTTCCGTGAACAGGCCGATCAGGTGCAGGCGCGGATCGGGGTTCAGCGTCGCCGGGCGCCCGTTGAAAGCCGCGCTGCGAAGGACCATGACCCAACCGTCGACAGAGGCCAGAGCGTTCCGGTCCAGCTGATCCGCAGACACGCCGCAGCCCTCGGTCAGATAGCCGTACAGGCCGAGGTCTTCCAGGTCGGAGACCGGGAAAACATCGATGTGGCTGGGGTCCAGCCCGTCGACCCCAAGCACCTGATCGGCGGCACCCGGTTCGCGCAGGAACTTCGCCTCTTCCGGGCGCATGTCCAGCGCGAACAGGCGCAAAACGCCGCGTTCGTGTGGGGCGACGGTCAGATCGCTCATGCGGCCTCGCGCAGGTTGCGCGCCAGCAAATCCATCGCGGCCATGCGGACGGCGACACCCATTTCCACCTGTTCCTGAATGACGGATCGGTTGATGTCGTCCGCCAACGTGCCGTCGATCTCGACCCCGCGGTTCATCGGGCCGGGATGCATCACGATCGCGTCCGGCTTGGCCTGCGCCAGCTTTGCGGCGTCCAGCCCGTAGCGGTGGTAATATTCGCGTTCCGAGGGGATGAACCCGCCATCCATCCGCTCTTTCTGAAGGCGCAGCATCATGACGACGTCAACGTCCTTGAGGCCCTCGTTCATGTCGTCATAGATTTCGGCCCCGAACTCGGCGAACTGGCTGGGCACCAGCGTCGGCGGGCCAATCAGGCGGATGCGGTTTTCCATCTTGCCCAGCAGGATCAGGTTCGATCGGGCGACGCGGGAATGGGCGACATCGCCGCAAATGGCAATGTTCAGCCGGTGCAGGCGCCCCTTGGCGCGACGGATGGTCAGGGCGTCCAGCAGGGCTTGCGTGGGGTGTTCATGTTTGCCGTCACCGGCGTTCAGAACGGCGCAATTGACCTTTTGCGCCAGCAGATCGACCGCGCCGGAATGCGGGTGCCGCACCACCAGAAGATCCGGGTGCATCGCGTTCAGCGTCATCGCGGTGTCGATCAGGGTTTCACCTTTCTTGATCGAACTGGCCTGCATCGCCATGTTCATCACATCCGCACCCAGGCGTTTGCCCGCCAGTTCGAAACTGGCCTGTGTGCGGGTCGAGTTTTCAAAGAACATGTTGATCTGGGTCAGCCCCGACAGAACGTCCGAATGCTTGGTCGACTGGCGGTTCATGTCGACATAGGTCTCGGCCAGATCCAGAATGTCGGTGATATCGGATTGCGACAGATGCTCGATGCCAAGAAGGTGACGATGGGCGAAACGCATGGGCGGGCTCCTGTCTGACAATCGCGCCGCTTATAGGAAGCCGGGCGGCGCAAGGCAACCTAAGGTTCCGTACCCTCAGGCAGTTTTTCGCAGCCGCCTTCGGGCAGGCATTGCTGGCCCGGCTTGCACCACTTGCCATAACCACAGTCGATGGCCTTGATCGGTACGCACCCTTGATGGGCCGAGCATTTGAAACCGGGACGGCATTGTGATCCGGTTTCCTCGCACAGGAACCATCCCGGACGAGAGCATCCCCCGCCGGGCAGGCAGGACGAGCCACGCGCGCAGGTTCTGCCATCAGCGCAAGTGGTCGGAGGCGTCGTATCCAACTCGGGTGCGTTCCGTTCACACTCGCCACGACCATTGCAGAAACTGTCGCCCGGACAATCCAGCCGCGAGGCGCATTTGTTCAGGCCTGCGGGCGCACATCTAAGTCCACCCGCAACGCAGCGTTCGAACGGACCGCAACTGCGCCCGCCGCCGCAATAGGTGCCGCCCAGCGGAATGCAATGGCCATCAAAACTGCATCTTTGCCCGCCTGAACAGCATGTGCTGCCGCATTTGAACTGACCCCCACGGCACTGCCCGTGTTTGTCGTGAAATGTGGCCAATGCCGGATCACCAGTGACAACCAGCACTAGTCCAATGATGAGGAATCGCAGAAATCTGAGCATCGCAGGCCGATGGTCGGCGCGACAGAGCGACCGATCAAGCCCTATTCGCTTTCCCTCAGCCCTCAGGCGGGTAAGTTATCCCTATGGAATCGGGTTTGGACTATTATTCTGCGCGGGCGCTGCTGGAATGGCAGATCGAACTGGGCGCCACCGAGGCAATCGGAGATGCGCCGGTTGACCGGTACGCGTTGCCCGACACCACGGCCAAACCCAAGAAAGCAGAAGCGCGCCCCGCCGCCCCGGCGAAGCCACGGGATGTAAACCCAGTAGCAATCGCAGGATCCGCAGCACAGGGCGCGGGATCGCTGGATCAGTTGCGCGCAGCGATGGACGCTTTCGAACACTGCGAGCTCAAACGCGGTGCGCGGCAGTTGGTCTTTGCCGCTGGGACCCCCGGCGCACGGGTTATGATCATTGGCGAGGCGCCGGGCCGCGATGAGGACCGCGAAGGCAAGCCCTTTGTCGGCCGTGCGGGCCAATTGCTGGACCGGATGCTGGCGGCAATTGAGCTGGATCGTCGCGAGAACGTCTATATCACCAACGTGCTGCCATGGCGGCCCCCGCAGAACCGCGACCCCAAACCCGAAGAGATCGGGATGATGAAGCCGTTCCTGGAACGTCATGTGGCCCTGGCCAGGCCAGAGGTTCTGGTGGTGATGGGGAATATCAGCTGTCAGGCCGTGCTTGGCAAACGCGGCATCACCCGCCTGCGCGGCAAATGGGATCAGGCGATGGATCTGCCGGTGATTCCGATGTTCCACCCGGCTTATCTGCTGCGACAACCGCAGATGAAACGGCAGGCCTGGGCGGATCTGCTGGAACTGAAAGCGCGGCTGCGAGGTGCAACATGAAGGTTCTGGCATTCTCTGATCTGCACATGGCGCGCAACCGTGCGGCCGATCTGGTTGCCGCCAGCGCCGAGGCTGATCTGGTCATCGGCGCCGGTGATTATTGCAATTCACGTCAGGGGCTGGACGAGGCGATGCAGATGCTGTCGGGCATTTCGGCCCCGCTGGTCCTGATCCCGGGAAACGCGGAAAGTGCAGAAGAGCTGGGCAATGCGGCCCCGGACGGTGTTCATGTCCTGCATGGGTCTGGCATGACCATAGACGGCTTGCGCTTGTTTGGCCTTGGCTACGGCGTACCACCGACTCCGTTCGGAGACTGGTCCTGTGATCTGACAGAAGGTGAGGCGTCCGAGATGCTCGACCGGTGTGAAACGGCTGATGTCCTGATCGTTCATTCTCCACCCAAAGGGTATGGGGATCAGACATCGCAGGGCCTTTCGGTCGGATCAACTGCCATACGAGATGCGGTGGAACGCCTTCAGCCGGGGTTTGCGTTCTTTGGCCATGTGCATGAAAGCTGGGGCTATCGAGGGTCCTTGGGTCGAACACAACTGGCCAATCTGGGACCGAAACCGAATTGGTTTGAAGTAGGCCCATGACCGAAACCTTCCCCTTGTTGGCGTCCATTCGGCAGTTTGTGAACCCCGGGGCGGGATCATTGCCGTCGGAGTGTTTGTCGTGAACGGGCTGCATGCCGGCAACCGGCGCGCCTCGCGTATTATTGGTTGGATCACGGGGTGCATATGTTCCGCCCTCGCAATCCGATTTGTCATGATGGAAAGGGCCTGACGCAAGATGTCACGCATTGACGAAACCATGGAGTTCATCCCCGTAAGAATTGCCGTTCTGACCGTTTCGGACACCAGATCGATGGACGAAGATCGCTCGGGGCAGACATTGGTGGACCGGATCGAAAAAGCGGGCCATGTGATTGCGGATCGCCAGATCATCCGGGACGAGCGCGACCAGATCGCCGAACAATTGCGTGCATGGGTGGCTGATGAGCAGATCGATGTCGTGATCTCGACCGGCGGAACGGGCCTGACCGGGCGGGACGTGACAGTCGAGGCGCATCGGGACGTGTACGAAAAAGAGATCGACGCATTCGGTACCGTCTTCACTATCATCTCGATGGAAAAAATCGGCACCTCGGCGGTGCAGTCCCGTGCAACCGGGGGCGTTGCGGGGGGAACATACCTGTTTGCATTGCCCGGCAGCCCGGGGGCCTGCAAGGATGCGTGGGATGGGATTTTGGAAAAACAGTTCGATTTCCGGCATCGCCCCTGCAATTTTGTGGAAATAATGCCCAGATTGGACGAACATCTGCGACGGAAGTAGACTGGTCGTACGTTCAATTCCGTATAACCGCTTTGTGGCTTGGCATAATTCGTGATCCGGCTACATGTTGTGGACGGCAGCTTGGTGCAACCGGGGTAACTGTTTGATGCGATTTCTACGGCAGAGTCTTGTCGGTATCTTTCTGGCGTTCCTGACGCTTGCCTTGCTGTTTGTTGCTGCGCAGATCATCATGGGTGCTGTTCAAGACGTCCTGACGCGTGAGGACCAGGCGCCCGCCGCTCGGGAACGGGTCTTTGCGATTGCCGTACGTCAGGCCGAGGCGGAAACCGTTATCCCCTATCTCGAAGCATTCGGAGAGGTCCAGAGCCGGCGCAGGCTGGAATTGCGTGCGGCACTGGGTGGCCGTGTTGTTGCCCTGGCAGAGGATTTTGTGGATGGCGGAACGGTAACTGCCGGGGAAGTTCTGGTTGAACTGGATCCGGCGGATGCCCAATCCGCGCTGGATCGGGCCAAGTCCGATCTTTTGGACGCACAATTCGAAGAACGTGATGCCGAACGGTCTCTGCTGCTGGCGCAGGACGAATTGAAATCGGCCGAGGCGCAAGCCGAACTGCGGGAACGGGCGCTGCAACGGCAACGCGATCTGGAGTCCCGAGGGGTAGGCGCCGCCGCCAGCGTGGAAGAGGCGGAACTGGCGGCTGCGTCAGCCCAACAGGCCGTTCTGGCGCGTCGTATCGCGCTTGCACAGGCTGAATCCCGCGTCGATCAGGCAACGACATTGTTGGCGCGGGCGGAGATAGCCCTGGAGGCGGCGGAACGCGATCTTGAAGATATGACCATTCGGGCCGGTTTCAGCGGCACCCTGACCGATGTGACGCTTGTGGAAGGGCGCTTGGTGTCGGCAAATGAAAAACTGGCTGAACTTGTTGATCCAAACGCTCTTGAAGTGGCATTCCGGGTGTCAACGGCACAATATGTGCGTCTGTTGGACGAGAATGACAGGCTGATCAACGCACCGGTGACGGTTTCGCTTGAGGTGACGGGCACCGATCTGACCGCGACAGGCTATATCAGCCGTGACAGCGGGTCGGCGGGCGAGGGCCGGACCGGACGTTTGATCTATGCGCGTCTGCAAGAAGCATCCGGGTTCAAGCCAGAAGATTTCGTCACCGTCTCGGTTCAGGAACAACCGCTTGCCAACGTGTTCCGCTTGCCGTCTTCGGCATTGGACGCATCAGGAACGGTTCTGGTGCTGGGTGCGGATGACCGTCTGGAAAGCTTGCCGGTGCAGCTTGTCCGCAGACAGGGTGACGAGGTTTTGCTGCGGGGCGACGGGTTGGAAGGGCGCGAGGTCGTCATCGGTCGCACGCCATTGCTTGGGCCCGGCGTGCGGGTGCGGCCCTTGCGGCTTGAGGCCGGGGCAGACCCGGGCATGGTCGAGCTGTCAGATGCGAAACGCGCTGAACTCGTGGCCCGGGTCGAGGCCAACGAAACCATGCCTCAGGATGAAAAAACTCAGGTTCTCGGTCAGTTGCGGGAAGCGCGCGTGCCTTCATCTCTGGTGCGGCGCATTGAAACCAAGGCCGGGGGCTGAGCGTCATGATGCGCGAGATACCTGGCGCAGCGGGTGGCCTTCTCAGTTACTTCACACGGCACCGGACGGTGGCCAATTTGCTGCTGCTGGTGATGCTGGTTCTGGGCGCGGCTGCCATTCCGAACATGCGGGCGCAGTTCTTTCCGGATGTCATTCTGGAACGCATCGATGTGACCGTCTCGTGGGAAGGTGCAGGCCCCGAGGACATGGATGCCGGTATCGTGCAGTTGTTGGAACCTGCGCTGCTGGCCGTTGAAGGGGTAACCAGTACCGAGGCCAGTTCACACCCAAGTTGGACCCGCGTCAGACTGGAGTTCGAGCCGAACTGGGACATGTCCCGCGCGGTCGAAGACGTCCGGTCCGCGATAGACGGTGTGACGGATCTGCCGGAAGGGTCCGAAGAACCTGAAATTCGACGCGGCGCTTGGCGGGATCGGGTAACGGATGTCGTTATCAGTGGCCCCACCGACACCAATCAACTGGCGAAGCTGACGGATGAGTTCATCAACCGTTTGTTCTCGGCGGGCGTCACGCGTACCGAAATCAGGGGCATTGCCGCGCCCCAGATCATTGTCGAGATCACCACGGCGCAATTGATCGCCAATGACATCACCATGGAAGAGATCGCATCGGCGATTGCGGGCGAGGTCAGCACCGATCCCGCTGGTGAGGTTGAGGGCGCAGGTGCGCGTATCCGGGCCGGAACCGAAAAGCGGACCCCGGAACAGATCGAAGACATCGCGCTGCGGACCTTTGCCAACGGGTCGAAGCTGAAAGTCGGTGATATCGCCAGGATTCGGGTCGAAGGTGTCACACGGCATCGCAGTTATTTCGTCGACGACGATCCGGCCATGTCCATCCGGGTCGACCGGTCAAATCTGGGCGATGCGATAGACATCCAGCACACGGTCGAAGACGTTGCCCGCGAAATGCAGGCCAGCTTGCCCGAAGGTGTGAAGATTGAGCTTATCCGCACCCGCGCCCAGGCCATAACCGACCGATTGAACATCCTGGTCAACAACGGGTTGATGGGTCTTGGCCTTGTCGTCTGCCTTCTGTTCTTGTTCCTCAACGCGCGCATCGCCTTCTGGGTTGCGGCAGGTATTCCCGTGGCGATGTCAGCGGCAATTGCGTTGATGTATCTGGGGGGATTGTCGCTGAACATGGTGTCGCTGTTCGGTCTGATCATCACGCTGGGCATCGTGGTTGATGACGCCATCGTGGTGGGGGAACACGCGGATTTCCGCGCCCGGCGTTTGGGTGAGCCGCCTGTCGTGGCTGCGGAACGTGCGGCGCGGCGAATGGCCATGCCGGTTCTGGCTGCGACCGTCACGACGGTAATCGCGTTCTTCGGTCTGACCCTGGTGGGCGGGCGGTTCGGCGAACTGATCCGCGACATTCCTTTTACAGTGATCGCTGTACTGATCGCTTCGCTGGTCGAATGCTTCCTGATCCTTCCCAACCACATGGCGCACGCCATAGCGCACTCGGCCAAGGAACACTGGTATGACCTGCCCAACCGGGTCGTCAATCGTGGTTTCCGTTGGGTTCGGGACCACCTGTTCCGCCCGTTGATCGCCTGGGTGATATGGGCGCGTTACGTGGTCGTGGCGCTGATGATCGCGGTACTGGCCAGCCAGGTCGCGCTGTTCATTCGCGGCGACGTGAACTGGCGTTTTTTCAATGCACCAGAACGAAGTTCGGTGACCGGCGGCTTTATCATGCGCGAAGGCTCGACGCGATCAGATACGCTGGAAATGATGCGCCTTCTGCAACAGGCGGTCAATGATCTGGGCCAGATCTACGAAGAGCGCCACGGCCGCAATCCGATCGACTATGTCCTGGCCGAGGTTGGCGGCAACGCAGGCCGGCAACTGGCTGCCGCGGATGGTAAGGATGGCAGTTTGTTGGGCGGTATCTCGATCGAGCTTATCGATGCCGATCTGCGCCCTTATTCGAGTTTCGAATTTGTCGGAGAGTTGCAGGAATTCGCGCCGCGCCATCCCAAGCTCGAAGTGGTAAGCTTCCGCGGTTGGCGGTCCGGCCCTGGCGGCGATGCCATCGATGTGCAGTTTTTCGGCTCTGATGTGAGCGTTCTCAAGGCCGCGTCCGAAGACTTGCAGGCCGAGCTGTCGAAATTCCCCGAAGTCTCGGCGCTGGAAGACAACCTGGCTTATGACAAGGAAGAGTTCATCCTGGACCTGACCGCGCAGGGAGAGGCGCTGGGATTCCGGATTGAAACGCTGGGTCGCGCCCTGCGCAATCGCCTGAACGGCATCGAAGCGGCGACATTCCCGGACGGGCCACGCAGTGCCGAGATCCGTGTGGAACTGCCTGAAGGCGAACTGACGGCAGATTTCCTCGAGCGTACGCTGATGCGGTCTCCTGACGGGGTTTACGTACCGCTGGCCGACATCGTATCGGTCGAGCGTAAATCCGGTTTCTCGACGGTTCGGCGCGAAAACGGCCTGAGGGTTGTTTCGGTCTACGGCGACATCTCGGAAGATGATCCGGCACGCGCCACCGAAATCGAACGGGCGATGCAGGAAGAAATTCTGCCCGATATCGCAGCCGAGCGGCAAGTTGAGTGGCGCATGTCGGGTCTGAGTGAACAGGAAAATGAATTCCTTGCCGAAGCCCGCACCGGTTTGATCCTGTGCCTGACAGGTATCTACCTTGTTCTGGCCTGGGTGTTCGCCAGCTGGACACGGCCAGTGGTTGTCATGGCAATCATCCCTTTCGGCCTCGTTGGTGCGATCTGGGGCCACTACATCTGGGAAGTGCCGCTCAGCATGTTCACGGTGGTCGGATTGCTGGGCATGACGGGGATCATCATCAACGACTCGATCGTTCTGGTGACGACGATAGATGCCTATCAAAAAGACCGAGGTCTGGTTCCGTCCATTGTCGAAGGTACCGCAGACAGGTTGCGGCCGGTGATGCTGACCACTTTGACCACGGTTCTTGGACTTGCGCCGTTGCTTTACGAAGGCTCGCAACAGGCACAATTCCTCAAGCCGACCGTGATCACGCTGGTTTACGGTCTTGGGTTCGGGATGCTGCTGGTTCTGATCCTGGTGCCTGCCCTGCTGGCGATCCTCAATGACGTGGCGCGTCCGATGACAGCCATGCGCCGCGCTGCGCGGGCACCCGACCGGGTGGTTCGGGGGGCACTGGCGGCAACCGGGGCCGCATTGGCTGTCTGGTTCGGCCTGACGATGATATGGCCCGCGGTTACCGGCGCGCCGCTTGGTGTGCTGCAAGGCCTCTATGTGGGTGGAGATGGCATTGCGGTGCTGCGAATGGGGTTGGGTGCATTCCTGGCCGGGGCAATTCTGATCGTGGTCCTGAGCGTGGTGCTGTCAGGTTTGCTTTATGGGCGGCTGACAAGATCGGCCGATGTCTGATCCGCGCGGATCGCGTGTTCCAAAAGGTCGATGACCCGCGCGCTCATCGGCAGGTCGCCCCGGCGTATCTGCTCGATGGCAAACCAGCGGGCATCCAGCGCGTCGTCACCAGCCTGTGGTGTGCCGGACCGATAACGGCAGGCAACGCCGACCAACAGGTAATGGGACAGAACCCGCCCCGCCTTGTCGTGGCGCAGCAGATCCAGGTTTCTCAGGTAATGAGACGGTTCCGCAATCACCGAGGTTTCTTCGCGCAACTCGCGCTGCGCCGCCTGCAAAACGGTTTCACCCCACTCCACGTGGCCGCCGGGGAACCCCCACAGCCCTTTGTCCGGCTGTTTGCTGCGCTGAACCAGAAGAACCTTGCTCTGATGCAGAACAACCGCCAACGCACCGATCTTGGGGGATTGGCTCATGCAGTCAGCCCGCGCTACAGCCCAGAATATCGACGGCGTGATCGGACCCAAGAACAGTGATCCGGATCTCGGACCGGTCCAGTGCAAAAGGTGCACCTGATGCGTGTATGATCTCCGCTTCAGCCACCAATGTATCCCCCTGCCTTCGAGACACAGGTTGCGAGGCCCAAAGCGAAGGATTGCCGGGTTCGATAACGGCGACTTCACGGCCACCCGCTGACGGCATCGTCATCCGCGCCTCGATCCGCATTCCGTCTTTCGTGGGAGTCAGATTGCAGGTGGTCTTGGTGACACGGGCCTCGCGCGCGGAATAGGGCCTTTGCGCCATCGCTGCGGCAATCGCCGGGTTGCGATCAGCGTCCGCGTCGAGCGTGTGGTCGAAATCCAGGCGTTCCGGGATGCAAACGTCTTTGCAGACCCCCAGATCCATCCTGCCTTTCAGGTGGACCGGTTTTGCCGGGTTGCGCGGAGTGACCTTGATGGGCAGGACCAGCTGGTTTTCATAGCCAATCGATTGCAGGCCATCCTGATCGAAGATTTCGGGCGCGGGCCAGATGATTTCCACCTGGCCGATATTGCTGGATCGCTTCCAGTCGAACTCGGGCGGGATGCCGGAATCTCCTGGCGCGCGCCAGTAGGTCTTCCAGCCATCCTTGAGCGTCAGCTTCAAAGCGGACATGTAGGTGCCGTTGGCCGTCCGCCCGCCATCCAGAACATCCAGCTGAACCACGTCATCCAGGCCTTGCGCGGCAACTGGAACGGACAGGCTCAGACACGCGAGTGCGGCGACAGCGGTGGGTTTCATCGACATCTTCATACCCCATAAATGCGCGTCGTTGGCGCGGATTCCAAGTCACGATCCGGTCACCGCGATGAAATCCGTCGAAATACGGGTTCGACTCTTGCAAACTATGGTGCGGCGGGGCCATTGTTGACGTGAACTGACAAAGAGATGACGGCCCATGGACCTGACCGGAAAACTGTTGATTGCGATGCCCGGAATGGGCGATCCGCGATTCGACCATTCGGTAGTGTATATGTGCAGCCATGGCGACGATGGCGCTATGGGATTGATCGTGAACAAGCCTTCGGATCTGCGAATCAAGACGTTGCTGGGGCAACTGAACATCGCCTGTCGTATCCCGGTCATCGGAGAGCGCCTTGTGCATTTCGGTGGCCCGGTCGAGATGTCGCGCGGATTTGTCCTGCACAGCGCCGACTATGAGGCCAACCTGCATTCGATGCATATTTCCGCAGATTTCAGCATGACGGCGACGCTGGATGTGCTTGAAGATCTGGCGTCTGGCAGCGGACCGCTGAATTCGATGCTGACGCTGGGCTATTCCGGCTGGGGGCCAGGCCAGCTTGAGGACGAAATTGCCATGAACGGCTGGCTGACCACCGAAGCCACGACGAAACTTGTCTTCGACGTGCCCGATGACGAAAAATGGGAAGCTGCGTTGGCGACGCTCGGTGTGGATCCTCTGACGTTGTCCGCCAGCGCTGGCCGGGCCTGATCAGCTGTCGCGTGGTGCGGCGGCGCGGCGCAACCTGTCATTGATTGCAGCCCCCAATCCGGTGTTCGGGATCGGAGATACGGCAATTGGTCGCCCGGTCTCGTTCAGCCTGTGAAGGGCTGCAAAGAGGTTCGCGGCCGCCTCGGTCAGACGTCCTTCGGCAGACAGGTTCAGGTCGCAATCCGCTGGTCCGAAGCCCAGCAGAACCTCATCGCCCTGACGGGCCGTGGCATTCAGGCGAACAGGCGCATCCGGCGCATAATGCGACTGCAACTGTCCCGGAGCGGTCAGCAGATCGCCGGATTGATGCAGGTGCAGTCGCATGTTCAGCACGCTTTCGACCCGGTCCAACGCAACGCCACCCGGACGCAGCAATGTGGGCTCTCCGGCCAGACCGACAATGGTGGATTCCAAACCCACCGCACAGGGGCCGTCGTTCAGAACAGCTGCGATCCTTCCGCCAAGACCGGACCACACATGAGCCGCCGTCGTGGGGCTGATCTGACCCGAGGGGTTTGCCGAGGGGGCCGCGACCGGTCCGTCAAAGTCGGCCAGCAGCGCACGCGCCGTCGGATGCGCGGGCACGCGCACGGCCAGAGTGTCCAGCCCGGCGGTCACCAGTGAGGAAATCCCGTGTCCTTCGCGCAAAGGCAAAACCAGGGTCAGAGGACCGGGCCAGAAGGCCTGTGCCAGCTGCTCGGCCTGATCCGACCATTGCACAAACCGCTGTGCCGCTTCGACCGAGGCGACATGGGCGATCAGCGGATTGAAGCTGGGCCGTCCCTTGGCCTCGTAGATCAATGCGACGGCCTGACCGTTGCGGGCGTCGCCGCCAAGGCCATAGACCGTTTCGGTCGGAAAGGCGACCAGAAGCCCCTGGCGCAAAAAATCGGCAGCCTGCGCGATACCGCCGGGATCTGCCGTCAATTCCTGTGTGCCGGATGAGATCATATCTGATGACGCCGCGTTTTGGTTGCCTGGAACTTGAGGAAAGGTAGGTAATCGGTTCAGGCCCACACGCTTACCGGCGCTTGCATTTGATTCCAAGCCCGCCGATGTATTCTGATCCGTTAGACCCCGAGAGAAATCATGCCATATCGCGCCCCAATCTCAGATTATCAATTTCTGCTGGACCATGTCGTCGGGTTCGACCAGGTCGCCGCCACCGAGACTTTCGCAGATGCCAGCGCCGATGTCGTCACGGCCATCCTGACCGAAGCGGCCAAGATGAGCGAAGAGGTTCTGGCCCCGTTGCAGCGTGCCGGTGATCTGGAACCGGCGCGGCTTGAAAATGGTGTGCTGCGCAGCTCTCCGGGTTATGCCGATGGCTGGAAGGCGATTGCCGAAGGCGGGTGGATCGGGATCAGCGCTGATCCTGAATACGGCGGTATGGGCCTGCCGATGGCTGTCACCACTGCCGTGAACGAGATGATGAGCGCCGCTTGCCTGTCGTTGCAACTGGCTCCGCTGATGGCGCAGGGCCAGATCGAGGCGTTGGAACATCACGCCAGCGACGAACTGAAGTCGCTGTATCTGCCCAAAATGATTTCCGGCGAATGGTCAGCCACCATGAACCTGACCGAAGCGCAGGCCGGATCGGATGTCGGGGCGCTGACCTCGAAGGCTGAACCAAACGGTGATGGCACATACTCGGTGACCGGGCAGAAGATCTTCATTTCCTGGGGCGACAACGACTTTGCCGAAAATATCTGCCATCTGGTTCTGGCCCGCCTGCCGGACGGTGTGCCCGGCACCAAGGGCATTTCCTTGTTTCTGGTGCCGAAATACATCCCCGAGTCGGATGGCAATCCCGGCGTGGCTAACGACCTGAAGGTTGTATCTGTCGAACACAAGATGGGTCTGCACGGCTCACCCACCTGCGTGATGCAATATGAGGGCGCCAAAGGATGGCTTGTCGGTAAGGAACATGGTGGTATGGCGGCCATGTTTACCATGATGAACAATGCCCGCCTGGGCGTGGGTGGCCAGGGTGTGGGCGTTGCGGAAGGCGCCTATCAGCACGCTTTGGCCTATGCGCTGGAACGCAAGCAGGGCAGGACGCCTTCGGGGACGATCATCGATCATGCGGATGTGCGTCGCATGATCATGGATATGCGCGCCGATATCTTTGCCGCTCGGGCTATTCTTCTGGCCAACGCGACCGCGATTGACATGGCGAAAGCCACCGGCGACGCCGATTGGGCCGCGCGGGCCGCGTTGTTGACGCCAATCGGCAAGAACTTTGGGGCCCGGACCGGGATACGCGTGGCCGAAACCGGCGTACAGGTGCATGGCGGAATGGGCTTTGTCGAAGAAACAGGCGCGGCGCAATATTCCCGCGATGTTCGCGTGACCGCGATTTACGAGGGAACCGACGGCATTCAGGCCATGGACCTTGTTGCGCGCAAAATGATGGACGGGGGCGAGGCGGCTTCGAACCTTCTGGACGAGATCGAAGAACAGGCCGAACACGCGCGTACGACGATGCCCGATCTGGCCGGTCCAGTGTGGGAGGCAACAGAAACCCTGCGCGAGGCAACCGAATGGTTGGTGGCGCAGGACGACATGAACGACCGATTTGCAGGCGCAACGGCCTATCTTCAGGCGTTTGCCCGGGTTCTTGGCGGGCATTATCACCTGTCCGCGGCTCTGGCTGATCCGGAAGGACCACGGGCCAAATTGGCGCGCTACTACATCAACGCCTTGTTGCCCGAGCATTCCGGCCTTCTGGCGCGGGTGCAAAGCGGTGCGGATGACCTCTTTTCGCTCAGCCCGGATGAATTGGCGGCGTGATGGACGGGGATCGCGTATCGGGGATCAGATATCCGTGGGCTGAACCGCCCGCGCCGGGTGAAGCCATCGAGGTTGCCGAGGGCGTCCTGTGGATGCGCCTGCCTCTTCCTATGGCGCTGGATCACGTCAATATCTACGCGCTGGACGATGGCGAAGGTTGGACGGTGATTGACACCGGGCTGTCGTCGAACAAGACGCGGCGTATCTGGGAAACCCTGATGGGCGGGCCTTTGAAAGGCAAACCGATCACCCGTGTGGTGGTGACGCATCATCATCCTGACCATGTCGGCAATGCCGGGTGGTTTCAGTCGGAACACGGGGCCGAACTGGTCACAAGCCGCACCTCATGGCTGTTTGCGCGGATGCTGACGCTGGATGTGCAGGAAACATGGCCGCAGGAGACGCTTGATTTCTATCGCAGCGCCGGCATGGCGCCCCAGGTTCTGAATGCGCGGATGAAGGATCGCCCCTTCAACTTTGCCGACACGGTCTATCCCATGCCACTGGGCTTTACCCGGATCAAGCAGGGCGACGTGATCCGAATGGGTGGGCGCGACTGGGACGTTCATATGGGCAATGGCCACGCGCCGGAACACGCCACCTTCTGGAGCCGTGACGACAATCTGGTGTTAAGCGGCGATCAGATTCTCAGCTCGATCAGTCCCAATCTGGGCGTCTATGCCACGGAACCGATGGCCGATCCGGTTTCAGCGTGGCTGGAAGCCTGCGAGCGGTTGCAGGCCCATGCCCGGCCCGATCATCTGGTTCTGGGCGGGCACAAGCTGCCGTTTTCGGGCCTGCCGCTTAGGATGAAACAGCTGATCGACAACCACCATGGCGCGTTGGATCGCCTGTTGAAGCATCTGGATCAACCCAGAGCGGCCGCAGATTGTTTTCTGCCACTGTTCAAACGCACGATCCGCGAAGGCGAATATGGGCTTGCGCTTGTTGAGGCGGTTGCGCATGTGAATCATCTCTACCACATTGGTGCGGTAACCCGGACGCAACGCGATGACGGGGCATGGCTGTATCAGCGCAAAGGGTAGAAGAATGCAGGACCAGATCGAAACCTCGGCCGAGGCCGCCGAAGCCGCCGCTTTGCCGCGGTGTCACGAGGTGCACGCGGATCCCAATGCCGAATCCGGTGCCAAGGACCTGCCCGAAGGGTTGAAAAAGCCTGTTGCCAACAAAAGCCCGGCGCAATGGGCTTACGAACGTCTGATCATGTATATCCAGAACTTTGAAAAGACGCTGGACGGCGATCACGAAGTCGCCATGGGCTTTACCGGCGGCGATGCCGGCGTCATGCGGATCGAAGGGATGGGGTATTTCGACCCCGACATGATCACCTTTTACGGATCTGACGGAACCGGGGCCCGTACGCAACTGGTGCAGCATGTCAGTCAGTTGAACGTGATGTTGCGCGCCCTGCCCAAATCGGTCGAGGACAAACCTGCCAACCGCATCGGTTTCCGTCTGGCGGCGGATCTGGAAGACAGCTGACTTGCAATTCACGCCTGCGCGCCTTTGAATGACTGCATCAGTCCGGAGGCGCCCACGTGACACGATTTTTTCAAGCAGTAACACATGCCTACGCCGAGGCTTGGGCCCTGCGCCGTGTCTTTGTGCCAATCTACATCGCTGTGCGCTTGCTGTTGGTGGCGCTGATCGCGCCGGGTGTGGCCGTGGCCGTCAATCTGGCGGTCTCTCTGTCTAATCAGACCGCTCTGACCGATCAGGACATTGCGATGTTCCTGCTGTCTCCTGCCGGGTTCATCGCGGGTGTCACGGTGCTCAGTCTGTTCTTGCTGGCCGAGGTGCTTGTGTTCGCGGTCATGGCCGGGTCCTTGCGTATGGGGGAAGGCGACCCCTGGCGCGCAGGAAGCGCGGCGCTGGCACTGAACCTGTCCCGCTTTCCGGCGCTGTTCGGGTTTGCCGTTCGTTTCATCCTGCGCGTTCTGCTGCTTGCCTTGCCGTTTGTGGCCATCGCGGGGTTGATCGCATGGTGGACGCTGACGGAATATGACATCAATTATTACCTGACATTCCACCCTCCGGCCTTTCAGGTGGCCGTGGTTCTGATCGGGCTTGTCGGTCTCGCGTTGGCATGGGTGTTGATCCGCCGTCTGTCCGGGTGGGCGCTGGCGCTGCATCTGGTTCTGTTTGAAGGGGCCTCACCACGCGGAGCATTCGCGAAAAGTGAACAAAAGATGGAAGGCAAGCGCGGTCGTTTGAAGATCGAGCTTGCCCTTTGGCTGGGACTGCGGCTTGTGATTGCGGCTTTGATTGCGGCGGTGGCCAGTCTGTTGTTTGCGGTTGTGCCGGTGCAGGAAGGCGGCAGTCTCAGACTGGCATTGATCCTCAGCCTGATCATCGCGGGGCTTTGGTCCCTGGCGGGATTGGTTCTGGCGGCAACGGCGCTGGGCGCGCTGGCGGTCTTGCTGGACGCGTTTTTCGAAGCCGAGACAAAAGAGGTTCCCCATCCCGAACCCCGAAGGATCCGCGTACCGGTACTTGTGACTGTCGCAGCGGCCCTTGCGGCATTGGGCATTGGCCTTTGGTTTGGCCAAAGCCTGCTGGAACGGGTGCAGGCGCCGGATCATGCCGAGGTCATCGGTCACCGGGGTGCTGCGGCTTTGCGACCGGAAAACACAATGGCCTCGGTCCTGAAAGCGATCGAGGATGGTGCGGACTGGGTTGAGATAGACGTTCAGGAAACGGCGGATGATGTGGTTGTCGTGGCCCATGACAGCGATTTCATGAAGTTGGCCGGCGTCAACCTGAAGGTCTGGGATGCGACGATGCAGGATGTGGCTGATATCGACATTGGAAGCTGGTTCGGGCCGGAATACGCCGCGGAGCGGACCCCGACCCTGCGAGAGGTTCTGGAAGCGGCCAGGGGCAAGTCCAAGGTCCTTATCGAGCTGAAATACTATGGTCACGACGTCGATCTGGAAAACCGGGTGATCGGCCTTGTCGAAGAGCTTGGGATGCAGAACGACGTTGCCACCATGTCGCTGAAATACCCGGCCGTGCAAAAGATGGAAAAGGTGCGGCCCGACTGGCGCTCTGGTGTGTTGGCGGCCACGGCCATTGGGGATCTGTCGGGGCTGGAAGGCGAATTTGTCGCCGTCAATGCAGGCATGGTGACACCCGGGCTGATCCGCAAGGTGCAGGACGCCGGCAAGGATATCTACGTCTGGACGGTGAATGATCCGTTGCAGATGTCCAGAATGGCCTCGATGGGGGTGGATGGTCTGATCACTGACCGTCCGGCCATGGCCAATGAGGTTTTGCGTGTACGCGCTGAAATGGGGCCGGGCGAGCGGCTGTTGCTGTGGCTGGCCACTACGTTCGGATTGCAGGTCGATACAGAGGCGATGCGCGATGAAAGCCCTTGAACTGGCGCTGATTCTGGCCATGCTGCCGCTGTCGGCATGGGCGCAGGATCTGATGCGCGGAATTGAAATGCCGGGCCACCGCGCCCTGATCGAGCAAAGCGAGGGCGCCGAACTGACGTCGTTTGAAACCGATGGCTGTTCGGGCGGGTTGTCAGCCAGTTGGCGCTGGGTGGCAAAGCAGTTCCCACAAGTCGGCGCGCTATACGAAGAACACCCCCCTTGGGAGTATTGCTGCGTGACCCATGACCGGGCTTATCACAATGCAGGAGGATCGGAGACGGCCGAGGAAAGCTTTGACGCACGTCTGGCTGCGGATGACGCCTTGCACGCCTGTGTGGTAGAGCACGGAGACCGTCATGCAGAAGATTATGCCGACCGGTACGACATGACACCTGACCAGATTCGCAGCGTGCACGCGATAACTGCGGATGCAATGTATGGGGCGGTGCGATTCGGTGGCGGGCCGTGCAGCGGCCTGCCCTGGCGGTGGGGTTTCGGGTATCTCGGTTGTTCGGTTCTCAAGTAACAGCGCCCTGCGCGCGAATGACGTGGTGACAGGCGTTGTGTTTTCCATTATCCAACAGATCAAACACGCGAATTGGGAATCTGAGACTCATGGCTGAATACAAGCACGGCGAAATGGACATCACGGTCCAAACCAAGACATTCAACGGTTTCATCAAAGCCACCACGTGGTGTGTGGTCGCCATTGCCTTTCTGTGCCTGTTCCTGGCGGTATTCGCCTCCTAATCGTTTCGGGGGCTGACTTGCTCAGGATATTGATTGCCTGCTTGCTGGCAGCGACAGTGGCGGGTTGCGCCAATTCAAGCCGTCCGCAGGCGGATCGGAACGAAATCGTGTCCCGGTCCTACCGTGATCCGGGGCCATCGACGCTGACGCTGTACACGATGATCAGCACTCGCACCGGATCGGGCGCACATACGTCGCTGATGATTTCGGGCAGCGAGCGGGTGATCTTTGACCCTGCCGGTTCGTTCCGGGCGGATGTGGTTCCGGTGAAGGATGATGTGCTTTACGGCATTACCCCGGCGGTCGAGCGGGCCTATCGCAGTTCGCACGCGCGCGAGACGCATTATGCCCGCATACAGACCATCCAGGTGAGCCCGCAACAGGCTGAAATCGCCTTGCAACTGGCAAAACAATCCGGTCCGGTGGCTGGCGCGTTCTGCACCAATGCGACATCGCAACTTTTGAAACAGGTGCCGGGGTTCGAGCAGATCGATGTGACGTTCTATCCGGTGAAGTTGTCGGAACAGTTCGCACAGATTCCGGGCGTCGTGACCGAAGAATACCGGGAAAATGACGATGCGGATCTGCAAAAAGGTTTGGCGGCAAACAATGCGCGTCTCAACCAGCTGAACGCTTCCTCAACTCAGTAGATACAGCAGACCATAGAGCGTGGCGGCCCCGGAAAAGATGGCCGCCAGCACGTTTTTGCTGATCACTCCCACCACCAGGGCAACAGCCGCCGCCGACATGCGGGGCAGATCGGGCTGTCCTTCGGTGGCCGATGGCCAGACAACAAGCGGCGCGATCAATGCAGGAAGGATGGCCACCGCTGTATATCGCAGGTGACGCAGCAGCCAGGGCGGCATCGGGCGATCACCTACAAAACCGATAAAAACAAAGCGCAGCGCATAGCTGCCGATGGCAAGCCCGATGATAATGGCCCAGATGGTGACGGAATCAGGCTGCGTCATGACTGCGTCTTTCCACGTTCGAGGATCAGTTCCGCTTGCGCTCCGGCAATCATTCCAGCGCATCCGGCAATCAACAGACCCAGATTGAACGGGATTGCGACGGTCAGCAACGATACCGTGATGGCCACAAGGGCCGCGACCACATGTGCAAAGGTCCGCATCATCGGCCCTATCATGGCCAGAAAGGTGATAGGCAGGGCAAAATCCAGCGCCCAGCTTTCCGGTATTTGCGCACCCAGCACTGCGCCCAGATACGTACCCAGAATCCAGAGCGGTGTGATCGGCGTGACAGAGCCCACGAAATAGGCCATGCGTTGCGGCACTGACAGGTCGGGCTCTTTCTCGAACCGCACGATGGAGCAGGCATAAGATTGATCCACGGTCAGATATGCCGCAAAGGCACGCTGCCACATGGGCGCGGAACCCAGGTAAGGTGTCAGTGATGCGGAATACATCGCCATGCGCAGATTCACCGCCAGCGCCGAGATTATGATGATCACGGTCGGAGTGTTGTCCTGCAACAGTTGCAGGGCCGCGAACTGCGCTGCTCCGGCAAAAACGGTCGATGTAAAGGCCATCGTCTGGACAAGGGTCAGCCCGGCTTCGGTCGCGAAAACACCGAACAGAAGGCCAAAGGGCACGGCGACGAAGATAAACGGCGTCCCGTCCCGAAAACCTTTCCAGAAGTATGACTTGGATGTGGCAGAGGCCATGTCTAAATCCTATGGTGATGCGTGCAGCAGTATCTGTCTTGGGAAGGGGTTGCAATTGGCCACGGAATTCAATCTGTCGGACTATCTTATCGCCCCTGATCCGGGCGCGACACGCCTGACCCGCGCGGTCGAGGGCGTGGACCAGAACGGTGAAATCAGCCAGATTTCGGTGGTTGAAGAGCGCCCGCTGACCATATTCCTCAATTCGCAGGAAATCGTGACGGCGATGACGATTGGCGATTACCCCGAATACCTGGCGCTGGGCTTTCTGCGCAATCAGGGGATGCTGCTGGCGGATGACGAAATCACGCGCGTGGAATATGATGACGATCTTGAAACCGTGATCGTCCGCACCGCGCGCCAGACGTCTTACGAGGACAAGCTGAAGAAAAAGACCCGCACCAGCGGGTGTGCCGTAGGTACGGTGTTTGGCGACATGATGGAAGGTCTTGAAGACGTGCAATTGCCGCAGGTTCAGGTGCGGACGTCGTGGCTGTACGACCTGGCGTCCAAAATCAACCGCACTCCGTCGCTGTACCTCGAGGCCGGGGCAATCCACGGCACTGTTTTGTGCCGCGAAAACCGCCCGCTGGTATATATGGAAGACGTGGGCCGTCATAACGCCGTCGACAAGATTGCAGGCTGGATGTTGTCCGAGAATGAGGCGGCGGAGGACAAGATCCTCTATACCACCGGTCGCCTGACATCCGAGATGGTGATCAAAACGGCGATGATGGGAATCCCCGTTTTGGCCTCCCGCTCGGGCTTCACCGCATGGGGCGTCGAGATCGCGCGCGAGGTCGGGCTGACGCTGATCGGGCGGATGCGCGGGCAGCGCTTTGTCTGCCTGTCGGGCGACGACCGCCTGCTGCGCGACGTGGACCCGTCAACCGTTGCTGTCGAAGACAGGAAACACCGCCGGAAAAGTGCAGGATGATTTTGGAAACCCTTAGACCCTTTTTCCTGTTTGTTGTGACGGTCGGTATCTTGCCGCTGAGCATTCTTGCTGCGCGAAACTACGCACGCAGCAAACGGACAATCGTAGACGGCATGGCACGGTTGGACGAGGAAACTCTGGATCGATTGGGATGGGAAGCAAGAGACTATATCGGCACATTTGACCTGTTTGCCCCATTCCGGATGGGGTGGACGGCTTGGGGATTGGCGGTGCAAAAACAAAGCGCCGTATTGCAACGTATCCTCCTTCAAGGTTTACCGGACTCAGTTGTATTACCCGACGAGATCCGACGATCACTCCGCAGGTATCGGTGCTATTTCTGGTCGTTTTTCGCGCCAGTGGCGGTTTTGGTGCTCTTTTTCGCTTTCATTCGCTTGAGCCATGTCTTGGCCGGTTTTTCCGGACTTCCTTTGAGCCTGTGTTTCATCTTGCTGGGTGCGGGCAGCGGGGTTTGGATTTTCACACCGCTGGAGAAATTCCGAAAATGGCCGGACATCGAGGACCCATCATGACCAAACCGCTTGGCGTCATTCTCGCAGGCGGGCAGGCCACCCGTATGGGCGGCGGTGACAAGGGCCTGTTGCAGATCGGGGGGCAGAGCCTGCTGTCTCATGTGATCAACCGGCTTGCGCCACAGGTCGATGGGCTGGCGCTGAACGCCAATGGCGACCCTGGGCGGTTCGCTGATCTGGGCCTGCCCGTCCTGCCTGACACGATCGAAGGGTTCGCCGGGCCTCTGGCCGGTGTGCTGGCCGGGCTCGACTGGGCGGCAGAGCAGGGGGCGGACAGCATCGTGACAGCTGCCGCGGACACGCCCTTTTTCCCGCGCGATCTGGTGGCGCGACTGACGCAGGCTGCGGAAGGGCAGGTACACCCATTGGTCTTGGCCACCACGCCGCGTACGGGTGACGAGGCGCTGAAATCCGGTGGCGGCAAGCGGGTCAACCGACACCCGACATTCGGGCTTTGGCCCGTTGCGCTGCGCGATGATCTGCGGGCGGCGCTGATGGACGGGTTGCGCAAGGTGGTGCTGTGGACCGACAAACATGACGGGCGCGAGGCTTTGTTCAGCGCCGACCCGTTCGATCCTTTCTTCAACGTCAACACGCCTGAAGATCTGGATCGTGCCCGAGCCTTGTTGGAGCAGGCATGAGGGTTTACGGCGTCACGGGCTGGAAGAATGCCGGCAAAACCGGGCTGATGGAACGGCTGGTGGCCGAGATCACAGGCCGGGGATTCGCGGTCTCTACGGTCAAGCACGCGCATCACAGCGTCGATGTGGATCAGCCGGGCACCGACAGTCACCGGCACCGCGTGGCAGGGGCCAGCGAGGTATTGCTTGCCTCGGGGCAACGTATTGCTTTGATGCAGGAATTGCGGGGCGCGCCTGAACCGCCGCTGGCCGAGCTGCTGGCGCGGCTCTCGCCGGTCGATCTGGTGTTGGTCGAAGGGTTCAAGCGCGAGGACCACCCCAAGATCGAAGCGTATCGCGCAGCGGCGGGCAATGCGCTGATGGCACCGGAAAACGGCACCATCCGCGCGGTGGCCAGCGACACCGCGCTGGATCTGGACCGCCCGGTTTTTGACTTGAACGACACTGCCGGCGTCGCGGATTTCATCCTGAAAGAGGTCGGATTGTGAGCCTGTTCCAGACCTTTGCAATGGTGGATTGGTCTGGCGGAAACGACACCGGACCGACCCCGCGCAAGGATGCGATCTGGGCCTGCATTGTACGTAATGGGAAAGTGCTTGACCCCGAATACCTGCGTAACAGGCTGGTTGCAGAGCAATGGTTGGATGCTCTGATCCACGCCGAACTGATGGCCGGTCGCCGTCTGCTTCTTGGGTTCGATTTTCCTTTTGGATATCCATGCGGCTTCGCGCGGGCGATGACCGGAACGGACGATCCGCTGGCGTTGTGGGATTGGTTCGACCAACATATCGAGGATTCCCCGAAGGCCAACAACCGCTTTGATCTGGCGGGTCGGATCAACCTTCAGTTTGGCGGCCGTGGCCCGTTCTGGATGAATGGACTGCGCCGAGATATTGATGGCCTGCCACGCACCAAATCGGACTATTCCAACCCGTTCCCGAACCGTCGTGCCGTGGAGACTTTGGCAAAGGGCAGTTTCACCTGCTGGCAGATGGCGGGTGCGGGTGCAGTGGGCGGGCAGGTGATGATGGGCCTTCCGGTTCTGAACCGGCTTCGCCATCGGTTTGCCGGGCAAATCTCGGTCTGGCCGTTCGAACCGGTGGATAAACCAGTCGCCTTCGTGGAAATCTGGCCGTCTCTGACCTTGGGTGCGCCTCCGGAAGGGCGGATCAAAGATGCCTGGCAGGTTGAACAGGTCGCCTTGACTCTGTCGGGTTTAACAGAGCAGGAGTTGGATGCGCAATTGAACGTCTCAGCGGCAGAGGAAGGTTGGATATTGGGTGTGCCTCAGGACAAGCCGAACATAGCCCCGCCCCCGTTGCGGAACGATTGTTTTGCCTTGCCCGCCGGGGTCAACTGGACACCGGTGGATGAGGCGCTGGCCTATTTGCGTGACAGGCTGCACCCGATTACCGCATCTGAGACGATGGCGCTGACCAAGGCGTGCGGGCGCGTTCTGGCCCGGGATGTGGTCGCCCGACGTTCGAACCCGCCGCTTCCCAATACGGCCGTGGATGGGTACGGGTTTGCCGGTCCCGCCCCTGATGGCCCGCAGATCATGCCATTGATTGACGGGCGCGCGGCGGCAGGGATCCCGTTCGACGGTGACGTGCCTGAAGGCCGTGCCTTGCGCGTGCTGACGGGGGCGGCGCTGCCTGCCGGTGTCGACACGGTCATTCTGGAAGAGGATGTCACGGTCAAGGACGGCCACATTGCCTTCCACGGCCCGCTGAAAAAAGGCGCCAACACACGGCGCGCGGGAGAAGATGTGGCCGCAGGCGATATCGCTCTTTCTGCCGGGCGCAGGCTGACCCCCGCCGATCTTGCGCTGCTGTCTGCCGTGGGGATCGCCGAAGTCAACGTGCGCAAACCGCTTCGCGTGGCCGTGGTCTCTACGGGTGATGAATTGGTCGAAGCCGGAGAGCGCGCGGGTCCGGGTCAGATTTTCGACGCCAACCGCCCGATGCTGCTGTCCTTGATCGAACGTATGGGCTTCGTGCCCGTGGACATGGGGCGTGTTTCGGATGATCGCGACGCCTTGCGGGATCGATTGGACCAGTCCGCAGAACGGGCTGATGTGGTTTTGACCAGCGGTGGCGCGTCAGCGGGTGACGAAGACCATGTTTCGGCCCTGTTGCGTCAGGCCGGAGCGATGCAGCACTGGCGCATTGCGTTGAAACCCGGGCGGCCGCTGGCTTTGGGTTTGTGGTCCGGCGTGCCGGTGTTCGGCCTGCCCGGAAACCCGGTTGCCGCCATGGTCTGTACGTTGATCTTCGCGCGTCCGGCCTTGGGGCTGATGTCCGGTGAAGGCTGGGTAGAACCGCAAGGTTTCGAAGTGCCTGCCGCCTTTGAAAAGCGCAAGAAGCCCGGTCGTCGGGAATATCTGCGTGCCAGAATGCGGGATGGGCGGGCCGAGGTCTTCCACTCGGAAGGGTCAGGCCGGATCAGTGGCCTCAGCTGGGCTGAAGGGTTGGTTGAAATCGAAGATGGTGCGCGCCATGTCAAACCGGGCGATATGGTCCGGTTCCTTCCTTATGGAAGTTTCGGCGTGTGACGGTCACGATTTCACGAGGATTCGCCGATCAGGAACGCGCGCAGGCGGCGGCGCTGTTCTGGCAGGCATTTGCGGCCAAGCTGGGCAAAGTCATGGGGCCGGACGAAAAAGGATTGGCTTTCTTTGAAATCGCATTGAACCCGGATTTCGCGCTGGTTGCGCGGGATGAAACAGGGCGGGTGCTGGGCCTGGCAGGATTCAAGACGCGCGAGGGAGCCTTTTCAGGGGGCAGCATGTCCGACCTTGCGCGGGTTTATGGATGGTTCGGGGCGATCTGGCGCGCCTTGGTTCTGAGCGTGCTGGAGCGCGAACTGAAACCGGGCGTGTTCCAGATGGACGGTATTTTTGTCGCCGCCGAGGCGCGCGGCAAAGGAGTGGGCACGGCATTGCTGAATGCCATCAAGTCCGAGGCCCGCAACCGCAACATGTCAGAGGTTCAGCTTGATGTCATCGACACAAACCCCCGCGCCCGCAGCTTGTACGAACGCGAGGGGTTCCAGCCCCTGGGTCAAGAAAAAACCGGACCACTGAAGTATCTGTTCAATTTCCGCAGCGCGACCAAAATGTCGTGGGTTGTCGGGCAGGATTAATCAAACGTGCCTGCCACGCGGCCCAGCAACATGAATGCGCGTGCCGTTCGGGTTTCACCCAATTCACTCAGTTCCGCATCGCTGGCCGTGGGTTCGAACTCGGCTATCATCTTGTCAAACCGACGCAGGAAATGGTGCGCGGCGTCGCGGAAAATCGGGTCCTGCTTCATTCGGGCCGCTGTCAGCGCCAATGAAGATCTGTCGCGCACACCCCCCAGCGCCGCCACGGCGCGCCCGCGTGTGCCTTGGGCGAACTGGCGCCAGATTTCTGGCCGGGCCATGTCGGGGCGCAGGTCATCCATGTAGATGCCTTCCTGGCTGAGCAGCGTCAGAACATCCTGCGAAGCTTGCACAAGCTGTGCCGTCTTGCGGTCCTTCAATGCAACACGCAGCGCATTGAACCCCTCGGTGTCATCCTGCGTTTCGGGGAAATTCAGGGCACGGATGAAAACCTCGGTACTCAGTGGTGGTGTGATCTCTTCCGCAGGCGTCCCCAGTTCCAACGAGGTCTGGTCTCCCTGAGCGGAAGGCTGCGAGGCCGCGGCAGAGCGCGCTGTGCGTGTGGTCGAGAACGTTGCCAAGGCGTCTTCGGTTTTCCGTGTGGCCGCAGCGATTTCATCCAGCTTTTTGGTCACCGCGGGTTCATAAGTGCTGGAGGCGCGCTGCTGCTGCGCCACATAGGCCTGCCGGATCGCGTCGATTGCCGTTTGCAGGCGTTCGCTTTCCTCTCGCATCACCCGACTGGCACGCATCGCGGTGGCCGCAACCCAGATCATCGCCACAGGCATGAATACAGCCAGAAAGGTGACGACGAGGCCACCGTTCTGCCCCTGACCGGGCAGCACGAGAAAGACAACCGACACCACCAGCCAGATCAGGCTGAGCACCAGTGCGGCAATCTCGATTTCGGTGACAGCCGGAGTCTTCGGGCGATCATAGATGCCCAGCGACGTCGGCTTTTCGGTTTCCGGGTCAGGTTTTGGCCCCGACATTACATGCGCTCCGGTCAGGCGTACTCGATACTCAGGATTTCGTAAGAGCGCACGCCGCCGGGTGTGCGCACTTCGACGCTGTCCCCTTCATCTTTGCCGATCAGGGCGCGGGCGATGGGGGATTTGATGTTCAGCAGGCCGTTTTCGATATTGGCCTCGTATTCACCAACGATCTGCCAGGTCTTTTCTTCATCGGTATCTTCGTCGACCAATGTGACTTTTGCGCCAAACTTGACCGCGCCCGACAGTTTTGCCGGGTCGATGACATCGGCCAGCGACAGGATACCTTCCAGTTCCTTGATGCGACCTTCGATGAAGCCCTGTTTTTCACGGGCAGAATGGTATTCGGCGTTTTCCTTCAGGTCGCCCAGCTCGCGCGCCGAGGCGATGGCTTCGATGATCGCCGGGCGTTCAACGGATTTGAGGTTCTTCAGCTCCGCCTCGAGCGCGGCATTGCCCGCAGGCGTCATCGGGATCTTTTCCATACTCTCTACGTCCACGCATAAATTGAGTCGCCCCGCCGCACAGGAGCGTCGGGGCGAATGTTAGATTGGCAGTTACCTGACCCAAATGCCACGTGAATTGCAAGAGGTGACAGCGTCAGCAGCGATCAATTCGCGACTTCGCGCCGTTTTGATTTGGGGTGGGGCCTGTGCCGATGATCGGGATGCCGCGACCTGCGCCAACGCTGCGATGGGGTGCAAAGCCAAATCATCTCAATCATATTGCACCACTTCGAACTCGATCCCGTTGTCATCGCGGAAATAGAACCGGCGCCCTGGTTCGTAATCGGCGTGGTTGTGGGGCTCGAATCCCGCCTTGCGAACCTTGTCTTCGGTGGCATCTATGTCTTCGACCAGAACACCGACATGGTTCAGCCCCCCGATCACATCATAGCTGCTTTCATCCGACTGTTTCGGGTCGTCAGGTTTGTACAGCGCCAGATACGTATGTGCCGAGCCGACATGCACAGTGTATCCACCGGCAATTGCAGGGCCTTCCCAACGGGTTTTCCAGCCAAAGACCTTTTGCATCCAACCGGCCGAGGCCTGCGGGTCGCGGACAGTGAAATTGGTGTGTTCAAGCGTCGCCATCATGGGATCTCCTGTGTTTTTTGGCTTGTCCCGACTCAGCGTAATTTCTAAACCTAACTTTAGGTCAAGGTATTTCTCGTGAGGGTTTGATGGCGGTATCAGAGGGGCTGGCGATTGGCGCATTGGCCCGGCGCACAGGTCTGGCCGTTTCGGCCATCCGGTACTACGAAGCGCAGGGTTTGATTTCGCCCTGGCGCAACGCGGGCGGGCAGCGACGTTACCAACGGGCCGATATTCGGCGGCTGAGCTTTGTGATGATTGCGCAGCAGTTCGGCCTGACCCTGCCTGAAATCCGGCAGGTGTTGTCGGGCCTGCCCGGAAACCGCACACCGACGCCTCAGGACTGGAAGGCGATCAGCGTACAGCTGAGGGCCCATCTGGATCAGCGAATCGATACCCTGACGCGGTTGCGCGACAATCTGGATGGCTGCATCGGATGCGGGTGTCTGAGCCTGCCGAAATGCGCGCTTTACAACTCCGATGACCGGGCAAAATCGCATGGTAGCGGTCCCAGATACCTGATGGGGGACACACCGGAAGGTTGATGTGTCGAATAGCGCCCTTGTTACGCCGTGTTTCGATTGACCAATGTCTTTGTGACCATGTAATCAGCCGTGAAACAAAATTGCGCAGATCATGCGGTGACAGCGCCAATTCGGAAAGTTAGCTAAGGAGCCCGCGATGGCCGAGATTGAACGCGAAGCGATGGAATATGACGTGGTGATCGTGGGTGCAGGTCCTGCGGGCCTGTCTGCGGCCATCCGTCTGAAACAGCTGGATGCCGACCTGAACGTAGTGGTTCTGGAAAAAGGTTCGGAGGTTGGCGCGCATATCCTGTCAGGCGCGGTTCTCGACCCCTGTGGTCTGGACGCTCTGATACCGGACTGGAAGGAAAAAGGCGCGCCGCTGAATGTGCCCGTGAAAGACGACAAGTTCTACATGCTGGGTGAGGCGGGTCAGGTCCGTATCCCGAACTTCCCGATGCCGCCCCTGATGCACAACCACGGCAACTACATCGTTTCGATGGGCAATGTCTGCCGCTGGATGGCTGAACAGGCCGAAGAACTGGGTGTCGAGATCTTCCCGGGCATGGCGTGCTCGGAAATGGTCTATGGCGAAAATGGCGAAGTCAAAGGCGTGGTTGCCGGTGTCTTCGGTCTGGAACCAGACGGTTCCTATGGCCCCAACACCGAACCGGGGATGGAGCTGCACGGCAAATATGTCTTCCTGTCGGAAGGTGTCCGTGGGTCGCTGTCCAAGGAAGTGATTGCCAAATACGATCTGTCTGCCGGCAAAGAGCCGCAGAAATACGGTGTCGGCATGAAAGAGATCTGGGAGATCGACCCTGCCAAGCACAAGGAAGGCAGCGTGACGCACACGATGGGCTGGCCGTTGGGCAGCAACGCAGGCGGCGGTTCGTTCATTTACCATCTTGAAAACAATCAAGTTTACGTCGGCTTCGTGGTTCACCTGAACTACAAGAACCCGCATCTGTACCCCTATATGGAGTTCCAGCGGTTCAAGCACCACCCGATGGTGGCCGATCTGCTGAAAGGCGGCAAGCGCGTGGCCTACGGCGCCCGCGCGATTACGGAAGGCGGCTATCAGTCGATGCCAAAACTGGTTGCTCCGGGCGTGGCGCTGTTGGGCTGTTCGGCGGGCATGGTCAACGTGCCGCGCATCAAAGGCAACCACAACGCGATGCTGTCGGGCAAAGCTGCGGCCGAAGCTGCTTATGACGCCATCAAGGCCGAGCGTTCGGGCGATGAACTGACGGTTTACGAGACCGAAGTTCGCAATGGCGCGATTGGTTCCGACCTGAAAAAGGTTCGCAATGTCAAGCCGATGTGGTCGAAATGGGGCCTGACCGCCAGCCTGATGTTGGGTGGTCTGGACATGTGGACCAACACGCTGGGCTTTTCGCTGTTCGGCACGCTGGGTCACGGCAAGAACGACGCGGAATCGACCGAGGATGCCAGCAAGCACCAGCCAATCGATTACCCAAAGCCGGATGGAACGCTGTCCTTCGATCGTCTGACGAATGTCTCGTTCGCAGCGACGAACCACGAGGAAAGCCAGCCCTGCCACCTGCGTCTGGCCGATCCGGAAATCCCCGTGAAGGTCAACCTGCCGAAATACGATGAGCCGGCGCAGCGGTATTGCCCGGCCGGTGTGTATGAAGTGGTCGAGGATGAGAGCGGTCCGCGATTCGTCATCAACTTCCAGAACTGCGTTCATTGCAAAACCTGCGACATCAAGGATCCCAGCCAGAACATCACCTGGACCACACCGCAGGGCGGCGACGGTCCAAACTATCCGAACATGTAAGCAAAAAACGGGCAATGGCGGCGCTGTGAAGGCTCTGCCATTGCCTCTTGCCTGCCGAAGCCCTAGCTTACCCCTCAGTCAACGATAGCAAGGCAGGATTTCGGTGTTTTCCCTGGTTCGTCGCGCGGCTTTGTCCGTGCTGTTCATGTCGTCGGTCGCAGTTCCGGCCTATTCGGAAACGGGTGCCGGGTCATATCTGGCCGGGCGGCAGGCGATTTACGAAAACGACTATTCTGCCGCTGAAAGGTACTACGCTCAGGCCCTCAGGTTTGATCCCCAAAATGCGCTGTTGCAGGAAAGTGTTGTCGTCGCGCGCATCGCTTTGGGGGAAGTGGCGCGCGCGCTGCCGATCGCCCAGCAGATCGAAGAAGCCAACCTGCCCAGCCAGGCTGCGCGTATGGTGATTTCGGCCAATCTGATCGCCGAGGGAAAATTTGACGACCTGCTGGCCCGTGACCCTGAAACACAGGGAGTTGGCCCCCTTGTTGACGGCCTGATGATCGCCTGGGCCCATCTGGGACAGGGTGAGATGACGAAAGCGATGGAACAGTTCGATTCCGTCGCCACACAGGATGGTCTCAGGGAATTCGCGCTTTACCACAAGGCGATGGCTTTGGCGTCTATCGGTGATTTCGAAGGCGCCGAGGCGATACTTGCGGACAATGATGGAACGGTTGCCCGGTTCTCTCGTCGTGCCGCCTTGGCCCGCACCGAGATTCTGTCACAGCTGGATCGCAACGAAGACGCCATTCAGTTTCTGGACAGTGTTTTTGTGGCGGGCAGTGACCCGACCATCGAGGCGTATTTGAGCCAGTTGGCGGCGGGTGAAACACTGCCGTTCACTCATGTCCGATCCGCTCAGGACGGCATGGCCGAAATATTCTTTACCGTCGGTGCCGCGTTGAACAGCGAAGCTTCGCCCGATTACGTTCTGCTGTACGCACGCCTGGCCAGTTTCCTGCGCCCCGATCATGTGGATGCCATTTTGCTGAGTGCGGACCTGCTGGATAACTTGCAGCAATATGATTTGGCGGTTGAAGCGTACCGCCTGGTCCCGGCGGACAGCAACGATCACCATGCAGCCGAATTGGGCCGGGCCGAAGTTCTGGACCGTTCGGGAAAAACCGATGCGGCCGTCGAGGTGTTGCAAAACCTGGCTGCGCAGGACCCTGATTTTCCGGGTGTGCATGTCGCTTTGGCAGACTTGCAGCGCCGACAGGAAAACTATGCCGCTGCCGTGGCCTCTTATGACACTGCGATCGCCCTGACGGATGGCGCGGCGGGTGGGAATTGGTTCCTGCATTACGCGCGAGGAATCAGCCATGAAAGGTTGAAGCACTGGGATCAGGCCGAAGCTGATTTCCGCCGGGCGCTGGAATTGAACCCGGATCAGCCCCAGGTTCTGAATTACCTGGGGTATTCGCTGGTAGAGCGCAAGGAAAAGCTGGACGAAGCATTGGACATGATCGAGCGCGCCGTAGCTGCGCGTCCGGACAGTGGCTATATCGTGGACAGTCTGGGCTGGGTTCTGTTCCGTCTGGGGCGTTACGACGAGGCCGTCGAACATATGGAACGTGCAGTTGAGCTGATGCCGGTGGATCCAGTGGTCAACGATCATCTGGGTGACGTCTATTGGGCTGTAGGGCGCGCGCGCGAGGCCGAGTTCCAGTGGCGTCGCGCCCTGTCCTTTATCGATCCGGAAGACACGGACGGCGAAGCCGACCCGGATCGGATCCGGCGCAAGATCGAAGTGGGGCTGGATGCCGTTCTGGCCGAAGAAGGTTCGGAGCCATTGAAAGTCGCCAATGGAAATTAAGGCGTTTGCGCCCGCCAAGATCAACCTGACCCTTCATGTGACCGGCCGTCGAGACGACGGCTATCACCTGTTGGATTCGCTGGTTGTATTCGCCGATCTGGGTGATCGGCTGACATTCAGCCCCGGCCCCGAGTTGTCCATGGACGTGCGCGGCGAGTTTGCCGGCGGAGTCCCCACGGACAGCCGAAATCTGGTCTGGAGGGCGGCAGAAGCTGTCGGTTGGACCGGTCATATCCGACTGACCAAGTCCTTGCCCCATGGGGCGGGCATTGGTGGAGGGTCGTCTGATGCCGCGGCCACGCTTGGGGCCCTGGCAGATCAGGGCTACGACCTCCCGCAGGGCCTGCCGTTGTCATTGGGGGCGGATGTCCCCGTCTGCCTGGAAGGCCGGGCGATCAGAATGCAGGGCATTGGCGATCGTTTGACGGCGGTGAACCTTCCGCACCTGCCCGCCCTTTTGGTCAACCCGAATGTACAGGTGCCCACCGGTGCCGTTTTCAACGCGCTGGCGATCAGAGACAATCCGCCATTGCCTGAAATCACGCCTGAGTTTGACAATGCCGATGAGTGCGCCCAGTGGCTGCGCAATCAAGGCAACGATCTGGAAGTGCCCGCCATGAACGTCGCACCTGAGATTGAACAGGTGTTGGACGAGTTGAAGATGACCAATCGCGCGCTCGTGGTGCGCATGTCAGGGTCAGGATCAACCTGTTTTGCGCTGTATCCGACGATGAAAGACGCGCATTTTGCCGCCTATGAGGTCGGCGCAGCCCATCCTGATTGGTGGTGCCGCGCCACGCAGCTCAATTGAGACGTGAAACCACGTAATCGGCCAATTCGCGTAGCAGACCGCGAATTTCGTGGTCAGGCAATACATCCAAAGCGGCTTTGGCCTTGTTTGCCCAACCCAAGGCGTCTTGCCGGGTTTCTTCCAGCGTGGCGTATTTGTTCATCAGACCCAGCGCCTGATCCAGATCCCCGTCCTGTTGGCGGCCTTTTTCGATCGTGCGCTCCCAGAAGGCGCGTTCTTCCGGCGTGGATTGCGCCACGGCTTTGATGACGGGCAGGGTCAGTTTCCGTTCACGGAAGTCATCGCCAACATTCTTCCCGGTCGCTTTGCTGTCGCCCTGATAATCCAGCAGGTCATCGGCAATCTGGAACGCGATCCCCAGGGAATCGCCATAGGCGAAAAGCGCTTTGACCTGCTCTTCCGAGGCGCCTGCGATCACGCCGCCCACTTCGGTCGCGGCTGAAAACAAGGCCGCCGTCTTGCCGCGCACGACCTGAAGATAAACGCTTTCATCCGTACGCAGATCGGTTGCGGCCGTCATTTGCAGCACTTCGCCTTCGGCAATGGTTGCAGAGGCATTGGCCAGGATATCCAGAACCCGAAGCGAGCCCGTTTCCACCATCAATTGGAAACTGCGTGAAAACAGGTAGTCGCCAACCAGAACACTGGATTTGTTGTCCCACAGCAGATTGGCGGTCGGGCGGCCCCGTCGCTGTGCGCTTTCATCCACGACGTCGTCATGCAGCAGGGTGGCGGTGTGGATGAACTCGACCGTCGCCGCAAGGCGCACATGGTGGTCGCCGGAATAGCCAAACAGGCGCGCTGCGGCCAGTGTCAGCATCGGGCGCAGGCGTTTTCCACCGGCTTCGACCAGGTGCTGCGTCACTTCGGGGATACGTGGCGCATGGTCCGACGCCATCCGCGTGCGGATCAGCCCGTTCACGGCCTCCATCTCACCCGCCAGAATTTCAGCGAGACGCTCATGCGGTTTTGAGATCATGTCGACGGTCATCACACTCCTGATACAAGGCTCGACTTTCGCCTCGCCTTGCCCTTACATCCATCCCCATGAAAGAACTGTTGCGCAGTACCGATCCGACGATCCTGGCCTTTGCATCCGCTCTCCTTGAGGGCGAGGATATAGACTGCTTTCAGATGGACGTAAATATGAGCATCCTCGAAGGTGGTATCGGAATATTCCCCCGACGTCTGATGGTTCGGTCCGAAGACCTGACCCGGGCCGAGCGTGTGATGCGCGACAACGAGATCCCGCTGGGCCGATGATGCGCTTTGACGACAATGAATTGACGTGCAACGATTTCCTTGGTGGTCGGGTGCGATTGCTGCAACCTGCGTCAGGTTACCGCGCCGGGGTAGACCCTGTTCTGCTTGCCGCATCCGTCCCTGCAAAGGCCGGGCAAACCGTGCTGGAACTGGGGTGTGGCGCGGGGGCCGCCATTCTGTGCCTGTCCGCGCGGGTACCAGGGCTGCAATTGGTTGGGATCGAATTGCAACCGGCCTATGCGGATCTGGCCCGCCGCAACTCGGAAATCAACGGCTGTGATCTGGACGTGATCGAGGCTGACCTGAACGCTTTGCCTGATGACCTCCGACAGCGTCACTTTGATCACGTTATCGCGAACCCGCCCTATTACCGTGCAGGGGCGCATAGCCCCGCCAGCGACACAGGGCGGAGCATTGCCCTGGGCGAAGATACGCCGCTGATCGACTGGATCACCGTGGCGGCCAAACGCCTTGCCCCTCGGGGGTTCTTGCACATGATACAGAAAGCCGACCGTCTTCCCGATATGCTGACGGCATGTGAGGGGAAACTGGGTTCCATCGAGGTGCTGCCGCTCAGCGCGCGGGCGGGCCGCCAGGCCGAGCTGGTCATCCTGAGCGCCCGCAAAGGGGGACGCGCGGCATTTCGTCTTCATGCGCCTTTGATTCTGCACGCCGGTGAGCGCCATGAAAAGGACGGTGACAGCTATACCGAGGCGGTCTCTGCCGTGCTTCGACAGGCCGCTCCGTTGCCTCGGAACTTGTGCCATCGGCAATGACCAGCCGAATTTGTCGGATTTGTTACAGATTCTGTGCGTCTGCAGCGTGACAGGGTGGAAACGATGTGGTCAAATTCTTACGTGACATACAGACACATAAACAAGGAGGATCGCAATGAGCGTGAGCGCACATCTGACGGAACTGAAGAAAAAGCACGAATCTCTCGGTCTGGAAGTGGAAGAAGCCCAACGCTCGCCAGGTATCGATGATCTCCATATTGCTCAGCTGAAAAAACAGAAGCTCAAGCTGAAAGAAGAGATCGAACGCCTGTCTGCTTAAGTTTTCAGGCTGGCGCGGGCCGCTATCAAGGCTCCGCCGGTGATCAGGAAGGCCGCGATCGCAAGCCCCCAGGACGGGGTCGCGATCCCGGCCACCACCAAAGCTAGGGTCGACAACAACGGGGCCGCATAGGATGAGGTTCCGAGGATTTGTATGTCGCCTTGCTTGACGCCTATGTCCCAGACGTAGAACGCCAGCCCGACGGGTCCAAGGCCGAGCGCCAGCACCGACGCCCAGCCCAGTGCCGTATCGGGCAGTACAGTGTCTTCCACCGCCAGATGCAGCAGACCCGAGGCGAGCGCAGCCGCAAGGCAGAAAATTGCGACGGAACTGGTCGGCGTGCCCTCCAATCTGCGTGATAGAACGGAATAGCCCGACCATGTCAGTGCGCACAGCAAGGCCAGTGCATATCCGGGCAGGTATTGGGCCTGAAAGCCCGCACCGCCGCCTCCGGCGATGATCACAGCGGCACCGGAAAATCCAAGACAGGCGCCGATCAGGTGACCGATACGCAGATGCTCACCTGGCAAAAGCCCCGACAAAAGCACAATGAGCAAAGGCCAGAGATAAGCGATCAGCCCGGCCTCGGCAGCCGGTGCCATGCGCAAGGCCGAAAAATACAGCGCGTGATAGCCAAACAGGCCCAATGCGCCAAACAGGTAGGTCGTCCAGGGGACTCGCTTTAGATCGCTCAGACCACCTGTCACCATCGCCCAGACAAGCCCAAGCGCACCGCCAATCGAAAAGCAGATCGTGTTCAGCAGCAGGGGCGGCGTAGGCGCCGACCCGACGGTGAACAACGCCAGCAAGGCCCATAGCAAGACAGCCACGAAACCGATGGCCGTTGCGCGCATTTTGGTCATGGATGGGAAACCTCTTCAATCGGTATGATTTTGAACTCATCCGATATATGCGCGGTTTTTTCAATCTCGGTCAGGAACCAATCGCGAAACGCTGCGATCTGAGGTTTCTTTTCGGCCCCCGGCAGGCAAAGAAACCGGAACCGGCCTTGTGTTTCCAGTGCCACCTTGAACGGTGCAACCAGGCGGCCTTCGGTCAGGTCCTTGAGAATCATGGCGCGTCGCCCCAGTGCCACGCCGACACCGGCAACAGCGGCATCAATCGCGTGATCTGCATTGGAAAAATGCGCGCCATGGGTCGGGGTAAAATCCATGCCCACGGCACGGAACCAAGCGGGCCAATCGCAGGGCGGGGTCAGAAAACTGATCGAATCGTCATGGATCAGCGGGGCCGCTTCAAGGCTTTCCGGCGTGGTGAATTGTTCCGCCAACTCCGGGGTCATGACAGGGGTCAGCCATTCCTTTCTGACGGGGACGGAATACAGCCCGTCATCGGCTGAATTCCCGAACCGGATGGCGACATCCACATCGTCCCGCTCCAGATCCATGTTGCGTAGCGTGGCCGAGAATTTCAGATCGATCTCGGGATGCGCCCGGGCAAATTCATAGAGCCGCGGCGCCAGCCACTTGGCGGTCAAAGCAGGGCCCGCGGTGACGGTCAGGCTTGTGTCATCTTCCTGTCTGCGCACTGCGCGCCACGCGGATTGCAAGGTGGCAAACCCTTCTGCCGCACCGGGCGCAAGGGCACGGCCCGCCTCGGTCAGTTCTACGGCGCGGTTCAGGCGGCGGAACAGCGGACGTCCAAGGTGTTCTTCAAGCGACTTGATCTGAAAGGACAGGGCAGCTGGTGTCACATGCAGCTCTTCCGCCGCCTTCGCAAAAGACATGTGCCGGGCCGCGGCGTCAAAAGCACGCAACGCGGTCAGCGGAGGAAGATAGTCACTCATAGTGAAGTAAATCTTAACTGAAGATCCAAGAAAGCTCGTTTGCCGCTTTCATTCGTAACCCTCATATTCACACCAGGTCAAATAAAACTGATTTGAAAAAGGAGACTGCCATGATCGAGATGACGACAAATCCCGCCGCCCAGATGGCGATCCTGCGTGCCCATCAAGAGCGCAGCCGGGTGGTCTGGCAGTTTTGGGGATGGTTATTCGGTTCCCGCTGATCGCAGCGCGCGCGTTCTTACGGGATCAGAAAGGGCCGGGCCAAAGGGACCGGCCCGTTTTTTGTTCACAAGTCTGGATCAGACGAAGAATTGCGCACCGTTGGCCGAGATCGTCGAACCGTTGATGAACTGCGAATCGTCCGATGCCAGGAAGACCACGCAGCGCGCGATTTCCTCTGGCTCACCCAAGCGGCCGGCCGGAATCTGGCTAATGATGGACTCGCGCACCTTCTCGGGCACGGCCATGACCATTTCGGTTGCAATATAGCCGGGGCAGATCGCGTTGGCAGTGATGCCCGCCCGCGCGCCTTCCTGCGCCAAAGATTTCACGATGCCCAGGTCGCCGGCCTTGGTCGCAGCATAGTTCACCTGAGCGAATTGGCCTTTCTGACCGTTGATCGAGCTGATGACGATGACACGGCCGAACTTGCGCTCGCGCATGCCGGGCCAGATGGGGTGTACGGTGTTGAACACACCGGTCAGGTTGGTGTCGATCACGTCCTTCCACTGGTCGGGGGTCATTTTGTGGAACGGAGCATCGCGGGTGATGCCTGCATTGGCGACGACCACATCGATGGGGCCAACTTCGGCTTCGACCTGTTCGATGCCCGCTTTGGATTCGTCGTAATCCGCGACGTTCCACTTGTAGGTCTTGATCCCGGTTTCTTCGGTGAATTTTGCAGCGGCTTCGTCATTCCCCGCATAGGTGGCCGCAACGTTATATCCTTCGGCTTTGAGCGCCTTGGAAATTGCTGCGCCAATGCCGCGGGAACCGCCGGTTACGAGAGCTGTTCGTGCCATTTATGACTCCTTCAATTTTAGTCGTCTTGGTAATGCTGTTACTCTGAGAGATGATCGTGCGCAATATTGTTTCGTCGTGAATCTTGGTTTCCAGGCGGCAATATCGTCGCATCCAAGGGTTAGAACCTCAATGTAACAAAAAAGGCGCCCAACTGGGCGCCTAATTCTATTTGATTGTCAAAGCGCTTAGTCGCGCTCCACACACAGGGCAACGCCCATGCCGCCGCCGATGCACAAGGTCGCCAGACCCTTTTTCGCATCGCGCCGTTTCATTTCGAACAGCAGGGTGTTCAAAACACGGCACCCCGAAGCACCGATCGGGTGGCCGATGGCAATGGCGCCGCCGTTTACGTTCACGATCGACGGATCCCAGCCCATATCCTTGTTCACGGCGCAGGCCTGTGCGGCAAAGGCTTCGTTGGCTTCGACCAGGTCCAGATCGTCAACCGACCAGCCTGCTTTTTCCAGCGCTTTGCGCGATGCATAGATCGGGCCGACGCCCATGATCGACGGGTCCAGACCGGCGGTCGCATAGGACGCGATGCGTGCAAGAGGTTCGATTCCGCGCTTTTCGGCGTTTTCGGCTGACATCAGCAGTGTCGCGGCCGCACCGTCGTTCAATCCCGAGGCGTTGGCTGCGGTGACCGAACCGTCCTTGGTGAAGGCCGGGCGCAGTTTGGCCATGGCTTCCATGGTCGCGCCATGACGGATGTATTCGTCTTTGTCCATCACGATGTCGCCCTTGCGGGTCTTGATGGTGAAGGGCACGATTTCGTCCGCGAACTTGCCGGCCTTTTGGGCTGCTTCGGCTTTGTTCTGCGAAGCGACGGCGAATTCATCCTGCATTTCGCGGCTGATCTGCCATTTCTCTGCAACATTCTCGGCAGTCTGACCCATGTGATAGCCGTTGAAAGCATCCCAAAGACCATCGCGGATCATCGTGTCGATGTATTTCATGTCGCCCATCTTGTGACCGGCGCGCAGCGCGGCGGCGTGGGGTGACAGCGTCATGTTTTCCTGACCACCAGCAGCGACGATTTCCGCGTCTCCCAGCTGAATATGCTGGGCGCCCAAAGCAACGGCGCGCAGGCCCGAGCCACAAACCTGATTGATGCCCCATGCGGCGCTTTCCTGAGGCAGGCCGGCATTGATATGCGCCTGACGCGCGGGATTCTGGCCTTGGGCGGCAGTCAGAACCTGACCCATGATGGTTTCGCTGACTTCGCCTTTTTCCACTCCGGCGCGCTCGACAACTGCTTCCAGGACGGCAGCGCCCAGATCATGGGCAGGGGTGTTCGCAAACGAACCACTGAAGCTGCCGACACCAGTTCGTGCGGCGGATGCGATTACTACGTTGGTCATATGATCAGTCCTTTACCGTCATGGGCCAGCGGAATTTCTGACGGCGCAGGTCAAGAGGTGTCCTCTCGAAACAAGAGCGCCCCGTGATCCCCCGCTCAAGTACCCTTGCAATAGCGCAACGCTGCACATGCAGCAACGGGCAGCTTGTCTCAGTGTCGGAAAAGGTGGGAAAATGTCGATGAGCAGGCAATCAACTTCCTGTTTTTGATTTGTTTTCCTGTTTCCAGGGTTCCGCGACGCTGGGTGCGCCATACAAGAATCCTTGCAGGCAATCCACGCCATTTGCCACCAAAAACGCTGCATCCTCCTGCGTTTCAACCGATTCGGCCGTGACCAGAATTTCGAATTCACGGGCCACCGCGATCAGCGCCCGCACCAATGTCTGGTTGTCGGGGTCGGTGCTGATGCCCCGCACGAACTGTCCATCGATTTTGGCTGCGTCGAACAGAAACTCGCGAAAATGGCGGAAGCTGAAGTTGCTGGCACCAAAGTCATCCAGCGCAAAGGCGATGCCACGATCCTGCAATCGGTCCATGAAATCGACAACCAGCTCAGGTACCTGCATGGCCGAGCTTTCGGAGATTTCGAGGATCAACCGTTCGCCCAAGCCGGCATCTCGTTTCAGAAACCTGTCCAGTATTCTCGACCAGTTGGAATAACCGATCGAGCGGGCTGACATGTTGATCGACAGGCGTATTTCCGGGTTCTTCGCCAAGGTACGCAGCCCAAGCTCCAGCGCCACGCAGTCGAGTTCGCGGCCGATAGGCGTGTTTTCGACCTGAGGCATGAATTCGCGGGCCGGGATGACGCGGCCGGTTTCGTCCAGAACCCGAATGAACCCTTCGTAAAACGCGACACTGTAAGGGGCGTGCGCCTGTATCACCGGCTGAAAGGCCAGTTTGCATTGCTTATGCTTCACGGCATCGGTTGCCATCTGCACAACCGAACGATCCCGTGTCGAAACTGCCGCATTCAACGGGCTGTCCGACCCTTCAGGCAGATGTGCCAGTTTTTTGTTTCCCATAAGCGCGGATTCCCATGTGTCCGGGACAGGTGTCCGGTCACAGTCTCGGGGCAAAGAGATGAATCTGCGGTTAAGGGGTCGGAAAAATTTCCGCCTCGGGGGCTCAGCGGGTGGATTGCCAAGCGCGCGCCAAAGAGGCTGCGGCGCCAAGTATTGCGCCCATCGCACCTAGGGCCATCATTGCAAAACCCAGCGCGATCAGGGCTGAAACGGCGCCCCCAAGGGCTGCGAGCATGGCCATCAACAGGCCGAACAGGCCGAAAAAGGTTGAAATGGTTGCCAAACGATTCATACCGACCCTCGCTCACTCAATACACGGCGCCTGTCGACCGATATGGCGTTGAATGGCCGAGTTTCAAGGCACAAGCAGGGTTCAGCCGGCCGTTTCAGGCCTGTTCTGCTTGTCCGCTGGGCAGTTTTTTGTCCAGATGCTCAAAACCTGGCGTTCCGCGATCTTCCGGATGGCGCGCCAGATGCTTGGCCTTGATCTGTTCCGAACTGTCCCGGCTGCCATCGTGGCTGTACCCCGGTGGGGCAAAGCAGTAGGCCAGCCGCTGTTTCAGGGTCAGGCCCGGCTGGGTCGCGTCGCGCCAGATGGCCACCCATTCGTGAAAGGCCACCCGCAGGGGATTGAAGGTGCCGATATTGTGCACCAGACCATAGTCCACCCGGTCGTCCTCCTGCTCGGGGACGAAGGTGCCGAACAGCTTGTCCCAGATGATGAACACCCCGGCATAGTTGCAATCCAGATAGCGCGCGTTGCGGCCGTGATGGGCGCGGTGGTGACTGGGCGTGTTCATTACCGCCTCGAACCAGCGGGGCATCTTGCCGATGGCTTCGGTGTGAATCCAGAACTGATAGATCAGATTGAGGCCGCCGACGAACAGAACCATCGCCGGATGGAACCCAAGCAGGATCAGCGGGGCGCGTACGACCATCATGAAAGTGAACGTATAGGTCCAGGTCTGCCGCAGCGCGGTCGTCAGGTTGTAGTGCTGTGAACTGTGATGGTTTACGTGACTGGCCCAGACCCAGCGGATGCGATGGCCAAAGCGATGGACCCAGTAATACCGCAGATCATCCAGGACGAAGCACAGGATGATAACAGGAATTGACGTGCCCAGGTTCATCGGCGTGATTTGCCACAGCCACATGAAAAACGCATAGGCGATAAAGCCCAGCAAAAAGCCCGACGCGATGTTTCCGGCGCCCATGATCAAAGAGGTCACCGCATCGCGTGTTTCATAGCGCCCGCCTTTGCCTTTGACTGCGATCCACAGAAACTCGGCCAGAATTGCTGCGATGAAAAAAGGAACGGCCCATTGTACCGCATCGGGAAAACTAATCTGGTCTGTCATGCGGGCTCCATCAGGTCACGCCAGTGATGGCGTTCGAATTCGTCCAGTCGGATTAGTGTTTTGGGCACCGAGAATTCGTGAAACAGAATCTCAAAGCCTTCCGGATGATCCAGAAGATCATAGTCCAGCAGATGCCGGGCCACGGTGTCGGCCCCGAAGGACCAAAGCAACCCATTGCCGGTACTGGTGCGCACTACCGCGGCGTGGCCATCATGGGAAACCGTGACATCGACCACATCATCGTCCGGAAAGTGACGTGCCCATTGTGAGCGTGCAATGTCGGGCGTCAGCATCACCTGCTGCGACCTGCCGGTGAGATGCAATAACAGGGTGACGCCAGCTATGCCGCCGACGACCAGCGCCAGTAGAACTTCAAGTGGCATTCCATCCTCCTGAGCGCAGAGTGCAAAGGAGTTGAAACTCTGTCAAAGGTGGCGTTGCGTCAGCTGTTTTCCAGCCTTTCCAGTATCTCGTGTTGCACCACACGTTCGACGAAGGGCACCAGCCCCTCGGGGCCGGATGTACGATCCTTCAGATGGATGCAGATATCCGGGCGCCGGGCGGCGATTATGCCCACCATTTCACCACGGATCGTGTCGTCAAGCCCGGCGCCCAGGATGGCGCAGGCAATCCGGGGCTCGGCATCCAGCTGTTTTCGAACCTCGTCCGTGTCATGTGCGCCCAGCCACTGAATCGGCAGATGATCCAGTTGCCGCGCCACGTCACCGATCACATTTGGCAACCGTCCGATCAGCAGTACGACGGGTTTCATCATTGCCTCCATTCTCTAAGGTCGCAAACGGAAACCGGCCCATAGGGGCCGGCTCAAGTGTAACACGAATCGAAAAGAGCCGCGTGCCTAATTGGCAATCGTGTAGACTATGGCGTCGCCTTTGCCTTTGTTGCGAATGAACTCCACCTGAGACCCGTCAATTTTGACCTTCAGACAGTCTTCAGGAAATTTCTTCTGACCCGCGACGACATTCCGACACCAGAAACGTTTGTTCCAGACCCAGGCACCGGTTATCTTTACGTTGTTTCGCCCTACGCCTTCAATTTTTCCGTCCGGGGAAATAACCAGCCAAGTATCACCGCTAACAAGCTTTTTACCCGCTACAGCTTCGATAAATTGCTTTTGTTTCTTCAGCTCTTTGGCTTCAGCGGCAGACGTTAGCCCGGTGACAAGTAGTGCTGCAGCTGCCAGATTGAAAATGAGTTTCATAAAAATCCTCCCACTCTTAATGCGTGAAAATCCTCCCACTCTTAATGCGTGGGAGGGTACCATAAATCCGCGAATTTTTCTAAATACGTTAACTTTCGGCGCCAACAAGCGTTGAGATGATCGCTTTGGCACTGTCCGAGTTCCATTCGGCGTCGCCGATCAGCCGGGCGATTTCCTGTCCTTCGGGATTCAGGATGACCGTGATCGGCAAAGCGATGACGCCGAACTCACGGGCAGCGGCCGAGCTGGGGTCCTGATGACGGGGCAGGTTGGCGATACCGTTTTCTTCAAAGAACTTTTTGATACCGGCAGGTGAATTGCGACCCGTGGCCAGTGTCAGAACCTGAAACTTGTCACCGCCGAACTCTTCCTGAAGCTCAGCGATCTGAGGCATTTCCTTGCGGCAGGGCGCACACCAGGTGGCCCAGAAATTCAGCAGCACATATTTGCCCTCGTAATCAGCAAGCGTGCCGACACCGCTGTCGTCTTCCAGCTGGAACTCGATTGATTTGGCGGGTTTCGGCTCCTTGTGCAGGATCAGACGTTTCAGGCTGTCTTCCCGCAGAGGGGCCAGCGTCTCGGCATCGGTCGCCAAGGCGGCATTTGCACCCAGCGCAAGGGCCATATAAAGGGGGATCAGACGAAATAGGCGCATATCAACTCCGGGTTTTCTTACATGACCGATCAATCCTCGAACCAGATGTGGGGCGGCCGCTTTGCCGCCGGTCCAGACGCGATCATGGAGGCGATCAACGCCTCGATCGGGTTCGATCAGCGGATGGCAGCCCAGGACATCGCAGGCTCGCGCGCCCATGCGGCCATGTTGGCTGCTACAGGCGTCATAAGTGATAGTGACGCCGAAGCCATTCGGGAAGGGCTGCTCACCGTTTTGTCAGAAATCCAGAACGGAGAGTTCCAGTTCTCGACCGCGCTGGAAGACATCCACATGAATGTCGAGGCACGCCTGAAAGAGATCATCGGCGAGCCCGCAGGCCGTTTGCACACAGGGCGTTCGCGCAATGATCAGGTCGCAACCGATTTCAAGCTGTGGGTCCGCGATCAGCTGGACGCGGCTGAATCCGGCCTGTTGGCCCTGATCCGCGCGCTTTTGGCGCAGGCCGAGGCCGGGGCCGATTGGGTCATGCCGGGCTTTACCCACCTGCAAACGGCGCAGCCGGTGACATGGGGCCATCACATGATGGCCTATGTCGAGATGTTCGGCCGCGATCTGTCGCGTGTCCGCGATGCGCGCGCCCGGATGAACGAATCCCCATTGGGTGCGGCGGCGCTGGCTGGCACGTCCTTTCCGATCGACCGGCACATGACGGCCCAGGCGCTGGGCTTTGACCGGCCCGCTGCCAACTCGCTGGACGCCGTCAGCGACCGGGATTTCGCGCTGGAGTTCCTGTCGACCGCCTCGATCTGCGCCGTCCACCTGTCGCGCTTTGCCGAAGAACTGGTGATCTGGTCCTCGGCGCAGTTCCGCTTTGTTACACTGTCAGATCGGTTCTCGACCGGCTCGTCGATCATGCCGCAGAAGAAAAACCCCGACGCGGCCGAGCTGATCCGCGCCAAGGTGGGCCGGATCTTTGGCGCCAACACGGCGCTGATGATGGTGATGAAGGGCCTGCCGCTGGCCTATTCCAAGGACATGCAGGAAGACAAGGAACAGGTCTTTGATGCCGCCGACAACTGGATGCTGGCGCTGGCGGCGATGGAAGGCATGGTCAAGGACATGACCGCCAACCGCGACAGCCTGGCCGCTGCCGCCGGCTCGGGTTTCTCGACTGCAACCGATCTTGCCGACTGGCTGGTGCGCGTGCTGGGCCTGCCATTCCGCGATGCGCATCATGTTACCGGATCGCTGGTGGCCATGGCCGAGAAGAAGGGCTGCGACCTGCCGGATCTGACGCTGGACGACATGCAATCGGTCCATCCCGAGATCACAAATGACGTCTACTCTGTCCTTGGTGTCGAAAACTCTGTAAACTCACGCCAGTCCTATGGTGGCACGGCCCCGGATCAGGTGCGTGCTCAGGTTGAACGATGGAAGGCAATGGTGTGATGACCGTGCTGCGAGCGATTCTGATTGCAGGGTCCGGCCTTATGCTTGCCGGATGCGGAGCCGACGGCGAGCCCGTACAGCCCGCGCCCGCTCAGCCAACTGTCAGTGCGACCATTGGAGTCGGCTCAAGCGGAGCGTATGTTGGCGGTGGTGTGGGTCTGAGCCGTGGGCCGCTGGGAATTTACCTGGGATTCTAAGTCACTTTCATATTGCGTATCGGTTTTGTTTCTACCAACGTGAATTGGCATGCCGATGCGCATGTCATCCAAAGAAAAGATAATGAAATGAGAACACTAGGACTGTTTCTGGTATTTGCGGCTTTGACGGCTTGCGAACCTACATCGGCAAGACGCCCGGAACCTGTGGAAGATCCCGCGCGCTCAGGTTCTGGAGTATCCATTTCCGGTTACGCGCGGGCAGGGGTTTCGAAGACCTTTTAATCGATCGGCTGATGATCTCAGCCAACCACCGGGTGCCCGCGCTGCTGTAGGCACTCGATCAGGATATCGCGGCGTGTATTGCGCATATCTGCCGCACCTGCGACCGCACCCGCCGCTGATCCGACAGCCGCTCCGGCCAACGCGCCCTCGGCGTTGCTGACCGAGTCGTCCGCGATCCCGGACAGTGCGCCAACTCCGGCACCGATAAGGGCCTGGGACCGGGTTTCCGGGTTCCACAGGTTCTGGGATTTGGCCACGGCGCGGCATTGTTCCAGATCTGCGGCAAAGGCCGGACCCGGTTCGGCCGACAGAACGGGCTGATGTTGCGCCCCGGTGCCGCTGCACGCGGCCGTGATCAGGGCCAACGGTAAGGCCATCAATGTGAAACGTTCCTTGAAAAGCATGGGTTTTCCTTCTTCTTGAGGTTTTTGAATAGGGTCTCGGGTCTCATCCGAATCGGTATGGCTGCGGTTTCGGTTCGGGTGTGAGCAGGGTCGGTTCAGATGTGTCCAAGGCTGCGATGGACCAGCGCAAGGACATAAAGGGCGAGGACGAAATCCAGGATTTCGACCACCCCCAGCATCAGCGGGATCGGGTCGGGCGATGTCGGAAAGACATGGCCCAGGTCCAGAAGGACCACGAAGACGTACCCCCAGGCCGCCACGATGGCGCCCCAGCCTGCGGCAACCGAGCCGCGCAGCATGGCCACCGCCGATCCTACGGCCAGCAGGGCAAGTGCGATCAGAAAGGCGTTGAAGCCCCAGAACACTCCTCCGCCCAACCCCGAGAAATCCCGGGTCTCGATCGGCCCGCCGGGGACAAGCGTGACAAAGCTGGCGACCAGAACAAGCAGAAGTCTGGCGGCGGTTGCAGTGTGGCGGGGCGTCGACAGCGATGTAGGTTCGGGGTTGGATCGTGACGGGTGTGCCATGGCGAAATCCTTTTAATGACTGGCGGGTCATAAATGGATGCGGTTTTAATGACCGTCAAGTCATTAAAAGAATGAATTTGCGTGACGCGGCGTCCAATCTGCTTCAAGAAAGGGCGAACCGGACGAAAACCAGGGGCCGATATGCCAAAGATCGTCGATCGCGAGGAAATGCAGGGGCGCATTCTGGATGCGGCCATGGCCTGTTTTCTGGACCAGGGTTATCACGCCACCAAGATGCAGGACGTGGCCCGCCAGTCTGGGCTGGCCAAGGGTACGCTGTACCTTTACTTCCAAAGCAAAGAGGTTTTGCTGTTGACGCTGTTGCAGCGTTATTTCGACGACATCCGTGCGCGTATCCGCATGATCCCTTCCCCGCAGACGCTGGACCAGTTCATGATGGGGCTGCGCCTGACCATGCCCGCAGACCGGTTGGCCGCCACGCGTCTGTTCTTCGACGTTCTGGGGCCCGGATTTCAGGACCCGCGCGCGGCCGAGATCATCGGCGGTTTCTTTGCCTGGCTTGCCGACCACTACGCCGCGCAGTTCGAGCCCCTGATCGAATCAGAAGAAATTCGCGACGACCTCAGCGCCCAATCTGCTGCCCAGGCGGTTACGGCAATTCTGGATGGGCTGGTGATCCACCTGGCGATCTTCGGTGTCGATAAAGACGTGTTCGAGACCCGGAGGGATGCTGCGCTGTCGCTGCTGGAGGTCGGCCTGCGGGGATGAATTGTAGCGCCCGCGGTGCCAGCCGCCAGCCCCCGTTTGTTTGACGCACGGCAAATCCCGTTGATCCGCCGGTCCTTTTTGGTCTAAGCGCGCAGGTATGGATCATTTTCTCTACCGCGACGGCGCGCTTTTCGCCGAGGATGTCCCTGTCTCCGAAATCGCTGCTGCGGTCGGAACGCCGTTCTATGTCTATTCCACCGCAACCTTGCTGCGGCATTTCCAGCTGTTCGACGATGCGCTTGACGGCACGGACCACCTTGTGTGCTACGCGATGAAAGCGGCCAGCAATCAGGCGATCCTGAAAACTTTGGCACAGGCGGGCGCGGGGATGGACGTGGTCTCGGGCGGGGAATACCTGCGCGCCAAGGCGGCGGGCGTTCCGGGCGAAAAGATCGTGTTCTCTGGCGTGGGCAAAACGGCGGATGAGATTCGTACCGCGCTGACCGGAGGCATCCGTCAGTTCAACGTCGAATCCGAGCCCGAGATGGAAGTGATCAACGCCGTTGCACTGGAATTGGGTGTGGTTGCTCCGATCACGGTCCGGGTGAATCCGGATGTGGATGCCAAGACCCATGCCAAGATTGCGACCGGCAAGTCCGAGAACAAATTTGGAATACCGATTTCCCGCGCGTCAGAGGTCTATGCTCACGCCGCCAGCCTGCCGGGTTTGGAAGTGATCGGTATCGACGTCCATATCGGCTCGCAGCTGACCGAACTGGAGCCGTTCGAGCTGGCCTATACGAAAGTGGCCGAGCTGACTGAACAGTTGCGGGCTGAAGGCCACAACATCCGCCGTCTTGATCTGGGCGGTGGATTGGGCATCCCCTATACCCGCTCGAATGACGCGCCGCCGCTGCCGGTGGAGTATGGCGCGTTGATCAAGAAAACACTGGGCCATCTGGGCTGTGAGATCGAAATCGAACCGGGCCGCCTGATCGCAGGCAATGCGGGGCTGATGGTCAGCAAGGTGATCTATGTGAAGTCGGGCGAAGGCCGCGATTTCCTGATTGTCGACGGGGCCATGAATGACCTGATCCGCCCGGCAATGTACGAAGCGCATCATGATATCGTCGCGGTGCAGGAACCGGTGGCCGGCGTGGAACAGCAGGCCTATGACATCGTCGGCCCGGTTTGCGAATCCGGTGACACATTTGCCAAGCAGCGCAACATGCCGCCGCTGAAATCGGGAGACCTGATCGCCTTCCGCAGCGCGGGTGCCTATGGCGCGGTGATGGCCAGCGAGTACAATACCCGCCCGCTGATCCCCGAGGTTCTGGTCAATGGTGATCAATTTGCAGTCATTCGTGAACGACCAAGCTTTGACGAAATCATAAACCGCGATACCATACCTTCATGGCTTTGACGCGATGACCGCGCGGGCCTAACCCCGGAGGCCCGCTTTGTCCGACCGTTCAAACCTGCCTATTCCGCGCCTGTCCGTGTGGCTGACCCATGTCGGCATGGTGGCAGAACAGGTGTTGCGCGCGTTCTGGCCGGCGTTCTCGATCGTGCTGGTTCTGCTTGCGGCGTTGATGCTGGGGCTTCAAGATATTGTTTCCGTGGAAATTGTCTGGGCAGTTGGCGCGCTGTCCCTGGGGTTGTTTTTGACGGCTGCGGTGCTTGGCCTGAGGGTTCTCAAGTTGCCTTCGCGCGCCGACGTTTTGGTGCGGCTGGATGAGACCTTGCCGGGACGCCCAATTCAGGCCTTGATGGATGATCAGGCCATCGGTGCGGCCGATCGGGATTCCGTGGCGCTATGGCAAGCCCACAAAGCCCGGATGGCGCAACGGGTCGCAACGGCCGAGGCCGTGAAGCCAGATCTTCGGCTGGCATCGCGAGATCCTTATGCGCTGCGCTACGCGGCATTGCTGGCTTTTGTCGTAGCGCTGGTTTTCGGCTCTTTGTGGCGCGTGGGGTCGGTGGCGGACATGGCCCCGGGCACTGCCGCCGCCGGGCAGGGGCCAACGTGGGAAGGATGGGTCGAACCCCCACGCTATACTGGCCTTCCAACGCTGTATCTTGCGGATCAAACGGATGCAGAGCTTTCCGTTCCCAAGGGCAGCCGCGTTACCTTGCGGCTTTATGGGGAGGTTGGCGCACATAGCCTGACGGAAAACAGCTCGGCCCTGGGCGCCGAAGCGGCGACCGACCCCGAGCAGGAGTTCGTGGCAGAACGCTCTGGCCAGTTGCGCATCGACGGGCCCACGGGGCGCGAATGGGCCGTTGAGATCATTGACGACACGGCACCACAGATAGCCGTGGCCGGATCGGCCGAGGCCGAGGCGGGCGGGCAGATGAAACTGCCATTCGTCGCAGGAGATGACTATGGCGTCGTTTCAGGCTCAGCCCGGATCTCACTGGATCTGGCTGCCGTTGACCGCCGCTATGGCCTGGCGGCAGAGCCCGAACCACGCGAAGCGATCGAGGTTGAACTGCCTATGCCGATCACGGGCGACCGGGCGGATTTTGCCGAAGATCTGATCGAGGACTTCTCGCAACACCCCTGGGCACACTTGCCGGTCCGGATCACTTTGATGGCAGCGGATGCGGCGGATCAGCAATCTTCCTCCGAACCTTATGTGACCGACCTTCCGGCCCGTCGGTTCTTTGATCCGCTGGCCGCGGCGGTGATCGAACAACGGCGCGATCTGCTCTGGTCGCGGTCCAATGCGCCTCGGATCGCGCAAATGCTGCGGGCTGTGTCTCATCTGCCGGAGGACCTGTTTCGTTCGGACACTGCCTATTTGCGTCTGAGGGTCGTGCTGCGGCGGCTTGAGACCTTTGATCAGTACGGGCTGAAACCTGAACAGCAGGCCGAGATCGCCCAGGCCCTATGGGATCTTGCGGTGTTGATCGAGGACGGCACGCTGGCGGATGCGCTGGAACGGATGCGGCGCGCGCAGGAACGTCTGACCGAAGCGATGCAGAACGGGGCCAGCGACGAAGAAATCGCGGAACTGATGCAGGAATTGCGCGACGCGACGCAGGATTACCTCCAGCAGTTGCAGCGGCTGGCGCAGCCAAACGGCGAAGATGGCGAGCGGCAGCAGGGCCAGAACGGCGAGTCCCTGCAAATGACGCAGGATGATCTGCAACGCATGATGGACCGCATTCAGGAACTCATGGAACAGGGCCGCATGGCCGAAGCCCAGCAGGCGCTGGAAGAGTTCCAGCAGATGATGGAAAACATGCGTGTGACTCAGGGCCAGGGTCAGGGCCAGCAGTCCGAAGGTCAGCAGGCCATGGAAGGTCTTGCGGAAACTCTGCGCGAACAACAAGGTCTGAGCGATCAAGCCTTCCGGGATTTGCAGGAACAGTTCAACCCAGGCGCTCAATCCGGTGAAAGCCAGGGCAATGAGGGGCGCAATGGCGGGCAAGGCCGGGGGCAAAGCCACGAAGGCCAGGGCGGTCAGGGGGAAGGCTCGGATCAGGCTGGCGAAGGCCAGCAGGGTCAAGGCTCACTTGCGGATCGGCAGCAGGCGCTGAGAGATGAGCTGAACCGTCAGCAACAGGGGTTGCCCGGTGCCGGCACGCCCGAAGGCGACGCCGCGCGCGAGGCGCTTGATCGGGCCGGGCGTGCCATGGACGAGGCGGAACAGGCCCTGCGTGGGGATGATCTGGCCGAAGCCATCGACCGGCAATCCGAGGCCATGGAAGCCCTGCGCGAAGGGATGCGTTCGCTGGGCGAGGCGATGGCGCAGAACCAGCAGAATCAGCCGGGTCAGGGAACGCAGGATGGCGACATGCAAGCCAACAACCGCGATCCGCTGGGCCGAAACCCGGGTGCCGCCGGTTCGATTTCAACGGATGAGAACCTGCTGCAAGGCGAAGACGTGTACCGCCGGGCGCGGGAACTGCTGGATGAAATCCGACGCAGAACCGGGGAATCGGACCGCCCCCAGATCGAGCTGGAATACCTGAAGCGTTTGTTGGAGCGGTTCTAGACCTCAGTTCTGGGCACCGGATCCAGCCTGTGCCTCAAGCCAGATACGCGCCTGATCCACAAGCGAAACATATGAGCTCAGCAACGGGTCGGCCTGAGGGACTGCTTCGCTGATCTGTTGGGCATTTCCATAGATCAGATACAGAACCACGCCGATAATCAGCATCAACGCAAAGCCGCGGAGGAATCCGCCCGATTTGCGGGGTGGTTGCGGGGCCTCTTCCGACTCATCTGATCGCATGGTCGAATTGATGGCTTCGACATCCGGCAGCGCGTCTTTCTGCCCGGCATCGACAGCGGTTTCCGTGGCCGACGGCCGCTTGGGGCGCACCTTGGGTTCTGGGGGTTCTGGCGGCGTATCCAGCCCCAGATCGGGCTGGCTTTCGAGGCTGCTGCCTTCCTGCGCCCGCAATTCCGCTTCGCGGGCAGCTTCTTCTTTCAGAATGCTGGCAACGGAAGGATCGACACTCCCGGTGGTCGCGGCGGGTTCATCAACTTCTGGCTTGTCTTCGGATACCGCTTCTTCAACAGGTTCCGGTTCAGCGTCCTGCGGAGCGTTAACCACGTCGGGCGATGCGTCATCCTTTTCGGGGGTTTCCGCTTTTTCGTCCGGTGCGCCTGCGGCTTCGGCAGGGTGCTTCGCTTGAAACCAGGTCTGATCGCAGTTGGAACACTGTACATCGCGACCTTCCTCGGGGATGACCTCGTCAGGAACCTCGTACTGCGCACTGCAATTCGGACATGTTAGACGCATGCTGCCTCCTCGGCCGGGCGAAGGGCCGATAATAGTTTTTTCAGGAATGATATTCGGTTAAGACCCAACAGCAAAGAGCGTTTTCGGTTTCGCGGGTCAAGTGTCACCAATTGGACTCGGTAGAGCCATTGAAACCATCACCATGCTCGGGCAAGAAGAGCGGCAAAATAACGGGGGCACGTGTGATCGAGCTGGAAAATGTCAGCTACACCTACGGTGGCGGCGAATTGCTGAGTGACGTCTCGGTACAATTGCAGCCGGGTTCGTTTCACTTTCTGACCGGGCCTTCCGGGGCGGGCAAGACCACGTTGCTCAAGCTGTGCTATGGTGCCCTGCTTCCGAGCTCAGGGCGGTTGAGCGTGTTTGACCAGGATATTTCAGCCCTTGATCGCGACCAGCTGGCGGTGCTGCGCCGCCGCGTGGGTGTGGTGCATCAGGATTGTCAGTTCCTAGACCATATGACGCTTGCCGAAAACGTTGCGTTGCCGCTGATGGTGTCCGGGCGTTCGGAAACATCCGAGCAGGAAAACCTGACCGAGCTGCTCAGCTGGGTGGGTCTTGGCTCCAGGCTCGAAGCGCTCCCGCCTGAACTGTCCGGCGGCGAACGCCAAAGGGCCGCTCTGGCGCGTGCCGTCATATTGTCGCCTGACGTGGTTTTGGCGGATGAGCCGACGGGCAATGTTGACTGGGAGATGTCGCAACGGCTGCTGCGTCTTCTGATCGAACTGAACAGGATGGGCAAAACCGTCCTGATCGCCACCCATGACCTGAGCCTGATTCGCGCGGCCAAAAGCCAGGTGCAGGCGCGTGTCTTGCGTATTTCGCAGCGCAAGCTGCAACTGGCGGGGGCGGATTTATGATCAGTCCTGACCTCAGAAATCTGTTGCGCGGCGACAAACGGGCAGACCGGGTTGTTCCTCCAACGGGATACACGGCGCACCTGACCCTTTTTGTCGCGGGTGCGATGGCGTTTCTTGCAGTGTTCGCCTTGGCCCTGTCTCTGGCGTCGGGGCGCATTGCGGATCGTTGGGCATCGGAACTGGCCGGAGCCGCAACCCTGCGCATCAACGCGCCCGCGGAACAGCGCGCGGCCCAGACCGAGGCTGCGTTGACGGTTCTTAGCCAAACGCCCGGCGTGGCCTCGGCCCGTGCTTTGACGCAGGAAGAGCAGGCGGCGTTGCTTGCCCCGTGGTTCGGGCCGGACCTGCCGCTGGATACGCTGCCCGTGCCACAGCTTATCGAGATCATTGAAACCGAACCGGGCATCGATGTGGCCGGGTTGCGTTTGCGATTGGGGGCCGAGGTGCCGGGCGCCGTGCTGGATGATCATACGCGGTGGCGGGAACCTCTGGTCGATGCGGCGATGTCCCTGCGTCGACTGGGGTGGATTTCAATCCTGCTGATCGGCGGTGCGACCGCTGCCATGATTACCCTTGCCGCCAATGCGTCACTTGCCGCAAATGCCCAGATCATCGAAGTGCTGCGCCTGGTCGGCGCACGCGACGGGTTCATAGCGGGCGCATTCGTAAGGCGGTTTACTTATCGCGCATTTTTTGGAGCCTCGGTCGGTACATTGCTGGGAATGACCGGTGTTCTGATGCTGCCCGAAGCCTCGGATGCGGGTGGGTTTCTGGCGGGCGTCGGCTTTCAGGGCAAAGACTGGGTGTTGCCGGTACTTATCCCGATCCTTGGTGCCATGGTCGCGTTTTTTGCCACCTGGGCTGCGGCCCGACGCAAATTGAAGGAGCTTTCCTGATGTTGATGGCTGTTCAATGGGTTCGGTCGTTGATCTTCATGATCGTGATCTACGCCTGGATGCTGATCCTTGGCATTGTCTTTCTGCCCTACGCGTTGTTTTCCAAGGCTGGCGCCCTGAAGGCGTGCAAGACCTACGCGCGCAGTACCATGTGGCTGGCGCGTTGGATGGTTGGCATTCGGTGCGAAGTGCGGGGTAGGGTCCCAACGAACGAAGTGGTCATAGCCGCAAAACACCAGTCTTTTCTTGATATCATCATAATTTTTGATGCCATTCCGCATGGCAAGTTCATTATGAAGCGCGAGCTTTTGTTTACTCCCGTCATTGGAATGTATGCGCGGCGACTTGGCTGTATTCCGGTCAATCGCGGCAAGCGCGGTGCTGCCGTGACCAAGATGGTCAAGGATGTGTCGAAAGAGTTTTCGGAACCCGGGCAGCTTGTGATTTACCCGCAAGGGACACGTGTGGCGCCCGGTGCGAAGAAACCTTACAAGGTTGGAACAGCCGTTCTTTACGAAGGGCTCGGCTTTCCCTGCGTTCCGGTCGCCACGAATGCCGGCGTCTTCTGGCCTCGAACGGGTGTCATGCGCAAACCGGGCCTTGCGATCGTGGAATTCCTAGACCCGATCGAGCCGGGTGTTGGCCGGGACGACTTCCTTGCCCGGCTGGAAGATGTGATAGAAACACGTTCCAACGAGTTGATGCGGGAAGTGGGGTTTGATCCGGATGGAGCACATTCGTGACATTGAAACGCTTGAAGAGTTGTATGGTCGGCCCGGCGCGCCGTCCTTGCGAAAGGTCGTTCATCAGCTGACGCCTCTCTATCGCAAGTGGATCCTCGCATCGCGCCTCTGTGTGCTCAGCACGGTTGGCCCAGAAGGTGTGGATGGCAGCCCGCGGGGCGATGATGGCCCGGTCGTGAAAGAGCTGGATGCGAATACGCTGGCTCTGCCGGACTGGCGCGGCAACAACCGTCTGGACAGTCTGCGCAATATCGTGCGCGACCCACGTGTTTCGCTGATGTTCTTCGTCCCGGGGTCCAACAACGTCGTTCGGGTGAACGGGTTGGGGCGGGTAACGGCGGATGAGACCCTGCGGCATCAATTCGAGAAGGCCGGCAAACGCCCGGCGACCGTGATCGTGATTGAAATTGCTGAGATATACAGCCAATGCGCTCGTGCTCTGATCCGGGCGCGTATCTGGTCTAGCGGTGATGAAAGCGGCAATCTTCCCACGATAGGACAGCTTCTGTCCGAGGCATCAGACGGTGCGGAAGGCGGCGCGCAATATGACGAGGAATGGCCTGCGCGCGGCGCAAAAACGATGTGGTAGATGTAGGTGCCAGCTGTGGTTCAAACCGCAGCGGCTCCGATCCTTGATACTTTTTCCAACCAGCGATCGACGCTGCCGGGCTTGGGATAGCTTGCACCGGAAAAATAGGTGAACCGCGTTGGCTTGAAGCCGACGAACCCAAGGATCTGGTCCCGTACCTGACGGATAAGCGCCTGCCTGTATATCAGGCGCATGAACCATCCCGGCGTGTCTGACGTCAGGATGACGCGTGCAGTACGCCCAGTCAGCATGGGCGCCGGAAATCCGATCTTGGTGGTGTTCCGTGTGTCAAACGTTCGCCCCGGAATGAACATTCGGTCGATCAGTCCTTTGAGTTTTGCTGGAAGGCCGCCCCACCACATCGGGGTGGTCAGGACCAGATGGTCGCTCCACTCAAAGTCTTGCAACACTTGCTCCAGAATCGGCTCAAGCGGTTTGAAGTCGTGATAATTGCCCTGACCGAAATCAAAATCGAATTGCAGATCGCTCAGATGAACCAACCGTACATCGTGCCCGTTTTTGCGGGCCGCGTCTCTGTATGTTTCGGCAAATGTGCGTGACAGGCTGCTTTCTGCGGGGTGTCCGTCAAGAATGAGAATCTTTTTCGGTTGCATCGGGTATCTCCTGAAAAATGACCGTGGTCAGTCTATAGAATCAAAAAATGACCGCGGTCAATAAAAATTTGACCACGGTCAGAAATTGTGCGATTGAGCCATATGCAAAAGACGATTCAGAAACGTACGATCAAGACCCGCGCCAAGCTTCTTGCGGCCGCTGAAGAGGTCATCCGCAATGGCGGATATGAAGCGTTACGGGTGGAAGAGGTCGTGAAGGCCGCAGGGGTCGCGAAGGGCACCTTTTTCGCGCATTTTCACGACAAGGATGCGCTGATGGAAATTCTGATCGCGGACAAGCTGAATGCGTGTCTGGATCAGGCCGAGGCCGGAGCACCACCCAAAACTGTTGCAGAAATCGTCGCGTCGCTGGACCCGGTTCACAGTTTCATGACGTCCGAGCGATATGTATTCGATCTGCTGATCAGGTATTCCGGTGCGACGGCTGTCGCCGAAATAGGACCGGTGGCCTATTGTTTTGAGCGATACTTCCGCGTCGTGATGCTGTGGCTCGAAGATGCAGAGGTGCGCAAGGACGTGCCACCCGAATTGTTGGCCGAAGGTGTGCAGGCCTTTGCCATACAGGCCATGTCATTAAGGTTCTGTGCGTTGCATTCAGCGACGACATTTACCGACAGGTTGGAGACCTATCTGAATGCCTGGTTGACCCCGACAGGCTGATCGCCGCCGGGGTCAAGGTTGTCAGCTGTGGATCGGGCCGTCGCCGCAAGCCAGTGCGGCCTCACGCACGGCCTCGGAATAGGTCGGGTGCGCGTGGCAG
>NZ_JBXWML010000012.1:0-118779 GCF_059609845.1 Ruegeria sp. YTSC002
GTCGACAACGCATATGGCGACCGAAACCTCGTCTGCACATGCCCCCCAATGGACGCATACCAAGACGCCGCGGAATAACATCAAAAAACCCCGCCGAATTTCGGCGGGGTTTTTCGCCAATCGGAAACTCCTGTTCTGATTTGAGCCCTTTTTGGATGTCGTTTTCACTCAACGAAGCGTCTTTTCCGCTTGCTGCGGGCGCGAAGGACCCATAGCCCTGTGCGTGGGACACCCCTCCCCAACGAGGGGCGTGTATCTGGAAGGGTAATACACATGACGATCGAACAACCGGCGACGCGGCCGGCAAATCCGCGTTTTTCTTCGGGCCCCTGCGCCAAACCCCCCACATTTGATCTGACCAAACTGGCCGATGCCGCCCTGGGGCGTTCGCACCGTGCCGCTGTTGGCAAGGACAAGCTGAAAGCGGCGATCGAGGGCACGCGCGAGATCTTGGGTATTCCAGCTGATTACAGGATCGGCATTGTTCCTGCGTCTGACACGGGCGCGGTCGAAATGGCGCTGTGGTCGTTGCTGGGCGAACGCAAGGTCGAGATGCTGGCGTGGGAGAGCTTTGGGTCCGGTTGGGTGACCGACGTAGTCAAGCAGCTGAAGATCGACGCCGAGGTGAAGACCGCCGACTACGGACAGATCGTGGATCTGACATCGGTCGATTTCGCCAATGACGTCGTCTTCACTTGGAATGGCACCACCTCGGGCGTGCGCGTGCCGAACGGCGACTGGATCGCCGATGATCGTCAGGGTCTGACGATTTGTGATGCGACCTCGGCTGCCTTTGCGATGGACCTGCCCTGGGACAAGCTGGATGTGACCACTTTCAGCTGGCAGAAAGTTCTGGGGGGTGAGGCTGCGCATGGGATGCTGATCCTGTCGCCCCGTGCTGTTGAGCGCCTGGAGAGCTACACGCCGGCATGGCCGCTGCCCAAGATTTTCCGCCTGACCAAGGGTGGCAAGCTGATCGAAGGCATCTTCACGGGGGCGACGATCAACACGCCGTCAATGCTGGCGGTTGAGGATTATCTGTTTGCACTGGATTGGGCCCGCTCGGTCGGTGGTCTGAAGGGCCTTGTTGCCCGTGCGAACGCCAATGCCGGTGCCGTGCATGCGTTCTGCGACCAGAACGACTGGATCGAAAACCTGGCCGAAGACGCTTCGACGCGGTCGAACACATCCGTCTGTCTGAAATTCACAGATGCCCGTATTCAGGACGGCGCAAGCTTTGCCAAGGCCGTGGCCAAACGGCTGGAAGCCGAAAATGTCGCGCTGGATATCGGGGCCTATCGTGACGCGCCTGCGGGCTTGCGGATCTGGTGCGGCGGTACGGTCGAGACCTCGGATATCGAAGCGATGCTGCCTTGGCTGGCATGGGCCTTTGAGGCCGAAATCGCGGCGCAAACAGAAGCCGCCTGATCGCATCCCATCTTCACCGGGCCGCATCGGCCCGGACTTCTCATTGCATTCAAGGACCACAGACATGGCTCCCAAAGTACTCGTTTCCGACAAACTCAGCGAAACTGCCGTTCAGATTTTCCGTGATCGCGGCATCGACGTGGATTTCATGCCCGATCTGGGCAAGGACAAGGACAAATTGGCCGAGGTGATCGGCCAGTATGACGGTCTTGCCATCCGCTCGGCCACCAAGGTCACGCCGACCATTCTGGAAAAAGCCGACAAGCTGAAGGTGATCGGCCGGGCCGGAATCGGCACTGACAACATCGACAAGGAAGCGGCGTCGAAAAAAGGTGTGATCGTGATGAACACGCCATTCGGCAACATGATCACCACCGCCGAACACGCCATTGCGATGATGTTTGCCGTGGCGCGACAGATCCCCGAGGCCTCGACTTCGACCCATGCGGGCAAGTGGGAAAAGTCCAAGTTCATGGGGATCGAGCTGACGAACAAGACGCTCGGTGTCATTGGTGCGGGTAACATCGGCGGCATCGTGTGCGAGCGCGCGCTTGGCCTGAAGATGAAAGTCATCGCCTATGATCCCTATCTGGGCGAAGAAAAAGCCGCCAAGATGGGCGTCGAAAAGGTTGAACTGGACGAGTTGCTGTCCCGCGCCGACTTCATCACCCTGCACGTACCGCTGACGGATCAGACCCGCAATATTCTGAGCCGCGAGAACCTCGCCAAAACCAAGAAGGGCGTGCGCATCATCAACTGCGCTCGTGGTGGTCTGGTTGATGAGGAGGCTTTGGCAGAGGCGCTGCAATCCGGTCACGTTGCCGGTGCCGCGTTCGACGTGTTCAGTGAAGAGCCCGCCAAGGACAACCCCTTGTTCAACCTGCCCAACGTGGTCTGCACGCCACATCTTGGTGCAGCAACCACTGAAGCGCAGGAGAACGTGGCGCTGCAAGTGGCCGAGCAGATCTCGAACTATCTGCTGACAGGTGCGGTCGAGAACGCTTTGAACATGCCCAGTGTGACGGCGGAAGAAGCCAAGGTGATGGGGCCGTGGATCAAGCTGGCCGGCCATCTCGGCAGCTTCATCGGCCAGATGACCGATGAGCCGGTCAAGGCGATCAATATCCTGTACGATGGTGTTGCCGCTGAAATGAACCTGGCGGCGTTGAACTGCGCCGTGGTCGCCGGGATCATGAAAAAGTTCAACCCCGAGGTGAACATGGTGTCGGCCCCGGTTGTCGCCAAAGAGCGTGGGATCAAGATATCGACCACCAATCAGGACAAATCGGGTGCCTTCGAAGGCTATATCAAAGTCACCGTTGTGACCGACAAGCGCGAACGTTCCATTGGCGGCACCGTGTTCAGCGACGGCAAACCGCGTTTCATCCAGATCAAGGGTATCAATATCGATGCCGAGGTCGGTGCCCATATGCTCTACACCACCAACGAAGACGTGCCGGGCATCATCGGTGCTCTGGGGCGGACCATGGGTGAGAACAACGTCAACATCGCGAACTTTACCCTGGGTCGATCCGAGGCCGGCGGTGAAGCGATTGCGTTGCTTTATGTTGACGAACCGGTTCCGGCTGAGGCACGCGCCAAGCTGGCGGAAACGGGTCTGTTCACACAGATCAAGCCGTTGGAGTTTGATGTCACCTGACGAGGCCTGTTGAGTTTGAGAAACAGTGCAGGACCCGGATGATCGAATACCCGGGTCCTGTGTTTTCTCAGGCCGTAATATGCGGCACAAGCGAGCTGACCCTACCGTCGGAGGATCTATGACACAGCCTGTCTACGTTATTGGTGATCTGCACGGGCAGGTGGCCGAGCTGGAACGCGCGCTGTCTCTGATCCAGGGCGATGGCGGCCCGGATGCCCAGATCGTGTTTCTGGGGGATTACGTGGATCGCGGACCGGACAGTCGCGGGCTGGTCGAGCGTCTGATTGCCGGGCGCGATGCGGGCCTGAACTGGATCACTCTGCTGGGCAATCACGATCGCATGTTCGCCTGGTTCATGGAGGATACGCCGCGTCACGATCCACATTTGCTTGTAGGATATCACTGGCTGCATGAAAGGCTGGGTGGGGTCGAGACCCTGCGCAGTTATGGGGTGGAATTCGAAGGCCAGATTCGTCTGGAAGATCTGCATCGGATGGCGCAGGCGGCGGTGCCGAAATCGCACCTGACCTTTTTGCGAGATCTGGTTCTGATGCATCAGACGCCCGAGCTTGCCTTTGTTCACGCAGGCATTCGCCCGGGCGTGCCGCTCAACGAGCAGCGCGCCAACGATCTGGTCTGGATCAGGCAGGATTTTCATACCCATCCGGGCCCGCATCCCAAGCTGATAGTGCATGGTCATACTCCGGTGGATCAGGCAACGCATTATGGCAATCGCGTCAATCTGGACACTGGCGCCGGATACGGACGCCCGGTGGGTGTCGCGGTGTTCGAAGGGCAGACCTGCTGGGAATTGACCGATCAGGGCCGTTTACCGTTGACCCCTTAAGTCACCCCTTTCGGGTAGGACACTGGAGATTTAATATGTATGTCGCCACTTTGCTGACCAATCCGGCAGCGCCGTCGCTGGACAGCGCATTGGCTGAGTCCTTGCGCAATGCCTGGGGCGGTGGAGAGGTCCTCTGGCTCAACCCGGATGAGGCGGCAGAGTTCGAGTTGAACGCCATCCCCGACAATCGCTGGGACGTTTGGGCAGACCTGCAAGGGATGGGGGTGGACCTGATCGTGCAACCTGCGCAAGGACGGCGCAAACAGATGCTGCTGGCCGATATGGACAGCACGATGATCCAGCAGGAATGCATCGACGAGCTGGCGGATGAGGCCGGCGTTGGCGACCGGGTCAAGGACATAACGGCCCGCGCCATGAACGGAGAGCTTGATTTCGAAGGTGCCTTGATCGAGCGGGTTGGTTTGCTGAAGCACCTGGATGAAAGCGTCATCGGCAAAGTTTTGCGGGAACGGATCACCCTGATGCCCGGAGGCAGGGAATTGCTGGCGACGATGCGGGCAAACGGGGCCTATACAGCGTTGGTATCCGGTGGCTTTACGGCCTTTACCGCGCGGGTGGCAGAGCTTTTGGGATTCGATGAAAACCGCGCCAACACTTTGCTGGCGGAAGATGGCAAGCTGACCGGAGACGTCGCGCGTCCTATTCTGGGGCGTCAGGCCAAGATCGAAGCGCTCGAGCAGATTACGGCCCGGCTTGGCCTGTCGGAAAGTGACGTGATCGCCGTGGGTGACGGGGCCAATGACCTTGGCATGCTTGGCCGGGCCGGGGCCGGGGTTGCCCTTCACGCCAAGCCGTCCGTGGCCGCACAATGTGATGTGCGGGTGAATCACGGCGACCTGACGGCGCTGCTTTACCTGCAAGGCTATTGCCGCGCCGATTTTGTGGGCGGCTGATCAGGGCTATATTTTATTTAACATTTGTGTTAAATAATGGGTATGAGCACACTTCTGACCACGTTTTCCGCTTTGTCCGATGCCACCCGGTTCTCGATTGTCGAGCAATTGATGGAGCAGGGCGAACTGCCTGCCGGTGATCTGATCGAAGGGCGCGGCATGTCCGGCGCCGCGATTTCGCGCCACCTCAAGGTGCTGCGCGAGGCCGGGTTGGTACAGCAGCGTGTCCAAGGCACACAGCGGATGTATTCCATCCGATCCGAAGGGTTGCGGGCGATTGCCGACTGGACGATTTCCAAGCGGCAATTCTGGGAAGGCAGCCTCGACCGTCTGAGCGATATTATCGAAAGGGAGAATTCATGGCCGACCTGAAACTGGAACGGGAATTCCCTGTCAGTCCCGAAGAACTGTTTGCGTGGATCAGTGATGGTGCCAAGCTGTTGCAATGGTGGGGCCCCGAGGGGATGCACGTGCCGGACCACAACCTGGATTTCTCACGCACCGGCCCTTGGTATTCGGTGATGGAGAATGGCGAGGGCCAGCAATACAAGGTCTCGGGCCACGTCACGCATGTCGACCCGCCGAATTCGGTGGGTTTTACATGGGGTTGGCATGACGATCGGGATCAACGCGGTGCCGAAAGCCATGTGACCCTTTCCGTTGCCGCAACCGAAAACGGCGCCCGCCTTGTGCTGGACCACCGGGAACTGGCCGATGCCGAAGCAGCCGCGAACCACAATCAGGGTTGGACGTCTTCGCTGCGCAAACTCGAAGCACTTTGCAAATAGATATTCATCAGGGAGGAGTGATATGCCCCAATTTTTGTTTGTCTATCATGGGGGTCACACCCCGACCGACCCCGCCGAGATCGAGGCGACCATGGCCGCCTGGGGGGCTTGGTTTCAAAACATGGGCGACGCCCTCGATATACCCGGCAACCCGGTTGGGCAGTCTTACACCGTCAGCAACAATGGCGTGGTCGATAACGGCGGCGCGAACCCGGCCTCGGGCTTCACGGTGATCAAGGCTGACAATATCGACGCTGCGACCGAGATGGCCAAGGGCTGCCCGATGGTCGTCAACGGCACAGGCTCGGTTGAAGTGGCCGAAATCCACGAAATCGAGATGTAAGGGCCTTAGTCGGGGAAACCCGTCGCAGGTTTGATCACGCCGCATTCCAGCCCGCGACGGCTGTATTGCGTGGCGTTCATGAATTTGCGGGTGGCCGGGTGATCGGCCTCCAGCACGCCAAGGCTTACCAGTATCGCGGCAATCGCGCATTCACTGGCGCGGGTGGTTCCATCGGTGATCTTCAGCGCAACGCCCATGCGTTTTTCCGGGATGATGGCCACGAACACGGCCTCGGCCCCGGTCTTGATGGCCACACGTCCGTTCATCGCGCGCATCAGTTCGGTGCAGGCCCGGGTCTCACCGGCAACCAGTTCCGGGTGTTTGACCATGGCCGCAACCAGCTGAGCTGCCGCGTCACCGGAGCGATCAGACCTGTCCGAAGCGCTGGCAAACCATGCCATCGACCGCGCCAGACCCGCCAGAGATGTGGCGAAATTCGGGGCGGAACAGCCATCGATGCCGTATGCCGGGCTGGTCTCGCCCGTCGTTTCTTCGATGGCAGACAGACAGGCCTGTTGTACCGGGTGATCAATCTCAAGATACTCCGGACCTGCGCCCATATGCTGGCCCAGAGTCAGAAAGCCACAATGCTTGCCGGAACAATTGTTGTGGATCTGGCAAGGCGTATCGTCCGCCAGGATCAGCCGGTCCCGTGCGGCCGTGTCGGCGGGCTCTTGTGGGCCGCACCGCAGATCGTGCTCGTTCAACCCCAGATGGTCCAGCCACGCCGTCACGCGATCCGTGTGGATCGCCGCACCGTTATGCGAGGCGCAGGCCAATGCCAGGTGTTCGCTGGTCAGCCCGTATTTCGCCGCCGCCCCCGATGTGACCAACGGAAGCGCTTGGATCATCTTGGCGGATGACCGCGGGTATATGACGGATTGCGGGTCACCCCAACTGCGCACGATCTGGCCCGTGTCATCGCAAACAACCGCATGACCCAGATGCAGACTTTCCAGCAGTGCACCGCGCCAAAGTTCTGTCATGGGTACGGGCTGCGTCATCTGGACCTCCGAAATTTATGCGCAAAATTCTGCCAATCGCCCTTTCGCCTGTGGCGAAACCTGCGTTAGTGTGTGTATGTCGGCAAACATCGGAAGACGCAAACGAATAGACGAACCGGCAGGGTTCGCAGACGTGTCCGATGGGTATGAGGTAAGGGTCGAGCTAGGAGGCTGGACAAATGGGATCAATGCTCGTTCGCACGATAGCGGGCCTGTGTGTGGCAGGCATCGCCGCAACTTCTGCAATCGCCCAACAGGCGACAAGCACAAACCGTGTTGCTGCAAAAACGGATTGGAGCGTTTTTGTCGAAGACGATCCCACCGAATGCTGGAGCGTCTCGGCACCCAAGGAAACCGTGAACACCCGTGGTGGGCGCGTGGTTTCCGTACGGCGCAGCGACATCCTTCTGTTTGTGTTCTTTCGTCCGAATGCCGAGGTGAAAGGCCAATTGACCTTTACCGGCGGCTACCCGTTCGCCGCGGGTTCGACGGTGAACCTGAACGTGGACGGGACCGAGTTCGAACTGTTCACGGAAGGCGAATGGGCCTGGGCCGCATCGGATGCGGATGATGCCAAGATCATCACCGCCCTGAAGCGCGGAACCGAGGCTGTTCTGACCGCCCGGTCCGAGCGCGGGACGCAGACGAAAGACACCTTTTCGCTGCTGGGTTTTACCGCAGCGATTGAAGACGCTGAGAAGCGCTGCACCAACTGATCTTATCGCGCCGATTGTTCAAAAGGCCCCGCCTGGTTGCGGGGCTTTTGACGTATGGTCATCTGCCAGTTTTGATCCGTGTCAAAGTTTCTCATCCGGCAATGTGAACTAAGTGGTTCAGCCACTGAGAGAGGACATCGTGATGAAACAGAAAACTTGGATCACTCTGGTTCTGGCCGCATCGGTCGCAGTACTGAGCGCTTGCGAAAAGACCGCGGATTCCTACCCAATATCAGGCGAGCAATGTGGCCCGGAAGATCCGGTCAAGGAGCTGGATGCCGAGGATTGCTTCATTCCGCCGGCAGGGGTGTAAACGCCGCACGCCCAAAACCTGCCCGGGCCTTGCCTTTGCGCCAAGGTTCGCTTCAACTGCGTGAGCAGACATGTGAGGGGTGAGCCATGCGTTGGGTTTGGGCAGTATTTCTTCTTCCGGTACCGGGACTCGCAGACCCTGCGTTGGAATGTTCCGGTGCCGGATCACAGGTTGAAATCGGTGCCTGTGTCGGGCAGGCCGAGGCCAATGTCGCGGCCGCAATGACCGAGGCCTTAGGATTTGCAGCAGATGCGGCCAGAGATCTGGACGACGTCACCGGACGGGCCTTGGCCCTGCCGGCGCTCGAGGCATCCCAGGAGGCTTGGAAAGCCTACCGCGACGCACAATGCGAGGCGGTTGGTGCGTCCTATGGCGGCGGATCGGGCACGGGCATAGCGGTCTCCTCGTGCCGGGTCGAGCTGGGCCGGGCCCGGGTGGCCGAGCTGCTTCGGTTCGTGAACTGACACCTGGGCTGCACGAATCCTTTTGATCTTTGGCGGCGTTCCTATATAGAGGCGCATCCCAAGCCCGATTCCTTTGAGATACGCCAATGTCGCCCAAAGCGCCGATCACCCAAGACGTCATGACCATCCCGCGCAAACTGCCCGACGGGAAGGTAAACCTTGTCGGTCTTTCGCGCGACAGGTTGCGCGAGACCTTGATTGAACACGGCACGCCCGAGAAACAGGCCAAGATGCGCACAGGCCAGATCTGGCAATGGATCTATCAATGGGGTGTGCGCGACTTTGCCCAGATGACAAATCTCGCCAAAGCCTATCGTGCACAACTGGCCGAGCATTTCGTGATCGAAATCCCCGAGGTGGTGACGCGTCAGGTGTCCGAGGATGGCACCCGCAAATACCTGTGCCGCATCGCCGGCGGGCATGAGGTCGAGGTGGTCTATATCCCCGAGGAAGATCGCGGAACCCTGTGCATCTCGTCTCAGGTGGGCTGCACGCTGACCTGTTCGTTCTGTCATACCGGAACCCAAAAACTTGTACGAAACCTGACATCCGCAGAAATCGTCGGCCAGATCATGATGGCGCGCGACGATCTTGAGGAATGGCCAACCCCCGGCGCACCCAAGGACGAAACCCGCCTGCTGTCGAACATCGTTCTGATGGGCATGGGTGAGCCACTTTACAACTTCGAAAACGTCCGCGACGCGATGAAGATCGCCATGGACCCCGAGGGGATTTCCCTGTCGCGCCGGCGGATTACCCTGTCGACCTCGGGCGTGGTGCCCGAAATCGCGCGCACGGCCGAGGAAATCGGGTGCTTGCTGGCGATCTCGTTCCACGCCACCACTGACGAGGTGCGCGACATTCTGGTGCCAATCAACAAACGTTGGAACATCGAGGAACTGCTGACAGCTTTGGCCAGCTATCCCAATGCTTCGAACTCTGAACGGATCACGTTTGAATATGTGATGCTGGATGGTGTGAATGACAGTGACGAAGATGCGCATCGTCTGATCGATCACATCAAGCGCCACAACATTCCGGCCAAGATCAACCTGATCCCGTTCAACGAATGGCCCGGTGCACCGTACAAGCGCAGCTCGAACAACCGTATCCGCGCTTTCGCCAACATCATCTATCAGGCCGGCTATGCCTCGCCGATCCGCAAGACGCGCGGTGAGGACATCATGGCAGCTTGTGGTCAGTTGAAGTCGGCAACCGAGCGGGCGCGCAAATCACGCAAACAAATCGAGGCCGAAACGGGCCTGAACCAATAGGGTTCGGTCGATCTCGGCTTGGCTTGATCGGATCGCGCCTTAAGTGTTTTCTGGCTCTGTCTGCACGTCACAAGTGTTTTGTGCAAACTTAATGTTTCAGATGCTGAAACCACATGCATAATTTGCTATATTTCCAGTGCCCGTCTCTGAATTTGCCACTTCAATTCGACACACAAGGCGGTGAGGTGTTCGGGTCAGAGATGGCAAGTTTTTGCGATTCCGCTAGACTGTTCCAAGTGGTGCAGAATGCGCTCGGGTGAACTGATTTTCAGGTGGGCCACGATTATGAATGCAGGTTCTTTTTCGATCATCCGTTTTGGTGCCGCTGCGCTTGCTATCCTCTCGGGTTCAGGCTTGGCCTTCGCTGACGGCCAGAACGCTCATATCGCGATCGAAAACCCTGCCGAGCTGAGCAAACAAGAGGCTTTGGAACACTACCGATCGCTCAATCGCCGCATGGCGCGTGGCTACGCCGTGGCACAATTGAACCTGATCCTAAACTACCAAAGCTGGCCGCTTTTCAATGATGCGCCCTATATTTCGGCAACCCATGGGCAGCGGTATGTGAACAGCTATGCCAATCGCATGGCGCATAACTACGGGACGTTGCAGGAAGGTGAAGAACTTCCCATGGGGTCGGTTCTTGCCAAGGACAGCATGACCGTGACGGATGAAGGTCACGTACATCCCGGTGCCATGTTTATAATGGAGAAACTGACAGAAGGTGCCAGCCCGGACACGGCGGATTGGCGTTACATCATGGTCTTGCCGGACGGCTCGGTGTTTGGGGACACTATGGGCGACCGCGCCGGCGCCGTGGCGTATTGCCATGTCTGTCACGAACAGGTGGCAGATCGGGACTATACGTTTTACGTGCCGGAAGACTATCGGACGCGCGATTGAGCCAACTCAGGCATTTTCGCCCGGCAGCTTCAATTCCGTCGCCTCGCGGCGGCTGAGCTGCTCGCCTTGTTTGCGCTTTGACAGAACTTCACGGGCCAGCGCGTATTTGTCGTCCTGCCAGAAGATCAGGCAGCCGTTGCAGCCCTTGCCGCAGCAGCCTTCGGTGCCGATGCGGTTGGTCTTGAACCGGCGTTCGTTGCCGTCTTCGCCGATCTTCTCGACCAGTTCGTCGCGGCGGCGCGCATAGGCCGCGGGATTGTCGCGGCCCGAGGTTTCCAATCCCTGCACCAGCTTGTCGAACCGAATGCGGCTCCAGTGTTCGTCGGTCAGGGCGCGTTCCTTGCGCAGAACGGAATAGGCGGGGAACCGGGTGCGCAGGTCGTCGGTATCCTCGTGGTCGAACAGGGTGAAGGGCAGGCGGATCACTGTTTTGGTGCTGCCATGCACCACGTCCATCCGCGCACCATCGGATGCGCGTTCGAAATCATAAACCCGCAGCAGAACCGTCTCACGCGAGATCGGCGAGACGAAATCCAGCACATCGCCCGGTTCCAGCTTGTTCTTTACCTCGACCAGAAACGCATCCTCGGTCACTTCGGTGACGATCCCGGCATATTCCCACTGCGCGATGGACGCCGTGTGCTCGTAATCATGGGCGTAGTTGGTCAGCCGCCCCTCGTGGAACGCCAGCGTATAGCCGCGGTTTCCCACGGTCTCCAGCTCGCGCATATAGGGTTTCGGGTCCCAGTTGTCGGGGTCGGCATAGTAATCGTCGATGGCCATGCGATAGGCGCGCGCGACGATGGCGGCATAATATTCCGATTTACCGCGCCCCTCGACCTTGAGGCTGTCCACGCCGATCTTCAGGTATTCGTCCAGCTTGGGCATGATGCACAGATCGCGCGAATTGAGGATGTACGAGCCACGATCGTCCTCTTCGATGGGCATCAGATCACCGGGGCGGCAGCCTTCCTCCAGCAGAAACTCGAACAGGTCGGCGTTTTCCTCCGTGATCCGCAATTCCTGATGGGTGCCATCCTTCAGGCGCAGCTTCAGCGCATAGTTCCAGCGGCAGGAATTGGCGCAATTGCCCTGGTTGGCGCCGCGCTCGGCCATGAAGTTCGACAGCAGGCAGCGGCCCGAATAGGTCATGCACATGGCACCGTGGACGAAGGCCTCGAGCTTGATGTCGGGGCATTTCTGGCGGATTTCCACCAGTTCGGGGTAGGAAACCTCGCGCGCCAGCACCACCAGTTCGGCGCCCTGGTCCTGCCAGAACTTCACCGACAGCCACGAACAGATATTGGCCTGGGTCGAGATATGCAGCGGCAGTTCCGGCGCGCGGTCGTGGACGTACTGGAACACACCGGGGTCGGCGATGATCAACCCGTCCGGCTGCACCTTGCGGACCGTGTCGATATATTCGTCCAGCTTCGGGATGTCCTTGTTGTGCGAAAACAGGTTCAGCGTCAGATAGGCGCGCCGGCCATGGCTGTGGCAGAACTCGACCCCTTCGATCACCTCTTCCAGCGAGAACTCGGATTTTGTGCGCAGCGACATATCGGGCGTGCCCAGATACACCGCATCCGCCCCGTAGAGGACAGCGAGTTTCAGCTTGCGCAGATTGCCCGCAGGCATCAGCAATTCAGATCTGGACTGGGTCATGGCGCCACCTGTCAAAGGATCAAGCCGGCCTTCTAATCCAAATGTTCCGAGTCCAAAACCCCGTTATCTGCGACGGAATCGCGCTGTACCGATGACCTTGACCAGTTGCTGCCGCACAGGTTCGGGTTGCGCCTCGATCGCGTTCAGAACTTCGCGCAGTTCGGCCCGCAGCCCGTGCAACTGGTCGATCAGTGAGATCATCATCGACAGTGCATCGGCCTCCATGTCGTACTGTTCGTGCAACTCGCAGGCCAGTTCCAGACGGGCGACGTCGATATTTTGATAAACCAGCCCTTGATCCGACTGTTCCGGAATCACGATTTCCGCCGCGAGGTATTCGGTCAGGCGGTCCGAGGTCAGGCGGGTGACCGTTTCGATCAGTTCCTTTTCGGTCAGGGTCATAGCTGCATTCCTTTCCGCGGATCATAGCGGTGCTTTTGACGCCAGGTTTCCATGAACTGCTTCAGTTCATCATCGATCTTGTCCGGTGTCGCAATGGTCAGCTCAATCAGCTGGTCCCCACGGGCGGACGAGCCGCGCTTTTTCACGCCTTTGCCGCGCAACCGGAGCGTTTTGCCGCTGCTGGTGCCCGCTGGTACGTTGACATTCACACCGCCGTCAATGGTGGGGGCCGGGACTTTTCCGCCCAGAATGGCCTCGTCGATTGTGATCGGCAGCGTGATATGGATGTCGTCGCCCTGACGTTCAAAAACCGGGTGCTTGGCGACCGAAACCGTCACCAGAGCGTCACCCGGAGGGCCTTCGCCATATCCCGGCGCGCCTTTGCCGCGCAACCGGATGGTCTGGCCGTCGGTGATACCGGCCGGGATTTTGACCTCGATCCGGTCCCCATCCGGCAAGGTCAATTTCTGACTGGCGCCGAACACGGAGTCCAGAAAGCTGATTTGCAGGGTGTAGTTCAGATTAGGACCCGGAGCGTGAAACTCGTGGCTGCGCTGACCGCCAAAACCGCCGCGACCGCGCATGAACTCGGCGAAGATGTCTGACATGTCGTCGGGATCCGCCTGACGCCCCCGATAGGGGTTTCCAGCGGCCTCGGCATACTCTCGGTAATACTGCTGTTGCGGGCGCTCTTGACCCGAGGCGTCTATTTCCCCGTTGTCAAAACGCGCACGTGTTTCAGGGTCTTTCAATAGATCATAGGCTGCGGCAGCGGCCTTGAACTTGGCCTCGGCCGCGTCATCGCCCGGTTTCAGATCCGGATGGCAATCCTTGGCAATGCGCCGGTAGGCTTTCTTGATCTCGGCTGCGCTGGCGTCCTTCGAGACACCAAGAACGGTGTAGGGGTCGTCGCTCATATCACTCTCTCAGGTCAGGGACAGGTTTGATCAGGATGAAGGTGTTCTACCATGCGATTTCAACGGGTAAAACGAAAGAGGCGATTGAATTGTTTCGTAAAATCCCGCAGACCTGATAATATCTGCATGTTTGTACCTATTGATTGACGGAGATCGCCGCATGACGCGCAGAATAAAATCCGCTCTGGCTTTGCTGGCCGGGAATGCCATTGGGTTGTTGCTTGCCTCTCTGATCTTGTCTGGATTTGCGATCAAGCCGATCTCGTTCATCGTAGTGGTGATTGTCTTCACCGTCGTGCAGGTTGTGGCCGAACCCCTGATCCTGAAACTGGGCGAAAAGAAAGCGCCCGCCCTGAAGGGCGGTATCGCCTTGATCGTGACTTTCGTGGGCCTTTTCGTGACCGACCTGATTGCCGCCGGGCTGACCGTTGGCGGGGTTTCGAACCTGCTGGCTGCGACGCTGCTGGTCTGGCTGGGGGCGTTGATCGCCAGCGTGGTGCTGCCGATCTACGTGTTCAAAGAGCTGCGTGAACCCAAAAAGTAATCACACAGCGTTCAGGCTGGTTTCGATAGCGTGCCATAGTTCGTCCACTGGTTCGCATCCGACGGACAGGCGGATGAAGGCCGGATCAACGTCGTCGCCCCAACGCGCGCGCCGCTCGGCCGAGCTGTGGACGCCCCCGAATGACGTGGCCGGGCGCAGAAGCGGGCAATTGTTGATGAAGGCTTCGGCCTGGTCTTCGCTGTTCAGCGTCAGGGACAGTAGAAAGCCGAACCGTGTGGCCTGCTCTTGTGCCAGTTTGTGCGACGGGTCATCGGCCAGCCCGGGATAGCGCACCCGTTTCACTGCGGGATGTGCTGCCAATCGTTCGGCCAATACTTCAGCCGAGCTGCACATCCGGTCGAACCGAACGTCCAGCGTTTCAAGGCCGCGATGCAGCAGCCATGCTTCATGTGGCCCCGGAATCGAGCCGGAGACTTTTCGCCATTCCCCGACCCGTTCCATGATGTCGCTGTCGCGGCTGGCCACATGGCCCATCAGCATGTCGGAATGCCCGCCCATCGCCTTGGTATCGGACGAGACAACCACATCGATGCCCAGATCCAGAGGGCGCTGACCCAGCGGCGTCATCGTCGTGTTGTCGGCAATGGTTACGCCCCCAGCAGCACGCACCTGATCCGCCACCTCGGTCAGATCGATCATGTCCAGCCCCGGATTCGAGGGGCTTTCGGCAAAGACAACATCGAATCCGTCAAAACCGCCTTCGGCAAAGGCGATGGTGGGGCGTTCTTCAACGATCACACCCAGACGCGACAGGAAGCGATCGGCCAAAAGGCGCGTCACGTAATAGCCGTCGGAGGGGATCAGCAGGCGTGACCCGGCCTTTACGGTGGCAAACAGTGCCGCGGAAATCGCCGCCATGCCCGAGGGAAAGCTGAGGCACGGCGCGTCTTCCAAATGCGACAGAACATGTTCCAGATGCACCCAGGTCGGGTTGTCCACCCGGCCGTAACTCGCCTGTCCGTCCGGGGCGCCCGGCAGGTGGTACATGCTGCTTTGGGTCAGTGGCAGCGCCACAGGTTCGCCCTTGCTCAGGGCATTTCCGCGCAGATGCAGCATCTCTCCGGTCTTGGGTGCCATGGTTCAGCGCCCCGGAATTTCGTCGCGGGGCGGGGCGGGCTCCCAGTTTTCGATGATCTCGACCGCTTCCTGCGCCGTGTTCACAAAGCGGAACAGATCAAGATCCTCGTCCGAGATGGTGCCGGCATCGGCCAGTGCTTTCCAGTTTATGACCCTCTCCCAGAAATCACGTCCGAACAGCAGGAAAGGCACGCGCTCCATCCGGCCGGTCTGAATCAGGGTCAGGGATTCGAACAACTCATCCATTGTCCCGAAGCCGCCGGGGAAGATTGTGATGGCGCGGGCCCGCATCAGGAAATGCATCTTGCGGATGGCAAAATAGTGAAAGTTGAAACTGAGATCCGGCGTCACATAAAGGTTCGGGGCCTGCTCGTGCGGCAGAACGATGTTCAACCCGATAGAGCATCCGCCCGCGTCCTGTGCACCACGGTTGCCTGCCTCCATCACACCGGGACCGCCGCCCGTCACGATCACGTTTTCGCGGCAGCCGGTCTCGTTCGATTTCACGGTCATCAGCCGCGCGAACTCGCGCGCCTCGTCGTAATAGGTCGACAGACCAGCCAGTGTTTCCGTTCGTGCGGTGTGTTTCTGCGATGGTTCAGGGATGCGCGCGCCGCCGAACATCACGATGGTCGAGGTGATCTCACGCTCGCTCATGATCATCTCGGGTTTCAACAGTTCCAGTTGCAGACGCACCGGGCGCAGTTCGTCCCGGCACAGGAATTCGTCATCGGCAAAGGCAAGGCGATAGGCGGACGATCGCGTTTGCGGCGTGTCCGGCACTTCGCTCGCTGTCGAGCGATCTGTCTGCGCATCGCGAAACGGATTGTGGCGGTCTTCTCTCATGGGTGATCGATCCCTGCTTGCGTGTTTTCCAAACAGCTATAGGGTTCGCGGGCAGAGTGCCAGTCACGGAAAGACAAGAATGAATTGGAAGAACGAAATATCAGCGGCGCAGGATCGTATCGACGGACATACGCAGGTGACGCCGGTGATCGAGAGCCGAATACCGGGCTATCCCGTTGAGCTGAAGCTGGAGCACATGCAGCACACGGGCAGTTTCAAGGCGCGCGGCGCGTTCAATACGTTGCTGAGCCTCGACGTGCCCGATGCAGGTGTCGTGGCTGCATCCGGCGGCAATCATGGTGCAGCGGCGGCCTTTGCGGCGCAGGCGCTTGGTTATCCGGCCAAGATTTTCGTGCCTGAACTGGCGGGTCCGTCCAAGATCGCATTGATCCGGCAGACCGGCGCGGATCTGAGCGTTGTGTCCGGCGAATACGCCAATGCGCTGACACAGGCGCAGGCGCATGAAGCGGAAACCGGAGCGATGCAGATACACGCCTATGATGCGCCGGCGACTGTGGCGGGGCAGGGGACCTGCTTTGCGGAATGGGATGCGCAGGGTCTACAAGCAGACACGGTGCTGGTCGCTGTGGGCGGCGGTGGGCTGATCGCCGGGGCGTTGGCGTGGTTCGACGGCGCGCGCAAAGTCGTCGCGGTGGAGCCCGAAACCTCGTGCGCGCTGAATGCGGCGTTGCAGGCCGGTGAACCGGTGGATGTTTCCGTATCCGGGATTGCAGCGAACGCCCTGGGCGCGCGACGGATCGGGCGGATCTGTTTTGATCTCGCGCAGGGGATGACTTCGGTCCTTGTGTCGGATGACGCTATCGCGGCAGCTCAGAAGATGTTGTGGCAGGCGCATCGTATTCTGGTGGAACCGGCGGGTGCTACGGCGTTGGCAGCCTTGACCTCGGGCGTGTATCGGCCCGAACCGGGCGAGCGTGTGGCCGTTCTGGTGTGCGGTGCGAATATTGCGCCGGACCCGCTTGCGGGGTGAATTATCTGGTTGTGGATGGGCGTTGCGGATTTTATCTATAATTCATGACGGCCACGATTTCCGACACGATTTACCAGAACCTCAGCCAGCAAATCATCACCGGAGAGCTGAGCGCCGGGGAAAAGCTGCGGCAGGATCATATTGCCCGCGCCTTCGACACCAGCCATGTTCCTGTGCGGGAAGCCCTGTTGCGGCTTGAGGCGCATGGATTGGCCCGGCATGAACCGCGCCGGGGCATGCGGGTCACGGCGCTGGACCCGGCAGAGGTGCGAGAGGTCATCGAAATGCGCGTGGCGCTGGAAACACTGGCGTTGCAGCAATCGGTGCAGAACATGTCTCCGGTCGCATTGGAAAAGATCGATCGCGCACGCATCGCCTGTGACGAGGCGCAGACGATGCCCCAATGGGAGGCTCTGAACAGAGCGTTCCATCGCTGCATTCTGACGCCTTGCGGGTTGCCCCGGCTTTTGCATGCAATTGACGACCTGCATATCGCCAGCGCACGCCATTTGTTTGCGCACTGGCGGTCGAAATGGGTGCAGCAGACAGACAAGGACCACGCGGCGCTTGTTCAGGCGCTCAGGCGGAAGGACCTGAGCACGGCAAAAGGTATTCTGACCCGACATATACGCCGCGCCAGCTGATTACGGGCCTGTCAGCCGCAAAACGGCCCGTGTTCGTCGCATTGCGCCATGGGCCTGGCTTGCGTATAGGCCAAACCAACATGAACAGATTCTGTAGGGAGACGCCCCATGTCCAACGCGCAACTGGAAGCCGCCATCGAAGCCGCCTGGGAGGCGCGCGACACGATCACACCCGCCACGGCAGGTGAACAACGCGAAGCGATCGAAGACACGCTGAACGCGCTGGACAGCGGGTCGCTGCGTGTTGCTGAAAAGCTGGAAAACGGCGACTGGCATGTGAACCAGTGGGCGAAGAAAGCGGTTCTGCTGGGCTTTCGCATCAAGGACATGGAAATCCAGACTGGCGGTCCGCAAGACGGCGGCTGGTGGGACAAGGTGGACAGCAAGTTCGCCGGTTGGGGTGAAGATCAATGGCGCTCGGCCGGGTTCCGCGCGGTTCCCAACTGCGTTGTGCGCAAGTCGGCCTATATCGCGCCGGGCGTGGTGCTGATGCCATCGTTCGTCAACCTTGGCGCCTATGTGGATGAAGGCACCATGGTCGATACCTGGGCGACCGTTGGTTCATGCGCGCAGATCGGCAAAAACGTCCACCTGTCGGGCGGCGTTGGCATCGGCGGCGTGCTGGAGCCGATGCAGGCCGGCCCGACCATCATCGAGGACAACTGCTTTATCGGCGCGCGCTCCGAGGTGGTCGAGGGCTGCATCGTCCGCGAAGGCTCGGTTCTGGGGATGGGCGTGTTCATTGGCAAATCCACCAAGATCGTGGATCGCGAAACCGGCGAAGTGACATATGGCGAAGTCCCGCCCTATTCCGTGGTCGTCGCGGGTTCGATGCCGTCAAAGAACAATATCAACCTGTATTGTGCGGTGATCGTGAAGCGGGTGGATGAAAAGACCCGGTCGAAAACCGGCATCAACGAGTTGCTGCGGGACTGATTTTCCCGGTTGTACAGAAAGGCCGGAGCAGACCCGCTCCGGCCTTTCGATTATTTTGGGGTGTCGTTCAAGGTGAGGCCGAACCCCGACCAAAACCTGTCCTGAGCATGAGGCTCATCTTAGAGGATCACCCTTTGTGGGTCAGCGGTTTTCACCCTGCATAGCGTCAACTTCTGAGTTTTCAGCATTGGTTTCCGCGCCTTCGTTGTCGCCGCCGCTTTCGCTGTCGCCTTCGCTTTCGTTATCGCCACCGCCTTCGCTGTCGCCGCCGCCTTCGTTGTCGCCGCCGCCTTCGTTGTCGCCGCCGCTTTCGCTGTCGCCGCCGCTTTCGCTGTCGCCGCCGCCTTCGCTGTCGCCTTCGCTTTCGCTGTCGCCTTCGCTTTCGCCGCCGCTTTCGTTGTCGCCTTCGCTTTCGTTATCGCCGCCGCTTTCGCTGTCGCCACCGCCTTCGTTGTCGCCGCCGCCTTCGTTATCGCCGCCGCCGTCCTGAGCGTACGCCGCACCCGGCGTCACAAACGACAGCACAGCGACAGCAGGTACTCCGGAAAGCGCAATCACACTTGCAGTCGTCATCATTAACTTGGACAGAACACTCATTTTAATTCTCCTGTAAAAAATGACTTTCGCAGTGGCTCCAGCGTAGAGATGGCCTGTCTTCATCGTTGCAAAAGGCGGGAAACGCGTCGAACTCAGCAGAAAACGGCTAGAATCGCGACTCAAATGTGGCAAAAATGTGCCCGATTCAACTTGGAGAATCGAATTCGAGCACTGCTCAATTTTTGGGCGAAAACGGGAAAAGGGCTTTGCTGAGTCGCATTCCTGCAAGTCCTCAGGGCCTAAAGGCCAGGCAGCGGGCTGCGGAAGATCCTGGCCTCAAAGCCTGGATCGATGGAAGCAGTTGACCCTTCAAAACACCGCGCGTAATGCATGGCCCATGGAAAAGCAAAAGAAGCCCTCGCGTCAGCAAGTCTATACCCTTCTGGTCCAGATCGGCCGCAAGGATGGAGACGGGCTGCCCGACGGTGCGACCGGGGCGGCACTGATCTGTTATGCCAGTGGCGTGGACGAAGCCGAGGCCGTGCGCGAGACGGTGGCTATTCTGAAGCAGGCCGACACCGCGCCTTTGGATGTCACCGGCTACGGGACCCTGGCCGAGCGTGAGGCACAGGGACATGAGATCGAACCTGACGAACGTGCCCTGATGCAGCGCGCGCTGGATGAAAACGCCGTGATCGTCGCGCAGATGACACCGTTCTTCGGAGACGAGCCGCAGACCTAGTTTCGCGTACCGAACCACTTGCGATAGATTTCGTCATAAGTTCCGTCTTCACGCAACGAAAGCAGGGCCTGGTTGACATCTTCGACCAGAGGCGACCCGGTCGGGAAAGCGATACCGTAGTTTTCGCGCAGGAAGACGCCGCCTGTCATCGATGCAATCCGCCGGCCTTCATGGGCCGCATAGTAGGACAGGATCGGTGCATCGAAGACCACAGCGTCAAGTTGCTTGGCCTCGAACGCATCCAGCATCTGCTCCAGCCCGGGATAGCCGGTGAATTCAATCTCACGCCGGTTCAGAAAGCTTGCCGCGGTCGAGTCCGTGATTGTCCCGACACTCTTGCCATACAGGTCGTTCACCGAATTCACGCTGCCCGTGATCGCCTCCACGGTCATGACCGAGGTGATGCGGGCCGTGAAAACGGACACGATGAACAGTGACGAAACAACCAGAACGACACCCAGAAGCCGGCCGAATGGCGTGCGCGGCATCCTCTCTTCGAAACCGCCGTTCACGACAAGGTTCAGCGCCCACCAGAACGAGGGAAACCAGGCTTCGTTCAGCTTGCGGTCGAAATAGGGTTGGGCGCGGCGCTCAAAGCTCCACATCAGCATGCCGCCGCCCAACAGAATGGCGAAGGCCAGGCCGATGGCGATGAACAACTCTTTTGAGAGCAACGCATGCAGCAGCGACGGCTGGCGCGCGGCTTCCGATGGCACCATGATTTGCAGGCCCGCCTCAAAGATCGGCTGGGTGAAGTCCATTTGCGTTTCCCGCTGCGCGGTGATCGAGATATTGGCAACTGCAAGATCCGCAGATCCATCCCGGACCGCGCCCAGCATCTCCGAAAAGGAATCGACCCGATTGACGGAATAGTCCCAGTTCAGCGCCTCTGCCAGCGCCGCGAGCAGATCCATCGAAAAGCCGGTTTCCGCACCGTCCTCGACATAGGAAAACGGGGGGCGGGTCACTGTCGTAACCGTGAGAGACTGCGCCATGCTCTGCTGCGCGAGGACGGCGAAAGTCAGGCAGATCAGTGCGAAGAATGCGCGCTTCATATTCATTCACCTGTTTCGCGGCCCTGTAGCGCGATTATGCGGCGGGCGGCAAGATGGTCGCCGGGTAAACCGTCATGATTTGTCTGGGTGTCGCTTTGATACCAGCTCGGTTGGGTGAAAGGATATTTTTGCGAATTGGGGTTGGAAAACCGGCCAATTCGTTGAATCTGTGCGCGAACCCGCGAAAGACACTGTTCCAGAGGCCATTGCATGACCGACCCCGTCCAATTGACAGCCGATCTGATCCGTTGCCCATCGGTCACACCTGCCGAGGGCGGCGCGCTGGTTCTGCTGGGGTCGGTGCTGGCGGATGCGGGGTTTGAATGCACGCGTGTCGACCGTGGTGGCGTCAGCAACCTGTTCGCACGGTGGGGCCAGAAAGGCCATCCGCGCAGTTTCGGGTTCAACGGCCATACGGATGTTGTGCCAGTCGGCGATGAGGCCGCGTGGACGATGCCGCCTTTCGGGGCCGAAATACGCGATGGTGTGATGTATGGGCGTGGGGCAACGGATATGAAATCCGGTGTTGCGGCATTTGCGGCTGCGGCGATTGATTTCGTGCGCGACACCCCTCCGGACGGAGCCATCATCCTGACCATAACCGGCGACGAGGAAGGCGACGCGCTGGATGGCACGACCGCCTTGCTGGATTACATGGACGGCGCAGATGAAGATATGTCAGTCTGCCTGGTGGGTGAGCCCACCTGCCCGAACAAGATGGGTGAAATGATGAAGATCGGCCGTCGGGGGTCGATGACTGCGTGGTTTACGATCACAGGTGTTCAGGGCCATTCAGCCTATCCGCATCGCGCCAAAAACCCTTTGCCAGCCATGGCGCGGCTGATGGATCGGTTGGCGGGGCACGAACTGGATCAGGGCACGGATCACTTCGATGCTTCGACATTGGCCGTGGTGACAATCGACACCGGGAATGCGGCCACCAACGTAATCCCGGCGCAGTGCAAGGGAACGGTGAATATTCGATTCAATGATCTGCATTCCGGGGCCAGCCTGAGTGACTGGCTGAAGTCGGAAGCGGATCAGGTGGCCGCTCAGTTCGGCGTTGAAATAGATGTCGTAATCAAAATTTCCGGCGAAAGCTTTCTGACCCCGCCGGGGCCATTGTCGGATCTGGTGGCCGGGGCGGTGGAGGCAGAAACAGGCGCAACGCCCGAGCTTTCGACGACCGGCGGTACGTCGGATGCGCGTTTCATCAAGAACCACTGCCCGGTTGTCGAGTTCGGTCTGGTCGGGCGCACGATGCATCAGGTCGACGAGTGTGTCGAGGTGGCCCAGATTGAGCAGCTCAAGTCTATCTATACCCGTATCCTGACTGACTATTTCGCCTGATCCATGCAGCGCACATTGGTGATCATGGTGAAGGAACCTCGTCCGGGCCGCGTCAAAACGCGGCTTGGTCGAGATATCGGCATGGTCGGCGCAGCGTGGTGGTTTCGGCACCAGACCCGGTCCTTGATCCGGAGGCTGCGCGATCCCCGCTGGCGTATCGTTTTGGCCGTTTCACCCGATCAGCAGGGTCTGAAAAGCCGCGTCTGGCCAGCTGACCTGCCACGCGCGGCGCAGGGGCGTGGGGATCTGGGCGATCGCATGGCGCGGATGCTGCGCGGTATGCCCAAAGGGCCGGTTTGCCTGATCGGCGCGGATATTCCGGGCATTTCGCGCCCCCATATTGCCCGTGCTTTCGATGCATTGGGGCCTTCTCAAATGGTGTTTGGGCCTGCCCCCGATGGTGGCTATTGGCTGGTCGGAGCGCAACGGTATGCGGCCTTGCCGGCAAGTCTGTTCCGCGACGTGCGCTGGTCGACGGAACACGCATTGGCTGACACGCTTGCTTCGATCCCCGGCTGTCGGGTGTCATTGCTTGATCTGTTGCGCGATGTGGATACGGTTGCCGATCTTGAACCCTGAGGTTTTTTGGTCATGACGCGGTCGCAAACGCATGCTAGGCCGGACGTATGACTCGCATTCCTACCAAGCAGGAGGTCCTGGACTGGATCTCGGCGAACCCCACCCTGACCTCGAAACGCGATATCGCCAAAGCCTTTGGCATCAAGGGCGCGGATCGGATTGATCTGAAACGTATCCTCAAGGAGCTTGAGGCCGAAGGCCATCTTGAGAAGCGCAAGCGCAGTTACCGCGACCCGGATCGCCTGCCGCCGGTCAGTGTGTTGCAGGTGAAAGCTCCGAACAAGGATGGAGACCTGTTTGCGCGGCCGCTGGAATGGCATGGCGAGGGGGTCGAGCCCATCGTTCTGATCATTGCTCGTGCCAGCGACCCGGCGCTGGGCGAGGGTGACCGCATTCTGGCCCGTCTGACGGCCGTGCATGAGGAAGACCACAATTACGAAGCCCGCCTGATCCGTCGTATCGGGACGAACCCCCGTAAAATCGTGGGTATCTTCCGAAAAGGGGCTGAAGGCGGGCGGATCGTGCCGATCGACAAGGCCGGATCGACCGAATGGCTGGTGGCCGAAGGCGCCGCGCTGGGCGCCAGGGATGGCGAACTGGTCGAGGCCGAACAAGCCGGGCCGAAAAACCGCATGGGGCTGCCCCGCGCGCGCATCGTTGAACGGTTGGGCGACCCGACTGCGCCCAAGGCCGTTTCGTTGATCGCGATCCATCAGCACGGTATCCCGGATGATTTCCCCGACAAGGTGATTGCCGAGGCCGACAAGGCCAAGCCCGTTGGCCTGAAAGGCCGCGAGGACCTGCGGGATTTGCCGTTGTTGACAATCGATCCCTCGGACGCGCGCGATCATGACGATGCCTGCTATGCCCATGCTGATGACGACCCGAAAAACCCGGGCGGACATGTGATCTGGGTCGCGATTGCCGATGTCGCCGCCTATGTGCGCCCAGGCACCGCGCTGGACCGCGAGGCGCGCAAGCGTGGCAATTCCAGCTATTTCCCCGACCGTGTCGTGCCGATGTTGCCGGACCGTCTGTCGGGTGATCTGTGTTCGCTGCACGAAGGCGTGCCGCGCGCCTGTATCGCGGTGCGGATGCGCATCGATGCAAACGGCAACAAGATCGACCACCGCTTTGTGCGCGGTCTAATGCGCTCGGCCGCGTCCCTGAACTATGCCGAAGTGCAGGAGGCCATCGACGGCACCCCCAATGACCGGACCGGCCCGCTTCTGGACAGCGTTCTGAAGCCGCTTTATGCGGCATATGCCGCGCTGAAAAAGGCCCGCAACGAACGCCAGCCGTTGGACCTGGACCTGCCGGAACGCAAGATCGTGCTGAACGACAAGGGCGAGGTCGAAAGCGTGGCCTTCCGCGAACGGTTGGACGCGCACCGGCTGATCGAGGAATTCATGATCTTGGCCAACGTGTCCGCGGCCGAGACGCTGATCGCCAAGCGCAGCCCGTTGTTGTTCCGGGTGCACGAAGAACCCGCGCCCGAAAAACTGGAAAACCTGCGCGAAACGGCACAGGCCGCCGGGCTGAATCTGGCCAAGGGGCAGGTGCTCCAGACCCGTCACCTGAACGCGCTGCTGAATGCCGCCGCCGGCACCGAAGATGCCGAGCTGATCAATCTCAGCACCTTGCGGTCGATGGCGCAGGCCTATTACAGCCCGGAAAACTTCGGCCATTTCGGGCTGGCGCTGCGCAACTACGCGCATTTCACCTCGCCCATCCGGCGCTATGCCGACCTGATCGTGCACCGGGCGCTGATTTCGGCCCATGGCTGGGGCAAGGACGGGCTGACCGAGGACGAAATTGCCCGGCTTGAAGAAACGGCCACGCATATTTCGGATACAGAACGCCGCTCGATGATGGCCGAGCGCGATACGACCGACCGCTATCTGGCGGCCTATCTCAGCGAACGTGTGGGCAACGAATTCACCGGGCGGATCAGTGGCATTGCCCGGTTCGGGGCCTTCGTGAAGATGGACGAAACGGGCGCGGATGGCCTGGTGCCGGTGCGGTCTTTGGGGCGCGAATTCTTCCATTTTGATCGAGAGGCAGGAACGCTGATGGGCTCGGAATCCGGGCTGATCATCGCCATCGGCCAGCGGGTCACGGTGCGGCTGACCGAGGCGACACCTGTGACCGGCGGGTTGGAACTGGAACTGCTGTCCATCGACGATCAGGCCCTGCCGCGCGGGCGCGGACCCGCCAAGCGGTCGACGCGACGCAAGGCAGCCAGCACCAAGCGCAAGAAGGACAAGATCAAGCGCAAGGTCGAACGCAAGCGCCGTCAAAGGTGATAGGTCAGCGCCCGGGCAATCAGCCAGCCATGGCGGGTTTCATCTATCTGGCCCGGGTCATCGAACAGAATGGCCCGGTTCCCGTCGATCCTGTCTTCGCCAGGGAAGGCCGTGGTGAAATCACCGATCAATCGGCTTTGGCAGTGTACGAACAGCGCGAAATCCGCGGATTTATGAGCCCCCAGCCGGATCGTTGATCCTTTGGGGGCTAGATAGGCGGGCTGGCCCCAGCGCAGCTCTTCCCGCAATGGATTGGCAGCGGGCAGAGAGTCTGCCGTTTCAAAGATCAGATCGCGAAGCGCCAAAACCCCCGCGCGTGCGTGCGGGGGCAGGGCTTCAAAGGCCGATGCGACCGAGGGGTCATCAAACGGTTTCATGCAATCGGTATCGCCTGTTCCATCCGGTCCACGTAACTGTTCAACAGGTTATCCTGTTTGATCCTGCGGGTCAGTGGGGTATCGGCAGGTGTTGCGCGCATGGCGGCGAGCATCGGGCCGACGCTCATGTCTGCTGAAGTCGGTTGATCCGCCAGCAGGAAGCGGGATTGCCACAGATAGGCCGAGATCGCCTCGAGATCGCGTTCGAGCCGGTCCATGCGCTCGGGCAACGAGAACCGTCCGATCCCTTGTGACGTGATCCCCTTCAGAACGGATTTTCGGATCGCATTGGACACCGGCTTACGGATCAGGGCCGGAATTCCGGTGAAAAAGGTTTCGCGAAGGATTGGCCAGACCTCATCATTGCCCCAGCGGTCCAGAACGATGTGGAAATACAGATGCTCTTCGGCCATGCGCACCAGCGCGCGGGATTGCGCTTTTTCCACGTCCGAAAGCCCCTGATCGAACGCGGCCCCCTTCTGTTCCAGCCAATCGCGGATCAGATCGCTGTCCGGTATCAACCGCTCTGGCGTGCGCAGGACGGGCAGTTTTTGATGCGGCATCTTGCGCGGGTCAAGCATGTCCGAACGCTGCCAGGCCTGGCCGGAGTGTTGAAGCATCAAGGCTGTCTTGACGCAGAACGGGCTGGCGCTGAACAGCCCGAAGGCAGAAGGATAGGTGAGAAGGGTCAGCATCGTGCGGCTCCGTGTTTTTTCGACGTGCCAGATAAGTAAACCGACCTAATGACAGTTTTTGTCATCAGGGTTAGGCTAGGGTTCATCATGTCCCGCACCGCCCGATTGTTCCAACTGATGCAATCCCTGCGTTCTGGCCCATCGCCCAGAACGTCTGAACAGTTGGCCCAGGATCTGGGTGTTTCTGCCAGAACAATTCACAGGGATATTGACGCGCTGCGTGGTCTGGGGGCCGTTATCGACGGTGAAGCGGGGTTTGGGTTCACTCTGATCGAAGATGCCACGCTGCCGCCATTGGGTTTCACTGATGACGAGCTTGAGGCCCTTGTTCTTGGCCTTCGTGAAGTACAGGTGATTGGTGATCCTGCCTTGTCAGTGGCAGCCAGCGCCGCCCTGCGGAAATTGCAGGGGCGATTGCCACAGCGTCAGTCCCATCGGCTGAGCCACGCGGTTCTGGCGGCAACGCGGTTCAATCGCCCGCCCGCGCCGACCATCGACGTGGCCGTTTTGCGGCAGTCGACGTGGGACGAACGCGCGGTCGAGTTCTCGTACACGGACGCAAAAGGCGATGCCACACGAAGACGGGTGAACCCGCTGAGCATCGTCTACATGGATCGATCAAATGTGTTGCTCGGCTGGTGCCACCTGAGACGGGATTTTCGCGTCTTCCGGTTGGATCGCATGCAGGACATGTCTGTGACAGATCAAAGCTTTAGACCGAACCGCGTGCCCATGCTGCGCGAGGTTTTGGCGCAAATCCGCGCAAAGCGCGACGCACAGGAGCGCGATGAGGATGCCTGAGACTTTGTGATTCACCGATTTTGCGCTACCCTGAGGTTGAGCAGTAATCAGGAAAAATCGGAATGCATAAATGCGTAGGCGGCGTCATGACCGTCGCATTGTGGGCATCCATAGTGCAGGCGGAAACATCAGAAAACACGAAATGGCCAGACAGTGCAGTGACCGGCGAAACGATCCGGCTGGCCTCGGCGGATGTGACGGTTTCGATCCGTCCGGTCCCGCGCCCGGCCGTTGAGGCTTTGCGGGTGTCCGCGGCCGTGACCGCACGGTTTCAGGCCTGGCTCGGCGCGTTTCAGGAGCGCGCGCAGCAGCAGGGCATAACGGAAAGAACGTTGAACAGGGTGTTCTCGGACATGACCTTTGACGAGGATATCCTGAAACGAGACCGCAATCAGGCGGAATTCTCGAAACCGATCTGGGAGTATCTGGATTCCGCAGTCTCGGACTCGCGCGTTTCCAATGGTCGTGCCGCCATGCAGCAACATCGGCAGGTGTTGAAGCAAATCGAGGCTGAATATGGCGTTGAAAAAGAAGTGGTCACGGCAATCTGGGGGCTGGAGACATCTTTCGGCTCTTATCGTGGCAGCAACCGGACGCTGAGTTCCCTGGCGACGCTGGCCTTTGATGCACGGCGGGCGCAGTTCTTTGAAACGCAGTTGATCGCCGCCCTGAGGATCGTTCAGGCAGGGGATGTCAGCGCCAAAAACATGCTGGGCAGCTGGGCAGGTGCGATGGGGCACACGCAATTCATGCCGACATCGTATCTGGATCACGCAGTTGATTTTGATGGCGATGGTCGGCGTGACATCTGGTCGGACGACCCGACGGATGCGCTGGCCTCGGCCGCGTCCTATCTGGCGCGGCACGGATGGAAAAAGGGGCAGCCCTGGGGCGTTGAAGTGCGCCTGCCCGAAGGGTTCGACTATGCCACCGCCAAACGGGACTACACCCTGCTGCCGTCAGATTGGGCGGCGCGTGGCGTGGTGGGGCGTGACGGCAAACCGATCCCGGATCACGGGCAAGCCGCAATCCTTTTGCCCGCCGGGGGGCAGGGCGTGGCGCTGATGATTTTCGACAATTTCAGCGTGATCGAGGCCTATAACGGGGCCGATGCCTATGTGATCGGTATCGGACATCTGTCCGACCGGCTTGCGGGTGGTGAACCGTTTCAGTCCGACTGGCCCCGAGATGAGCGGGCGCTGAGCTTCACCGAGAAAAAAGAGTTGCAGACCCGGCTGACCCAGGCCGGGTTTGATACGAAGGGTATAGATGGGCGCACCGGGCCGAACACCATCAATGCGGTCCGCGCTTACCAACTTGCGCGGGGCTTGGTGCCGGACGGCTATCCAACTGCGAAACTTTTGGAGCGGCTGCGGTGAACAAAAAGAGGCGACCCAAACGGGCCGCCCCTTGATCGAAGCTTTTTTGATCTCAGGATGCGGCTTTCATCAGCCCCTGAGCGATGATTTCCGCCTGTGCTTCGTCCAGCGACTTGTGGATGCGCACGAACATTTCGTCGATATCCGCCGGGGTCAGGATCAGCGGGGGTGAGATGATCATCCGGTCACCCACATGGCGCATGATCAGGTTGTTGGCAAAGCAGCGGTCGCGGCAGATATAGCCGACCGTGCCGGGGTCCGAGGCAAACTTAGCACGGCTGGCCTTGTCTGGCGTCAGCGCGATCGAGGCCATCATGCCGACGATTTTGGCCTCACCGACCAGCGGGTGATCGGCCAGCGCCTCCCATTTCTCTTTCAAATAGGGCGCGGCCACGTCGCGGACGTGTTCGACGATCTTCTCCTCTTCGAGGATGCGCAGATTTTCCAGCGCAACGGCAGCGGCAACCGGGTGGCCGGAATAGGTGTAGCCGTGGTTGAACTCGGTGCCGCCGATGACCTCGGCGATCTCGTCATTGACGATGGACCCACCAATCGGCGCATAGCCCGAGCTGAGGCCCTTGGCGATGGTCATGATATGGGGCTTGATGCCCACGGTTTCAGATCCGAACCAGTTGCCGGTACGACCAAAACCGCAGATCACCTCATCCGCGATCAGAAGGATATCGTATTTATCGCAGATCCGCTGAACCTCGGGCCAGTAGCTGTCGGGTGCCACGATCACGCCGCCTGCACCTTGCACGGGTTCGGCGATAAAGGCGGCGACGCGGTCTTCGCCCAGCTCCAGAATGGCGTCTTCCAACTCGCGCGCGCGGGCAAGGCCGAATTCCTTGGGGGTCATGGTGCCGCCTTCGGCCCACCAGTTGGGTTGGTTGATGTGGTGAATGTTCGGGATCGGAATGCCGCCCTGCGCGTGCATGCCTGCCATACCGCCCAGCGAAGCCGACCCGACGGAAGACCCGTGATACGCGTTTTTCCTGCTGATGATGATATTCTTGTCCGGCTGCCCCTTCTCGGCCCAATAGGTGCGTACAAGGCGGATGTTGGTATCGTTGGCCTCGGACCCACCAGCTGCGAAGAAGACATGGTTCAGATCACCCGGTGCCAGCTCGGCGATCTTGGCGGCCAGTGCGATTGCGGGCACATGGGTCGTCTTGAAGAAGGTGTTGTAGTAGGGCAGTTCGCGCATCTGGCGCGCCGCGACATCGGCCAGCTCATCACGGCCATAACCGATATTGACGCACCAAAGACCTGCCATTGCGTCCAGAATTTCCTCACCTTCGCTGTCGGTCAGGTAAACTCCGCTGGCGCGTGTAATCACGCGTGCCCCTTCCTGTCCCAGCGCGCCATTGGCCGAGAAAGGATGGATGTGATGCGCCGCATCCAGCGCCTGCAATTCGGCGGTCGGCATATGGTTGGTTATGGTGGACATCGGAGAATCTCCTACAAGAACGCAGTTGCGGTTCACAATATGATCAAATTCATCGCTGTCAATCGAATCGGGTTGAGTCAGGTGGAAGTCAGGGCCTCCGCGATCAATTCCATGCCTTGCTCAATGTCCTGTGCCGTTGCTTTTGCGGCTTTTTCGGCGTCTCGGTTGCGCAAAGCGGCAATGATATCCTTGTGCCGATCCGGCAGGCTTTGAGTCCCGAATCGACCACATACGACACGCAGCGACGGACCGAACCGCAACCAAAGCCTTTCGGCCAGATCGCTGAGAATCGGTGCGTTTGCGTGTGAGTACAAGGTTTCGTGGAACGCCTGGTTCAGACGCAGATATCCGCCTACATCCCCGTCAGCAATCATACGGTCCAGATGCATGTCGAGTCGCTCCAGATGATCTATATCTTCGGTTTGCAAATTCGACGTTGCGCGCCTTGAAAGCTCTGATTCTATTGCGGTTCTGGCAAAGATCATTTCCTGGATGTCGCCCGGGGACAGCAGCGGCACACTTACACGCCGATTGCCTTGGAACACCAATGCCCCGTCCGAGATCAACCGGCGGATGGCTTCGCGCACCGGTGTCATACCAACACCCAGCGAATCAGTCAGGCCCTGGATTGTGACAGGCTGGCCGGGAACCAATTCGCCGAACAGGATCTGTGATCTGAGCGTTTGATAAACCTGCTCATGCGCGGGCTGTTTCCCTTTGTCGATTGTCGACGCAGATGCCTTATTTTTGATCAAATCCAATTGGTTCTTCCCATTTCGACTAACCCTGACTTGTCAGGTGACAGACCTCGTGAAACCATACGCCGGATCGAGGAAAAACGCAAAACTTGATCAAATCCAAAAAAACGGGAAAATAGCCGTACACTTGCAGGGAGAAGAATATGACAATCAAAACGCTGACCATGACAGCGGTCATCGCATTGGGGACTTCGGCGGCATTTGCCGAAGAGGTGCGTGTTTACAACTGGTCCGACTACATCGACGAAGAATTGCTGAGCAAATTCGAGGAAGAAACCGGCCTGACCTTGATTTACGATGTGTTCGACAGCAATGAGGTTCTGGAAACCAAGATGCTGGCCGGTGGTTCGGGATACGATGTGGTGGTGCCGTCGGGCACATTCCTGCAACGCCAGATTCAGGCGGGCGCATTTCAGGAACTTGACATGACCAAGTTGCCGAATGCGGTAAATCTGTGGGACGTGATTCAGGAGCGTACCGCAGGGTATGATCCGAACAATGCCTACTCGATCAACTACATGTGGGGAACGACGGGCATCGGTGTGAACGTCGACAAGGTCAAGGAAGTCTTGGGTGACGACGTGGCCTTGAACAGCATGGATTTGGTTCTGAAGCCGGAGAATATGGAAAAGCTGGCCTCGTGTGGCGTTCATTTCCTTGATGCGCCAGCCGAAATGATACCGATGACCTTGCAGTACATCGGTGAAGACCCCGACAGCCACGACCCGGAAGTGATCAAGAAGGTCGAAGACGTTCTGACAAGCGTTCGCCCCTACATCCAGAAGTTTCACAGTTCGGAATACATCAACGCGCTGGCCAATGGCGATATTTGCGTAGCCGTGGGTTGGTCCGGTGATATTCTGCAAGCGCGGGACCGCGCGGCCGAAGCCGACAACGGTGTGAACATCGAATACCACCCGTTCGCAGAAGGGTCATTGATGTGGTTCGACCAGATGGCGATTCCTGCCGACGCGCCGAATCCGGATGGTGCGCACAAATTCCTGAATTTCATTCTGGATGCCAACAACATGGCTGCTGCGTCCAACTATGTGTACTACGCCAACGGCAACAAGGCGTCTCAGGAGTTTCTTGAGGAAGACGTGATCGGCGATCCGGCAATTTATCCGGATGAAGCCACGATGCAGAACCTGTACATCACGACTCCGTACCCCGCGAAAACACAGCGGGTCGTGACCCGTCTTTGGACCAAGATCAAGTCAGGCACCTGATCCGGTCAAAAGCGCGGGGCGGTCTGGCGATCGCCCCGCCGCACTATTGTCCTAACTGACCATGCGGGGGCTGCTTTGAGTTCTGACGTTTTTGCGCCGTGGAATGACCCACAGGCGAAACCCTTGATCCAGTTCCAGAACGTGACCAAGCGCTTTGGTGAATTCACAGCGATCGACAACCTGTCGCTGGATATCTTCGAACGCGAGTTTTTTGCCCTGCTCGGCCCTTCTGGGTGCGGCAAGACAACGATGATGCGTATGCTGGCCGGGTTCGAGACTCCGACCGAAGGCCATATCCTGCTGGGCGGGCAGGATATCGACCCCATCCCGCCGAACAAGCGGGCCGTGAACATGATGTTCCAGTCCTATGCCCTGTTCCCGCATCTGAGTGTCTGGGAAAACATCGCTTTCGGTCTGCGCCGAGACAACATGCCCAAGCACGATCTGGAAGATCGGGTCGAAGAAATGCTGCGCCTGACCCGGCTGGAACAGTTTGCCCGTCGCAAACCCCATCAGATCTCGGGCGGTCAGAGGCAGCGCGTCGCGCTGGCGCGCTCGTTGGCCAAAGCGCCCAAGCTTCTGCTGCTGGATGAACCGTTGGGTGCGCTGGACAAAAAACTGCGACAAGATACCCAGTTCGAGCTGATGGATATTCAGGAGAAGACGGGCACCACCTTTGTCATCGTCACCCACGATCAGGAAGAGGCGATGACAGTCGCCACCCGCGTCGCGGTGATGGATCAGGGCCAGTTAAAGCAAGTGGCCACCCCGGATCGGATCTATGAAAACCCTGAATCTGTTTATGTCGCTGACTTCATCGGAGATGTGAACATCATCGAAGGTCGCGCGACACGATCCGGAGAGGACGCCTACCAGATCGTATGGGCCGAAGGTCAGGCCCCGTTTTCGGCGTCTTCGCCTGCTGTTTTCTCAGACGGTCAGTCCTGCCATCTGGCGATCCGCCCCGAGAAAGTGACAATCTCTGCCGAACGACCCGTCGATGCGGTCAACGCCGTGCAGGGCAAGGTTCACGACATTGCCTATCTGGGCAATCTGTCCACCTATCACGTTGAATTGGCAAACGGCACGATCATCAAGGCGCAGACGGCCAACACCCGCCGCATCTCGCGCCGTTCGTTTACCTGGGAAGACCCGGTCTGGCTGTCCTGGACAGCCACGGCTGCGGTTCTGCTGGCCAACTGATGCGCCGCGCCGTTCTGATCGCCATTCCTTACGTCTGGCTGTTGGCCCTGTTTCTGGTGCCGTTCTTCATCGTTCTGAAGATTTCGCTGTCGGATACCGCACTTGCCATCCCGCCTTATACGCCAACTTTGGACCTGTCAGCCGGTTGGACGGGGATAAAGGAGTTTTTCAGCCAGCTTGATCTTGAGAATTATGTCTGGCTGACCGAGGACGATCTGTATTGGAAAGCCTACCTGTCCAGCGTCAAGATCGCTTTTATTTCGACCTTCCTGACACTGCTGGTGGGCTACCCTATTGCCTATGGTATGGCCCGGGCACCTCAGGAATGGCGACCGACACTGATGATGCTGGTCATCCTGCCCTTCTGGACCTCGTTCCTGATCCGGGTTTACGCGTGGATGGGCATTCTGTCGAACGAAGGGTACCTCAACCAGATCTTGCTGTGGACCGGTATCATCTCGACCCCGCTGACGATCCTGAACACGTCAACTGCCGTCTATATCGGCATCGTTTACACTTATCTGCCCTTCATGATCCTGCCGATCTATTCGGCGTTGGAGCGTATGGACGGATCGCTGATCGAGGCGGCGGAGGACCTGGGGTGTTCGCGTTTGCAGGCCTTCTGGCTGGTGACCATCCCGCTGTCCAAGCCAGGCATCATTGCAGGGTGTTTCCTGGTGATGATCCCCGTGATCGGTGAATTCGTGATCCCATCCCTTCTGGGTGGTTCCGGTACGCTGATGATCGGCAAGGTTCTGTGGGAAGAGTTCTTTTCGAACCGTGACTGGCCGGTGGCAAGTGCGGTGGCCATCGTGCTGCTGCTGATCCTCGTCATTCCCATCGTGCTGTTCCAGCGCAACCAGCAGAAACAGGCGGAGGCCGAAGGATGAACAGATTGAGCTGGTTCAACACGGTTTCGCTGACGCTGGGCTTTGCGTTTCTGTACATCCCGATGATCATCCTGATCATCTTCAGCTTCAACGAAAGCAAGCTGGTCACGGTCTGGGCCGGGTTTTCGACGAAATGGTACGGAGAGCTGCTTCGGAACGAAGCGTTCCTGGATGCCGCCTGGGTCACGATCCGGGTCGCGGTCTTTTCGTCGACGCTGGCGACAATTCTGGGAACGGCCGCCGCTTATGTACTGGTCCGCAGCGGACGCTTTTTTGGCCGGACACTGTTTTCCGGCATGATCTATGCGCCGCTGGTGATGCCCGAAGTGATCACCGGCCTGTCGCTGCTGCTGTTGTTTATCGGCATCGGCCTGGATCGGGGTATTCTGACCATCGTTCTGGCACACACGACTTTCTCGATGTGTTTCGTTTCGGTTGTCGTATCCTCGCGCCTCATAACTTTTGATCGCTCGCTGGAAGAGGCTGCGCTGGACCTTGGATGCTCGCCCGCACAAGCCTTCCGTCTTGTCACCCTTCCGATCATCGCACCTGCGGTAATCTCGGGTTGGTTGCTGGCCTTTACCCTGTCACTTGATGATCTGGTGATTGCATCGTTCACTTCGGGGCCGTCGGCAACGACATTGCCGATCAAGATATTCTCGGCCGTGCGTCTTGGCGTCAGCCCGGAAATCAACGCGTTGTCGACGATCATGATCGCTGTGGTGACAGTCGGGGTAATCACGGCCTCGCTTGTGACCAAACGCGCTATGGTACGGCAGCAGCAGGACGAAATGGCTGCCGCGCGCACCGAATGAAGCGGATTTTTCCAGACTACGCCTATGGCAGCGACCCTCGCGACGGCTGTTGGTGGGACGAAACCGTTGCCAGCCCGGACTGGCCAGAGGTTCAAGGCGGCATGCATGTGGATGTGGCCATCATTGGGGGCGGATTTACAGGTGTTTCGGCTGCCCTGCATTTGGCTGAAAACGCTTCGGTTGCGGTGTTCGAAGCCGGCGCACCGGGGTGGGGAGCCTCGGGCCGAAATGGCGGGTTTTGCTGTCTTGGCGGCTCAAAACTTGGCTACGAATCCATGCAGCGCCGGTTTGGCCGCGATGCTGCTTTGGACTATGCGAAGGCGGAACAGGAAGCGGTTCAACTGGTCGCTGATCTGTTGGTACAGCATCAGATCGATGCGGATACCCACTCCAACGGGGAAACCCAGCTGGCGCATTCCAGGCGTGCGATGGACATGCTGCGCCGCAATGCAGACGAGGCGGGAACCCTGCACGAAGCCAGAGACCTGCCTGCGAAGGGCATGGGTGGCGCGTTTCATGGTGCCTACACTTCGCCGGTCGGTTTCGGGTTGAATCCTCGCAAATATCTGTTCGGGATTGCCCGAGCCGCCGAAGCAATGGGCGCGCATCTGTTCCGGAATTCCCCGGTTCTGAGCGTTGAAAAAACGGCGTCCGGCTTTGTGCTGCAAACGCAGAGCGGGCCAGTCAAAGCGCAGGCGGTTTTGGTTTGTACCAACGGATATTCCAGCGAGGATATCCCGGCCTGGATGTCCGGACGATACATGCCTGCACAGTCGACTGTCATGGTAACGCGACCCCTTGGCAGATCCGAGCAGATGGCACAAGGATGGACTACGGATCAGATGTGTTACGATACGCGCAATCTGTTGCACTATTTCCGCCTGATGCCAGACGGGCGCTTTCTGTTCGGGATGAGAGGCGGCCTGCGGTCATCGGCCGGGGCTGAAGCGGCCATTCGGCGAAAGGTCCAGCAGGATTTCAAACATATGTTTCCTGCCTGGTCGACGGTCGAGGTCACTCATATCTGGTCCGGTTTGGTGTGCCTGTCACGGGCCCTGACACCTTTTGTCGGCCCCGTTCCGGATCAACCGGGAATGTTTGCCGGGTTTGCATATCACGGCAATGGCGTCGCCATGGGCACGTATTGCGGTCGAGCACTGGCACGCTTGGTTCTGAGGCAGGACGCCAGGCTGCCGGCGGTGATGACACAAACACCGGGTCGGTTTCCTTTGGGTCGCTGGCGCCGCGTGCTCATGCCGCCAGCCTATGCCATGCTGGCGCTGGCCGACCTGCGATAAGGCGCGGCGTTACAGAATTGCGGTTTCCAAGTTCAACCCTGTCACATAGTCGGGCGCACCATTTTCAGCGCGCCAGAGGCAATACGCCGCCATGCGCCACGCATACCATGGCCTGAGCTGTAGATAGCGCGCGACGATTTCCGGTCTGCCGTAGGCCGAAAGAAACTGGTCTTCCTCTTTCTTCGACAGTGGTGAACCTCGGTAAAGCTGCTGCATTGCAGGCGACAAAAAAAGCGCAAGGTCTTCGCAGGGATCGCCCAGGGCCGGGCATTGCCAGTCGATCAAGGTCAGACCGCCGGTCGCCACCAGGATATTGCCTGCCACGGGGTCGCCATGGATCAGGCACGTCCGTTCCATGGGTGCGACCGGATTCGTAGGTTGCAAATCGGCGAGTTTGTCGCGCCCGTGTGACGTACAGCCTTGCAGAATTCTGTTTCCATGAGCGCGCAAGTCTGCGCTGCCGTTGCAACCGACTGGCGCCTGGACGGCAATGGGCAGGGTATGAAGCTTGCGCAGCAAGGCGCCAACCTGGGCTGAATCCTGCCGCCAGGGTGCTCCGGGGGCGTGGTCGTAGAACACCCAGCGGGCTTCTTTGTATTGCCCTGTGGCCCGCAACCTTGGCACGAAACCCGTGGCGCCAAGCGCTTTCAGGCATTGAGCCTCCAACTCTGCATCATTGCGAAACAAAGGATTGCGCAATGCTGTGCTGTAGAGTTTCAGGACCTTGTCGTTGTCGCGGCCCTTGACCTTCCATACCCTGTTAGTGCGCCCGCCATACAAGGTTTCGAACCGAGGATGCGCGTTGACCAATCCTTGCGCGTAGAGATGGTCAACCAGATCTCGAGGGGGGGCAGGCAGGTCGGGCAGAGGTTCCATCACTTCTTATGGCGAGTCGATTTGCCAAGCTTTGGCCCGTCCCGCCCGACAGATCAAGCACCAGTTCGGACTGCGGTGACCTGAGTTGCGGGAATCACCTGACCGCCCTGCAATGTCAGCAAAACAGTATCGTCGCCAACCTGTGCTTCGACGACGCGACCGTAGGCGGCGACAGGTTTCTCGGAGAGCAACTCATCGCCTTTGTAGCTTTCCAGGGTTGCAGTGTAGTTGCCTGATGCCAATGGATTTCCAGAAGAATCCACGCCCGCCCAAACAAACTCTTCAGTTGTCGTGGGTACAGTGACTTTATCGATCACCGTACCGTCACTGTCGCGGACCACCAATTTGGTTGCGTCCGCATCAGGGTCGGCCTGAGCAAACAGTGTTACGGGCTGGCCGTCAAAGTGAAAGGCTGATGTCGAACGGACGTCCATGCCCACCCAACTTGCAAGCTCGTTCAGTTTCGTGCCGCCCAATGCGTTGGCCAGGGTGGACAAGAGGTCATTGGTCTGGACTTGTTGCTCGACCATCGAGAACTGCGCCAACTGAGACGCATACTCGGTCGAATCCATCGGCTCCAACGGATCCTGATTCTTTGCCTGCGCCGTTAGCATCAGCAAGAACGTCTCAAAGTCCGACGTAATCGCGGACTTTTGTGATGCCCCGGCCTTTTGTTGATCCGCAACGGGCTGCGTGGTGTTGACAGGCGTAATCATTGGTCAAAACCTCATGTCGATGCCCCGGCCCGAGGCCAGATTCTGTGGATGGGAAGCTGTGTGATCGATCCGTTCCTGCGGCGCAGCTTCTGAATGTGAGGGGGATTGGGTGTCAGCGTCATTTGCGTCCTTTTGATCTGCGCCAGAACCCCAAGAGGTTCCCAGATCAAAGCTCAGATCCCCATACCCCAGTTTCTGAAACTCTTCTGTCAGAACGGACAAATGGCGTCGCATTAACTCGAGGGTTTCCGGGCGCTCGGTCGCAATGGTGATTTGCAGGCCGTTCTCCCGGCCGTTCAGAACAATCGACACACGCCCAAGCTCTTCCGGATTCAACGCTATTTCGGTTGCTCCTGATCCGGTGCGTGTCTGAACCGCTGCCGACAGCTGACCAGCGATCGCCCGGGCGATTTCTGCTCGGGCGGCAGTAGACGGAGCCGTGAGTTGAGGCGCGGAGTCGCGCGAGGTCAGCGGCAAAGGTTCCTCTCTGGTGGCAGGCAGGGCCTCAACCTCGACAACGGGTGCAACCGGTTCGGCTTCAACGGCAGTTGCCATCAGCTGAAGCTGCGCCACCGAGGGCGCCCGGTCAGGCGCTGACGGTTTGGGCGTCAGAATGTTCACTTCGGGCAACGGTTTCTTTTCAGGGCCCAGCGGGAGGGGGACGGCCCCCGTTTGTTCGACCGTGCCTTTGGGCTTTGCAAGCTGATCAGACATCTGGCCGATTTCGGTCATGGCTGTCACTTGCACAGGTTGGGGCGCCGGACCCTGCGCCTTCTGCGAGAGCGACGGAACCGGGGAAGGCGTGTCGCCTTGTGTGGGCAAACCTATGGATGCCAATACCTGTGGTTGATCCGGTATTTCGGAGGGGGTTTGATTTGCCTCCGCAACCTGAACCGGCATCATCGTTACCTCGTCCAAGCCGGGGGTTTCGAGGAATGCAGAAGGGGCTTTCTGTTCGCCGGTGCGTTCTGAAATCTGGGTGGGATGGGCCGTTGCAGATGCCTCGGCCGTTGTCTCCGGCACAGGCTCGGGCTCTGCTTCGACATTTTTCAGCTCGGCACTGATGGCAGCGTTTTCGCCTTCAGGGTGGCCGGTGGCACCAACCTCTTGCCCGAGGACATCCTGAAAGCTCTCCGATCCGGTGTTTTGGCCCGGAGCCTTACGAGATGTGACGGCTTTCTCGGGTGTGGTCGGCGTTGCGTTCGCCAGCGTTAGGGGGTTGGGCATTTTGCTCCGGCTCCGTGTGACTGGTCGGAACACTGCCTGTAGGAAGTTACGTTTATTTTAACCGCTTTCACCTTTGATCGAGAAAGTTCGAAGCAAATTCGGAGAATGCCATGAAGGTTTCCACCCTTCCTCACGTATCTCAATCACAGTCACCCCAGACCCGGCTGAAAAACGCCGCCATAGAGCTGGAGGCGGCGTTTCTGGCGGAAATGCTGAAATCTGCCGGGTTGGGAAAAACCCGCCAGTCCTTTGGCGGTGGCCCCGGTGAGGATCAGTTTTCTTCGATGCTTGTTCAACATCAGGCGCAGCAACTGGCCCGGTCCGGTGGCGTGGGCCTTTCCGAAATTCTGTTCAAGTCACTGATGGAGAAAACCGATGACGTCTAAAGTCGATAATGCGTTGATCAAGTCTTTGGAAGAAGTCCTGGATTTGGAACGTGCCGCACTTGTGCAGGGGGATCTGGACCGTTTGTCCAGCATGGTGCCTGAAAAAGAAAAGCTGATCGGGGCAATCAATGATCTTCAGGTGCTGGAAAGCGAGGCACTGATTCGCGTTCAACAGAAAGCCGAGCGCAATCAGGCGCTGCTGAACAGCGCGGCTGAGGGCATCCGGGCAGTCGCCAGCCGAATGGCTGAATTGCGGCGCGTTCGGCAGGAATTCAGCACCTATGGTGCGGACGGACAGCGAAGTGAATTTGCGGTGCGCAGCGTGGCAAAGCTGGAAAAGCGGGCATAGGCAGAAGTTTGATTCAAATCCGAAATTTCTGGGTTACGCGTTTTAGCACTCCGTTAGGGGATCGGGTTCAAAAGTGGTGTTGCACCTGAGATCAACAGGTGGCGCGAACGGCCACGCGGCGCGTCGCACAGGTCAGAAAGACACCAATGCCCGCAAATAGTGCGGGGTGAACATGGGCAAAACGGCCCGAACGGAAAAGGAAGAAAGCTATGTCCAGCATTCTGACAAACAACGGCGCGATGGTTGCGCTGCAAACTCTCAAGTCGGTTAACAAGAACCTGGCCTCCACCCAGAACGCGATCTCGACCGGCAAGGATGTCGCAACGGCCAAGGACAACTCGGCAGTATGGGCGATTTCCAAAGTGATGGAGTCGGACGTCAAAGGTTTCAACGCCATCAAGGACAGTCTCGCGCTTGGTGAATCGACCGTCGCCGTTGCACGGAATGCTGCGGAAACCGTCACTGATCTGCTGACCCAGATGAAAGGCAAGATCGTCGCGGCGCAGGAAGACAACGTTGACCGCGGCAAAATCAATGATGATGTGACTGCGCTGAAAGGTCAGATCGCGTCCGTTGTCAGTGCGGCGCAGTTCAATGGTTTGAACCTGGTTGACGGCTCTGCCGGTTCCGCTTCGATCCTTGCGTCGCTGGACCGCGACAGTACCGGCGCCGTGACCTCGTCGTCGATCACCGTTGCAGGGCAGAACCTGTCAACCGGCGGTTATGTCACCAAGCAGGTTTTTGACGGTTCGACCGGCGCATCGACAGGCAACGATCGCGTTGGCGCAACCATCGACAACGGCGCGACTGCCGCAACCGCGCTGGTCACCGACGAATCCAGCGGTGTGTTTGCCGCTGGTGACAAGGTTGTCGTCGCGATCAACGATCAGGTCGTGTCCTATACCGTGTCTGCCGAAGACGCCGCCGCGACAACGACCGGTGATCTGGTTGCCGTTGGATTGAAATCGAAGATTGAAGAGCTTGGGATTACCGGTCTGACCGTGGATTATGACTCGGGCACAGCCGGAACCCTGTCCATCACCAACGGTACGGGCTCTGACATTTCGTTCTCGGCTCAGTTCGTGAATGCCGGTGCAGGTGGTCTGGGCGCGCTGGCCGGTATTGATGTCTCGACCGGTGCGGGTGCGACCGCAGCCCTGGCCGCCGTTGAATCGCTGATCGATACTTCGATCGATGCATCAGCTGCTTTCGGTTCCTCTCAAAGCCGGATCGAAACTCAGAAAGAGTTCATCTCGAACCTGTCCGACTCGTTCAAGTCAGGTATCGGGTCGCTGGTCGACGCGGACATGGAAGAGACTTCGGCGCGGCTACAGGCGCTTCAGGTTCAGCAACAGTTGGCGACACAGTCGCTTTCGATCGCCAATCAGGCACCGCAGTCGATTCTGTCGCTGTTCCGTTAATTTGCATAATCGGTTGGGGCGCGGATTTCGCGCCCCATCAATGACTGCCTGATGACGGCCCTTTGGAAGGATTTCAAGTGACACCGCAAACCCTAGCCCATCAAACCTATGCGCAAACAGCCGCGCCGACTCGGACGCCTCGAGACACGGAGTACGAAGCGATTTCAAGGATCACACGGCGTCTGAAGGCAGCAACAGCACAAAAGGCAACGGATTTTTCGGGCTTTGTTCAGGCCGTGCACGAAAACCGGCGGCTATGGGGGGTGCTCGCAACCGGCGTTGCCGATTCCGAGAATGCCCTGCCCAACGATCTGAGAGCCAGGATCTTCTACCTTGCCGAATTCACCGAACAACACAGCAGCCGCGTTCTGGGAGACGGCGCAACCGTTGAACCCCTGGTGGAAATCAACACGGCTGTATTGCGCGGATTGCGCCAGATGAGGGCAACTTGATGAGCGGACTGGTCCTAAAGCTTGCCCCGAAAGAAAGGGTTCTGATCAACGGGGTCGTGATTGAGAACGGCGATCGCCGCGGCCGGTTTTCGATCATGACGCCACAGGCGAATGTTCTTCGACTGCGGGACGCGATTCATCCGGATGAGGTGAATACGCCGGTGCGCCGCGTCTGCTATGCTGCGCAGCTTGTATTGTCGGGTGACATCGAACCTGGCCAGGCACGTCAGCAACTGTTGCGCCGCGTGGAAGAGCTGAGCCAGGTTTTTACGGATGCAGATAGCCGTCGGGTCTTGGCCGAAGCAACGGATGCCCTGGTTGCAGAGCATTATTACAAGTGCCTCAAATCGCTTCGCTCGCTTCTGCCGCGCGAAGAGCGGCTGATGGCTTATCAGCAATGACATTCCAGCCCGTCATCCCAAGCGGTGGAATCGTGGGCTGGCGGTTCTTGCAACGTACCTATGAAAGCCAGCTCCAGAGTTTTTCGTCGTCAGCTGCGAATGAAAGAGAGACACAGTATTTTCTGGACAACATCGGAAAAATCCAATCCGCCGAACAGCTGGTGTCGGATCGCAGGTTGTTGCAAGTCGCATTGGGTGCGTTCGGACTGGAAGGAGATTTGGACAACCGGTTTTTCATACGCAAAATCCTCGAGGATGGGACACAGGCGGATGACGCGTTGTCCAATCGATTGGCCGACAAGCGATACCGGGAGTTTTCTGACGCCTTTGGGTTTGGTCCCGGTGCTGTCCGAAAAACCGCGCTGACGTCCGACATGGGGCAAATCGCCCAGGCCAATTTGACGGCACGGTTTGAAATTGCCGTTGGCGAGTCGGATGAAACGATGCGCATTTCGCTCTATGCACAACGAGAACTTTCGGATCTCGCCAACAGGGCCTCAAGCGCAGACACAAAATGGTTCGATCTGATGGGGTTGCCCCCTTTGCGCAGCATGATGGAAACGGCACTTGGACTGCCGTCATCCTTTGCGCAGCTGGACATTGACAAGCAGTTGGTCGAGTTCAAGGCCAGGTTGCACAAACTGACCGGCTCGGAGGACTTGGCGCAGTTTTCGAACCCAAAGTCCATCGAGAAACTGACCGACACATATTTGGCCAGAAGTCAGATTGCGCAACTTCAGAACACGATCTCGCCAGCGCAGACCGCGTTGATCCTGTTGGGAGCCGTTTGAGCAGAGCGCCTCCGGGTCGAAGTGATCGATGAAGCATGATCGCACAGGCGTAACGTTGATCAAGGCAATGCGGGTTTCTTCAGAACTGCAAACGAAAGGCCTTAACCGTTCAGAATCTCATCGGCTGCGGTTCGTAAAGCATATGATCTGACGGGCCGGGACACATTGTGCAGATTGACGTCGCCCAGCGGCACGGCGTTGGAACAGGCCGGTTCGATGTCTTCTGAAACGACAATGCGGTGCCCTTGCGTCTTGCCGAATTCTCCCAGGCGCGCTGCGATGTTCGCGGCCTGACCGATAACCGTGAAGTCAAGGCGTTCACGAGACCCCACATTGCCGTAGGTGACACGCCCATAAGCGACCCCGATCGAACAGTCGCAATGCACGTCCGTGCCTTCTTTGCGCAGTTCACCCAAAGTTTCGACGATTTTGATCGCCGAGCGCTGGGCATTGGTGCGGGCTGTACTGGCATCTTCGTCCGTTGCCGGGAAAACGGCCAGCACAGCGTCGCCAATGAATTTCAGAACTTCTCCGTTATTGTCGTGAACAATACCCGAGACTGTTTCAAAGAACTCGTTCAGGAGACTGATATATTCCCCCCGGCCCAGCTTTTCTTCCAGGCTTGTTGAATTGCGGAGATCGCAGAACATGATTGCGGCGTCGATCTCATCCCCGTCACCCCGCCTGATTTCGCCACCCAGCACACGCGCGCCGGTGCGCTTGCCGACATAGGTTTCCAGCAGGACCTGCGCGTTTTCGCGCTGCATGAACACTTCGTAGAAACGGGCAATGACAGAGGAACACTCAAAGACAAGGCCCAGGTTTTCGGTCGTGAACCCGTCCGGGTGATCGCAGGTCAGCGTCAGAACATTGGTGCGCCCGTCGGAAAACGGCAAAGGCATGGCCACGTAATCCGTTGCGCCCTTGGCCCGCAGATCTTCCATGATCGGAAAGCTGTTATGCGGGTTTTCATCGTTCAATCTTTGCCGCACGCCACCCAGGCCGTTCGAGACATGCCGCAAGGGGCTGTTGATGAACGCCGGGTGGTCATAGATTTCGTATGTCGGGGCCCGGGTCAGAATCTCGTCTTCATCTTTTTCCCAGATATAGTGCTTTCCCGCGATAAGCGGGTGCAGAGACCAGGCCAGAATGCTCAGCCTTTGTATCGCGATGCCATGCTCCAGCATCTTCTCGGCCAGCGCTTTGGTAAAGCTCTCGGGTGTTGTTGCAGTCGAAGCACCACGCATCAACCAGTCAATCAGCGGGCCGCTGATATTGCCGTCTTCAGGTTCGCGAAGGCGGTTTTCGCCCAGATCGATTTTCGTATAGGCGCCGGGCATAAACCCTATGCAGCCTTGTATGGCCGCGCTTTCAGGCAGGGCTTCTTCATAGGCCCAGACAGAATTGGCCAGATTTTCCGAACCCAGATTGATGTCGTGGTAAGTGGCAGTGCCTTTGAACGGGCAGAATGTTTGCAGATCTGTTTCTTCGCTCAGATCAACACAGACATCCGCGCGGGGCACATAGATCGTGGGCGGCAGGCGCGTTTCATACATCACCTTGGCATTTGTACTTTCAGCCAAAAGCACATCGTTTCGGTAAATGGCAATTCTACCATTCAGCGATTCAACCGATATTCCATACCCATTGATCTTTGGTGCGGCGTGGACGTTCACATGCGACCTCCCTTGCCTGGGGTTGTTCTAGAATGGGGCTTTGCATCGCACATTCCAAGAGGCGGTGAAGGGAAAAGTGCCAACGCATACGGTCACACGGCAAGGCTCAGACCATCTGTATGACGTCTTTTTCGATGGACAGCATATAGCCTTTTTTGGCGATGTTCTTGACCAGAAGTTCACTGACCATCTGGTTGCCAAGCGCATCTCGCAACCGTTTGATCCGCGTCGCGCCCGCAGCTTCGTCGCAATCGGCTGCATTGCGGCCGGAAATCATCGCCTCGATCTGGGCCCCGGACAACACCTCGTCATCCAGTCGCGATTCAGCCAGAACCGAGAGGGTTTCCATGGCGGCGGGCGTGAGTTTGAAATCCATGTTGTTGAGGTAGACGGTGTTTTCCTCGCGGCTGATCAGCAGGGATGTCACCTGAATGCCGGTGCGTTCGATTTGCGCCATGCGCCGGTTCAGCAGAACCAGCATCACCAGAAAGACCAATGCCGAGGCCATCATCGCACAGGCAAAAACCAGCAGCACATAGATCACCATCCGATAACTGGACAGGGTGTCCGCGAAGGCCGTGCCAGACTGGGCCAGAATTTCAAGCAACCGGATTTCGGTTTGCGAGGTCAGATCGGCCTCGACAAACAATCGCTCGACCCGCGCGTTGAATGCGTTGGCGTCCGGCAGGGTCCAGAACAGGAAAACGGCGGCAGTGATCAGGATGGCGACAATGGCTGCGATGCCCAGCACGACCAGCCTGACACCAGACCGGCGCGCATCAGAAACGGAGATAGAATTGTCCGGCATTGCCCTTCCTCTGATCCAACCCTTCCGGCCCGAAAACGGACTGCACTTCAAGCAAGGTCCAGCCTGACGCGCTCAGGCGCCGGGCGATTTCTGCATGGGCCTGGCCCTTGTCGCAGTTCGAGACCTGAATGACCCCATAATGCAAACGCAGCGGGTTGTCTTTCTTGGCCTTGTAATCCGCATAGCAATCCGCGGCAGACGCAGCAGTGCCAAGCGATATCAGGACCGCAAAGGTCAGAGAAGAGAGGATCTGTTTCATAGGCCGCATCCTGCGCATGAGTTGTCGCGATATTCAATAACCCAAGGGGTTTGCGGGTTCTGATATCCGATAACACCGGGCCGTTATTGCTTGTCTGAACCGGTCGCCCCCAGTGTCAGGGCAATCACGACGCGCTCCGTCACACGGTCGCCCAAACACTATGAAGGACACGCATCATGCACAGGAAATTCATTGCTTTCATCGTTGCGACCGCGGTTGCAATAACCGGGGTTTCTGCTTCGCAGGCGCGGGCTGCGGACGCAAAGGACATTCTTGGTGGGCTGGCGGCCATCGCGATCATCGGGGCCGGGGTTCACTATTACAACAAGGAAAAGAAAAAGGATCGGGCGGCTCGCCATCAGACATATACCCCGGCACCTTACACGCCGCAGCCGGTGCGCCCTCTGCCGCCGCGCGTGGCGCGATACGATCTGCCGCAGCGCTGCCTGCGCACATTCAACGGGTACTCACGGGATCATCCGCTGCTTGGGCCTAAATGCCTCAAGAAGCACTACAAACATGCCAATAGCCTGCCGCAAGAGTGCAAAGTCGGTTTCTGGAATGGCCAAAAGGTCAAGCGGGCATACGAACCCGCGTGCCTGCGCCAGAAAGGATACCGTGTCGTTTACCAGTAACAACGGTTGAGCAGGAGCGGCGCCAATGACGCGCCGTATGAGAGAGGGCGGTGTGGGCTGCCCTCTCTTTTTTTCTTGCGGCGCTGTGTGAAACGCGGTTTTCCAAAGGCATGACAAAACCAGACTTCGAACTTGAGCAGGCGCTGCTGGACCAGGGCCATTATCGCATCGCGGGTGTGGATGAGGTCGGGCGCGGCCCTTTGGCGGGACCAGTTGTCGCCGCGGCCGTGATCCTGAACCCACAGGCCATCCCCGAAGGGTTGAATGATTCCAAGAAGCTGACGGCCAGACGTCGGGCCGCGCTGGATGCCGAGATCCGGCACAGCGCCGAGTTTGCCGTGGCCGAAGCCTCGGTCGCCGAGATTGACGAGATCAACATCCTCAGGGCATCGCATCTGGCGATGCTGCGCGCGGTCGAGGCTCTGTCGCCGGCCCCTGATTTCCTGCTGATCGACGGGAACATGATTCCACGCGGCCTGAAAATCCCGTCGCAGGCCATCGTGAAGGGGGATGCCCGATCGGTGTCGATTGCAGCCGCCTCGATCCTTGCGAAAAACTGGCGCGATCAGGTGATGGTGGATTTGGCGCAACAGCATCCGGGATATGGATGGGAAACCAACGCCGGTTATCCGTCAAAACAACACAAGGAAGCACTGCAAAATCTTGGCGTGACCCCACACCATAGACGTTCGTTCAAGCCGGTGCACAATATCTAGTATCAAGAGTAAATCGTAAGCCGCTGATTCAAAAAAGAAATTGACGCCGATTCGTCTTTGACTCATCCTTGTCTCAACCAAATGAGCGCAAAAGCGCCGTGGACACTTGAGGCAGTGATATGACGACAACCACCAAAAAGGGCGCAATAGCGCCCCCTTTAAACACGATTCTATCCGGGGACTGCATCGACGTGATGAACAGTCTTCCCGAGGCATCCGTTGACCTGATTTTTGCGGATCCGCCCTATAATTTGCAGTTGAAAGGCCAACTGCATCGCCCGGATAACAGCCAGGTGGATGCGGTGGACGATCACTGGGATCAGTTTTCCAGCTTTGGTGCCTATGACGAATTCACCCGCGCGTGGTTGAAGGCGGCGCGCCGTCTGCTCAAGCCAAATGGCGCGATCTGGGTGATTGGCTCTTACCACAACATCTTTCGTGTGGGTTCGGCCTTGCAAGATGCAGGGTACTGGATTTTGAATGACGTTGTCTGGCGCAAATCCAATCCGATGCCCAACTTCCGCGGCAAGCGTTTTACCAACGCGCATGAGACGATGATCTGGGCGTCCAAGCGCGAAGGGGCCAAATACACCTTCAACTATGAGGCGTTAAAGGCCCTGAACGAAGGCGTGCAGATGCGCAGCGACTGGGTGCTGCCGATCTGCACCGGGCATGAACGTCTGAAGAATGAAAATGGCGACAAGGCGCATCCGACGCAAAAGCCGGAATCTTTGCTTCATCGCGTACTGATCGGGTCGACCAATCCCGGCGACGTGGTGCTTGATCCGTTCTTCGGCACCGGCACCACGGGTGCGGTCGCCAAGATGCTGGGCCGCGAATTCATTGGTATCGAACGCGAGGAAAGCTATCGCAAGGTGGCCGAGAAACGCATCGCCAAGGTGCGCAAGTTCGACCGTGAGGCTCTGGAAGTCAGCGCCAGCAAACGTGCCGAGCCGCGTGTTCCGTTCGGGCAGCTGGTCGAGCGCGGCATGCTGCGCCCGGGCGAAGAGCTCTATTCCATGAACCAGCGCCACAAGGCCAAGGTTCGCGCCGATGGCACGCTGGTCGGCGACAACGTCAAAGGCTCGATTCATCAGGTAGGCGCTCATCTGGAAAACGCGCCGTCCTGCAATGGCTGGACCTATTGGTGCTTCAAGCGCGATGGCAAAACGGTTCCGATCGACGTCCTGCGTCAGCAGATCCGGGCCGAGATGAACTGATTTCAAGAACACCGCCGGTGCCTGTGGCCTGACACAAGGCACTACGCCTTGCCCCGCCGATCCTACGGCGGGGTCTTTTGTTTTTGGACCAACAGTGATTGCATGAAGATGACCCTGACACTGCAAGAAAGATCACGGCCATGACCGAGACAACCGCGCAGCCCCGCCGCAGTCTGTATTTCACGGAACCTGACACTTTCGATCTGGACAACAAATACACCGAGGCCGCGTTGGAGCGGCACAAGCGCGAAGGGCTTGAACTGGCTGTACGCGCGCGCTGGGTGGCCATGGCCCTGACCGGGGCTCTGCTTATTTTTCTGAACCCGCAATGGGATGTGCTGTGGTATCATTTCATCCTGCTGCTGATCTGCGCCAATGGATGGCTGATCCGCAGCGCGGGCCGGGTGGGGCAATCCCGGGTCGAGCTTCTTTTGATCTTTGTTGATCTGTTGATCATGACCCTGGGGATGATCGTACCCAACCCGTTCAGCGATGATGTCCGGCCGCTGGCCATGCAATATCGGTTTGACAACTTTCAGTATTTTTTCGTCATTCTGGCGGCTGGAACCCTGGCCTATTCCTGGCGTACGGTGATTGCCATCGGTTCGTGGACGGCAATGATGTGGACGATCGGTTGGATCGTCGCCTGGTGGGTGGCCACGCCTATTCCGGAGATCAGCGAAAAGGTTGCAGAGGCCTTGCAGGGCTATCCGGATGTTGCCGAGCTGCTGGATCCCAACAGTTTCATGATACCTCAACGTATTCAGCAGGTGATCGTGTTCATGATGGTTGCAGTAACGCTGGGCATCTCGATGCGGCGACTCAATCAATTGTTGATGAACAACGCGGGGCTGGAACGGGAACGGGCCAATCTGTCACGGTATTTCTCGCCCAATGTGGTAGATGAGTTGAGCCAGAACGATGAACCGCTGAAACAAGTCCGCAAAGCGGATGTGGCCGTTCTGTTCATCGATATCGTCGGGTTCACCAAATACGCCGCCGGGCGGGACCCCTATGAAGTGATCGAGGTGCTGCGCGGGTTCCATGCCCGTATGGAAACCGAAGTATTCCGGCACCACGGGACATTGGACAAGTATCTGGGCGACGGTTTGATGGCGACCTTCGGCACGCCGGTGCCAACGCCTCTGGACGCGAGCAATGCCCTGGAATGCGCCCGTGCGATGGTAGGCGCGATCGACCGTTGGAATCTGGAACGTCGCAGGGTTGGAGAGCCCGAAATCCATGTCGGCGTTGGGGTGCATTACGGCTCGGTCGTACTTGGGGATATCGGTGCCAACCGGTTGGAATTCGCGGTGATTGGCGATGCGGTCAATGTGGCTGCCAAGCTTGAAGCGCTCACGCGTGATTTCAAGGCGCGTGTCATTGTCAGTGATGCCGTGCGCCTGCGGGTTGCGGAAGAAAACCCGTCGATGTCGGAGGCCATGGCCGGTTTTGTTGCCTGTCGCGACCAATCCGTGCGAGGGGTCGAGGCGCCGATGGATGTCTGGGTGATGAAAAGCTGAGGGCCTCCCGCCCGTCAGAACAGCATCGCAGATGCAGTGCTGACAGTTGGGCCAAGCAGCGCGCCCGTGCGCGCTGCGGTCACGCTTTGGGCATGGGGTTCAGAGATTTGTTGTAGGGGTGCCAGTCGGTGATCTCGGGATAATAGTGGCGTCGCCACGCGCGAACGCGCGGGTTCATGACCCGCCGCCACAGCGGAGGGATCATCGCGGCCACGGTCATGACGGGATAGCCATAGGGCAATTGCGGAGCTGTGTCCGACGCGTGATGTTGTAGCAGCGGAAACCGGCGGTTGGGTTTGTAATGGTGGTCCGAATGGCGCTGAAGATTGATCAGCAACCAGTTCGACGCTTTCTGCGAGGCATTCCACGAATGGCGTGGCAATACATGCTCGTACCGTCCGTCGCCCAGGTGTTTTCGGGTCAGGCCGTAATGCTCCACGTAGTTGACCAGCTCGAGCTGCCAGATCGCGACGCCAGCCTGTAGCACAAACAGCGCCACGCCGGACCATCCTCCGATCAGGCCAGCCAGTGCCAGCATCCCACCTTGCAGCGCCCAGTACCGCCAGAAAGGGTTTGAGCGATCTGTCCATGGTCGGTCTTTGCGGGCCAGCTTGTCGCGCTCGGCGCTGAAGGCCGAAACCCAGCATTGCCACAGAACGCGGGGATAGAAGCGATGAAACCCTTCGTTGTAGCGCGCCGTTACCGGATCGCGCGGGGTTCCAACATGGCGGTGATGGACCAACAAATGCTCGGACCGAAAATGAGAATACAGCACCATGGCAAGAAGAATGTCACCCAACCAGCGTTCCAAGCGGCTTTTCTGGTGCATCAACTCGTGGCTGTAGTTGATCCCAATCGTGCCCGAAATGACGCCCATGCCAAAGAAGAGGCCGATTTTCTCTAGCGTTGACAGATGGGTGTTGTGGGTTGCGTACCAGATCAGACCAAAAAGGGTGACGAACTGGATCGGGACCCAGAGTTTTGTCAGCAATATGTACCATTGCAGCGCCGTGTCCGGCGTCTCGGGGTCGGCGTTTTGAGTGTTGAGCCCGGTGATCCGGTCCAGCACTGCAAAAGCCCACCAGGTTGCGGCAGGAACCAGCAGCAGTGACCATCCACCGGTAGCAGCTGAAAACCAGACCAGCGGGATCAGCAGCAGCGACACCCAGAAAGGGGATGCAGATTGCCAGCGGGACAATGTGCCAGTTGCGATCATCTTTTCTGCTCCGACTTTTTGGACATACCCTAGACATGGCCCGAAGACTTGCACAGCGGACTTATTGTCCTTTCCAAAGGTCATAGGCCTTACGCATCACGGTTGGCAGGTCGCCGGGCCTGAAGCTGTGTTTGTCGACGACCGTCAGATGTTCGGGTACGTCGTGATCAGCGGCATCCGTGGTCCAGATCCGCAAAATCAGGTGGAAATGTGTAAATGTATGGCGCACTTCGCCCGGCAACATCTTCCAATTCGCAGGGAACGGGGCACGTTCGGTCGGGGCATCGTTCCACTCTGATCCGGGCCAGCCCAGCATTCCGCCCAGCAGGCCTTTGTCAGGTCTGCGTTCCAGCACCATGGCACCGTCTGCCATACGCGCGACATACACGTGCCCATAGCGGGTTGGCTTGGGTTTTTTGGGTGTTTTTCTTGGCAGGTCAGCTTGGGTGCCTGCGACGCGGCTCTGACAGGGGTCACGCAGGGGGCAGATGCCACATGCCGGCGACTTCGGCGTACAGATGGTGGCCCCCAAATCCATGACCGCCTGCGCGTAATCGCCGGGGCGTGTGGCCGGGGTCAGGGCCGACGCCTTTTCCTTCAGCAGGGGTTTGGAGCCGGGTAACGGGTCGTGAATGTCGTGGAGCCGGGCCATGACACGCTCGACGTTTCCGTCCAGAACGGTTTCGGGCTGATCGAATGCAATGGCCGAGATCGCAGCCGCAGTATAGGGGCCAATGCCGGGTAGCTTCAGCAGGGCGTCAAAGCTGTCGGGAAACCGGCCATCGCAGTCCTGCGTGACAGCGCGCGCGCATTTCAACAGATTGCGGGCGCGGGCGTAATAGCCAAGCCCGGCCCATTCCCCCATGACCTGTTCGTCCGGTGCGGCGGCCAGGGCCTGAACTGTGGGCCAACGGGTGGTGAAACGCAGGAAATAGTCACGAACGGCGGCAACTGTTGTTTGCTGTAGCATCACTTCGGACAACCAGACCCGATAGGGATCGGGGCGTATGCCGGCGGCGCGATCCGCCGGACCCGTGCGCCATGGCATTTCGCGGGCGTGGCGGTCGTACCACTCCAGCAACGCATCACTGACGGTCAATTCAGCAGAGTCACGCAAGTTTTATCCATCTCCCTGTCGGGTTTCTCTGGCACCCGGTGCCCTGCTCAGTACAATAGAGGTGTAGGAGCTGGAAACCAGATGCAACGCAGACGTTCTTCGACCCGTGGGTTCAAACGCACCGCGTCCGTGCTGAACGATCAGATCAGGCGCGCCGGGGAAAGCCGGGGGTTTGCCGTGTCGCGGCTTTTGACCCATTGGGCCGAGATCGTCGGCCAGGAAATCGCCGCCATCGCACGCCCGGTCAAAGTGGGTTATGGCAAGGGCGGTTTTGGTGCGACCCTGACCGTTCTGACCACCGGGCCACAAGCTCCGATGCTGGAAATGCAGAAGGAACAGCTGCGCGGGAAGGTGAATGCGGTCTATGGCTACAACGCCATCAGCCGCGTCCGCATTACCCAGACCGCTCCGACCGGATTTGCCGAGGGGCAGGCCAGTTTCGACCACAAGCCGAAGCAAACCAAACCCCAGATTGCGCCTGACATTGCCGCCGAGGCTGACAAAGTGTCACGCAATGTAAATGATGAAGATTTGCGCGCGGCTCTTGAACGTCTCGGGCGCAACGTTTTATCCAAACAGAAACGCTGAGAAAGGGCTGAGAATGAGCCGTATTGCAACCGTAATCTGTGCGGCTGTCGCCGTAGCCGCTGGCGGCTATTGGCTGACACAGTCGAACACCAACGTCACCCTTCCGCTGGTCAGTGCTGCCGAAGCGCAGGAGGCAGACCTGGATACTTCGACGATCGTCGATATGGTGCAGGGCGCTGAGGATGCGCCGGTCGAGATCATCGAATATGCATCCTATACCTGCCCGCATTGTGCGAGTTTCCATCAGGGTGCCTACAAGCAGATCAAGAAAGACTTCATCGACACCGGCAAGGTCAAGTTTATTTACCGCGAAGTCTATTTTGACCGCTACGGCCTTTGGGCATCGATGGTGGCCCGCTGCGCCGGCCCGGAAAAGTTCTTCGGTATCACCGACCTGATCTACGAAGGGCAAGCCGAATGGTCACGTGCTGGTGGTCCGGCCGAGATCGTGGACGAGCTGCGTAAGATCGGTCGTCTGGCCGGTATCGATGGCGACCAGCTTGAGGCTTGCCTGCAAGATGGCACCAAGGCGCGGACATTGGCTGCGTGGTATCAGGAAAACGCCGAACGTGATGGCATCCAGGCGACTCCGTCGTTCCTTGTGAACGGCAAGAAAGTCGACAACCAGTCCTACGCGGACTTCAAAAAGTTGATCGAAGACGAATTGGGTGGCTAACCACCCTTTTCCGGTTGGCCCTGTCTGGGCCGACCGGACCTATTTTGGTGCAGGTGCTGCGTTCAGCAGCATGTCGCGGACCTTGTCAGTTTCACCGACTTGCAAACGAACCGGCAGAGTGATCACTTTGCTCCGAAACGCCGGAGGCAGGCGTACGGCGTCTTTTTCGGTTGTGATCATCTGAGCACCCAGCTGGCGCGCCTCGTTTTCCAGTCGGGTCATCAGGGCCTGAGTCAGGGGCTGGTGATCGTCCAGAGCTTCGGCGCGGACCAAGTCTACGCCCAGCTGCCGCAGGGTTCTGAAGAACTTCTCGGGGTGGCCGATACCGGCAAATGCCAAAGCGCGTGTCCCGGTCCAGTCCATGCCGGTTTGCAGGGGTTCGATTGCACCGGTGACATGGGGAACGGACAACTTGTCGCCCCACTGACCGGTGAAAGCCTGTTGTGCAGCCTCATCGCCCAGAGACAACACAAGGTCGGCCCGTTTCAACCCGATGTCGACCGGTTCCCGCAGCGGACCGGCAGGCAGGCACAAGCCGTTTCCGAACCCGCGTTGAGCATCGACAACAATGATCGAGAAATCCTTGGCCACCGAGGGGTTCTGAAAACCGTCATCCAGAACGATTACCGTGGCACCCGCAGCCGCGGCGGCCCGCGCGCCCGCTGCCCTGTCCTTGGCAACCCAGACTTCGGCAAACATCGCCAGAAGCAGCGGCTCGTCCCCAACTTCGGCAGCAGTGTGCTTGGCCGGATCAACTTGCACCGGCCCCTCCAAAGAGCCTCCGTGCCCCCGCGTGACGACATGTGGTTCGTGCCATGCGCCCCTAAGCTGTTCAAGAGTCCAGATCACCGTTGGTGTTTTACCGGTTCCACCAGCGTTTAGGTTGCCGACACAGATCACGGGCACACCCGGCCTTTCGCCGGCCTCCGAGGCGATCCTTCGGGCGGTTGCCGCTGCATATAGGCGCCCCAACGGTGCCAGCAGACGCGCCCTCGGATCCGGTTGGTCCGGGGGCGTGTTCCAGAAATCAGGTGCCCGCATGATCCGCACTCCGCTGATCCAGAATATCCTGCACCAATTCGATCAGGGCGTCAGCCTGTGGTGCGCCTTCGGTCAACAACTGCCACCCCGCCAGCGCCATGTCGGCAGCTTGATCCGGGGCCAGAAGCTGCACAACGGCGTCGCCCAGTTCGGTTGCCGTTTTTACCTCTTTGGCGGCGTTCACCTGTTGCAGGCTGGAATAGAATTCCTGATGGCGGTGCACATATGGTCCGAACATGATCGCAGACCCCAGCGCGATTGCTTCGGACGGGTCCTGACCGCCCGCGCCGCGTTCCAGCGAGCTGCCCATGAATGTCACTGCTGCCATGCGATGCCACAGGCCCAGGTTTTCGGGGTCCGATGTCAGGACGACCTGAGTGGTATCTTCGATCATGTCCCCTTCATCCCAGCTGACGCAGCGCAGGTCCATCGATTCCAGCCGCCGTCTCAGCGGCGTGACTTCCGGCTCGTTTGCCACGTGCAGCACCAGAACCAGCCGATGCAGCATCCGCAGCGCCTGACGGTGGGCTGTCAGGACCGAGATAAACTCCTTGTCCTGAACCCATGCCGCCAACCAAACCGGGCGCCCGGCAAGCGTATAAGTGGTCTCGATAAGCTCGTCTTCTGGCCAGGGCCGGGGGTCGGGGCTGATCCGCAAAGGCGGTGATTCCACGACTTTTCCGGATGGAACACCGAGACGGCGGATCTGTCGAGCCGTCTCGGCGGATGGCGTGAGAATCTTGCGGAAACAGTCAAAGGTCACCCGTGTGATGTCCGGCAGCCAACGGGCGTTTCGGGACAGTGTGACGCTGAATTGGGCGTCGAACAGGACCAGCGGGATCGCCTGTTCGTCAGCGCGCGTGACAATGTTGGGCATCAGATCCCCACCGACCCACAACCCCATGTTCGGACGCCAGTATTCGATAAACTCGCGGGCTGCTCCACTCTGTTCCTGTGGCAGGTTGATCAAGGGGAACTTGCTGTCCGGCCAGTTGGACAAATCCTCATTTGGGGGTGCTGTCAGCAGGAAATTCAACTTGGCCCTGACCTGCGACAGCCGACGACAGAAGTCGGTCACAGCCCGCAGCCGATCCGGGGTGGCAACATGGATCCACAGCAACTCACCTTCGGGGCGCGGCATGTTGGATTGCGGCGCAACCCGGTTGCGCATCCCCCATGACAACACCCTGTAGGCGGCCAGGCTGAGTGAGCGCGGTTTGCTCATGTTCCGATTCCCGGCCCGGCCGGGTCCAGCAGTGCGGACAGTTGCTGATGAATCGAGGCGCTGGCGGCGATCACGCCGTTCAGCCTGGGGTGCGCATTGTTGAAGATCAGCCGTTGCCCCGTACGGTCCGAACAGATTCCGCCGGCCTCTCGAATGATCAGGTCGCCTGCGGCAATATCCCATTCCCAACTGGGGCGCAGGGTCAGCATGCCATCGAACCGTCCCTGCGCAACTAAAGCCATGCGATAGGCAAGCGACGGGCGGTACGCGCGTTCGAACTCTGGTGCCTGCGCGTGGCGCCAATGCCGTGCGTCAAGGTTTGGCTTGGCAGCCAGAATTTCTGATTGCAAAAGCTCTGGGGTGTCCGAGGTCGTGATCGTTTCGCCATTGAGAGTCGCGCCCTGACCCTGTGCCGCCGTGTACAGCAAATCCCGCATCGGCAGGTAGATGACCGCCGCCGTCACCACGCCGTTGTCGGCGACGGCCATGGAATGCGCCCAGGTGCGCGCGCCTTCTGCAAAGCTTCGGGTGCCGTCGATCGGATCGATGATGAAAGTGTTGCTGCGGTCCAGCCGGTCGGGTGAGTCTTCGGATTCCTCGCTGAGCCAGCCATAGCCCGGCCGTGCTGAACACAACCGTTCCTCCAGCATCGTGTTCACGGCAAGATCCGCTTCGGTCACTGGCCCGGCGCCATCGGGTTTGTCCCAGCGCTGTGCTTGCGTGCCGGAATAGCGCGTGGCGATCTTGCCGGCCTCCAGTGCCGCTTCGATCAGCAGGGGCAGGTCAGTTGCCGGCAAGTGTCATTCCTTCGATCAGAAGCGACGGAACCACGCGCGACAGATAGGGGCGGGCATCGTTCGCCGGGATGATCCGGCGCAGCATGTCCCGCAGATTGCCCGCGATGGTGCATTCATTGACCGGATGCGTGATCTCGCCATTCTCGACCCAGAAGCCCGATGCACCCCTTGAATAGTCACCGGTATTGGGGTTGATCGTCGATCCGATCATGGACGTGACCAGCAACCCGGTCCCCATTTCGCGCAGCAGGTCGGCGCGGCTTTGGTCGCCTTGTGTCAGGCTCAGGTTCCAGTTGCTGGGCGATGGCGGGCCCGAGACCCCACGAGTGGCGTTACCCGTGGACGCCATGTCCAGTTTTCGCCCGCTTGACAGGTCCAGCGTCCACCCGGTCAGGATGCCGTTTTCCACGATTGCCCGGCGTCGTGTCGGCAAACCCTCGGCGTCAAAAGGACGCGAGCCCGAGATACGTGGCCGATGCGGGTCTTCGATCAGAGACAGGTGTGCGGGCAGAACGTCCTGCCCCAGACAATCCTTGAGCCAGGATGCGCCCCGCGCGATTGCTGCACCATTGCTGGCGGCCAGAAGGTGGCCGATGAGCGAAGATGAGATTCGTTCGTCAAAGAGCACGGGAAAGCGACCCGTTTCAGGTTTGCGCGCACCAACCAGTTGCACGGCGCGTTCGCCTGCTGTGCGCCCGATCTCATCTGCGCTGCGCAGGTCGGATTGGAACGTCCGGCTGTCGCCGTCATAGTCCCGCTCCATCCCGGTGCCTTCTCCCGAGATCGCAACACAGGATATCGACCGGCTACTGCGTTCATATCCGCCGGTGAACCCGTTTGTCGCGGCCAGATGCACATGGTGGGTTCCATAGCTTGCGGCCGCATCTGACACCTGGGTAACGCCGGTAACGGCCAGCGCTGCGGCCTCGGCCCTCAGAGCATCCTGCATCAGGGCTTCGGCAGACGGGGCCGGGGCAGGGTCTGTCAATTCCAGTGACTCTGTGTTCCAGTCTGTGACCAGCTGGTCCGGGTCAGCCAGCCCGGAAAACGGGTCTTCGGGGGCTTCCTTGGCCATCGCAACCGCTCGTTCCGCCATGGCGCGCAGGGTTTCCGGCCGGCTGTCGGAACTGGACACAATGGCAGACCGTTTGCCCAGAAACACCCGCAATCCCAAATCAGTGCCTTCCGAGCGTTCGGCGTGTTCCAGCGCGCCGCCCCGCACTTCGACGGAAACAGAGGATCCGTGGAGAACGATGGCATCCGCCGCGTCCGCGCCCGCCTTGCGGGCCACGTCAAGCAAGTGCTGGCTGATTTCTTCTGGTGTGCGGGTCATGAGGCCTCCGGGTTGGTTGCCAAGGACCTAGCCTTGGACTGCCCGTCTCGCAAGACCTGTGACCGGATTGTATGTTGAGGATCGCGGTGAACCCGTGCCGTTTCAGAGGTTTGTGCAGGGGTCGGCAGGACGGAGAAAGGGCCGCATGTTGCGCGGCCCTTTCCGTTGATCGTCACTTGATACGCTGACCATTCGCCAGGATCTGACCGTCTTCGGTGAACTCGATCTTCGAGTTCAGTGTGTCCGGTTCTTCGCCCGGGACGGCCATCAGGCCCATCATCATGCGGGCGCCCAGCGCGTCTTCGTCCGAGATGATTCCCATGCCGATCAGGGTGTCGATCAACTGGTTGGCACCAACCAATTGAAGGTTCGCCACGCCGCTTGGGCTGGGCAGGCCATCAAACTCTTCGGTGTTGGTGTTGTCGAAAGCAAAATCTCCGTCACCGGTCAGCTTGGCGCCAACCAGCGAAACCAACAGTTCGTTGATCTTCAACGAGTGCAGTTCCCCCGGCGCTTCGTCGGATTCGACGTCGATTTCAGGATCGAATATGTTCATCAGCACTTTCGCTGTACCCGTCGCATCCAACGCAATCGTCGCAGGGTCACGCGGCAGTGCGCCCGCAGGGTCGAAAATGCCCCACAATATGTCCGACATGGTGAAATCAGTCAGGTTCAGCCCAAAGCCGAAAGGTTGAACTTCATCCGATTGCTGGATGGGGAATTCGAAGTTCAGGCCAGCCTTGGCCATCGAAAGCTCGATCGGGAACGGCAAGCCCGCCGTGGTAACGGCCATCTTCGTGCTGTTCTGGTCAATGTCATAGACGATACGATCTGCATCGATGCTGGCAGCAAAACGCCCGCCTTCGGACGTGCTGTTCATCGAGAACGCCTGACCTTCGCTGGTTCCGCTCAGATCGGTGCTGCCCGCGGCATAGGTGAAGGTGCCGTCAAACGAGAAACCAGCCTTGTAAAAGGCTTCTGGGTCCGAAAAGTCAAAATCCGGCGGGATCACGTTTTTGCCTTCAAATGCCAGTTGATCCAGTTGACCGTTGATCAACCCGTTTTCGCCGCTTTCAGGATCCTGAAAGTTCAGATCATAGGATAATGTGGCTGCGTTGAACGTCTGGCTGATGTTCCGATTGTCGCCGATCTGCATCCGCGAGCTGCCGGACAGATCGCTTGCTTGGACATTGATGCCAAACACATCATTGGGCAGAGCCTCACCATCGACCTCAATCGAATCCAGTTTCACCCCCAGATTGTCAGCCTTGTAGTCATAGGTCATGTCGTCCGGTGTGCCTGAAACGACCATGTTCAGTTGGCTGTGGGAATAGGTGACAGTGGCTGCGAAGTTTTCGTCTTCGGCCTGTCCGGTGACTTCCATGGGAAAGCTTTCCGGCAGGTCAATGGTAACGGTCCCGTCACCATTTTCGGTCAGTGTCATTTCTGGCATGACCATCCGAAACTGCCCTTCCTCTTCGGGCAGGGCCACTGAAAGTGTCATGTTTGAAATCGTGGTGACGTCGCCCGAGGTGCTTTCGTCTCCTGTGATGGTGTAACCCATCGAAGTGAAATAACTCTGCCAGTCGGACCAGACATCATTGGCCGACAGGTCTGCAAACGCCCCTTGGGTGGCAACGGCATAAGCCAGGGCAGCGCCGCAGCTGCGGCGAAGGAAAACGGACATAAGGTAACCCTTCTTGATCAATTTGTGGCGCATGGTCGGGTTTGTGGCGGGTATCGTCAAGGGGGCAAGGGCTGGACCCTTTCCCCGTTTACGCGTTACGGCTGTAGCCGACAGAGATTGCAATGCGTGAGGAAGGGCAAATGCAGGGAAAAACTGTTCTCATAACCGGGGCCAGCCGAGGAATTGGGGCCGAGGCAGGGCGCGTTTTTGCCGCAGCCGGTGCCAATGTCGCATTGGTGGCCCGCAGCCAGGATCAGATTGACGCGCTGGCCGCAGAATTGGGCGATCAGGCCATCGCACTGGCCTGTGACGTCAGCGATTTCGCGCAGGTGGAACAAGCCGTGGCCACATGCGTGGACCGGTTCGGTGGGTTGGATGTTCTGATCGGCAATGCCGGCGTGATCGATCCGATCTTTCATCTCTCGAATGCTGACACCGAGGCGTGGAGCAAGGCCATCGACATCAACCTGAAAGGCATTTTCTATGGGATGCGCGCGGCGTTGCCAGTAATGCGGGCTGCGGGAGGAGGGAGCATTCTGACGATCTCGTCCGGTGCGGCGTCGAACCCGGTCGAAGCCTGGAGCCATTATTGCGCCTCGAAGGCCGGGGCCAAGATGCTCACGGAATGTCTGCATCTGGAAGAAGCCCATAATGGTATTCGCGCCATGGGTCTTTCACCGGGGACGGTGGCCACCGATATGCAGCGTTCGATCAAGGCCAGCGGCATCAATCCCGTCAGTCAGCTGGACTGGGATGTCCATATCCCCGCGGACTGGCCCGCACGGGCGCTTCTGTGGATGTGTTCCGATGATGCAGATGAGTTCCTGGGCACCGAAATTTCGCTGCGGCTTGAAGACATTCGCAAACGGGCCGGGCTGATATGATCGATTTGACCAAAGAAGGCGGCCTCTGGACCGTCACGATCAACAACCCTGACAAAGCAAACGCCCTGACGGGGGCCATGCTGGCGGAACTGGCCGAGATTGCCGAATCCGCGACAGGGGCCAAGGCGTTGATCCTGACCGGCGCGGGCAAAGTGTTCAGTGCCGGGGCAGATCTCGACGAGGCGCGCGCCGGTCTGGCCAAATCGGATGTCTGGGAAAGGCTGTCTGGTGCCATTGCCGCGCTGCCCTGTCTGACCGTCGCCGCACTGAATGGCACCCTGGCCGGTGGGGCCAATGGTATGGCGCTGGCCTGTGATCTGCGCATTGCCGTGCCATCGGCCAAGTTCTTCTATCCGGTGATGAAGCTGGGGTTTCTGCCGCAACCGTCCGACCCCGCGCGGCTGGCGGCTCTGGTCGGACCGGCCAGGGCCAAGTTGATTCTCATGGCCGGTCAGAAAATCACCGCGCAGGAAGCGTATGAATTTGGTCTGGTCGACCGGATTGTCGATCCCGATCACCTGATGCAAACCGCACGCGATCTGGTGGCAGACAGCGTGAATGCCGACCCCGAGATCGCAGCGGGAATCGCAAGGTTGTGTTCATGAGGCTGTCTGCACTGCGCCTGCGGGTCGCTGATCCGGATCGGCTGGCCGCGTTTTATCGCGACGTTCTGGGCATGTATGTTGGCCAAGCAGAAACCGGTCGCCGTGTCGGCTATGACGGCGCAGACGCAGACATTTTGCTGCTGCCGGGTGGAGGAGGATACACCCATGACAGGGGGCAGCGGTACTGGAAGATAGGAATCACTGTACCGGATGTCGATCTTGCTGCGGCTCATCTGCGCAGGTTTGACGTTCCAGTGAGCATGCCGAACCAGTTTCTGGACATCGGCTACATGTGCCATCTTGCGGATCCCGAAGGGTTCGTCATCGAGCTGCTGCAACATGATTTCGAAGGCAACCGACCGCCGCATGCGGCGGACCCCGACGCGCCCTTCGCGCGGGCTCGGATCGGTCAGATTACCCTTCGAACCGGCGATATTGCCGCCGAAGACGCGTTCTGGCGCGCCCGGGGCATGTCGTTGTTGTCGATGCAGGAGGTCGCCCCTTGCGGCTTTGACCTGCATTTCTATGCCTTTACGGACGAAACCCCTCCCAATCCTGATCTTTGGGCTGTTGAAAACCGCGAATGGCTGTGGAAACGCGCCTATACGACGTTGGAATTCCAGCATGTTGCGGGCGCACAATTCGCGCATGTACCGGACTTTCAGGGTATCGAGATCGAAGGCCTGTCCGAGCCCCTGACAGATACTTTCGGCGACCCGATCCTGCCGGGCTGATCACCGCCCGCGCCGCTTGCCCGGAACTTTCGAACGAAACCCGGGTGGGCGTTTGCGGACCCAGATCAGAAATTTCTCGAGCCTTGGATGCGCACGCAGGGCCTCGACCGTGTTGAAACTGCGTGCCAGTTCGGCCTCGGTCAGGGTGGCGTGCACCTCTTTGTGACAGATCTGATGCAGCAGAACGGTCGGTCCGCCCTTGCCTCCTTTGAGTTTTGGGATCAGATGATGCAGGCTGCCACCCCCGTCGGGGATCGGGCGGCCGCAAAGCGGGCAGATCGGATCGCTGTTCGTCATGATGATGTGAAACTTGCGCCTGTGACGGGCGAAGGCAAGAGGGTGCGAATGGCTCAGGCAATGGTGATCGGAGCAGGCCCCGCCGGGTTGATGGCGGCCGAACAGCTGGTCGCAGCCGGGCATTCCGTGTTGGTGGCCGAGGCCAAACCTTCGGTCGCGCGCAAGTTTCTGATGGCCGGGAAATCGGGGCTGAACCTGACCAAGGACGAGCCGCTTGATGACCTGATCCGCGCCTATGGTGAAGCGGCGGATTGGTTGCGCCCGATCATGACTGACTTTGATGCCGAGGCGGTGCAGCACTGGGCGCGCGGGTTGGGGCAGACGCTGTTTGTCGGCTCGACAGGGCGTGTATTTCCTGAATCCATGAAGGCCTCACCCTTGTTGCGGGCCTGGCTGGCACGGTTGGGCAAGGCCGGGGTCGAGGTCAGGACCCGCTGGCGTTGGACAGGCTGGGACGGTGAAGCGCCGGTGTTTGACACCCCGGACGGGCGGCGCCGTGTTTCGCCGGATGTCACCGTGCTGGCACTGGGCGGTGCAAGCTGGGCCCGCCTTGGCTCGGACGGTCACTGGGCGCAGATATTGGCCGGAAAAGGCGTGGCGCTGGCTCCGTTCGAACCTGCAAACTCAGCCATTTCCGTTGATTGGAGCCCACATATGCAGCCTCATTTCGGGGCCGCATTGAAATCGGTCCGATGGATGGCAGGTGACCTGGAGAGCCGAGGAGAGGCAGCGATTTCCAGAACCGGTCTGGAAGGCGGCGGGCTGTATTCGCTGACACCGGCCTTGCGCGCGGGGCAGCCATTGTTTGCTGATCTGAAGCCTGATCTGGACCAACAGGCTCTGCTGGCGCGGTTTTCTGCGAAACGGTCGAAAACAACGCTGTCCCAGTGGATGAGAAAGTCGCTGAACCTGTCCGCTCAGAAAATCGCCCTGTTTCATGAAATGACCAAACACGGCGGCCATTCTCAATCCGTGCAAGTGAGCATGTTGAAAAAGCTACCAATCCGGCATGCCGGACTTCGCCCGATGGACGAAGCCATTTCGACCGCAGGTGGTGTGAAACGGACAGCGCTGGATGACGGGCTGATGCTGACGGCCCTGCCGGGTGTGTTCTGCGCCGGTGAAATGCTGGATTGGGAGGCCCCAACCGGGGGATATCTGCTCACGGCTTGCCTGGCGACCGGGCGCTGGGCCGGTCAGACCGCCGCAGATTGGCTTGAAACGGCCAAGTGAGTTAGCGGGATCGCGCCAACATCGCCAAACGGATCATCGCGCGTTCCACCAGCGCCATGGCAGGGGCTGTCTGCCCGGCAGAGCGCAGCGCCAAATCCGTATCCGTCAGAACCGTCAGCGCGGTTTGCAGCTTGGCCGCCCCCCAACCTTGTGCCTGTCGCAGGATACGGTCACGCCGCTTGCCGTAAACCGGCGGACGCAGCTTGCCGATGCCCTGCGCAGCACCACCGGGATCGGACGCGCAGGCATAGAGTGTCCGAAAATGCCGCATTGCTCCGATGCACAGAGTCACGCCGTTGGTGCCCTGCGCCTGCAACCTCCGGATCAGCGGCCCGATCTCACCGGCGCGGCCCTCGGCAACGACGTTGAGAACATCATCCAGCGCCGCCTCGGTCGAGCGCGGAGCGCAGGCCTCGATATCTTCGACTGTCAAGTCAGAGCTGTCATCACGCTTGTAAAGAGACAGTTTTTCAACCGTTTGCGCGAAATCACCGGGGCTGAGGCTTGCTGCCAATTCGCTGATTGCAGACATGACATCTCGGGGCACGTTTTTCATACCCGACTCGGCAAGAACCCGTTCCACTTCGGCGCGTGAGGGCGGGTCGTCATAAATGCCAACCGCATAAGCGGCAGGGTGGCCTTCGAACACCTTGCGGATTTTCGAACTGGGTTTCAATTGCCCTGCGGTCACGATGATCTGGGCGTCTCCGGGGGCCCAGTCTTCGAGCGCGGCCAGAATTGCAGGCGCTGCGGTTTCGGTTGCGTCTTCTACGAAAACGGCACGTGGGCCGGGAAAGAAGCCGACCGCCTTGACCGCGTCCAGCAACAAAGCGGGATCACCACGCAGATCGCCACCGGGCATGCGGGTCAGGCGCATTTCTTCTTCGGCTTCGGGGCCAAGCAGAGCGGCCAGCACCTGTTGCCGCTTGAGCGCAACCCGCATCGCATCCGCGCCATAGATAAGCAGCCCGGTCTTGTCCGCGTCCGGCTTGGCAAAATACCCCTCAGCCTCGCGCGGGCTCAGCTTCATGCGGCCAGGTCCGGCATGGCGTAAAGGCGGTTCATGATCTGGCCCGACAGTATCATCATCAGCCGTCTCTTGGCATCGCGCTCATCCGCCAAGGTGGAAACGGTCGATCCTGCGGCGGAATATGACACAAAATCCGCCACCGAGCCCGAGGCGATGATCTGACCGGTTGCGTTGGACCGCAGCGTGTATTGCGCGCGTCCGTCGATGGTGTAGCGTTGCGTTTCGTTCGTGGTGGTGATTGCTGCGCCACGCGTTACGGTCGAAACCTGAACATCCAGCTTGTAGTCGTTGACCGACCCGGCGCTTCGCCCCAGTTGCTGTTCCAGATTTTGGACCAGCAAATAGCTTTCCACGGTGTTGGGGGCCGACACCTCGACACGGCCATACAAGGCCGAACCCGATCCGCCGGGCGCATAGACGGGCTCAAAGCCGCAGGCGGCCAGCGCCAGCGGCATCAGCAAAAAGGTTCTGCGATCAAACGACGACATTCACAATCCGGCCCGGAACGACGATTACTTTCTTCGGCGCATTGCCTTCCAGCGCCTTTTGGACAGCTTCGGTGCTGAGCGCGATTTTTTCAACCTCGGCTTTGTCCAGATCCTTGGCCACGCTGATTTCCGCGCGACGCTTGCCGTTGATCTGGATCGGCAAGGTGACGGTGTCGTCGACCAGCATCGCCTCGTCGGCGACGGGCCATGGCGCAACGGCCACAAGGCCTTCGCCGCCCTGATGGGCCCAAATATCTTCCGCCAGATGTGGTGTCATCGGCGACATCAGCTGTGCCAGCGTTTTGATGGCCTGCTTTTGGGCCGCAGCACCTGCCTTGGATTTCGCCAGGGTGTTGGTGAAGGCATAAAGCTTGGCGATGGCCGCGTTGAAGCCAAAGCTTTCAACACCCAATGTCACGTCGCGGATGGTTTTGTGCATCTCGCGCAGCAGCTCCTCATCGCCTTCGCCCGTGGCGTTCGGGTCCATGGCACCGATCTTGTCGCAGAGAGTCCAGACACGGTTGAGATGCTTGTACGCGGCCTCGGCCCCCGCAGCCGTCCATTCCACGTCCCGTTCGGGCGGCGAATCGGACAGCACGAACCAGCGGGCTGTGTCGGCGCCGAAGGCCGAGATGATGCTGACCGGGTCGACAACGTTCTTCTTGGACTTTGACATTTTGGCCGATGGGATGATCTCGACCTCTGTGCCGTCGGCCAGTTTTCCGTCCGTGACCTCCTCGGGCAGGTGATAGACCGGGCGACCGTTGGCATCGCGGGTCTGGTAGATCTCGTGCGTCACCATGCCTTGGGTGAACAGCGCGTCGAAGGGTTCGATGGCTTTGTCCGGCAAATGCCCGGTGATGTTCATCGCGCGGGCGAAGAACCGCGAATACAGCAGATGCAGAATCGCGTGTTCGATACCGCCGATATACTGGTCTACATTCATCCAGTATTCCGCCTCGGCCAGATCGGTGGGTGTTTCCGCGCGCGGAGCGGTGAATCGGGCGAAATACCATGACGAATCCACGAATGTGTCCATCGTGTCGGTCTCGCGCTTGGCTGGGGCGCCACAATTCGGGCAAGCGCAGTCGCGCCAGGTCGGGTGGCGGTCCAGCGGGTTGCCCGGTTTGTCGAAGGTGACATCATCGGGCAGGCGAACCGGAAGGTTCTCTTTCTTTTCAGGGACCACGCCACAGCTTTCGCAGTGAACGACTGGAATCGGACAACCCCAATAGCGCTGGCGGCTGAGGCCCCAGTCGCGCAGGCGATATTTCGTGACCCCTTCGCCCCAACCGGCTTTTTCGGCGAAATCGATGGTGGTGTTGATCGCCTCTTCGCCGGTTGCTTCGGTCAGGCCCGCGAAATGGTTCACCCAACGGACTTTTTCGGTCTTCGGCGGGACAAAGGCGATCTTGTCGACCGGCGTGTCGTCGTCCAGCGCAAAGAACGTATCGATCACCGGCAGATCGTATTTGCGGCAGAAATCAAGGTCCCGCTGGTCATGGGCCGGGCAGGCAAAGATCGCGCCGGTGCCATAGTCCATCAGGATGAAATTGGCGATCCAGACCGGCAGTTCCCAGTTCGGGTCCAGCGGGTGCTTGACGCGGATACCGGTGTCAAAGCCCAGCTTTTCCGCGGTTTCGATGGCTTCTTCCGTGGTGCCGCCCTTGCGGCATTCCGCAACGAATTCAGCAACTTCGGGGTTTTCGGCCTCAAGCTGTTTGGCGATCGGGTGATCGGGCGAGATCCCCACGAAGGACGCACCCAGCAGCGTGTCGGGCCGCGTCGTGTAGACAGTTATCGGTTCCCCACCATCGGTGCGCTCGAACCCGAATTGCAGGCCGCGCGACTTGCCGATCCAGTTTTCCTGCATCAGCCGCACCTTGGCGGGCCAGTTCTCGAGCGTATCCAGCGCCTCGAGCAGCTCTTCGGCGAAATCCGAGATCTTGAAGAACCACTGCGTCAGCTCGCGCCGTTCCACCAGCGCGCCCGAGCGCCATCCGCGCCCGTTTTCCACCTGTTCATTGGCCAGAACGGTCATGTCGACCGGATCCCAGTTCACCACGGCATTCTTGCGATAGACCAGCCCGGCCTCGAGCATGTCGAGGAACAGCGCCTGCTGCTGGCCATAATATTCCGGGTCACATGTGGCGAATTCACGGGACCAGTCGATCGACAGGCCCAGCGGCTTCATCTGGGCGCGCATGTCGGCGATATTGCCGTAAGTCCATTCCTTGGGGTGGCCGCCAATCGCCATGGCAGCGTTTTCCGCCGGCATCCCGAACGCGTCCCAGCCCATTGGGTGCAGAACATTGTGCCCGGTGGCCAGCTTGTGCCGCGCGATGACGTCGCCCATCGTATAGTTGCGCACATGCCCCATATGGATTCGCCCCGACGGGTAGGGGAACATCTCAAGCACATAGTATTTCGGCTTGTCCGCCGTCCGTTTGGCGGTGAAGATCCCGGCCTTGTCCCAGGCCTCTTGCCATTTTGCTTCGATTTCGGTGGCCGAATAGCGCGACATTGTGCGGTCCTTCGTGAATGAAAACGCCGGGTAGGAACCCGGCGTGGTATTAGTGTGATTTTCGGCGGAGTGCTAGAACTTGTTGTCGGCGATGCGCAGCTGACGGGCGCGGGACAGAATCGCATCCTCCACGGCACGGGTTGTTGCCGCGCTTACCGGGGCGCCCCCGCTGGATTGCAGGGCGACGGACAAAGACCGGGCCGCAAGCGCCGGATCGCTGATGTGTACGGTCGCCCTGTATGACCGGCCTCCGCCCGGAGGGGTGCCGTAACCTGTTACGATCACTCCGGTAAACGGATCGACCTCCTGCACAGGCAGGAAATTCAGTATGTCCAGAGAAGCTGCCCACAGGTACCGGTTTACATTGGTGGTCTGCTCGGCCTTGCTGCGATCGAAAATGTCCCACAACGTTGAACGTTCGGGATCGTTCAGTTCGCGTTCATCGGAATTACCGCTGGCGGGATTGGGGGAATATGTCGAAGTGGTTCGATTCTGCCCGCATGCCGCAATCGTGGTGGTCAGCATGATTAATCCCAAAATCGTAGGCAGGCGCATTGTCAGCAGGTCCTGTTTCACTTGTTTTGCAGTATTCAGGGCATACTCCTAGCCAAGGACCCTCGCTGCAACAAGCCTATTCTTCTGAAATGTAAGTGTATCACCCGCATCCGGGCGAAAAGGAACTGTGGCATCCTTGCACCAATCTGACCCCAATGACGTGACCGGGTTTATGCCAAGCTTGCGCAATGGGGGCAAAAAGAGCGAAACGGTGTCCGTGCTGAGACATATGCCGAGGCATGTGTCGAGTAGATAACTCTTTTGAAAGAAACCGAGGGAAACAAGATGAAAAAAGTTCTCTTCGCATCGACGGCGCTGATCGCGACCGCAGGCGTTGCGGCAGCTGAGATTAACTTCAGCGGTTACGGCCGTTTTGGTATTGGTTACACTGAAGACCGTACCGCAACCACAACCGTTACTGGACCTGGCGCAGACGGCCTGATGGGCACAGCAGATGACGTATCCGCAAGCTCGACCGCACAGTCTGACGACGCTATCCTGGTCTCGCGCTTCCGTCTGAACATCGACGGCATCGCAGAAACCGACGGCGGCGTTCGTTTTGAAGGCCGTGTTCGTCTGCAAGCTGACGAAGACAGCAGCACCGGTGAAGCAAACTCGGCCGGCCTGAACGGCGCACGCTTCTCGGTCATCTACGGCGGTCTGCGTGTTGACGCGGGCAACGTCGCAGGTTCGTTTGACAACCTGGCAAACTACTACGGCAACGAAGTAGGTCTGGAACTGTTCGCAGGTCAGTACTCGGGCGTTGACTACAGCTTCCTGGCGTACTCGTCGACCGGTTCGGGCGCGAACGCTGTGTTCTTCCAGTATTCGGTTGGCGACTTCTCGTTTGGTGCGTCTTATGACCAAGCGCAGGTTACAACTGTTGCAGCTGGTGGCGCCACTTCGACCACCACTGACGCAGACCGCTGGGACATCAGCGCGACCTACACCTTCAACAACATCACTGCCGCTCTGGCCTATGGTCAGACCGACGGTGGCGCAGGCAGCGATCCGAGCCTGACCGTTCTGACCCTGGGTGGCGAATGGGGTGACTTCTCGGGTACTCTGTTTGTCGCGGACGACGCAACCAAAGTTGCTTCGACCGACGGTACTGCATGGGGTCTGTCGGCTGCCTACAACCTGGGCGCTGCAACCACCCTGCTGTTCACCTATGGTGACGGTAACGCATCTGCTGACCTTCAGCAGGTTGCTATCGGTGCAATCTACGACCTGGGTGGCGGTGCATCGCTGCGCGGTGGTCTGGGTGTAAACGACTGTGACTCTTGCGCAGACTCGACCATCAAGGCTGACTTCGGTGCTCAGTTCAACTTCTAAGCTGATCTGAACCGTAAGGTTTAAGGGCGGGTCTTCGGACTCGCCCTTTTCTTTTGCGCCGACTTGGTGTTTTTCTGCGCCAAAGACAGATTGAGGGCCCCATGTCGTTGCAAGAGATCACCGCGCGTATCGCCAAAGCCGAAGCCAAAGCACAACGGCAGGCCGGTTCGGTCAAATTGATTGCCGTTTCCAAGGTGCAGCCCAACGAACGGGTTCAGGCCGTTCTTGAGCAGGGGCACAGGTGTTTTGGTGAGAATCGCGTTCAGGAGGCGGCCAGCAAATGGCCCGCTTTCAAAGAGCAGTTCGATGCCGTCGATCTGCATCTCATCGGCCCGTTGCAGACCAACAAAGCCAGGCAGGCGATGGAACTGTGTGATGCGATCCATTCGGTCGATCGCCCCAAACTGGCCAAAACCCTGGCGCGGCTGGCGCAAGAGTTGGGATACTGCCCCGACTTGTTCATTCAGGTCAATACGGGTGAAGAAGCGCAGAAGGCCGGCGTTCTTCCCGCGGACGCGGACGGGTTCATCGCGGAATGCCAGTCTTTGGACCTTCCGGTGCGCGGGTTGATGTGCATCCCGCCGGTCGATGAAGAACCCACACTTCATTTCGCACTTTTGGCCAAGATCGCCGCACGCAACGGGCTTGAGGGCTTGTCGATGGGTATGAGCGGTGATTTCGAGCAGGCCATCGCCTTGGGCGCGACCCATGTCCGCGTCGGGTCGGCCATTTTCGGCGAGCGGGTCAAACCTCTGGGATGATCAGGCGCGTTCCAGGAGAGATTCGCCCTGCAATCCAGTGCAAATGGTCCCGACGGAAGGCGATGCAACCTTCGGTTGGGTAGCCGGGCCTGCGCCACTGGTGCAGAAAAATTGCCGATCCCCTGCCGGGAACCGCATTCGGCCAGTTCCAGTCGGTCAACAGAACCAGATCGTAAAGCGGATCAGCCCGGCGCAGTTTTTCATGACTGAACGCATAAGGGGCGGGCACCATGTGATTGTAGCGGCTGTCCTCGACGTCATCCGACCACAAGTCCTGCGGCCCAATCGGGATCGCCCAGAAGTTGGGGGCGACCAGCCGGTCGGGCCGATAGAGCATGCCGACGATTCGATGGCATCCGGTAGGTGTCGCCCCGTCACCCTCGTGTTTCGTGTTGTTCAATCCGCCTTTGCCAATGGAACACGGAAACGTTCTGCCCAGAAACCGAACGCCGTTCGGGGTCAGAACCAAATCACTTGGGGTCACAGCAAGTGCCCGGATTTCGCGGCTTTCGTGGCCAGGTATCCCCGGTTATGCGCGGTTTCGCCCACTTTCAAAGGAACGCGCTCGGTCACGGCGATCCCCGTGCGTTCCATCATCGAGATCTTGGCGGGGTTGTTGGTCAGCAGGCGCACCGAGTTGAAACCCAGCGATTTCAGGATATCCGACCCGAGTCGGAAATCGCGCTCATCATCCTCGAAACCCAGCCTGTGGTTTGCTTCTACCGTGTCAAAGCCCTGATCTTGGAGAAAATAGGCGCGCATCTTGTTGGCCAGCCCGATACCGCGCCCTTCCTGGTTCAGGTACAGAAGAACTCCTGCCCCTTCGGCCCCCATTTGTGCCAGCGCGCCGCGCAGTTGCGGACCGCAGTCGCATTTCAGGCTGCCCATCAGATCGCCCGTGAAACAGGCGGAATGCAACCGGGCCAGAACCGGCTTGTCCCGATCCGGGCGGCCTATTTCGACCGCGTAATGCTCTTCTCCGCCATCTTCGGGGCGGAAAACATGCAGGCGACCGGCCTCGGAGACTTCCATCGGAAGGCGGGCGGCGACCACCTCATGCAAGGCGCTGCGGTCCGCCAGATGCGGGGCGGCGCGTGTGTGATCTATGCAGGTCAGGCCGTGCGATACGGCAAAGGCCCGACCGTCTTCGACCGGCACGACGACCGCGGCGGGAAGAATGCGAGCGGACTTGGCCAACGCAATCGCGATGCGGTGCAAATTGGCGTTACCGTGGCGCTCGGTCATCAGCGGCCCTTTCATCGGCGCGCTCAGATCGTCCGAGGGATCGGCAACCGCCTGCACCCATGTGATGTCTGCATCGGCGGGAATCGAAACCCGTGCGAGATCACCGTCATAGGCACGCGCTTTGAGTGTTTCGGCCCGCCGCCCGGTAATGGCCACCACCGGTTCCCCGAGCTTTTTCAGATCAGCCAGGCGCTGTGGGCTGAGCGTTTCCGCAGAGATCGCCACAACGCTAAAGCCGCTGTCATCGGTCAGCACCACTGGAACGCCCATGCGCAGATCGGCCCGGGCCCTGGCCAGAAGTTCGGTGATATCGGGAATGAGACTCATCTATGTTACCCTATAACGCTCAGCTTTTCTCCTAGCTGTTTCGAAAGGAAATGTGAAACATTTCTGCCAACTCTGACACGAAGGCGTGAAACCGTTGCAGCAAATCTTGTTGATTGCATATTCCGCGCGCAAGTGATGGAAAAGCGTTTGGAGGATCGGGAAATGGCTCAACTCAAGAAAATCCTGTTGGTGGACGATGACGAGGATCTGCGCGAGGCGCTCAGCGAACAACTTGTCATGACCGAAGACTTTGACGTTTTCGAAGCGTCAGACGGCCAGTCCGCAATGGAGCGCGCACGCGAAGCGATCTATGATCTGGTCATTCTTGATGTGGGTCTGCCCGATACCGACGGGCGGGAACTGTGCCGCCTGATGCGCAAACAGGGTGTCAAAAGCCCGATCCTGATGCTGACCGGTCATGACAGCGATGCCGATACGATTCTGGGTCTGGACGCCGGCGCGAATGACTATGTCTCCAAACCATTCAAATTCCCGGTTTTGCTGGCCCGTATCCGCGCTCAGCTGCGGCAGCACGAACAATCCGAGGACGCGGTATTTGTTCTTGGCCCCTATACGTTCAAACCAGCGATGAAGATGCTGATCACGGAAGAAGACCGCAAGATCCGCCTGACCGAGAAGGAAACCAACATCCTCAAGTTCCTGTACCGCTCGACCGATGGCGTCGTGGCGCGGGATGTGCTGCTGCATGAAGTTTGGGGATACAATGCCGGGGTCACGACGCATACGCTGGAAACCCACATCTACCGTTTGCGTCAGAAAATCGAGCCCGATCCGTCCAATGCGCGCCTTTTGGTCACAGAATCGGGTGGATATAGGCTCGTGTCTTAACTGGTTGTGGATTGATGTGGATCAAAGTGATACTCTGAACTCATAATTAGGTTACTCCCAACCCGTGCATGTCCGGGTCATGACATGTACCTCCCTGTTGGACTGCCGGGCCGAATGGCCCGGCTTTTTTTCGGTGCTGAAGGGGGGCTGCTACGCAAGACAGAAAGCAGCACTGACCGATTTTTGGCCCATAATAGAACAATGAGCTCTGCGGCGGGTCACTCTTCCACGGGAGCAACGGCCCGCTGATAAAGGTGCCACGTGGTGTGGCCAAGGATCGGAAGGGTGAAAACCAGACCCAGAAACGCCGGAACCAGCGACAACAGCATGGTGACCGAGATGATCGCCGCCCAGCCCAGCATGACCACCGGGCTTTCGGATACGACGCGCAAAGAGGTCAACATGGCGGAAATGAAGTTGGTTTCCCGGTCCAGCAGCAAGGGCATGGCGACGACGGTCACCGAAAACAGTACGGCCGACAGGAATGCGCCGACACAGGTGCCTACGGCAAGGAATATCCAACCCTGCGGTGTGAAGAATACGGCGTTCAAAAACCCGTCGAAATCCGAAAAGGATGCGTTCTGGAGTATGATCGCCAACCAAAGCCGAACCTGGTAAATCCATACCCAAAAAATGAAAAGAGTGACAAAGGCCATCCAGCCCATTTCGCGTTTGCGTTGATTGGCCATAACGGTCAGGATTTCAGACCAGCCAAAGCTTTCGCCTTTCTGCAAGCGGCGCGACATTTCATAAAGCCCGGCGGCGGCAAAAGGGGCGATCAGCGGAAAGCCTACAATGGCAGGGATAATCATCCAGATCTGGCCAAGCCAGATCAGGGCCCAAACCAACAGAATTCCGAAAACCGCAAAGAAAAGGCCGAAGAAACCGCTCATGACAGGGCGGGCCAGAAAGTCGGAAAACCCTGCCTTCAGTGACGCTGTGATATCATCTACAGTGACCCTGTTGACATTGGGCATGGTTTGCTGCTGTGGCGTCAGGTTTTCCGGCGGCGTGGAACCTGCGGATTCGGATGCCATGACACACTCCTCCCAAAGCATCGTGCCGGGCCGGTCTGTTCGCGAACAGACCCAGCGGTGAAATAGACATTCCTCATTCGCACACAAGTCTGCATCAGGCGAGGTATCAGGGCAAGAGGAAGCTCGACGGCAAAGCTCGTTGACCTGCCGACGGATAGTCCAGGGATGAAGCCGCCTTTTCTCGTGGCAACTGGCTTTGTGCCACGCTAACCTGCGCCAATCGCGACAAAGGAATCCCCGACATGCCTTTCACCCTTGCCACATGGAACATCAATTCCGTTCGCCTGCGTGAGCCTATCGTTCTGAAATTGCTGCAAGAAGAAGCCCCTGACGTATTGTGCCTGCAAGAGTGCAAATCACCGGTTGAGAAGATCCCGACCGAAGGGTTTGCCGAACTGGGTTACAGGCACATGATCGCGCGGGGGCAGAAGGGTTACAACGGCGTCGCCATCCTGTCGCGCCTGCCGATGGAAGAGGTGGGTGACAAGGATTTCGCTGGTCTCGGACATGCCCGCCACATTGCCGGGCGGTTGGAAAACGGTGTCACGATCCACAACTTCTATGTCCCGGCGGGCGGCGACGTGCCGGACCGGGACGTCAATGAGAAATTCGGCCAGAAGCTCGACTATCTCACTGATATGCGCGATTGGTTCCGTGCGGAAAAGCCGGCTAAATCCATCCTTGTCGGTGATCTGAACATCGCCCCGCGTGAGGATGATGTATGGTCACACAAACAACTGCTGAAGGTCGTCTCGCACACGCCCGTCGAGGTCGAGCATCTGGCCGAGACACAGGAAGCAGGCGGCTGGGTCGATATCACCCGTCAGGATATTCCGGAAGGGCAGCTTTACAGCTGGTGGTCCTATCGCGCCCGGGATTGGGATGCGGCAGACAAGGGGCGCCGGCTGGACCATATCTGGGCCACGGCCGATATCTCGAACGCGGGCCATTCCAGCCGCATCCTGAGGGACGCCCGTGGATGGGAAAAACCCAGCGATCACGCTCCGGTCTTTGCCAGTTTCGACGTCTGATCTGCAACTCAGCCCTTGGTTTCCGCGGCCAGCGACTGCATATAGGGCGCAAATTCGAACGAAAGAGTGATTGCCATGGACCTTCTGAACGGCGGAGACGCCCCAGCAACCGATCTGATCAAAGACGGGACCGAGGCCACTTTCATGGCCGATGTGGTCGAAACCTCGCAGGAAACACCTGTGATCGTCGATTTCTGGGCACCTTGGTGTGGCCCGTGCAAAACCCTTGGCCCGATGCTGGAAGAGGCTGTGACAGCCGCGAAAGGCGCGGTGAAGATGGTCAAGATCAATGTGGATGACGCGCAGACAATTGCCGCGCAAATGCGCATCCAGTCGATCCCGACCGTCTATGCCTTTTTCAAGGGTCAGCCGGTGGACGGGTTTCAAGGCGCGTTGCCGGGATCCGAGATCAAGGCTTTCGTGGACCGTGTGATCGAAGCCGCAGGCGGTGAAAGCCCGGGCGGCCAGTTGGATGATGCCGTGCAGGCTGCCGAGGAAATGCTCGCCGAAGGTGCTGCCGCGGACGCGGCTCAGACCTTTGCCGCGATTCTGGGCGAAGACCCGAACCACGCCGCGGCTTATGGCGGGCTGGTGCGGGCGCATATCGCCACCGGTGATCTGGAGCAGGCAGAGGCGATCCTGAACGGCGCTCCGGCCGAGATATCCACATCGGCCGAGCTGGAAGCCGCACATGCGCAGCTGGAACTTGCCAAGCAGGCGGCAGATGCCGGCCCCGTCGCCGAGCTGATGGCGGCTGTCGAGGCGGATCCGGACAACCATCAGGCCCGCTTTGATCTGGCCCAGGCGCTGCACGCGAACGGCAATGTGGAAGAAGCCGTGGCACAATTGCTGGAGCTGTTCCGCCGGGATCGTGAATGGAATGAGGGCGCGGCCAAGACACAGCTTTTCACCATCTTCGATGCGCTCAAGGCCAATGACCCGATTGTTCTGAACGGACGTCGCAAACTCAGTTCGATGATATTTGCCTAATCTCTCATCAGAGCTAGAATTGGGTACATGATGCACCCCGCCGACCTGCCGGATACGGTATCCGTTTTTCCATTGCCCGGGGCACTGCTGCTGCCCCGCTCGCGCTTGCCGCTTCACATATTCGAGCCGCGCTATCTTCAGATGCTGGACGACGCGCTGAAAACCAAGGAACGGTTGATCGCAATGGTTCAGCCGAATCCTTCGGTCAAAGACGAGGACAAACTGCACCGTATTGGATGCGCAGGGCGGGTGACGCAGTTTTCGGAAACCGAAGATGGCCGGTATCTGATCACGTTGACCGGTATATCCCGGTTCAGGGTCCTGTCAGAGCTGGACGCGTTCACGCCCTACCGGAGGTGTGCGGTCTCGTGGGACGGGTTCGATCGTGATCTGGGAAAGGCCGAGAAAGACAACGGGTTTGACCGCAACGCGTTCCTGACACTGTTGGAGCGTTTCTTTTCATCCCGTCAATTGTCCACCGACTGGGATTCGCTCAAAGATGCCGAGGATGAGCTTTTGGTGAATTCCCTGTCGATGCTTTTGGATTTCGACCCCGAGGACAAACAGGCCCTGCTGGAAGCCCCTTGCCTGCGCACCCGGCGCGAGACGTTGGTGACGCTGATTGAATTCGCCATGCGAGGCGGATCGAATGAGGAAAAACTGCAATGACCGACCCTGAACACGCCTTTGATCGTCACATGCTCGAGGCGATGATCTGCCCGCAGACACATACGACCCTGCACTATGACGCCGAAAGGCGGGAACTTGTTTCAAAAGCGGCGGGTTTGGCTTTTCCCATCCGCAACGGGATTCCGGTCATGCTGGTCGACGAGGCCCGGCAGCTGGATTAAATCGGGCGCCCTTGCAACAGCTTGGGCAGATCGCCGGTCAGCCCGGCAGCCTCGCGAACGAAGCCGCGACGCAGCCCGGGCAAAGCGCCGACAACTCCCATGCCAATGTCACGACCAAGGCGCAGCAACGGATTGTCGTTTGAAAACATCTTGTTGAAGACATCTGTCGCCATTGCCAGCGAGGCCGTGTCGAAACGGCGCCATTCCTGATAGCGCTCCAGCACCATGAGCGAGCCGATATCCTCGCCGCGCCGTCCCGCCAAAGTCAGAACTTCAGCCAGAGCGCCGACATCGCGCAGGCCAGCATTCAGGCCCTGACCGGCAATGGGGTGCATTCCGTGCGCGGCATCCCCAACCAGCGCCATGCGATCACTGATGAAGGCATTGGCGATGGTCAGGTTCAGCGGGTAAGTGAAACGATCACCCGCCAGACTGATTTTGCCAAGAAAATCGCCAAATCTCGGGCGTAGCACTTGCACGTAATCATCTTCGGGCAGGGCGTTGATGTGCTGTGCGGTTTCGGTGCGTTCGCTCCAGACGATGGAACTGCGATTGCCAGTCAACGGCAGAATCGCCAGCGGACCGGGTGGCATGAAAAACTGATGCGCAATGCCAATATGCGGCAGCTCATGTTCGATGGCGCAGACCAATGCCGTCTGGCCATAATCCCAACCGGTGCGTTTGATGCCGGCCCGAGACGCGGTTCCGCTGCGGCGACCGTCACAGCCAACCAGCAGGATGCCGCCCAGGGTTGTGCCGTCATCCAACGTCACGGTCACGTTGGCAGTGTCGGCCTGTTGCGAAACGACGGATTTGCCGCTTACCTGGGTGATGCGCGGCTCTTCGGCCATCGCGTCCAGAAAAGCACGGCGCAGGTGGCGATCCTCGACCATGTACCCCATCGGGCCTTCTTCGATCTCGGCATGGTCGAAATGCATGAAAAAAGGTGATGGTCCTGTTCCGGCATGGCCATCTGTGACCTTGATTTCCAGCATCGGTTGGGCGTGCTGCGCGACGCGGTCCCAAATACCGATGGCATCCAACAACCGCTGTGAGGCCAGAGCCAGCGCATAGGCACGCCCGTCGAATGCCGCGTTCTTGCGCGCCTTTTCGACCAGCGCATCGATCACCGTGACCGAATGACCGGTTTGTGCCAGTGCCAGCGCCAAAGCAGGGCCGTTCAACCCGCCGCCCACGATCAGAATGTCAGAAGCCTGTGTCATGCCCTGCAATATGCGCGCCCTTTCGGGATTGTCCATGTGCAGTCCTGTCGCTACCGTCACCCAAAGCCTAAAAATCAGGAGGGATGAGATGCAGGACTGGTTGACCATGACCGCGTGTGATTTGGGCCGTGGCATTGGCATGGGCCAGATCGATCCGGTCGAACTGACGGAAACCTACCTGTCCGCTATTGACGCTCATCCGCATCGGGACCGCATCTATGCCCGCGTCACCCATGACCGTGCCCGGGCTGAGGCTGAAGCCGCTCGGCAACGCGCGCAACTGGGCCTGCGCCGGTCGTTGCTGGACGGGGTCCCGATCAGTTGGAAAGACCTGTTCGACACCGCCGGCACCGTGACCGAGGCCGGTTCGGCTCTGTTGAAGGATCGCGTACCGGAAGCGGATGCTCTGGTGCTGCGCAACGCGACTCAGATGGGAACGGTTTGTCTGGGCAAGACGCATATGAGCGAGCTGGCCTTTTCCGGCCTCGGGTTGAATCCGATCACCGAAACCCCGCCCTGCATTCATGACGAGGCAGCAGTGCCCGGGGGGTCGTCTTCAGGGGCGGCGGCCTCGGTCGCCTGGGGGTTGGCGGCGTGTGGCATCGGCTCGGACACGGGCGGGTCGGTGCGTATCCCGGCGGCATGGAATGATCTGGTGGGGCTGAAAACCACTGCGGGGCGGCTCAGCCTGGAAGGTGTGGTACCGCTTTGCCTGCGGTTTGACACGGTTGGACCTGTGGCGCGTTCGGTCGAGGATGCGGCGCATGTTCTGGCTCTGCTCGAGGGGGGGACGCCTGCCGATCTGCGTGGCGCTTCGCTGAAAGGACGCCGTTTTGCCGATTTGCAGAACATCGCCAAAGACGATCTGCGCGACACACCGCGCAAAGCATATGACGAAGCCGTTGCCAAACTTGCGGACGCGGGGGCCGAGATCGTGCCGTTGGAAGTGCCCGAGTTGAACGAGGCCATGACGTTGACCAGCATCGTATACACGACCGAGGCCTATGGGCTGTGGCGCGATGTGATCAAGGCCAATCCCGACGCGATGTATCCCGAGATACTCGAACGCTTCCGCATTGGCATGGGGTATTCGGGCCCCGACTATGTGGCCGCCTGGGCCAAGCTCAAGGCGTGCCGCAGCGCCTGGGACGCGGCAACTGCCGGGTTTGATGCGGTTCTGGCGCCGACAGCGCCGATTTTGCCGCCCAATCTGGAGCGCTTGCTCAGCGATCACGACTACTACGTGACTGAGAATCTTCTGGCCCTGCGGAACACGCGGATTGGCAATCTGATGGGGCTTGCGGCGCTGAGCCTGCCCACCGGAACCCCCGGTTGCGGGTTGATGATGTTGGGCTATCCCGGCTCGGAAGAGGCGTTGTTGCGGCTTGGTTCGGCAGCGGAATCGGTGCTGGCCTGAATGCCACAATCCCCTGATTCGGAACCTCTTTGTCTGGACGAAGAGGCATACGGACTGTAATCTGCCAAAAAAACGGGGCGCCAATGACCCCGATATTGAGGCAGTATTATGGTTTTCCCCGAGCGGTTTTCGAACCTACCGGCTTATGCATTCCCGCGTCTGCGCGCCCTGCTGGATCATCACCAGCCGGGCGGTGACGTCATTCATATGACCATTGGTGCGCCGACACATGAATTTCCGGCCTGGGTGACGGATGTCATCATGGAAAACGCCGCCGGGTTCCAGGGATATCCCCCGAACGAAGGGTCGGATGACCTGCGCAGTGCGATCACGGGCTGGATCAAGCGGAGATATGGGGTTCAGATGGACCCTGATGCCAACGTAATGGCGCTGAACGGCACGCGCGAGGGGCTATACAACGCCGCCATGGCTTTGTGCCCGGAACAGAAGAATGGTCAGCAGCCGATCATCCTGTGCCCGAACCCGTTTTACCAGGTTTACATGGTCGCCTCGCTGTCGGTCGGCGCGCAGCCATACTTCGTGCCAGCCACCGCCGCGACGGGCCATCTGCCGGATTATGCCGGCCTGCCTGCGGACGTGCTGAACCGCACCGCCGTGGCCTATATCTGTTCACCGGCCAATCCACAGGGGGCCGTTGCCTCGCGCGATTATTGGGCCGACCTGATCCGTCTGGCCGAGCAGTACGATTTCCGCATTTTTGCGGATGAGTGTTACTCCGAGATTTACCGTGATGAGGCCCCGACAGGTATTCTGACCGTCGCGCAGGACCTGGGCGCTGATCCTGAACGGATCACGCTGTTCAACTCACTCTCCAAACGTTCGAATCTGGCCGGCTTGCGGTCGGGACTTGTCGCAGGTGGTCCAAAGTCGATCAAACAGGTCAAGCAGTTGCGCACCTATGCCGGGTCGCCTCTGCCTCTGCCCTTGCAAGCTGCCGCGGCAAAGGTTTGGGCGGATGAGGAACACGTTCGCGAAAACCGCGCGCTGTATCAGGAAAAATACGCCATAGCGGATGAGGTATTCGCAGGCGTGCAGGGCTATATGCCGCCCGAGGCCGGATTCTTCCTGTGGCTGCCGGTCGAGAATGGTGAAGACACCGCATTGAAAGTCTGGAAGGAAACCGGTGTCCGGGTCCTGCCGGGCGCATATCTTTCACAAAGCGATCCGGGAAAGAACCCGGGCGAAGGATTTATTCGGGCTGCATTGGTGGCCCCAAAAACAGAGTTGCAGCGTGGTCTGATCACACTCCGCGACTGCATCTATTCGTGAGGTACGAGGGCAAAATGGCATCATACAACGCGCGTAACCGCGATCCATTGCTGGACAGCACAACGCAGGCAGCCCTGGAGCGACGCAGCAAGGAACTGATTGGCATCGCCCTGATCCTGCTGGGTTTGGCTGCGGCCGCGATGATCTGGTCCTACACACCTGATGATCCAAACTGGATGGTGTCCACCGACGCACCGGTGCAAAACTGGATGGGGCGGATTGGGGCCTCGATCGCCGCTCCCTTGTTCATGATCGTCGGCTGGGGAAGCTGGGGCATCGCATTGGTTCTGATCGGTTGGGGGGTTCGGTTTGCGGGCCATTTCGGGGAAGATCGCGCGATCGCGCGTCTGATCTTTGCGCCGATCTGGATCGCCGTCGTCTCGGTGTACGCCGCAACCCTCGTTCCTGACGCAGACTGGCGCGCGACCCACAGCTATGGTTTGGGCGGATTGTTCGGCGATACGGTCATGGGCGCGTTGCTGACGCTGCTGCCGATTTCGTCCCATTTTCTGGTGAAGCTGATGTCGCTTGCCATGGCGGTCGGGATGATCGCGCTGGGCATATTTGTTCTGGGCTTCACCAAAGCTGATGTAAAAAAGGGCTTCCGAGCCTTCCTGCTGGGTCTCGTTATGGCATACGACATGCTGATGACCCTGATGGGCCGTGGTGCAGCCTCGGCAGCGCAGGCTGCGCGAGATCGCCGCGCGCAATGGGAAGAGCGCAAACTTGCGCGAACCGCAGCGGCCGAGGCCGTGTTCGAGGATGATCTGGCTTATGCCGATCCAATCTTTGAAGAACCTGAACTGGAAAGTCCCGAACCTCCGGTCAAATCCGGCCTGTTGGCGCGCATGCCGTCACTCATCAGGCGCCCCGATCCCATGCCCGAGCCAGAGCTGGTCGATCCGGAACCGATCGCGGGTTTCGACGAAATGCCGGGGGAAGATCGCATCCGGTCGAAAATCTCGGCCGCTGTGCGCAATCGCAAAGTGGCCACCGGTGAGGTGACGCCCGAACCCGACCCGAACCTTCCGCTGACCAAAGGCCGTGGCCGCCGCCCAGGGCCGCTGATTCTGAACACAAGCCAGCCCGATGGCTTGCCGATGGAACCGCCGGTGACAGCAGCAGGGCTGCCGCCCGAGCCACCCGTAACAGCGGGTGACAAGCCAGAGTCGCAAGACTCCGCACTGGTTGAAAACGCGCCCGCGCCCATGCAGACCCCCTATGCGCCCGAACTGGACGAGGGGGACGCAGAGGTATTCGAGGATGTCGAACAAGCTGTTCGGCAACCGCGCCCGGCAATGAAAATCCCGGTGGCCGAACCGCGCAAGCCCGTGGTCGCACAACCGATACGCCGCACACCGCAGCCGTCTCGCCGCGCACAGGCCGAGGCGCAGCCCGCATTGTCCTTTGAAGAGCGGCACTCGGATTTCGAACTGCCACCTCTGGGCCTTTTGTCGAATCCGGCCAGCATTCAGCGCCATCATCTGAGCGATGAAGCCTTGGAAGAAAACGCGCGGATGTTGGAGAACGTTCTGGATGATTACGGCGTCAAGGGCGAGATCGTCAGCGTTCGCCCCGGCCCGGTTGTGACCATGTACGAGCTGGAGCCCGCTCCGGGTCTGAAGGCAAGCCGTGTGATCGGCCTGGCCGACGACATCGCACGCTCGATGTCGGCCCTGTCGGCGCGGGTTTCGACCCTGCCGGGGCGTTCGGTGATCGGTATCGAACTGCCGAACGAAAACCGCGAAATGGTGGTTCTGCGCGAAATCCTGGCCAGCCGTGACTTTGGCGATGGCAACCAGGCGCTGCCGTTGGCCCTGGGCAAGGATATCGGCGGCGAATCCGTCGTGGCGAATCTGGCGAAGATGCCGCACCTGCTGATTGCGGGCACCACCGGGTCAGGTAAGTCGGTGGCAATCAACACGATGATCCTGTCACTGCTGTACAAGCTGACGCCGGATGAATGCCGTCTGATTATGATCGATCCCAAGATGCTGGAACTGTCGGTCTATGACGGCATCCCGCACCTGCTGTCGCCGGTCGTGACCGACCCGAAAAAGGCGGTGGTCGCACTGAAATGGGTCGTGGGCGAGATGGAGGACCGCTATCGCAAGATGTCCAAGATGGGCGTCCGCAACATCGCGGGTTACAACGGGCGCGTGAAGGATGCGCTGGCCAAAGGCGAGATGTTCAGCCGCACGGTGCAGACCGGGTTTGACGATGAAACCGGAGAACCCACATTCGAGACGGAAGAATTCGCGCCCGAAGCGATGCCCTATATCGTCGTCATCGTCGATGAGATGGCCGACCTGATGATGGTGGCGGGAAAGGAAATCGAAGCCTGCATCCAGCGTCTGGCGCAGATGGCGCGGGCCTCGGGCATTCACCTGATCATGGCCACACAGCGCCCTTCGGTCGACGTGATCACCGGTACGATCAAGGCGAACTTCCCAACGCGGATTTCGTTCCAGGTGACGTCGAAAGTCGACAGCCGCACCATTCTGGGTGAAATGGGCGCCGAACAGCTGCTGGGGCAGGGCGACATGCTTTACATGGCTGGCGGTGCCAAGATTACCCGCTGCCACGGGCCGTTCGTGTCGGATGAAGAGGTCGAGGAAGTCGTAAACCACCTGAAACAGTTCGGCCCGCCGGATTACGTCAGCACGGTGCTGGATGGCCCGGCCGAAGATAAGGCTGACAATATCGATGCCGTTCTGGGGTTGAACACAGGTGGCAATACGAACGGAGAGGATGCGCTCTACGATCAGGCGGTGGCAATCGTGATCAAGGATCGCAAATGCTCGACCTCGTACATCCAGCGAAAACTTGCCATCGGCTACAACAAAGCTGCACGGCTTGTTGAGCAAATGGAAGACGAAGGTGTTGTTTCGTCAGCAAATCATGTGGGGAAACGCGAAATCCTCGTCCCCGAACAGTAAGATATTTAATAACAAGGGCAGAAGACCTATCTGTACGGCATGAAACAGATTGCTTTTGCCCTTGCTTTGACACTGGCCGCACCCGCCGCATGGGCGGCGGAGAAACTGCCGCTTTCACAGATTTCCAACTACCTGAACGGATTGAAGACGGTTCAGACGACATTCACGCAGGTGAATGACGATGGCTCGCTGAGTACCGGCAAGCTGTGGATGCAGCGCCCCGGCAAGATGCGGTTTGAATATGACCCGCCCAACAGTGCCGTGGTTCTGGCGAGATCCGGAAGTGTTCAGATCTTTGATCCGAAATCGAACCAGCCGCCCGAGCAATACCCGCTTAAGCGCACGCCCCTGTCCATCGTGCTGGCGCGCAACGTGAACCTGAGCCAGGCAAATATGGTTGTAGGTCACAGCTTTGACGGGACGGCCACGGTTGTCACCGCGCAGGACCCCAAAAACCCCGAAGCGGGCCGGATCGAACTGATGTTCACGGACAATCCGGTCGAGCTGCGCAAATGGGTGATTCACGACAATGCAGGCAGCCAGACAACGGTATTGCTGGGCGCCCTGAATGAAGGCGGTCGCCTTGATCAGAAGCTGTTCTCGGACAAAAAGAGAAGCGGGTCAGGCAATCGCTGACCCGCTGACGCATCAGTACCGGCAGTTCGCCAACTGTGCCTGATATAGTCGCGCGCGCGCGTCCACGTCATTTGCAACGTTCAACAGCCAGGATTTGTTGTTGTAGCTGCCGCGCGCGTACCCTGTATGGCCTTCGTGATAGGCCAGGTATTGATTGCGCGTGTCGCTGGGATGGATGCCGTTGCGCTCGTAGCTTTTGTTCATGTACCAGCCGATGAAATCCGAGGCGTCGCGGATGCGATCCCGTTTGGCCCGACGTTTTCCTGTTTCGCGCTGATATTGTTCCCACGTCCCGTCCAGTGCCTGACCATAGCCGTAAGCGCTGCTTTGACGGCCCATCGGGATCACGCCCAGAACATATCTGTGTGGCGTGCGCGCGTCATGCTTGTACCGGCTTTCCTGATAGATGGTCGCCATCTGAACGTGAACCGGAACGCCCCATTTGCGCTCGGTATTCTTGAAGGCCTTGATAAAGTCGGGTTTTTCACGCGCAATGCTGCACGCGTCGTTCAATCTGCTGGGCGGCTGATTGGAACCGCCCCCACAGGATGCCAGAAGCAGCACCCCAAGGAGTACGAAAAGAATTCTGCTCATGTGCCTCGTGCCTTTTTTGCTTATTCTAGCGCAGATTGAGCGCTGAGGAAATCACAATCGCTATAAAATGATGGCCAGAACAGCCGGTAACGCCGCCACGGAAAGTACGGTGGACACCATGACCATGCCGGCGACGGCGTCGGAATCGGCCCCGAACCGTTCGGCCAACAGGTAAGAGGTTACGGCAACCGGCGTACAAATCTGAAGAACCAGAACGCCAAATGCGATCGTATCCAGATCAAACCATCGTCCGATTCCCCATCCCAGCGCAAAGCACACCGCCAGTTTCAGCGCCGACAGCCACAGCGCCCGCCCCAGGCTGTGCGAGGTCAGGCGGGCGATTGCCACACCCAATGTGACCAGCATCAGCGGGACGGCCATTTGCCCCAAAAGCTCCAGCGTGCTGGTCAGAAATGTCGGCGTCTGCCACCCCTGCGACAGAAACACTGCGCCAAGGATCGTCGCCCAGGCCATTGGTTGGCGCGCAACCTGTCCCCACGCACCTTTACCGGCGACCAGATAAATCCCGTAAGTGAAAGAAAACAGTGCAGTAACTGACAGAAAGATGACTGCATACCCCAGGCCGACCTGTCCAAAGGCAAAGATACACAGCGGCAGGCCCAGATTGCCGGTATTGCCGAAAATCAAAGGTGACAGATACGTTCGCGGGTCCAGGCTCAACCCTCGAACGATCAGCCAGAACAACACTGCCAGCAGCAGATTTGCGACCAGTGTCGCCATTGTGAAGCGTGACAGATCATTGCCCGGGATCTCGGTTTGCATCAGGGCAACAAAAATCAGGCTGGGCATCGCCAGCATCGTTGCAAAGCGGGTGACGAATTGCAGGCGGTATTCGAAACCCAGCTTGACCCAGCTAAAACCAACAGCCGCCAATAGAAAAACCGGCGCCACGATTTCGAACACTGTCAGTATAAGGTTCACAGACTGTTTCCCTGATTTTCACATCAATGATTGGCTTTTCCGCCCGGAAACGGGTAAAAAAAGCGGTGGGGGCTGATACAATGCTAAAGACACGTGCAAAATACGGCTTGGGCCAGGTGGTTCGTCACAAGAAACACCCTTTTCGAGGGGTGATTTTTGACGTGGATCCCGAGTTTTCGAATACCGAAGAATGGTATCAGGCCATTCCGGAAGACAGCCGCCCAAGGAAAGAGCAACCGTTCTATCACCTGCTGGCCGAGAACGATCAATCCTTCTATGTTGCTTATGTTTCAGAACAAAATCTGGTTGCCGACTATTCAGGAGAACCGGTCGAGCACCCGGATATACCCAATATGTTCGGACCGTTCGAAGATGGTGCATACCCCCTGCATTTCCACCTGAACTAGCGGAACCGAACCGGCGGGCATAGGTCTGCCGCAGATCAGTATCCAAGCGAACAGCCATCCTTGCGTGGGTCGCTGCCGCCTTCCAAAATGCCGTCGTTTCGGATTCGGATCGCTTGCGCTCCGCCAAGTGGTGTTTCCGGCACTTCAATATTATGGCCGATATCGGACAATTGTTTCGCGATCTGCTCGCTGTACCCGCGCTCCAGTTTCAGAACCGATCCGTCAAAGAAGGCGCGCGGTGCATCGATGCTTTGCTGCAACCCCAACCCGAAGTCAGTGAGGTTTGAAACGAAACGCGCGTGTCCTGTTGGCTGATAGGCACCGCCCATCACTCCAAACGGCATCGTGACCCGACCGTCCTGCGCCAACATTCCCGGAATGATCGTGTGCATCGGGCGTTTGCCGCCGCCCAGTTCGTTGGGGTGGCCGGGCTGCAATGTGAATCCTGCCCCGCGGTTTTGCAGCAATATGCCGTATTTTTCCGACGCTATACCGGATCCAAAGCTGTGAAAGATCGAATAGATCAGCGAAACAGCCATTTGGTCGCGGTCGACCACGGTGATGTAAACCGTGTCCTTGTGAACCGCTTCGGTCAGAGGCGCCGCAGCAGGCATCGCCTTTTGGGGATCGATCAAAGCAGCCAATCTGGCAGCGATATCCGGATCCAGAAAGCGCTCCACTCTTGCCATGTGGTCGGGATCCGCGATGAACCGGTTTCGAGCGTCGTAGGCCAGTTTGGTGGCCTCGGCTTCGATATGAATACGCTCCGCTCCGAATGGATCCATCGAGGCCATGTCAAAGTGCTTGAGGATATTCAGCAGCAGAATCGCGGTTGCGCCCTGGCCGTTCGGTGGATGTTCCACCAAATCCACGCCTTTGTAGGCCCCATGTATCGGCTGCGTTTCGGTATATCTTGTGTGATGAAAATCCTCAGCGGAATGGACACCACCCCTTTCCGAAAGTGCGGTAATCATATCATCGGCGATTTCACCTGAATAGAACGCGTCGCGCCCGTGGGCCGCGATCTGGCGCAATACCTCCGCCTGTCCCGGCGCACGGAAAACCTGCCCGATCGACGGGGCTTGCCCGTCAATCAGATAGTGGTCGCGGGCGGCGCCCTGAAGTGTTGCGGCACCAGACTTCCAATCGAAAGCGACACGGGGAGCCACCGGAACACCCGCTTCAGCATAATGAATCGCCGGGTTCAAAATCGCGCCCAACCCCAGGCGACCCTCGGTCTGGGCCAGGTGGCAGAAGGCATCGACGGCTCCGGGAATGGTCACAGCATCCGGCCCATCCAAAGGTACGGATGACAGGCCCTGATCGCGCAACATCTGGGATTGCGCGGCAGCCGGTGCGCGACCCGATCCGTTGAGCGCGCGTATCCTGCTTTCGCCGGCACGATTGAACAGAACGAAGCAATCGCCGCCCAATCCGGTCATCTGAGGTTCGCAAATCCCCAGAAGAACAGCCCCGGCGATCGCGGCATCCATCGCGTTGCCGCCCTGGCCCAAGATATCGATGGCCACCTTTGCCGCCAGCGGATGCGACGTTGCGCACATGCCTTGCGTGGCAAAAACTTCGGATCGGCCCGGGCTATGCAGATCACGCATGGCGAATTCTCTCTTTGTGGAACAAGAGAAAGCTATTCACTGATCAGCGATTGTCCAGCAGTTTCGGGGGGAAGTTCCTCGGCGCCATTCACTGGGTGGGGGCTGTGATATGTGGCGCCGAGGGAAGCTATCTGAGCTACGAGTCACTGTATGGCGGTTGTTTGCGGCGCGACAATGTTTCGAAAATGACCTTATTGTGACCAATTGCGGTCGATCACCCGTTGGGTTCAAAGTCAAACCGCAGGGACAGACGGTTGCATCCACCGCGCCGCTCGTACCGGATATCACTGGTGAGGCGATGAATCAGGAACCAGCCGAACCCGCCTTCGGGGAGGTCCTGTAGATCCGTTCCAATTGGAGCAGGGGTGCCATCCGGAAGCCGGTATCCAGGCAGCGGGCGCCCCGTATCCGAGATCAAGATGTCCAGAAGATCCCTGTCCAGCCGACAGGTGACCTGAACCTTGGCCGCGGCGATGCCATTGTAAGCGTGTTCCACGACGTTGTTGATGGCTTCAGCCAATGCAATCTTCACATCATCGGCTTTATGGGGGGGCAACCCCCGTTCCGCCAGACCGACGCTGAGCTTTGCAATGCCCACACTGGCCTCTGATTCCGTCGCAGGGAAGGTCAATTCCAGACAGGTCTTGTTTTCAATCGGCTCCACGCCATCTATCCCCTGCTGCCGTCAGGCGTCCGTCTCTGACAACGCGTCATCCAGTGTTTCAAAAAGCCTGAAAACCGTATCCATGCGTGTCAGGCGAAAGACTTTTTCGACCACTGGCTGCAACCCGGCCAGATCAAGCCTCCGGTCCTTTCCCAGCTGTTTCATTGAGGCAACGATTGCACCCAGACCGCTGGAGTCAATGAACTCGACATCGGACAGATCCAGAACAACGCGATGAGCGCTGTCCTCGGTATTGGCGCGCATGTCTTCCTTGAACTGAATGGCCATTGCAGCATCGATCCGGTCGGCATGAACGGTGATGATCTGAGTTTCGCCGGTTGTCTTGCTGGTCAGCCCCATGATCCTGCCGCTTTCCAAACTGAAATTGAGTCGTAGAAATACGCTAGACGGCAATTCTTACCATTCGGTATTCAAGGCCGGGAAAGCAGGAGGAAAACCCGGATGAGAGACGTTGTTATAGCAGGGGCTGCCCGTACACCGATGGGCGGGTTTCAGGGCATGTTTGACGGTGTTGCTGCGGCTGACCTCGGGGGCGAAGCGATCCGCGCGGCTTTGCAACAGGCAGGGGTACAGACAGTCGACGAAGTGCTGATGGGTTGCGTTTTGCCGGCCGGGCAGGGTCAGGCACCTGCGCGGCAGGCCGGATTCGCGGCAGGATTGGGCGAAGAGGTTCCCGCCACCACGCTGAACAAAATGTGTGGTTCGGGGATGAAGGCCGCAATGATGTCCTTTGACCAAATTGCCTTGGGTCACGCAGATACGATGGTTGCGGGCGGCATGGAAAGCATGACCAACGCGCCGTATCTGCTGCCCAAGATGCGCGGCGGTGCCCGCATTGGCCACGGCCAGGTGGTTGATCATATGTTCCTCGACGGCCTTGAAGATGCCTATGACAAGGGCCGTCTGATGGGGACCTTCGCCGAAGATTGTGCCGAGGCGTACCAGTTCACCCGTGAAGCACAGGATGAATACGCGCTGCAATCTTTGTCCAACGCGCTGTCTGCGCAGGAAAGTGGTGCATTCGATCAGGAAATCGCGCCGGTTACGGTCCGGACGCGCAAGGGTGAAATTCTGCTGGAGACAGATGAGCAGCCAAAATCCGCCCGCCCCGAGAAGATCCCGACGCTGAAGCCTGCATTTCGCAAGGACGGTACGGTGACGGCCGCCAACTCGTCTTCGATTTCGGATGGCGCGGCGGCGCTGGTTCTTGCGTCGGCAGAAGCCGCCGAAGCGCAGGGCATGACGGTTCGGGCCCGGGTTTTGGGTCATGCGAGCCATGCTCAGGCCCCCGGCCTTTTCACGACGGCTCCGGTCCCGGCGGCGCAGAAGCTGTTGGCACGCATTGGCTGGAGCAAGGATGACGTCGACCTGTGGGAAGTGAACGAGGCCTTCGCGGTTGTGCCGATGGCTTTCATGCACGAAATGGGCTTGCCGCGAGACAGGGTGAATGTGAATGGCGGCGCCTGTGCCCTGGGTCATCCCATCGGTGCCTCTGGTGCCCGCATCATCGTTACGTTGTTGAATGCGCTGGAAAAACGAAACCTCAAACGGGGTGTCGCGGCGATCTGCATTGGCGGGGGTGAAGGCACGGCCATTGCCATTGAACGCGTTTGACCCTTCATCTTTTTCCAAATACTCCGGGGGCTCGGGGGCCGTGCCCCCCACCATCCGAAGGGGTTGCAATCAATGACTGCCGATTATGAAACGCTTGCCAAGACCATCGCGGCCCTGACCGAAGGTGAAACGGATCATGTTGCTCTCATGGCAACTGTCGCCTGCGAGGTTCACCATTCCGACGATCGTTTTGACTGGACCGGGTTTTATCGTGTCACCGAACCGGGCGTTCTGAAGATCGGCCCCTATCAGGGTGGGCATGGGTGTTTGGTCATCCCGTTTGAACGGGGCGTCTGCGGTGCTGCCGCAAGAACGGGCGAAACGCAGCTGGTGCCGGATGTCGATGCATTTCCGGGTCACATCGCCTGCGCCAGCTCAACCCGGTCCGAACTGGTTCTGCCAGTGCGGGATTCGTCGGGAAAAGTCATCGCCGTTTTTGACATTGACAGCGACCAGCCGGATGCTTTCACGCAACAGGATGCGCAAAACCTGGAAGGCATTCTGACTGCCGTGTTTGCGAGGCACTGACCGCTGCGGTCGTTGCGGATGTGCATCAACCCGAGGGATTCCCGAGGGATTGAACGGCCCGTCTGACTTCGTCTTGCAGGCTTGGAAACGATCTCCTATCAAAATCCATAGCGAAGTTTCGTTTTGGGGTGTTTCTCAGGGATGCAAGAGTCTGACATCAATCCGACGGTCGCGGATGAAGCGCCTCCAAAAGGGATCAGACGCGCCCATATGGCGACATTCCCGGATCGCATCGGCGTATTGCCACATTCGGTGGCAAGCATCGCGCATCAGGTCGACAGAGTTTTCATCTGCCTGAACGAATACCAGAAAGTTCCCGATTTTCTGGGCGAGTTCGACAACGTCACCGCCGTGATTCCCGACCGGGATTACAAGGATGTTGGCAAGTTCATTTTTCAACCTGATCCGGAAGACACCGTTTTTCTGGTCGACGACGATATCGAATATGCGGACAACTATGTCCGTCAGACCATACGCCGGGCGCGGGGCGTCGGGCTGGAAAAGCGCGTCTTCGGCTATCACGCCACGACATTCACAAACCCGACGCCCAAGTCCATACGGCAGCGCACGTTGTTGCGTATGAACCAACGGCTGACCTACTCGACCAGGGTGCACCAGCTGGGAACCGGAACCGTCATGTTGTCCGGGTCGCTGTTCCCAGCACTGGATTACATGGAGGGCAGCGAGAAGTTTGTCGATGTGCGTTTTGCCCGCTACTGTTTTGAAAATGACATCGAAATGTGGACGCTGCCCAGAAACCGCCGCCGCTTTCCCAGCTTGCTCGCCGGGCTTGAGCCGGAAAAGCGTGAAACGATTGCTGACAGTTTCACTCGTCGTTGGCCTCAACATGTGTTGGATGAAGTAAAGGTTTTTGCCGGTCTTCAATTCTAATCCCGGGCGGGCTTTGCACGGTTCACGCTCATTCAAGACCTGTCTCTGTTGCTTAGGATTTCCCATGTCGCAGCAGCGCGACGGGGGAACGATATGTGCTGTCTTTTTGAAATGAAGCCCTTGTACGGCAAACACTGAAATCCGGCTGCTGCGTCCCTGCGGTTTTTCTGGTGTTTCAAGGGCCTCCGTGCCTTCTGGTCCTCAATTCTGTTGTCGGTACGAAGTGATGACCAACGCCCCATTGAAACCGGGCGTGAAAAAACGCTTGGAAATTTCACCGTCTTGCTTCATCGTGAAAAACGAAGGAAGAATTTCATGAGATTCGGAGCGGCCTGTGAACAGCCAAGCCCCCCAAAGCGCGACCCTTGGTGCTGACCTGAGGGCCTTGCGCAAGGCCCGAGGGTTGACCCTGACCGAGATTGCAACTCGGCTGGATCGCTCTGTCGGTTGGTTGAGCCAGGTTGAGCGCGATTTGTCCGAGCCTTCAATCTCGGACCTGCGCCAGATTGCCGAATGCCTCGGCGTGCCAATGTCGATGCTGTTTGCGCATTCCGCTGCCCCCGCAGACGAACAGGGCTACGTTGTGCGCGCCGGGTCGCGTCGCCCGATGGGGTCGGGCGAAGAAGGGCTGATCGAAGAGTTGCTGTCGCCGGATCTGACCGATGATTTCGAAATGGTGCATTCCACTTTCGAGCCACATTCACGGATGCAGACGCCAGCCAATCGCCCGACGCAGGAAGTGGGCTATATGATCTCGGGTCGATTGAACCTGACGATCGGGGCGCGTGAATTCCTGGTGGGGCCTGGTGACAGCTTTCGGATCAAACATGAACCTTATCAATGGGCCAACCCCTATGATGAACCTGCCGTGGCCATCTGGGTCATTGCTCCGCCGGTGTACTGATGAGCTTCGAGGCCTGGACCATATTCGCGCTGTTCTGGGTGGTATTCGTCACCACTCCGGGGCCGAACGCGGTCAACTGCATCTCGAACGGGATGAGCCTGCCGTTTCCAAAGGCGATGATGGGTGTATTGGCCATCCTGACACAGGCCAGCATGTTTTTGATCCTGTCCGCGCTGGGCGTCACAGCCCTGATTGCCGCTTCTCCGACCGGTTTCTTCATGGCCAAGCTGGTCGGAGCGGGCTTTCTGATCTGGCTGGGCGTGCGGGGGTGGATGAACGCAACAAAGCCCGCACCGGTTTCAGAGCGCCCGGCCCGGCACGTTTATTTGCACGCGCTGGCAGTGGCCACGATCAACCCCAAAAGTGTCGCCGGATATCTCGCGGCGTTCTCGCAATTCGTTCAGCCCGAGGTTCCAATCTGGCAGCAGATGGTCGTGATCATGCCAACCGCGCTGATCATCACCACGCTCAGCTATACCGGTTTCACCGTGTTGGGCGCCTTGATGGGCAAGGCGGCGCTGGGCGCGGTGTTCAATATCTGGGTGCGCCGGGTGATGGCGGCCTGTTTCATAATCTACGGCGTGTTGTTGGGAACCAGCACAGCGCCTGCGGCAAGGGGGTAGTCTTATGTACAGCGGGTCCTGCCTTTGCGGTTCAGTTGCTTTCACCATCGACGGAGACCTTTCTCCGCCTTCGATCTGCCATTGCGGGCAGTGCCGAAAGCAATCCGGCCATGTCTGGGCCTCGACCACGACCCATCAGGACAACCTGAGTTTCTCGGCCCGCGACACGCTGAACTGGTTTCACGCGTCAGACACCGCACGGCGCGGGTTTTGCAGCAAATGTGGCTCGTTTCTCTTCTGGCAACATAACCAAGAGGACACGATTTCGATTTCCATGGGCGCATTCGATGCCCCCACGGGCCTAAAGCTCTCGAAGCACATCTTTGTGGCTGACAAGGGCGACTATTACGACATCACGGACGATCTGCCCCAACGGGCACAGTAACAGGGACCAAGACACATGAGTGATTTTCCGACAAAAGCCCGCGTGGTCATTATCGGTGGCGGTGTGGTGGGGGCTTCCTCGCTGTATCATCTGGCCAAGAAAGGCTGGACCGACTGCGTTCTGCTGGAAAAGAATGAACTGACCGCAGGTTCGACCTGGCACGCGGCGGGCAACGTGCCGACCTTCTCGACCTCGTGGGCGATCATGAACATGCAGCGGTATTCGACCGAGCTGTATTCGCGTCTGGGTGAAGAGGTCGACTATCCGATGAACTACCACGTGTCCGGCTCGATCCGTCTGGCGCACAGCAAAGAGCGGATGCAGGAGTTCCAGCGGGCCATGTCGATGGGCCGCTATCAGGGAATCCCGATGGAAATGTGGACGCCGGAGCAGGCCAAGGAACGCTACCCGTTCCTGGAAACTCATGATCTTGAGGGTGTTCTGTATGACCCGACCGATGGCGATATCGACCCCGCGCAGCTGACCCAGGCGCTGGCCAAGGGTGCGCGTGACATGGGGCAGAAGATCATCCGGTTCTGCCCCGCCACCGGCGTCACCCAGCATGACGATGGCACCTGGACCGTGCATACCGAGAAGGGTGACATCGACTGCGACTATGTCGTCAACGCTGCCGGATACTATGCGCAACGCGTCGGCGAGTGGTTCAAACCCTATGGCGGCCGCACCGTGCCGGCGATGGTCATGAGCCACCAGTATCTGCTGACCGACGAAGTGCCGGAAGTTGAAGAATGGTCCAAGAAGAACGGCGGCAGGAAGCTGCCGCTGCTGCGCGATGTAGACGTCTCATACTACCTGCGGCAGGAAAAGAACGGCTTCAACCTCGGCCCCTACGAGCCCAACTGCAAGGGCCATTGGATGACCGAGGATGACCCGATGCCCGAGGATTTCAGCTTCCAGCTTTGGAACGATGATCTGGACCGCATCGAGGATATCGTCACCGACGCGATGGAGCGGGTGCCGCTGATGGCGACCTCGGGCGTGGGCCGCGTGATCAACGGGCCGATCCCCTATGCGCCCGACGGCCTGCCGCTGATCGGCCCGATGCCGGGCGTCAAGAACGCCTTCGAGGCACATACCTTCACCTTCGGCATCGCCCAGGGCGGCGGCGCGGGCAAGGTGCTGGCCGAATGGATCGTGGATGGCGCCACGGAATGGGACATGTGGGCCGTCGATCCGCGCCGCTATACCGACTACACCGATCAGGATTACTGCAACCAGAAGGGCATGGAAGTCTATGGCAACGAATACGCCATGCACTTCCCGTGGCACGAATGGCCTGCCGCGCGCGACAAGAAGCTGTCGCCGGTGCATGCCAAGGTCAGGGAACTGGGCGGCGTCATGGGCGTCTACAACGGCTGGGAGCGCGCCAACTGGTTCGCGCAGCCGGGCGACGATACCTCCGAGGAAGGCACCCACACCTGGGGCCGGTCCGGCCCGTGGGAGCAGCGGATCAAGGAAGAATGCGAGGCCGTGCGCGACCATTGCGGCGTGCTCGACCTGCCGGGTTTCTCGCGCTTCATCGTCAAGGGCGAAGGCGCGGCCGAGGCGCTGCGCGGGCTGGTCACCGGTGGCCTGCCCAAGGTGGGGCGGATCAACCTGGTCTACATCGCCGACGACCGTGGCCGCATCCTGACCGAGATGTCCTGCATGCGCCTGGGCGAGGATGATTTCGTGATGATCACCGCCGCCACCGCGCAATGGCACGACCGCGACATCCTGAGGAACGCGATGCCCGCAGGCGTCACCGTCGAGGACGTGACCACCACTCGCGACACGCTAATCGTGACCGGGCCGAAATCGCGCGAGATCCTGTCGGGCCTGACCGATGCAGACCTCTCGGCCGGCTGGCTGACCCATCAGGCGGCCACCGTGGCCGGGCAACCCGCCCACCTGATCCGCGTGTCCTTCGCCGGTGAACTGGGCTGGGAGGTGCATGCGCTGAACGAGCACATGCCGCCGATCTATGACGCGATCCTTGCCGCCGGGGCCAAGCCGTTCGGCATGTATGCGCTGAACTCACTGCGCATCGAAAAGGGATACCGCGCGTGGAAGGGCGACCTCAGCACCGACTACTCGCTGCTGGAAGCGGGCTTGGAGCGGTTTGTCAAACTGGACAAGCCACAGGACTTCCCCGGAAAGGCTGCAATCCTGAACGAAAAGCAGCAGGGTGTGAAAAAGTCGTTCGTCACCCTGACTGTCGACGCAGGTGATTGCGATGCGCCTTACATGTCGTGCATCTGGCAGGGCGATCAGATCGTGGGCGAGACCACTTCGGGCGCATGGGGTTACCGCGTCGGCAAATCCATCGCGCTGGGCATGATCAAGTCAGAACTTGCAAACCCCGGTACCGAGCTCGAGGTTGAAATCTACGGCCAGAAGTGCCGCGCCGTGGTACAGGAGGATCAGCCGCTGTGGGATCCCGCAAACGAGCGGCTGCGCGCCTGACAAACAGGAGGCCCCCATGCGCCCGCGATATTCCAAGATGGGACCTGGTGAAGGTCCCAACTATGACTGGGAAAACGACCATACCTTCGTGAAAGTTTCCGGTCAGGACACGGGCGGAGCCTACACACTGATGGAAGACAACGTGAAGGCCAGCTTCGCACTTGGCCTTCATCGCCACGACAGCCATGCCGGGACATTCTGTTGTCCGGAAGGCGGGGTTGGTTTCCTTGTTGATGTGGATCGCGTTGATGTGGGCTGAGGATCACGAGCCACAGTCCGAAACATTCGGATGATGAGGTCTGAGATGACGATTCCCAATACCATGTCGGGCGTTTACCTGACCGATCACGGTGGACCCGAGGTTCTGGAATGGCGTGATAATATTCCGGCTCCTGAACCCGGGGCAGGGCAAGTTCTTGTTCGGGTCGCTGCCGCAGGTGTGAACAACACGGATATCAACACACGGGTCGGTTGGTATTCCTCGGGCGTCACCGGTGCGACGGATGCCGTTGATCAGAAGGTCGAAGCGGGCGGTTGGGGCGGTGCATTGCACTTTCCCCGCATTCAGGGCGGAGATCTTTGTGGCATCGTGGAACAGGTTGGGCCGGGTGTTGCCTTCAAACCCGGGCAGCGCGTGACCTGTCCGATAAACCTGCCGCGTCCGCGCCCGGGAAACCCGCAGGGCTTCATTGCGCTTGGTTCCGAGATCGATGGGGCCTTTGCCCAGTATTGTCTGGTTGAAGCCGATGATCTCTATGACGTCAGCGCCTCGCCTCTTTCGGACGTGGAAATCGCCGCCATTCCTTGCGCCTTCGGGACGGCGGAAAACCTGCTGACCCGCGCAGGCGTGACTGCCGGGCACAATGTGCTGATCACCGGCGCCTCGGGCGGCGTCGGGCTGGCGGCGGTGCAACTGGCCGCCCTGCGCGGGGCGTCGGTTTGGGCTGTAACAGCGGGCACGAAAGCCGAGATCGTGAAATCCCAGGGGGCCGAGAATACGTTTGACCGGAACGACCCGCTGCCGCAGGATAAGTTCGATGTGGTGATCGATGTTGTGGGTGGCCCGGCCTGGCCGTCGCTGATCCTTTCCCTGAAATCCGGCGGGCATTACGCCGTTTCGGGGGCGATAGCGGGCCCGATTGTCGAAGCTGATCTGCGGGACATATATCTGCGCGACATCACCATACATGGGTGCACGCACCAGGCGCCCGAAGTCTTTGCCCGTCTTGTCGAACTGGTGAATACCGGACGGATCAAGCCACTGGTTTCCCGGACCTATCCGTTGAAGGATATTGGTATTGCACAGGCTGATTTTCAGTCAAAGACTCTTCCGGGAAAACTGGTATTGGTGCCCTGAGGAGTAATGACATGGCAGATATCACTCTTTTGGACGGCTCTATCGGGCAGGAACTGGTAAAACGCAGTGGCGACCGGGCGACACCGCTGTGGTCGACGCGCGTGATGATCGATCACCCCGATTTGGTTGCGGAAGTGCACCGCGACTATTTCAGCCGGGGTGCGACGGTCGCGACAACCAATACTTATGCCGTCCATCGCTCTCGCCTGGTGCGGGTGGGGATAGAGGATCAGATGCCTACCCTGATCGACACTGCCTTGACGCAGGCCGAACGCGCCCGCACGGAAACCGGGGGGCGGATCGCGGGTGCACTGGGGCCATTGCTCGCTTCATATCGCCCCGACCTTAACCCGGACCCTGCGGATGCGGCTGAAAAGTTCGCTGAACTTGTGGCCATGATGGCCGCGCGGGTCGATCTGTTTTTGATCGAAACCGTGTCCTCGGTGCAAGAGGCCGAGGGCGCATTGCGTGGCACGGTCGGATGCGGAAAACCGGTTTGGCTGTCCCTGTCGGTCAATGATGACGATGGCAGCCTTCTCAGGTCCGGCGAACCGTTGGCGGACATTGCACCGTTGATGGAGGAGTTTTCGCCCGATGCCGTGTTAATCAACTGTTCGCGCCCCGAGGCGATCCCGGCGGCGCTCGAGGTTCTGTCCGGCATGAACCGGCCTTACGGGGCCTACGCCAATGGCTTCACGCATATTACGGATGATTTCCTTCAGGATGCGCCGACCGTGGATGCCCTGCAAGAACGGCATGACCTTGGCCCCAGGGCTTATGCGGATCAGGTGATGCGGTGGATCAATCAGGGGGCAACGATTGTTGGCGGGTGCTGCGAAATCGGGCCGGATCATATCGAAGAACTGGCGAACCGGTTGCGGGCCGCCGGTCATAACATCGTTTGAAGAAAATGGCGGCAAAATCTACTTCGGACGCTCCAAAGCAGGCCATCCGGCATTTCGACATCCTTGTCGCGCCGGGTTTCGTGCTGTTGGAGCTGGCGTCGTTGGTAGAGGTATTGAGGTTGGCCAACCGCGTATGCCCAAGCCCTCCGTTCTCCTTCACCTATCGCTCGCTCAAAGGTGGCACGATTGCCAGCAGCAGTGACGCCGTGGTTCAAACAGAAGCGGTGCCGTCACAGCCAAGGGCGGATTACCTGTTCGTAATCGGCAATTCAGACCCGGACCATCCGGATTTGTCGTTGGGGCGGGTGGTGTCGGACTATACCTTCCGGGACGCCAAGGTGTTCCTGCTGGCCGAAGCCGCCAGCCGCTATATCGACGAGCAGGGAACAGCCGACTTGGCAACCCATTGGGAAAACGCGTCGTTCCTGCGCGAACGCGGCGCCCGGTTCGAAGCCAAGCTGTCGATCGCAACCGAACAGGGCGCGGTTGTGACATGTGCCGGGATGGAGGCCACAACGGATATCGCCTTGGCGGTGATCGGGCGCCATATCTCGGGGCCTGCGAAGATGACCGTGGCCGACATCATGCTGCATGAGAACATCCGCGATTTCGCTTCGATGCAACCGTTCTCGGGGGCCAAGTTGACGGCGACCGGCGATTCGAAGCTGGATCAGTGCATAAAGCTCATGCAGGCCAATATCGAAGACCCCCTGCCGATCAATCAGATCGTCGAATCGCTGCACCTGTCGAACCGGTCCCTCGAGCGTAAGTTCAAAACCTTTTTTGGAACCACTCCCAACGGATTCTACCGGGAAATGCGACTGGCCAAGGCAAATAACCTGTTGCTGAACACCACGATGAGCGTACGCGAAATTGGATTGGCTTGTGGTTTTCCGAACGGGTTTTCGTCTGTGTACAAAAGCTTCTTCGGGGTAACGCCTTTTGTCGTACGTCGGCAAAAGCGCGCGGCTTCACATCGGTGAAAACTGCGGATTATGTGACGCTTTTGGTGCATTTATTGTCGATCTTCCATGGCAACCTATGCCAAACCTGACACAGCGGAGATTTCAGGATGGTTGATCTTCCCAGCAAGGCCCGAGCGGTCATCATCGGCGGTGGCGTCATCGGATGCTCGGTCGCGTATCATTTGACCAAGAAGGGTTGGAAGGACGTCGTGTTGCTTGAACGAAAGCAACTGACCAGTGGCACCACCTGGCATGCGGCGGGTCTGATTGCGCAGCTGCGCGCCACCGCAAACATGACCAAGCTGGCGAAGTACAGTCAGGAGCTGTATGGCTCGCTGGAAGAGGAAACCGGCGTCGCCACCGGCTTCAAGCGCTGCGGGTCGATCACCGTGGCGCTGACCGAGGAACGCAAAGAGGAAATCTATCGTCAGGCTGCGATGGCGCGGGCGTTTGGTGTCGAGGTCGAAGAAATCTCGAATGAGCGCGTGCAGGAACTGTATCCGCACATCAATCTCGAGGGCGTCAAAGGTGCCGTCTATCTGCCGTTGGATGGGCAGGGTGATCCCGCCAATATTGCGCTGGCCCTGGCCAAGGGCGCCCGCCAGCGCGGAGGCGTGGTGAAAGAGAGGGTAAAGGTCACCGACATCGTCAAACAGGGCCGCCGCGTGACCGGCGTCGATTGGGTGGCCGATGACGGCAGCGCCTCGGGTCATATCGAATGCGACATGGTGGTGAACTGCGCGGGCATGTGGGGCCACGAAGTTGGCCGAATGGCCGGCGTGAACGTCCCGCTGCATGCCTGCGAACACTTCTATATCGTGACCGAAAACATCGACGGCCTGACCCAGCTGCCGGTGCTGCGGGTGCCGGATGAATGCGCCTATTACAAGGAGGATGCCGGAAAAATCCTGCTGGGTGCATTTGAACCCAACGCCAAGCCCTGGGCGATGAATGGCATCCCGGACACGTTCGAATTCGACCAGCTGCCCGAGGATTTCGACCATTTTGAACCGATCCTCGAAGCCGCCTGCGAACGGATGCCGATGCTGGCCGAGGCCGGTATCCACACCTTCTTCAACGGCCCCGAGAGCTTTACGCCTGACGATGCCTATCATCTGGGTCTGGCGCCTGAGATGGACAATGTCTGGGTTGCCGCCGGGTTCAACTCGATTGGCATTCAATCGGCAGGCGGTGCGGGCATGGCGCTGGCCGAATGGATGGATTCGGGTGAAAAACCCTTTGACCTGGGCGATGTGGACATCAGCCGGATGCAACCCTTCCAAGGCAACAGGAAATACCTGTTCGAACGGTCCAAGGAGACGCTGGGCCTGCTCTATGCCGACCACTACCCCTATCGCCAGAAAGCCACGGCGCGCGGCGTGCGCCGGACGCCGTTCCACCACCACCTGAAAGAACACGGGGCCGTGATGGGCGAACTGGCCGGGTGGGAGCGCGCCAACTGGTTCGCCAATGAAGGGCAAGAGCGCGAATACAACTATAGCTGGAAGCGCCAGAACTGGTTCGACAACTCGGCCGCCGAACACCGCGCGGTGCGCGAAAACGTGGGCATGTATGACATGTCCTCGTTCGGCAAGATCCGCGTCGAAGGCCCCGATGCCCAGAAGTTCATGAACTTTATCGGTGGCGGCGACTACGCGGTGCCCAACGGCAAGATCGTCTACACGCAGTTTCTGAACCGTTCCGGCGGAATCGAGGCGGATGTCACCGTGACACGTCTTACCGAGACGTCCTATTTGGTGGTCACCCCGGCAGCGACGCGGCTGGCGGATCAGACCTGGATGATGCGTCATTCGGGCGATTTCAACGTGGTCATTACCGATGTCACGGCGGGTGAAGGCGTTCTGGCGGTGATGGGTCCGAATGCGCGGGCCTTGCTGGAAAAGGTTTCGCCAAACGATTTCACCAACGCGGCAAACCCCTTCGGCACCGCGCAGGAGATCGAGATCGGCATGGGCCTCGCCCGCGCCCACCGCGTCACCTATGTGGGCGAGCTGGGCTGGGAGATCTACGTATCTTCCGACATGGCGGGCCACGTCTTTGAAACGCTGCACGATGCGGGGCAGGGCATGGGGCTGAAACTCTGTGGCATGCACATGATGGACAGCTGCCGGATCGAAAAGGGCTTCCGCCATTTCGGCCATGACATCACCTGCGAGGATCACGTGGTGGATGCCGGGCTGGGCTTTGCCGTCAAGGTGGACAAGGGCTGCGACTTCATCGGCCGCGAGGCGGTGATCGCGCGCAAGGAAAGCGGGCCGAAATCGCGCCTTGTGCAATTCCGCCTGACCGATCCCGAGCCGCTGCTGTTCCACAATGAACCGATCATCCGCGATGGCGAGTATGTGGGCTATCTCAGCTCGGGCAACTATGGCCACACGCTGGGAGGCGCCATCGGTTTGGGTTACGTGCCCTGCGAAGGGGAGAAGGCTGCGGACGTTCTGGCCTCGACTTACGAGATCGACGTTTGTGGCACGCAAGTCCGGGCCGAGGCGTCGCTCAAGCCGATGTATGACTCGAAATCCGAACGGGTCAAGGTGTGACCACGGGGTTCGGTGGGGGCTCTGCCCCCGCCGCCTTCGGCGACTCCCCCGAGATATTTTCGGCCAGATGAAGATTGGTGCCCCTTGTTCATCTGGCCACAAATATCCCGGAGCGCGAGGCAGAGCCTCGCATTTCAGACCTCACCTGAAAAGCGTGGTCTGACAACTCATCAAACATCGTTATGTGACACTTCACTGTTTTCAGAGTTTTCAACCCGTTCATTTCTGCCTTAAACCGAACCGGTATCAACCGGAGACCCGATGTGGCAGACACGCTTCTACCTTCACAGAACACGGACACACCAAGGGGGCTTGCGCTGGCAGTCACGGCCTATGTTCTGTGGGGGTTTTTGCCTCTGTACATGAAAGCGCTGGATCATATGGGCGCGGTCGAGGTTGTGGCGCACCGTGTTATCTGGTCAGTGCCCGTGGCCGGGTTGTTGCTGGTTGTCCTGGGCCGAACCCGGGATCTGAAGGCCGCGCTTGGCAACCCGAAGATGTTGGGCATGGCCGCTTTGACCGCTGCGCTTATTTCCGTGAACTGGGCGATTTACGTATGGGCCATTTCCACGGGCAACGCATTGGATGCAGCGCTGGGATATTACATCAACCCTCTGTTCAGTATTGCGCTGGGGGCAATCCTGTTGAGGGAACCCCTGACACGGACACAATTGTTCGCGGTTGGATTGGCTGCGATCGGTGTGGTGGTACTTGTGGTGGAAGCCGGTCGTTTGCCTTGGGCCGCTCTTGGCTTGATGGTCAGCTGGGGGTTCTACGCGTTCTTCAAGCGCTCGCTGCCGATTGGGCCGAACCAGGGTTTCCTGCTCGAGGTCCTGATCCTTTTGATTCCGGCACTGGTCTATGTCACCTTTTTGGGTGTGCAGGGCACAGGACATTTCGGCGTGGCGATGCCGGACACCTTGTTGCTGTCCTGTGCAGGGGTTGTGACGGCGGTGCCGTTGCTGGTTTACGCAAATGGCGCCAAACTGGTGCGTCTGTCCACGATGGGCATTCTGCAATACATCGCGCCGACCATGATCTTCATTACTGCTATAACCCTGTTCGGTGAGAAGATAGACACCGGCCGGATGATTGCGTTCCCATTGATCTGGGCGGCTCTGGTCGTTTACTCGATCCCTATGATCCGGCAGGCGCGCGGTCAGGCCTGAAGCAACAGACGCGCGGCTGCATCCGCCCAAAGCGCATACGCCCGGGGGCTGGGATGATAGCCATCCGGTGCAGCCAATGCCGGGTCGTCCGGCAGATCGAGGGGCAGGTGTTGAGCATGCGGAAAAGCAGCTACAACCTCTTGCAGCCCCTGGTCCAGGCGCGCGGCTTGGCATCCTAGTACCCAGGCCAGCGGCTGTGGCAGGGCCGGAAACCTGTTCATCTGCGGGACAGCGGTGACGACGATGCGCCGAGCGCCCAGGTCTTCTGAAAGCAAGCGGATGAGACGGGTCTGGCGGTGCGCAAATTGCTGGCGTGTTACAGCCCGGGTGACATCATTGACCCCGAGTGCCGTAACGACAGCATCAAATTCGCCATTTATCTGCGACAGGCGGTCAATCGTATCCTGGGTGGTGTGCCCGGTTGTCGCTTCCAGCCGCCATTCGACCGCGTAGTGCCTTGCCAGACGGTTGACCAGATGGCCGGATAACGCCTGATCCTGCGTGCCCGCGCCCACTCCGGCTGCCGAGCTGTCACCGGTGATCAGAAGCCGCAGGCGCGGCCCGCGCCCTGTGCGGCCCTCGCGCGGGCCAGTCGGTTCCGGCAGCAGCTGAGCGTTCCGTCGCACCGATAGGCCCTGCGCGGCAAGCACCGGAAGCAAAGGCACCCGCAAAATCTGATCGGCAGCCAATGAACGTGGCATTGTCAGCTCAGCGCGTTTTTGAATTCCAGAAAACGGGCGTCGGTCATAACCCGCGCCATCATGGCATCGCGCAAGGCACCTACCGTTTTGTAGGGGCGCATGACGACCTCGAAAACCTGAATCAACCCGTCGTCATTCAATGTAATCAGATCGACACCGATACCATCCAGATCACCGACTTTGCATTGAAACTCCAATGCCCAGTCTTTCCCGTCGCCCATGATGCGCCGATACCGAAAATCTGAAAACACCTGCCCGACATGCCCCAGAACGGCCGCGACCGGAGCGCGCCCTGTCCAGGTGCTGTAGTAGGTTGGTGGCAGGAACTGCACATCTTCGGCCAAAAGTTCGTGGATCAAGGCCTCATCGCCCTTCGCGACAACCTCTTGCATGCGTTCTATTGTCGGGTGCATGGCATCTCCTCCGCTTTTTTGGGGAGAAGGTCACCGAACATGGGCGGGCATGCAAGGACGACGTTGCGGGAGGTCACGAGCTGGGATAGGCACCCCTGCATGAGCGAAACCTATGATCCCCCTCAAACCCCGCTGGATGTGTTGCATGAAGATGCACAGCTGATCGTGGTGAACAAGCCTCCGGGCCTGCTTTCCGTTCCGGGGCGGGGGGCGCATCTGTCCGATTGTCTTTTGACCCGGGTGCAGGATGCATTTCCACAGGCCCTGCTGGTGCACCGGTTGGACCGGGACACGTCCGGTGTCATGGTCTTTGCCCAAACGCCGCACGCGCAGCGCAACCTGAGCCTGCAATTCGAGCAGCGTCAGACCCGCAAAACCTATATCGCCCGTGTCTGGGGGCATCTGGAACCCAAGACCGGTACCGTTGATCTGCCTCTGATCGTGGACTGGCCCAACCGGCCCAGACAGATGGTTTGTCATGCGACGGGCAAACCTGCCGTGACGGACTGGCGTGTCGTGAAGACCGAAGGCGATACGACGCGTGTGCGTCTGTTTCCCAAAACGGGCCGGTCTCATCAGCTTCGTGTTCATATGCAGGCTCTGGGCCACCCGATCCTGGGCGATCCATTCTATGCAACAGGCGATGCGCTGGGCTTCCCCAGATTGATGCTGCATTCGGAAGAACTGCGCCTGAAACACCCGGAAGGCGGGGTTTCGATGAAGTTTCGTGCCCGGCCCGAGTTCTGATCTCAGGCCGTGCTGGTCCAGAGCATCTTCAGATTTCCCAGCGAAAAACGTCTTGATCGTTTCTTTGAAACGGGCTGCTTGCACTGCCGGGCCATGGCGATTTCGCGCTCGATCTCGAAGGCGCGCAGGGTGTGGTCCTGAGACCATTGCCCCAGCCTGAGTGTCATCATGACATGGGTGTCGAGGTATGGCATTTTTCGTGCTCCTTTTCGTGATGCCATTCCAATTTGACCCATCTCTCCTGACACCCTCTTGTCAGTGGGGTGTGCTAGGGTGTCAGCATGGTGACAGGAGGATGCAATGCGCCGTTCGACCCGATTGTTTGAAATCATCCAGATCCTGCGGGCTGCGGGCGCTCCGGTCACGGCAGAGGCACTGGCCGCAAGGTTGGAGGTGTCCGTGCGCACGGTTTATCGGGATATTGCCGAGTTGCAGGCGCAACGGACGCCCATCGAAGGTGAGGCGGGCGTTGGTTACATTATGCGGCGCGGTTACGACTTGCCGCCGCTCAATTTCGATGCAGAGGAAGTTGAGGCCTTGTGGGTTGGACTGTCCATGTTGGCGCGCACCGGTGACAGCCATCTTCAGCGGGCCGCCAGCCGGATATGTCAGAAGATCGATGCATTGCATTGCCCAGCGGATTGGTTGCAGGTTGCCCCATGGGGTGCCCCGGCGGATGATCCGGAAAAGGGTTGTGTATCGATCGCGCATTACCGCGAAGCCATCAGGGCAGAGCGGAAAATCCGTATCACCTATGAAGATGGCGAAGGCGAACGCACGGTCCGGGTCGTGCGCCCTGTGGCGCTGATCTACCACATCGAATGCACGATGCTTGCAGGCTGGTGCGAACTGCGCAACGGGTTTCGCCATTTCCGCACCGACCGTATCTGGTCCAGCGAATGCACGGAGGAAAGCTTTTCAGGACAGAGCAGGTCGTTGCGCGACCTCTGGCAGGAACAGCAGAATGCAGAAGCGTTCGTTGAAACGGTTTGAATACGCGTTTGGCGGGTATTCGCCGATCTCACCGCATTGTTGCTTGAGCCGCCAAGCCTGCACAGTGATATACTGAGGAAAACGAAGCATGCCCGAATAACGGGTGCTGGAGCAGAAGGTGATATCATGACGATTTCCAAGTTTTTCGTGGCCACAGGCTTGTGTTCAGCCCTTGTGTTGGCGGCCTGTACCGATCCGGGCACGCTGACAGTACAAAACGACCCGAACCAGAACGCCAAACAAGGCGCCGTATTGGGTGGTCTGGTTGGCGCTGGTATCGGGGCGATTGCCAATAACTCGAACCCCGGTCTGGGTGCGCTGGCCGGTGCCGCAATCGGTGCTGCCGGGGGCGGAGTGATCGGCAATCAACTGGACAAGCAGGCTGCGGAGCTGCGTCAACAGCTGGCAAATGACGGAATTACGATCGTCAACGCAGGCGATCGCCTGATTGTGACGGTCCCGAATGACATCACCTTTGACACCGACAGTTCGACCGTACGCCCGGCGCTGCGGTCTGATCTGGTGAAAGTGGGCCAGAACCTGGTCAACTACCCGAATTCGAACGTGCAGATCATCGGTCACACCGACAGCGACGGAGACGCAACCTATAACCAAGGCCTGTCAGAGCGTCGCGTAAATGCCGTGGCCGATATCCTTCAGGCCAATGGTGTCAGCTACAACCGCATTCGCACGATCGGGCAAGGTGAAAACAACCCTGTCGCGTCCAACCTGACGCCCGAAGGAAAATCGCAAAACCGGCGTGTCGAGATTGTCGTGGTTCCCAGCGGAAACGCGTAACTCCTGCGTTTTGTGAACAGCGGGGCCACCCTTTGGGCGGCCCCCTTCGCGCAATGACTGTGCGTCAAATGGGGTTTGGATCAGGGTGAACTCGGTCTAACTTGCGACAAACACAGAAACGGAGCTTTCCTGATGTCCCAACCGACCCTTCTTGGCCTGTCCGGGTCCCTGCGCCAGAACGCGACCAACCGTAAGCTTCTGCGCGAGGCGGCTCGGTTGTTCGATCCGGCGAGCTTTGTCGAAGCGGATTTGAACCTGCCTCTCTATGATGGTGATCTGGAAGACGGCGAAGGGATTCCCGAAGTGGTTCAGACGTTGGCCAATCAGATCGCACAGGCCGATGCGGTGATCATCTCGACACCTGAGTACAACAAGGGCCCATCGGGTGTTCTGAAGAACGCGCTGGATTGGGTCAGCCGTACGCAAGGCAATCCATGGGCCGACAAACCGGTTGCGGTAATGTCGGCGGCTGCTGGTCGTGCGGGCGGGGAGCGGGCGCAGATGATCCTGCGGGCCTGTATGGTTCCCTTTCAGCCGCGCATCCTGCAAGGGCCCGAAATCCATCTGGCGAACAGTTCGAACGAATTCGACGATCAGGGAAGGCTGCGTTCCGATCGCTATGAAAAGTCCTTGCACGATTTGATGCAGAAACTAAGGGCCCAGGCCGGGTTCTGATCGCGGGTCAGGCAAATGACGCAAGAGCGACAGACCGATCTTCTGGATCCGGCCCGCGCGGCCGCATTTCAGGTGGCGCTGGGCGCTGTGCCGACGATCGCCAGTGGTTCGGAATTGCCGCCCTTCTTCCATCAGCTCTATTTCTGGACCCCGCAACCGGCTGCCGCATTGGGCCGGGATGGGCATCCCAAGGTTGGGGGCCTGATCCCGGATATGGGGTTGCCGCGCAGAATGTGGGCCGGGGGGCGGTTGACCTTTCACGCTCCTCTGATCGCTGGGATCACCGCCGAAAAGAAATCGGTTCTTGAAAGCCAAAGCGCCAAGGTGGGGCGGTCCGGCCCGTTGGGCTTTGTCACTTTGCGGCACGAGATCTGGCAGAACGGTCAGTTGCGCGTGACAGAGTGGCAGGATCTCGTCTATCGCGAAGATCCTGCGCCGGATGCTGAAACGCCCCAACCGCCCATAGCGCGCACCGATGAAACCGATTTCCGCGAAGTCGGGTTCGATTCAACCTTGTTGTTTCGATACTCGGCCCTGACCTTCAATGGCCACCGTATTCACTATGATCTGGACTATGCGCGCGATGTGGAAGGATATGGCGGGCTGGTCGTGCACGGGCCGCTTCTGGCGCAGCTTCTGATGTTGTTCGCGGTGGATCTGAGCGGTCCGCTCGCCTCGTTTTCGTTCCGTGCGACTTCACCGTTGATGCATTTCGAAACTGCCCAGTTGTGCCGGAGAGGTGAAAACATGTGGGTGCGCGGCCCTGACGGGCGGCGATGCATGCAGGCTGTCGTACAGTCACAATGAGGCTTCGGGCCGGAACTCATCAGGGATCCTATCCCGATCTTCCAGCATAAGATCGGCCATGACCTCGGCGATTTTGGGGGCCATGCCGAACCCGATTTTGAACCCGCCATTGGCGATGAACTGCCCCTGATGCAGGGGATGAGCGCCCAACATCGGCGCACGGCTTTTGCTGCGAGGGCGCACACCGGCCCAGCGTTCGATCACCTCGGCCCCGTGCAACAGGGGCAGGACGCGCGTGGCGCGGTCTATCACGTCGTCCAGAGCTTCGTCCGTGCTGGTCGGGTCATCGTAGTCCCGTTCCGAGGTCGATCCGACCGCAAGTGTTCCGTCTGCATGTGGGACAATGTGAATCGCGTCGGCGAACAGTTGCGGCACTTCCCCCGCGTCGAAGCGCAACAGGGCGGCCTGCCCTTTGACACCATTTCCGACGGTCTTGCCGTAGGCGTCGTTCAATTCCTGCAATCCTGCAAGGCCCGTGGCGTGGATGACCTGCCCCTTGTCCTCGGCTTCACTGACAATGTGGACGCCCATGACCTCCAGGGCTGCGACCAGCGCGGCACAGGCCCGCCGGGGGTGCATCCGTGCCGTTAACGTATCCCGGATGACAAAGCCTGTGGGGCTGGGCGGGCACCATGAACCCGCTTGGGCCGTGGTCATGACACGCCATTCCGCGCGGCCTTGCCAAAGCTCATCTGCGGTGCCTGCGCGCTGGCGGGCCAATTCCAGACCACGCGCGTCCGGGATCGGCTGAAGGCGGCCCAGCCGGCCATAGCCGGGGGAAACCCCGCCGGTGTCTTCGACCTGCCGCCAGAACGGTTCAGCCATGATCAGGCTGTCGAACTGAAATGCTTTCTTGGCGTTCCAGTTTTCCGGCACATGCGGGGCCAACGCGCCGACCAGACCTCCGCTGGACCCCGCGCCCGGTCCGAACGGATCGACAACCTGCACGTTTGCGCCGCGTCGCGCACAAATCCAGGCGATGGACAGGCCGAAAATTCCCGCGCCGCGAACCGTCACATCGACCATTGCCAATTCCCTTTTCCTTGTTCAGTGTCGCGCCGCTTAGCTACAGGATTCCCCGATGGCAGACCAGCGCGCCAAATTGACGTGGACCGAAGATCAGATCCCGGTCTCGGACCGCTTCGACGACCCATATTACTCGTTGCAGAACGGGCTGGAAGAGACGCGCCATGTGTTTCTGGCGGGAAATGATTTGCCTGCACGGTTTGCGCCGGGGTTTCACATTGCCGAGTTGGGTTTCGGCACCGGCCTGAACCTGCTGACGGCCTGGTCGGAATGGGAAGCATCCGGCCAAAAAGGGCCATTGCGCTTTACCAGTTTCGAAGCCTTTCCCATGGCGCCGGAAGACATGCAACGCGCGCTCGGGTCCTTTCCTGAATTGCATCCGTGGAGCAGCCGTTTTCTGGCGCATTGGACAGGACGCACATGTACATTGGAGTCGCTTCAGTTCGAGGTGGTGATCGGCGATGCGCGCAAGACATTGCCGAACTGGGACGCAATGGCAGATGCCTGGTTTCTCGACGGGTTTTCACCGGCCAAGAACCCTGAATTGTGGGGTGTGGGCCTGATGCAGGACGTGGCAAACCACACTGTCACGGGGGGGACGGCGGCCACGTATACGGCCGCGGGCTTTGTGCGCCGGGGGCTTGAAAGTGCCGGTTTCAACGTGACCCGCACGCCCGGCTTTGGCCGCAAGCGGCACATGACCCGGGCACGCAAAGCATGACCCAGAAGAACAATGTGGGCGCGGGCATCGCATTGATGGTGGGCGCGACGATTGTCTTTGCTTTGCAGGACGGTATCTCGCGCCATCTGGCCGGAACCTACAACACCTACATGGTGGTCATGATCCGCTATTGGTTCTTTGCAGCTTTCGTCATCGCTCTGGCTGCGCGGGCCCCCGGTGGGCTGAAGGCGGCCACAAAGACAAGTCAGTTGGGTGTGCAGATCGTGCGGGGGGTGCTGCTGGCGACCGAGATCTGCATCGCGGTGTTCGGCTTTACGGTCCTTGGCCTGATCGACAGTATGGCGGTTTTCATCTGCTATCCTCTGCTTGTCGCCGCGCTGAGCGGGCCGGTGCTGGGTGAAAAGGTCGGATGGCGGCGGTGGGTCGCGATCGGTGTCGGCTGCATCGGAGTTCTGATCATTCTGCAACCGGGTGGCGGGGTCTTTAACCCATGGGCTGTCATACCTTTGATTTCCGCATTGCTGTTTGCGATCTATGGCCTTTTGACGCGATATGTCGCCCGTCAGGACAGCGCGGCGACCAGCTTTTTCTGGACCGGTGTCGCCGGGGCCGTGGCGATGACCGTGTTTGGCATGTGGTTCTGGGAGCCGATGGCGCGCAGCGACTGGCTCTGGATGGCGCTGCTTTGTGTCAGTGGGGTGTTCGGGCACTGGCTGCTGATCAAGTGTTATGAGATGGCCGAAGCCAGTGCGGTTCAACCCTTTGCGTATTTCCACCTGGTTTGGAGCGCGATCCTGGGTATTTCGATCTTTGGCGAAACGTTGCGCCCCGAAGTCGTGGCGGGCGCAACCATCGTCGTAGCCGCAGGTTTGTTCACCTTATGGCGCGAACGCCGCCAGAGATGATCCGATCAGTTCCTGCGAAAAAGGAATCGGAAGGGCGGGTTGCCCCAGGCGAGCACGGTAGACCGGCAGGCTTTCGGTCACGCGCATCACGTAGTTTCGCGTTTCGCTGAACGGGATCGTCTCGATCCAGTCGACGATATCGACCTCGCCTGTGCGTGGGTCACCATAGCGTTCCATCCACGAGATCGGACGCCTTGGCCCTGCATTATACCCCGCCGCCATCATCACAACGTTGCCGTTGAAATCGGCTGCCAAACCGGAAAGGTAGTTGGCCCCAAGCTTTGCGTTGTATTGCCAGTCCGTGGTCAATCGCCCGGTTTGATGGCCGCCGAGAATGCCCAGCTCGCCCGCGACCAGCTTGGCCGTGGCGGGCATTACCTGCATCAGGCCGCGCGCGCCCGCACCGCTGACGACGACCGGGTCGAACTCGCTTTCGCGGCGCGCGATCGCCAGTGTCATTTCCTTGGCCATCGGCAATCGCATATCGGCCACCGGGTGGACCGGGTAATAGGCCGCAGGAAGGACAGTACCGTTGGTCGCGGCCCGTTTGGCGATCATCACGGCCAGATGCGGCTGTTTCAGTTCAATCACCAGATCGCCCAGCTGACTGGCCTGCACTGGATCAAGGCCTTCCACCAGATGGGTCAGGAACCGTTCGGACAGGTTTGCTTCTCCGGCTTTCAACAACAGCAACCCGGCCTCCAAAACGCTGGAATCGGCAAACTCCGCCTGCCGCCAATGCGGCGCGCGACGCGGATTGGCCAGTTCCGAATCAAACGGTCGTCCGATCCGTTCTGCGGCCAACAGACCGTAGAATGAGGTCTGGTAGTCGGCTCCCATCGCATAGGCGTCATACGCCTTGTCCGCGTCACCCAGTGCCGCGTAAGCGCGCCCAAGCCAATAGCCACCACGGCCTTTCGAGATCGGAGATTTCACGGCGTCCGAAAAGTTCTGGAAGTGGCGAACGGCGGTGGCTGGATCATTCAGTTTGCGAAGCGCCAGAAAACCGGCCAGCCATTCAAGATCGGCATAGCCGTAACCCATTTCGGGGGTCATGTGATGATTGGCGGCCACGTCATAGGCGCGCGCCGCACGGCCCGATCGCATCTCAAGCCGTGCAAGACGGCGCCGTCCCTCGGCCCATTTGTCGGGCTCACCCAGGGCGTCAGGCCCGGTAGAGCGTGCCAGCATCAGATCGACGGCGCTGTCATCCAGTTCTTTCTTGTCGCGCCAGACAAAACGATCGAAGGCCAGCCCGGGCGCATCCGCCAGCGACTTGGGAACTGCTGCCACCTTGGTGTCCACACCGGGTTGGCGTTTCTGCAATGCTATGCGCGCTTCGGCCAGTTTGCGTTCGTCCGAACCGATCAAAGGCAACATCTGCCCGGCGCTCACAAGATGACCGTCCCACAGCATTCTGTCCAACCGCGCCGCGTGATGCGGTTTCAGCAATGTGGCAAAGTTCTCCAGATAGCTTTTTTGCAGGCCCGAACCCATTGGCATGGTGCGCCAGGCTGTCACAATGTCGGCCTCCGCCTCTCCGATGCGTCCCTTGGCTTTCAGGGCAACGGCGTAGTTCAACGCGCCCTCTGCTGTCTGAGGCGGCATGGCGGCATAGAATTTCAGAACTCTGTCGGGATCGGCTCCGGTGAAAACGGGCTCGCTCTTGCGGCGCAGCCATGCCAAACCGGGCCAGTCCGGCCGACGTTCGAGAAACACCAATACGTCGCCAGAGCTGCCGAACCCCTCGCGCAGCCAGTGCCAGACGATGATATCACGCGATACGGAACCTCGCTGGCCGGATACGCGCAACGCGGCGTTCCAGTCGCCTTTGCGCATTTCGTCAAGCCCGGCGCGCAAATCAGCCGCAGCATCTGCCCGCGCTGAATGCGGCGCAGTCACCGAATACAGAATCACAGCAGTCAACAGTGCCAGAAAGCGTGTCATCCCTTGCATTTCCCAACCAACCGAGGATAGAGCCTGTGAGGATAAACCGTGCGTCGCCGGGATCAACTCACAAAGCTGGAAACGTGAGGGACCGCGGCGCAAAAACAGCAAAATGCACCTTGAAGGAGCGTGTCATGTTCAAAGGCTCGATGCCAGCCCTCGTCACCCCGTTCAACAACGGCGAGTTGGACCTGAAGACGCTCAAACATCTGGTGGATTGGCAGATATCCGAAGGCTCGACCGGGCTGGTGCCTGTGGGAACCACCGGCGAAAGCCCGACGCTCAGCCACGAAGAGCATGAGACGGTGATCGAAGAGGTCGTCAAAACCGCTGCGGGCCGCGTTCCGGTCATTGCCGGTGCCGGGTCGAACAACACGGTCGAAGCTGTCCGCTTCGTTCAATTTGCGGAAAAAGTTGGGGCGGATGCGGCGCTGGTCGTTACGCCGTATTACAACAAACCGACTCAGCGCGGCCTGATCGCGCATTTCGAGGCGCTGCATGCGGCCGCGGATATCCCGATCATCATCTACAACATTCCGGGCCGTTCAGTCATTGATATGACGCCTGCCACAATGGGTGAACTGGCCAAGCTTCCCCGTATCGTCGGGGTCAAGGATGCAACAGGCGACCTGGCCCGTGTCAGCCAGCAGCGCGCTGCCTGTGGCGCAGATTTCTGCCAACTGTCCGGCGAAGACGCCACGGCCCTTGGGTTCAATGCCCATGGCGGTGTTGGCTGCATCTCGGTGACTGCAAACGTGGCCCCTAGGCTCTGCGCCGAATTCCAGCAGGCCACGCTGGCCGGAGATTATGCAAAGGCGTTGGAGTATCAGGACAAACTGATGCCGCTGCATGAGGCGATCTTTATCGAGCCGGGCCTTGTCGGTGCCAAATATGCACTCAGCAAACTGGGCCTTTGCAGCACCGAAGTCCGCTCACCCCTGACCGAGCTGGAAGCCAGCACCAAGGAAGCCATCGAGGCCGCAATGGCCCATGCCGGCCTGATCTGACCGGTATTTCAGAATATGACGAAGGGCGGCCTCTGACCTTGAGCGCCGCCCTTTCTTTTCCATGTTTCCAGACTTCATCTGGCTAAAAATATCCCGGGGGAGTCGCGGCTTGCCGCGGCGGGGGCAGCGCCCCCTCTACCGTTTGCCGTAGTACAACCCCACGACATGTTCCGCCTGCGCAAAGAACAGCCAGCGCGACGTTGCAACGCCCGCCAGATGCGAGGCCACGGCCAGCAGGGCGAAGACGTGATTGAACGGCAGCAACAACAGCAGAACCGGCAACACGAATGCCAGAACGAACGAGATCAGCCGCAGTTTCTCGGCGTGTTTGCGTCCGACCACGTGAACGAATTCTCGCAGCAGATAATTGGTGCCGGTATGGGGCGGCTCAAAGGCGCGGACGGAACCGCGTGTGCCAAGCCCTGTGGCTGTTCCCAGATCCGTTCCCGATGATGCAAACGCCTGATCTCCCTTGCGCCAGTACAGTATCTGCACCAGCGCCGCGATCAGCAGCAGCGGCAGAGCTGCGCTTGTCTGACCTGCCAGCAAGGCACCGCCGGTCAGGCTGAAGCTGAGGAACATGGCAGGTGTCAGGTTCATGTTCCAGCGTGGGATGGTCTTGAGTTGCGTATAGATCATCGAGGTCGTGAACACGGTCGCCAGCGACAATCCTGCGCCGATCCAGCCCAGAAAACCCCAACGCTGGTCCAGAAACACCACGCCAATCGCATAAAGCCCCATGATGACCAGCGCGAGTACGGCACACCAACCTTCACGGCTGAGCCAGCTGGTTTTCCATTGGGTGAAGGCCTTCAAGGCCCGTTCCGGATGGCCAAGGTGGAAGGTCGAGGCCAAAAGCCCGCCGACGGCCAGACCATAGGCAATGGCGAAGAACACAAAAGCCACCCAACCCGAGACAGCCGGAAACCCCAGCCCAAGAAAGAACAGCAGTCCGAATCCCAGACCGGACAGGGTGGTGAACAGAATGACGGATGGTGCGGGATGCATCAGAGTTTCTCCAACGTCTTGTCGAGCCAGCCGAGGAACCCTTTGGGCTCGTCGGCAATGGGTGCCAGCAGGGGGGCCAGTATGTCGATCTGGTCTTCCACGGTGTCCTTGGGGCGCGGGGGCAGGTATTTGTTGACGGGTTTGGTGCCCATTTCCGGCATCAGGTCCATCCCGCCTCGTTCTGCAACCAACTGGCTGACATCGCTGTCAGGATCGCCCAGATCGCCAAAGTGCCTTGCGCCCGCAGGGCAGGTGCGAACACAGGCTGGGATACGGTCGACTTCGGGGAGGTTTTCGTTGTAGATGCGGTCAACACAAAGTGTGCATTTCTTCATCACGCCTTCGGCTACATCCAGTTCCCGCGCACCGTAAGGGCAGGACCAGGCGCACAGGCCGCACCCGATACAATCGCTTTCATTGACCAATACGATGCCATCCTCGACCCTCTTGTAGCTGGCGCCGGTGGGGCAAACGGTAACGCAGGGCGCGTCTTCGCAATGCAGGCAGGATTTTGGGAAGTGGATCAGCTGGGCGTGCCCGTCGGCAGGTTGCACTTCGTAGGAATGCACGCGGTTGAGGAAGGTGCCCGAAGGGTTTGCACCGTAGGCGTCCTGATCCGAAAGCGGGGCCCCGTAGTTTTCAGTGTTCCAGCCTTTGCAGGAAATAACGCAGGCGTGGCAGCCAACACAGGTGTCAAGGTCGATGACCAGACCCATCTTGCGGTCGGTGGAGTTAGGTAGCTGGGTCATGTCAGTGAACCTCTGCTTTGGGGGGCAGGTGAGGGGGCCAGCCCCCTCTTGAGCCTGCGGCTCAATTCACCCCCGGGATATTTTTGGCCAGATGAAGTGCGGATCCGGGTCATTTGCCCACCTTCCAGGCCAGGTTCTCAGGGCCGGTTCCGACCGGAGATTTGATCGGGTCGAAATTCGGCTGGCTTTGCGCATCGGCGGGCGCGTCGGTTTTTTCGATTTTGACCTTCAGGTCGAACCATGCCGCCTGACCTGTGATCGGGTCCGAATTGGCCCAGCGCATTCCATCTTCTTTGGACGGCAGCAATTCGTGAATCAGGTGGTTGAGCAGGAAACCTTTGGTCGCCTCTGGCGCGTCGTCCTGCAAAGCCCAGGCACCTTTGCGTTTGCCGATGGCGTTCCACGTCCAGACCGTGTTGTCGTTCAGCGCGGCCATCTCCATCACAGGCACGGTGATCTCACCGTGTGGGGAGCTGACTTTTGCCCAGTCTCCGTCTTGCAGGTTGTGTTCTCGCATCAGTTTGGTCGGGACATAAAGCGGGTTGTGCCCGTGCAACTGGCGCAGCCACGCGTTCTGTGTACCCCAACTGTGATACATGGCCATTGGGCGTTGGGTCAGGGCGTTGACCGTGAAGCCTTCATTGCCCTGCTGGTCGGTTTCGTACCAGATCGGCAGCGGATCCATCGTGTCCTTGATGCGCTGGCGCAGTTGCTCGGGCGGTTGGCGGTCACCGTAACCTTCGGCAGCCAGCTGGAAACGGCGCATCGGTTCGGAATAGAGCTGGAACAGATAGGGTTGAGGGCTGTCATAGATGCCCATCCCGACAGCCCAGTCCTGATAGGCGGTGTTCCAAGGCTTGTAGTAATCCGCGCCTTCCGGGATATGCGCCACATAAAACCCACCGTTTGTGATATACCGGTTCAGTTGATCCGGATTGACTTCGCCGCGGCCTTCCTTGTCACCATCCGAACCCCGGAAGCCGGCCAGCGGGCCGATGCCGGGACGTCGTTCGTGGTTGACGATGTAATCTGCGTAGTCTTTCCACTTTGGGCTGCCGTCCTCATTCGTGAAACCCGGCAGGCTCATGCGGTTGGCCAGTTCGATCAGAACCGACTGGAAGCCACGCACGTCACGGTCGGGTTCGACCACCGGCCAGCGAATGGCGTCTGCTGCGGCGTCGGCCTCGCAGATCGGGCGATCCAGCAGAGAGATACAATCGTGCCGTTCGAGATAGGTGGTGTCGGGCAGGATCAAGTCGGCATAAGCCACCATTTCCGAAGAATAGGCATCGGAGTAGATGATGCGCGGGATGACGTAATTGCCGTCTTCGGTCTTGGCCGTCAGCATCTCCATCACACCTTTGGTGTTCATGGAGGAGTTCCACGACATGTTCGCCATATACATGAACAGCGTGTCGATCTTGTAGGGATCACCGGCAGCCGCGTTCGAGATCACCATATGCATCAACCCATGCGCGGACATCGGGTTTTCCCAGGTGAACGCCTTGTCGATGCGTTGCGGTGTGCCGCAGTCGTCCAGCAGCAGGTCTTCGGGACCCCGGGGGAAGCCCAGATGCGGGCCGTTCAGCGGGCGTCCCGGACGCCTGTCGCCATGGGGCGTCGGGTGCGCTTCGACCGGTTTGGGATAGGGTGGCTTGAAACGGAAACCGCCTGGCACCTCGACTGTTCCCAGCAGGATCTGAAGCACGTGCAAAGCGCGGCAGGTCTGGAATCCGTTGGCATGGGCCGAAACGCCCCGCATGGCATGGAAGCTGACGGGACGACCAATCATCTTGGTGTGCTTTTCGCCCCGAAAATCAACCCATTCCTGATCCAGTTCGATCGCCTCGTCAAAAGCGACCCGGGCGATTTCGGCGGCAATGGCCCGGATACGTTTGGCGGGGATGCCGCAGCGATCGGCCACCGCCTCGGGCGCGTGTTCATCGCTGAGGTATTTCTCGGCCATCAGGTGGAAAACGGGGCGGTGCGTTACACCGTCCTTGTCATAGGTCGCCGACAGGTCCGGGCGCACGCCGGGCTTGTCGAATGCGGTTGGCTTGCCCGTCTTGCGATCAATTACCAGCGGCTTGCCGTCCTCGTCGCGCAGGAACAGGCCCTTTTCCGCACCCTCGCTTGCATTCACCAGAACAGGCGCATTGGTATAGCGGCTCAGGTAATCCAGATCGATCTTGCCGGCTTTCATCAGCACGTGGATCAACGATAGGATAAACAGACCATCTGTGCCGGGTGTGATCCCGACCCAGTCATCGGCAACAGCGTTATAGCCCGAGCGGATCGGGTTCACTCCGATCACCCGTGCGCCGCGCGCCTTGATCTTGCCGATCCCCATTTTTATCGGGTTGCTGTCATGATCCTCGGCCACGCCGAACAGCATGAACAGTTTGGTGTGATCCCAATCGGGTTGTCCAAACTCCCAAAACGCGCCCCCCATCGTGTAAATGCCACCGGCCGCCATATTGACCGAGCAGAAGCCGCCATGGGCTGCATAGTTCGGAGTGCCGAAATTCTGGGCCCAGAAACTGGTGAAGCTCTGGCTCTGGTCGCGGCCCGTGAAAAAGGCCAGCTTTTGCGGTGCGGTTTCATGCAGTTCGTTCAGCCAGCCAACAGCGGTGCTGAGCGCCTCGTCCCATTCGATTTCGCGAAATTCACCCGAGCCGCGTGGGCCGACACGCTTCAGCGGTTTGCGCAGGCGAGAAGGGGCGTTGACCTGCATGATCCCGGCAGAGCCCTTGGCGCACAGCACACCCTTGTTGACCGGGTGGTCCCGGTTTCCTTCGATATAGGCAACCTTGCCATCTTTCATGTGAACGTTGATGCCGCAGCGGCAGGCGCACATATAACAGGTGGTTTTGCGGACCTCGTCCGAAACTTTCGGAGACGTTTCAAGGATCGGCTGCTGATGGGTCATTGGCGGGTCCTGTCGGTTGTGTCGGGAGGACTGTGTCACTTTCCTTCCGATTAGAGAACATCGTTCTGAAAACGACGCGAGTTATGGGCATTATTCCCTGATGGCTTGCAGTGCGGTCACGGCGATCATCTGGGTCACATCTTCGGCGCTGCATCCGCGGGACAGATCGTTGGCGGGTCGCGCCAACCCCTGCAAAACCGGGCCGATCGCGGTGTAACCCCCCAGTCGTTGCGTGATCTTGTAGCCGATATTGCCCGCGTCGAGATTGGGAAAGATCATCACGTTGGCTTGGCCGGCGACCGAAGATCCGGGCGATTTGCGATCCCCGACCGAGGGCACGAAGGCCGCGTCGAACTGAAGCTCACCGTCGACTTCGAGATTTGGGGACATTCGGCGCAGTGTTTCTGTGGCCTCGATCACCTTGTCGACATCGGGATGCTTCGCGCTGCCCTTTGTCGAGAAGCTGAGCATGGCGATCTTGGGGTCAACCCGCAGTAGTGCCCGCGCCGATCTGGCCGAGGCGACGGCAATTTTGCTCAACTCGTCAGCGCTGGGATCGATGACCAGGCCGCAGTCCGAATAGAGCATTGCCCGGGCTCCGGGCTGAGCGTTTTCCGGCGGGTACATCAGGAAAAAAGACGATACCATTCCGGCATCAGGGGCCATGCCGATCACCTGAATGGCCGCGCGTACAATGTCTCCGGTCGTGTGAACGGCACCACCTACGGTTCCAGTGGCCCGCCCGCTGCGTACCAGCATGGCGGCATAGACAGGCGGTGTTTCAACGGTGGCACGGGCCTTGGTTGCATCGACGCCCTTGTGTTGGCGCAGTTCAAAATAGGTTTGGGCAAATTCCTCGGTCAGGTCCGAGGTTGCCGGGTCGTGAACCATGACGCCGTCAGAGCGAGTGGCATTCTGGTTTTTGAGGGCGGCTTCGACCTCGGCTTGTGGACCGACCAGAATGACATCGGCCAGCCCGGCCTGTTGGGCGGCCAGCGCCCCCGCGACAACGCGGGGATCGCTGCCTTCGCATAACGAAATCACAGGGCGCGAGGCCGGGGCGCACTGACGCAACATCTCAATGGGTGTCATTGTCATACGCTCTGGCCTCGTCCTTTGATCACGCTTCCTGAGCTTTCATGTCGTCGGCCGAGATTCCGGCGACGGCGACGGGTTTTTTCATTGCGTCGCGGCGGAAAGGTTCG